>DASYQX010000112.1:0-4433 GCA_036004985.1 Gemmatimonadales bacterium
TTCATCGGTGAGGACGTGGCGCGCGCGCAGGACACGGTCCTCGCCCGAGCGCCGATCCCCGGCATGGACGGCCCGGACTTCAGCGATCGCTCACCGTGGGGAGTGCCGGCGTTCTTCCGCGGGTCGGCGTCGAGTGGTGAGCTCGCGTGGAACCGCTACCGCGAGCTGCGGGGTCAGCTCGACATGAGCGTCGGCGGGCCGAGGGGCGACGTGTATTTCGGCGCCGAGGTGTCGCGCCAGCGCGTGCAGACGTTCCAGCGCGTGCTGGGGTACCTCTGGGTCGGCGACAGCGTGCCGCCCCCGGCCGCGTCGGACTTCTCCCCGACCGCGGCGGCCGTATACGTCGAAGGCCAGGCGCACGGACACGACTTCGTGGCCACGTTCGGTCTGCGCTACGACCAGTTCGATCCCGGGACCGACCTTCCCGGTGCGCATATCGGCGCCCGGCGCAGCCTCAACCCGCGGCTCGGGTTCTCGACGATGCTCCGAGGCGCCACGATCGTCGTGAGCTGGGGACGGTTCTCCCAGGCGCCGGACTTCCAGTACCTCGTCGACGCCGCCTTCGACGATACACTGCGCACCGGGAGGTTCCGGCGCGGGAATCCGAACCTCGGCTTCGAGGACGCGACGCAGTACGAGCTGTCCGTGCGCGCCCGGCCCTCGGCAAGCACCACGCTGCGGGTCAACGTGTTCAACAAGCTGCTCGACGGGTTGGTGGCGTCGGTGCCGCTGGGTCTGGATGCCGACTCGAGCATCTTCGGCAACCTCGACTTCGGGAGCGTGAAGGGCGCCGAAGTCATTTTCGATCGCCCCTTCGTGGATGGCTGGGGCGTCCGGGTCGCCTACACGCTGCAGCAGGCGACGGCGACGGCCACGGACGCCTTCGAGCTGCTGCGACGCATCCGGCTGGACCCGGCGGGCGATACGATCGACCCGGCGCGCGTGGAGTTCCCGCTCGACTACGACCGGCGCCACAGTCTGACCGTGATTGCGCAGGGCAGGGTGTCCGACAGCGCCGGGCCGCGGCTGCTCGCCGGCTTCGAGGCGGCGGCGATCGTGCGCTGGAGCTCGGGGCTGCCGTTCACGATGACGAATGCGACCGGCGACACGCTGATCGGCCTGCCCAACAGTCACCGTCTCCCGCCGCAGCGCACGGTGGACATGCTGCTCCGGCGACGGCTGCGGCTCGGCGGATGGCAGGGGAGCGTCTACCTGGACGTGCGAAACCTTTTCAACCGGCGCAACATCGAGGCGGTGCGTCGCGACACGGGCGAGCCGGATCTCGGAGAGCCGCAGCTTGCGGCGCTGGCGGAACAAGCCTATCAGGCGCACCCCGAAGCCATTCCGTACGAGTCGTCGCGCTACCGCAGCTTCGCCGACACCGACGGCAACGGCCTCATCGAGGGCCGCGGCGAGCTGTACCCGCTGTTCCTCGCGGCGGCGCGCGATTACGCGCAGCCGCTGTTCTCATTCGGCCCCCCGCGCATGTTCCGGCTGGGCATCGAGCTGGTGTTCTGAGCCTTCCTTCAGGTACCCCGCCGCCACGCCGCCGACCACCATCGTCAGGCCGAGCCAGCCGAGCAGCGTGAGGTGCTGGCTGAAGAGCAGCAACGCGAGGAGGGCGCCCACGACCGGTTCGATCGTTGCGGCAACCGCGGCGGGGGCCGCCTCGATCCGCTTCACGGCGCCAAAGAAGAGAAAGTTGGCAGCGAGCACGGAGCCCGCAGCGAGGCCGAGCAAGTAACGCCACGCGGCGGTCGAGGGTGGTGCCGCCGGCGGGCGTCCCCAGGCTGTCAATGCGATCGCCAGGATCACGACGCCGCCGAGTGCCTCGAGAAACAGGACGCGCACTACCCCGTAGCGTGGGACCGCGTAGCGCGCCATCAGCGTCGTGAGCGCGTAGCTGAGCGCCGACAGGAGGCCGCCGGCGATGCCCGCGACGATTCCCATCCGCGCCGCTTCGGCCCCCGCGTTGCTCCCGCCGGTCACCGTGAGCGCCACCCCCGCCATCACGATCAATGCGAGGGCGATACGGACCGGTGTCAGCGCCTCACGCAGAATCACGCGCGCCAACACGGCGACGATCACGGGCGCCGTGTACAGCAGGGCTGCGGCGCCGGCCACCCCGGCGCCGGCGATGGCGAACTGGTAGGCGATTTCGAACAGCGCGACGAGCGCGCCGCCGCCCAGGCCCACGAGGAGCCAGCCCCGCCGGTCGGTCCTGAACAGATCTCGCCGGATGAACAGCCCCCACACCGCCAGCGCGACGGTGCCGATCAGGACGCGCCAGAAGCCGATGCTCGTCGCGGGCATCAGCTCGTACAGTCCGGTGGAGAGGGGGCCGGTCGTGCCCCAGGTTGCGCCCGCACCGAGGGCGCAGAGGTACCCGACGATCCGCGTACCGCGAGCGGTCAGAGCCCCGGTCCCTTCCCGCCTTGCACGCGGGACTTCAGGGCGCGGTTCATCGCTTCCATGCCTTCGCGGAAGTTGGTCTCGAGGCGCGCGCTCGTCGCGGCGCCGACGCCGGGCAGCGAGAGCGCGAGACCCGTGCAGGTCAGCCGGTGGATCACGTGCGTCCGGCCCTCGCCCTTCGGAACGATCACGAAGCACTCCTCCGTGTCGCACACGCCGCTAAACCCCTTGGCCCACATCCAGCGCAGCTCGCGCGGCTCTTCCACTTCGAGGACGATGGGACGAACCGTCATTGTGCCGCCTCCGGGTGGCTCGAGCTGCAGCTTGAGGCTTTCCCCGACCTCGAGCCCCCCGTCGGCGCGCGTGATGTAAGGATTCCAGTCGGCGTAACCGCGCAGGTCGGACAGGACCTCCCACACGCGCTCGGCGTTGGAATGGATGTCGGCGGTAGTGCGGATTTCTTTCATGGCCGGTGTGCCTCCTTGCCGCCCAAGTTGTCGGCGGTCAGGGATCCCCGCAACACCGTGACCGCCTGCCCGCCGAGTTTCACTCGGTCGCCGGCGAGCCGCACGCGGACGGTGCCCCCGCGCGCCGACGCCTGAAACCCCACCAGCTCCGGCTTGCCGAGCTTGCCGCTCCAGTAGGGCGCAAGGGCACAATGGGCCGACCCGGTGACGGGGTCCTCGGGTACACCGGCGCGCGGTGCAAAGAAGCGGGACACGAAGTCGTACGGGCCGTCTCCCGCGCGGCTCGTGACAATCACGCCGCGGGCGTCCACGGCGGCCAGGGCGCCGACGTCGGGCCGCAGCTCCCGCACCGTCTGTTCCGAGTCCACTTCCAGCAGGTAGTCGAACCGGCTGCGCCCGACGAACCGCGGCGTGACGCCCCCCCCCAGCGCGGCCGTTAGGCCGTCCGGTGCCGGCGCGGGCTCGGCGGGCGTGGCGGGAAAGTCGAGCTCGATCCAGGCGCCGCGCCGCTCGGCGGTGAGCACCCCGCTCTTGGTGTGGAACCGCGCCTGGGCGTCCGGCGGGAGCTGGCCGTCCTCCCACAACACGTGCGCGCTGGCGAGAGTCGCGTGGCCGCAGAGGTCCACCTCGACGGCCGGTGTGAACCAGCGGAGGTCGAAGCCGTCGCTCCGGCGGACGAGGAACGCGGTTTCGGCGAGGTTCATCTCCCGCGCCACGTCCTGCATCCACTGGGGATCGGCGGGGGCGGGGAGGAGGCAGACGGCGGCGGGGTTGCCCGCGAACGGGCGGTCGGTGAAGGCGTCGACTTGGACGATGGGGAGAGGCATGGCTCGAATCTACTCACCAGATCCTTCGCTCGCGCGCGCGCCGCGCGCGCGGTTTCCTTTCCCCCTCTCTTTGTCGCTTCGCGGAGCGAGCGGGCCTGTCATCCTGAGCGCCGAAGGCGCGAAGGATCTGCTTCTTAGCGTCGCACTTCGTCCCTATTGAGCCGCGAAGACACCCACGCGAGGGCGGCGCCGGCGCCGGCACTCGCGTACGCAGCGAGCACCGTCAGTCCGGATCCGACCTGACTCGGGGGCTCGAGTCCCTGCACTCGTCCGAAGAGATTGAGCAACGCGCCGACGCCCGTGCCCGCCGCCCAGCTGGCCACGATGAGAATCGCCGCGCGCCAGGGTGAGCGCGGCATGGTCGTGCCCAGCGCGAAGGCGCCCAGCGCCGCGAAGACTGCGCTGATCGCGTCTCCGCCGACGAGACCGCCGAGAAAGGCGATCGCCAGTACCCACTTGGTCGCGCCGGTCAGCGGCATCGTCAGGTCGCCCGCAGGCGGCGACCACTCGCTCCCGCCGTGATCACGTGACCTCCTTAACCGGTGCGTCACAGGTGATCGTCCGGAGCGCTTCGGCCTGCGCGCGTACCAGGCGTCGCGTCCGCGCGCGGCTCCAGTTCCAGCCGCGCCAATCGCCGTCCGGCCGCGCCTCGTTCTCGCCCCACTTCTTGAGCAGCCCGGCGGCCACGTCGCAGCGGTCGCGCTCAGGCAGAGTCGGCAATGCCTCG
>DASYQX010000113.1:0-36272 GCA_036004985.1 Gemmatimonadales bacterium
CCGGCAAGCGCGCCGTGGATCTCTCCGCCGACTTCCGGCTCTCGCCCGACGCGGTGTACGGCCTCACCGAGTTCACGCGGCCTCAGCTCGCCGCCGCCGACCTGGTGGCGAACCCGGGATGCTATCCGACCGCCGCCCTGCTCGCGTTGATCCCGCTCGCGCAACGCGGGCTCATCGATCCGTCGCGCGAAGTGATCATCGACGCGGCCTCCGGCGTGACCGGCGCCGGCCGGAATCCGAAGCGCGAGCTGCTGTTCGGCGAAGTGTCCGAAGACTTCCGCGCGTACGCCATCGGCAACACGCATCGCCACCTCGCCGAGCTGCGCCAGTCGCTCGCCCGCGAGGGCGGCTTCACCGGAGACCTCGTGTTCACGCCGCATCTCCTGCCCGTGAAGCGCGGCATCCTCGAGACGATCCACGTGCCGCTGACGCGGGTGCTGGACCAGGGCACGGCGGAAGGACTGTACGCGGCCGCATACGACGGCGAGCCCTGCGTCCAGGTGATGACGGGAACGCTCCCGTCGCTCAAGGATGTGGTCTACCGCAATCGCGTGGCGCTCGGCGTAGCCCAGGTGGTCGACGTGCGCCGCCCACGCCTCACCGTCATCGCCGCCATCGACAACCTGGTGAAGGGTGCCGCGGGGCAGGCGGTGCAGAACATGAACGTGATGTTGGGGTTGCCCGAGACCGCGGGCCTGGCCTGCTGATGCTCTCCGTCCGCGTCGTGAAAGTCGGCGGCAACGAGCTCGACCGGCCCGCGTGGGTCGCCGAGTGCGCCCGCGCGCTCCAGGCCGCGCAGCCCGTCGTCGTCGTGCACGGCGGGGGCCAGGCGGTCAGCGCCTGGTCGCGCCGCTTGAACCTCCCAGTCGAGAAGCGGGCCGGCCTCCGCGTGACGTCCCCGGAGATCGCCGAGGTCGTCGAGATGGTGCTGGGCGGACCCGTGAACCGCCTGTTGGTCGAAGCGCTGCGTGCCGCGGGGCTCGACGCCATCGGGCTCTCCGGCGTGGACGGCGGTCTCCTCACGGCACACCCCACCGCCAACGGTCACGGACTCGGCCATGTCGGGGAGATCACCCAGGTGCGCGCCTCGCTCCTCGAGAGCCTGTTACTCGCCGGCCTGACCCCGGTCGTGGCCCCCGTGGCCCCGGCGGCGGGCAGCAGGGGCGTTCCCCTCAACGTGAACGCGGACCACGCCGCCGCCGCCGTCGCCGCGGCCCTCCGGGCGGCCGAGCTGCTGTTCGTGTCCGACGTTCGCGGCGTCGAGATCGAGGGAGTCGCCCAGCCCACGCTCGCTGCCGCGGAGATCGAGACGATGATCGAGCAAGGGGTCGCCACCGACGGCATGGCCGCCAAGCTGCGCGCGGCGGCCCACGCGCTGGAGGCCGGCGTCCGGGCTGTTCGGATCGGCGATCTCGACATGTTGGATAGCGCGACCGCCGGCACACGCCTCCTCGCCACGCCGCCTCCCGTCGCGCATTCCGCAGTCGAGCGCGGGTGACCGCCGTCCAGTCGGACGCTTCGGCGCTGCTCGGCGTCTACGCCCGCGTCGGTCCCGTGTTCGTGTCGGGCGAGGGGTCGGAGCTCGTGGCCGAGGATGGCACCCGGTACCTCGATTTCGTGGCGGGGATCGCCGTCAACGCCCTCGGCTACAACCATCCCGTCGTGCGCGAGGCGATGACCCGCGCGCTCGACACCGGACTGGTTCACGTCTCGAACCTCTACCGCACCGAGCCCGGCGAGCGACTCGCGGTGGAGCTGTCCGCCCGCGCCTTCAATGGTCAGGGTCAGGTCTTCTTCTGCAATTCGGGGGCGGAGGCGAACGAGGGCGGCTTCAAGTTCGCCCGCAAATGGTCGGGGCACACGGAGATCGTCGCGTTCAGCGGCTCGTTCCATGGGCGGCTGTTCGCGTCGCTCGCCGCCACGGACCGGCCCGACTACCGCCGCCCGTTCGAGCCGCTGCTCGCCGGCGTGCAGATCACTCCGCTGGGCGACCGCGACGCCGCGGCGCGAGCCGTGGCGGCCGATCGGACCGCCGCCGTAATCGTCGAGCCGGTGCAGGGCGAGGGCGGCGTCCAGCCCGTGGCCGCCGACTTCCTCGCGTTCCTGCGCGAGCTGTGCGACGAGCGCGGCGCCGCGCTGATCTTCGACGAGGTGCAATGCGGTCTCGGGCGCACCGGCACACTGTTCGCCTACGAGCAAACCGGTGTGACGCCCGACATGGTGACGCTGGCTAAGCCGCTCGCCGGCGGGCTGCCGATGGGGGCGGTGCTCGTGAGCGACGGGATCGCCGCGGCGCTCGGCCCCGGCGACCACGCCACGACGTTCGGCGGCGGACCACTGGTCGCGACGGTGGCGCTCGACGTCGTGCGCACCATCGCCGATCCCGATTTCCTCGCGGACGTGCGGGCCAAGGGAGTGTGGCTCGGGGACCGGCTGGGGCGGCTCGCGCAGCGGGCGGCGCGCGTGCGGGAGGTGCGGGGGCGGGGCCTGATGTGGGGGATCGAGCTGGCGGGAGGGGAGGTCGCTGCACCGTTCGTGGCCGCGGCCCGGGAGCGGCATCTCTTGGTGCTCACCGCGGGGCCGACCGTGATCCGCATCGTGCCGCCGCTCACGGTGACGCACGATGAGCTGGAGCGGGGGGCGGCGATACTCGAAGAGGTGCTCGCGTGACCCTCGCCGCGCCCGCCCGGCCCTCCCCGCGCTCCGCGCTCCCCGTCGTGCGCCCGGCGATCCTGGCGGACGTCGCCGGCATGGAGACGCTGATGGCGCCCTTTGTTGCCACGGGCGACTTGTTGCCGCGCTCGAATTACGACCTCTGCCGGCACATCAAGGAGTACGTGGTGGCGGAAGCCGCCGACGGCGCGATCGTCGGGACCGCGTCCCTCAAGGTCTACAGCACCGATCTCGCCGAGGTGGCAGGGCTCGCGGTGCGGGACGACCATCAGGGGCAGGGCCTCGGCAAGGCGCTCGTCGAGGCGGTGGTGGCCGATGCGCGGGCGCTCGGCCTGGAAGAGGTGTTTGGGCTGACCCGCAAGCCGGTGTTTTTCTTGCGGCTGGGCTTCCGGCCCGCGGAGAAGGAGCAGTTCCCTCTGAAGGTCTGGGCCGATTGCGCGCGCTGCCCGCGGCAAGACGCCTGCGACGAGGTGGCGGTCGCGCTGAAGCTGTAGCATCGTTGGTCCGATGCAGGCGTCCACCCACAAGAAGATCGTCTTGGCCGGCTGCGGCTGCGCGGCCCTGCTCGGCGTCGTCACCGCGGTCGGCGTGGTCATCGCCGTGCTCGAAGACCCCGACCTACTCCGTACCGACCTTGCCACGGAGCAGCACTTCCGGCCGGAATACGCGCGGGCGGCGCTCGACTCCCTCCGCGCACCCGACTTGCAGCCGATCGGCGGGGCGCCGGCCGTCGACCGCTACACCCTCCGCCCGCGGATTCAGGGCAACGGGGCCCTGACGGCGGCGCTGGTGTGGACCGACTCCGCCTTCGCCCGCGGCTCGGTAGTCCCATTCGGGGACACGTTCCCCGACGGCGACTGGCGTCGCCGGCGCTGGGTGGCATCCGGCGACTGGGACGTCGTGGACTCGCTGCGCGCCGCCGCGCTGCGACCGTGGGACCTGGCGGCGACGCTGCCGTCCGGCGATTCCGCGTCCGACGTCACCGCCGAGTTGTGGTCGGCGATGCGCGTGCTGACCGCCACGCGCGCCGTCCTGGCCCGCGCCCGCCTCGCCGACGTGCGCGGCGACGCCGCCGAGGCGGACACGCTGGTGCGGGCCGTCATCACGATCGGGCGACACCTGCAGCGGGACTACCGGCTGTATCACTTCGTGCTGGGCGCGAGGATGGAACGGGAGGCGCTCCACGCGCTCCGGGCGATCGAAGAGCAGGGCGGGCGGCGCCGCGCGACCGCTCCCACCCAGGCGGCCCTCGCGCGGGCGAACCAGCTGGTGGCCGCGGCGGAGCGGGCGTATCGGCTGCTCACGGTCGCCGGTGCGTTGGGCGACAACTGTCCCGTGCTCGAGGGCCTGGCGCGCGACCGTGGGCTCCCGCTCGCCGTGCGTCACCAGGCGGTGCTGGCCATTGGCTACGGTTGGGCCTTCGCCTCGGTCGAGCAAGCGAAGCTGGACGCGCGGCGCAGCACGGCGCTGGCCGATCTCGCGCGCGCGGCGCTCCCCGGAGAGCTGGCCCGCGCGGTCCGGGGCGCGCGGCGCGTCGCCGAGTTCTCCGTGTTCAAGCGCTTCGATGTGGCCGCGCGGCAGCAGGTGTTGTGGCGGGCCTGGGGCTGGGCCGGTTGACACCCTCCGCGCCCTCCGGAGAGATTCCCCCCTGCCGGCTTTTCCACTGCCGGCTTTTCCACGAGGAGCGAAGGGTATGGCCCGCGTCATTTTCTGGGATGTCGACACCCAGTACGACTTCATGAAGGCGGACGGGAAGCTGTACGTGCCCGACGCCGAGCAGATCATTCCCAGTCTCCGGAAGCTGACCGACTATGCCCACGGGCACGGCATCCGCGTCGTGGCGAGCGCCGACGACCATGTCCGCGAGCACGCCGAGATCTCCGACACCCCCGACTGGAAGGCGACGTTCCCGCCCCACTGCCTGCGGGGCACCCCCGGCCAGAAGAAGATTCCGGAGACCGCGCTGCGCGATCCCGTCGTGATCGAGCCGGAGCCCCAGGACCCCAAGGCGCTGGCGGCGAAGATCCGGGCGCACCGCGGCGACATCCTGTTTCACAAGCACCGGTTCGACGTGTTCACCAACGCCAACGTCTTGCCCGTGCTGGACATCCTCGATCCCCACGACGTCGTGCTCTACGGTGTCGCGCTGGACGTGTGCGACAAGTACGCGATCGAGGGACTGCTCGAGCACCGGCCCCAGGTGCGGCTCTTCGCCGTGGTGGATGCGATGAAGCCGATCGACCGCGACTCCGCCGAGCACCTGCTCAAAGAGTGGGGAGAGGAAGGCGTGCGCCTGGTGAAGACCAGCGAGGTGGTCGTGGGGGGGCTGGTCGAGGAGCTGGCGCGGACCCCGGCATGACGGCGGTCGCCCCAGCCACGTTCGGGAAGTTCTTCCTCCCGGGTCCCACCGACGTCCATCCCGAGATTCTTGCGGCGATGGAGCGGCCGATGATCGGCCACCGCTCCAGCGCCATGGAGCAGCTGCTACAAGGGCTCGCGCCGCGGCTCGGCGCGCTGTGCCGCACGAGCAAGCCGGTGCTCATCGGCACCACGTCCGCCACCGGCTTCATGGAGATGGCTGCCCGTAACGGCGTGCGGCGCCGGGCGCTCTCGCTCGTGAACGGGGCGTTCAGCGACCGGTTCGCCGCCCTGGTCGGCGCCGTGGGGAAGGAGTGCATCCGGCTCGAGGTGCCGCTGGGCTGCGCCGTGGAGCCGGACATGCTGCGCGACGCCTTGCGCCGCACTCCGGTGGACGCCGTGACGTGCGTCCATTCAGAGACGTCTACCGGCGTGCTCCAGGACGTCGCGGGCTACGCCGACGTCGTGCGCGAGTTCGACGACGTGCTCCTGCTGGTGGACGCCGTCACCTCGGTGGCGGGTTCTCCCGTCGAGACCGACGCCTGGGGGTTGGACTTCGTGTTCACGGGCTCGCAAAAGGCCCTCGCATTGCCGCCCGGCCTCGCGTTGGGTGCCGCGTCGGCGCGGATGGTGGAGCGGGCCAAGACCCTCGAGGGCCGCGGCCTCTACTTCGACCTGGTGAGCTTCATGCAGGCGACGACGAAGTTCCACCCGACCAACACGCCCGCGATCTCGCTGCTGTACGCCCTCGAGGCGCAGCTGGCCCGCATCGCCCGGGATGGTGGGGTCGAGGCGCGGTGGCAGCGGCACGACGCGATGCGCCGCCGCGTCGAGGCGTGGAGCGCCGAGACCGGCATCGCATTCGTGCCGCGCGAGGGACGCCGCAGCTGGACGGTCTCCTGCCTGCGGCTCCCCGACGGGAAGAAGGCGAAGGACGTGCTGGGATTCCTGAAGCCGCAGGGATGGACGATCGGCGCCGGATACGGCGCGTTGAAAGACTCCACCATCCGCATCGGCCACATGGGCGACCACACCTTGGCCGCCCTGGACGAGCTGCTGCCCCTCATCCAGCAGGCCCTCGGGTGAGCTGGCGCGTCGTCGTGGCGGACAAGGTCGCGGGCGGCGGGCTCGCGCTGCTCGAAGGGACACCGGACGTCGAGGTCGTGATGGTCGCGGGGAAGTCCGGCGACGAGCTCGATCGGGCGCTGGCCGGCGCGCACGCCTTGATCGTGCGCAGCGAAACCCGCGTCACCGCGGACCTGCTGGCGCGGGCTCCACACCTGCGCGTCGTCGCCCGCGCGGGCACCGGCGTGGACACGATCGACGTGCACGCGGCGACCCGCCGCGGGATCGCGGTGATGAACGCCCCCGGCGCCAACACCGTGAGCGCCGGAGAGCACGCGCTGGGCCTGCTGCTGGCGCTGGTGCGCCGCATCTCCGACGCGGCGGCGGCGATGCGCCGGGGCGAATGGGACCGCAAGCGGTTCGAGGGCACCGAGCTCCGCGGCAAGACGATCGGGGTGGTGGGGCTGGGGCGGATCGGGGGACACGTCGCGCAGCTGGCGCGCGCCTTCGGGATGATCGTCATCGCGCACGATCCCTACCTGCTGCCTGAGCGGGCGGCCGAGCTGGGCGTGAAGCTGGTGTCGCTCGACGACCTGCTGCGCGCGGCGGACGTGGTGACGCTGCACGTCGCACTGACGCAGGAGACCCACCATCTGATCAATGCCGACCGCCTGCGCCTGATGAAGCCCACGGCGGTGCTCATCAACACCGCGCGCGGCGAGCTGGTGGACGAAGCGGCGCTCGCCGAGGCGGTGCGGGGGAAGCGCATCGGGGGCGCGGCGATCGACGTTTTTGCGGTGGAGCCGCTGCCCGCCGACTCGCCGCTGCGGTCGCTCGAGCGCGTGCTGCTCACGCCGCACCTGGCGGCGTCGACGGCGGAAGCGCAGGAGCGCGTCGCGGTCGAGATCTGCGCGGCCGTGCGCGATGCGCTCGTTACGGGAGACCTGTCGTTCGCGATCAACGTCCCCGGCATCGGCGGCGCCACGCTGAAGCGTCTCACCCCGCTGCTCGATCTGGCCCGCCGCCTGGGCCGGCTGGCGCTCGCGCTGACCGACGGCCCGGTCACGGCAGTGGAGGTGGCGTACGGGGGCAAGGACGAGGCGGCGCCGCGGCCCGTCCTGATGTCGGCGCTCGAGGGCCTGCTCGGCGCGATGAACGCGGGCCCCGTGAGCCTGGTGAACGCGCAGGTGCTGGCGGAGGAGCAGGGCATTCAGCTCGCCCGCAAGACGGGCGCACCCGAGCCCGGGTTCGAGACGTCGGTGGGCGTGAAGGTGGATACGCCCCGCGGGCGCGTGCGCGTGGCGGGCGCGCTGGTGGGGAACAGCCACGGCCGCGTCGTCCGTATCGACGACTACCACGTGGACGTGGCGCCCGACGGCTGGATGCTCGTGATTCGGAACCGCGACGTGCCCGGCGTGATCGGGCGGGTGGGGACGGTGCTGGGGGGCGCGGGGATCAACATCGCGAGCTACCACCAGGCCCGCCGCTCCACCCCGGGCGACAACGCGCTGGCCGCGATCAACGTCGACCAGGCGCTGACCAACGGCGTGCTGGAGGAGTTGCAGCGCCTCCCGGACGTGCTGGACGTGCGGCTGGCGTTTTTTGGGGATTAGGTCTCGTTGGGAGCTCGCACCAGCCTGCCTTCTGCCGCCCGGACGTGTGCCTCAAGGCCTTCGAGTCGCGCGAACCACGCGGCATCCGCGGCGAGCTCACCGGCGGCCACCGCGTCATCCAGTTGCAGCCAGGTGCGCGCCCGCAAAAAGGTGAAGACCGAGAGCCCGCCAGCCCAGTGTGCCGTCCCGCTCGTGGGCAGTGTGTGATTGGGACCGGCGCCATAATCAGCCAGGACCGCGCTGGCGCCCACCCCGATGAATAGGGCGCCGTAGTTTCTCAGTCGCTGCGCGACGGCGGCGGCGCCTGCGAGATGCAACTCGAGGTGTTCGGGCGCGATCGCGTCGCAGGCGGCGACGCCGTCATCGACGGTGGCGATCGCGACGGCCCCGCCGTTCCCCAACGCCGCGCGGGCGACCGCCGCCGTCGGAAGATCGGCTAAGCGGGTGCGCAGCTCTGCGTCGACCCGGGGCGGCAGCGTCGGGTCGAGCGACAGCAGCACCGGCACTGTATCCGGGTCGTGCTCCGCCTGGGCGAGGAGATCGTCAGCCACGAGTCCTGGATCGGCGCTCCCGTCGGCGAAGACGACGAGCTCGGATGGTCCCGCCAGCATGTCGATCCCCACGGCGCTCGACACCAGCTGCTTTGCGGCGGTGACGTACCGGTTCCCCGGGCCGACGACCACGTCGCACGGGGGGACAGGCCCGGCGCCGTACGCCAGCGCGGCGATCGCCTGCGCGCCCCCTGCCGCGAGCAGTGCGTCCGCTCCCGCGATCGCTGCTGCCGCGAGCACGAGCGGCGTCGGTCTCGGGCTCGCGACCCACACCTGCCGCACGCCCGCGACGCGCGCGCTCACCACGGTCATCAGGATCGACGAGGGCAGGGGGTATCGTCCCCCGGGAGCGTAGCACCCCGCCCGCTCGACAGGGAGAACGCGGTGCCCGGCGGCACCACCGGGCACCGGCACCGTGACATCCACCAGCGAGCGCCGTTGGGCTTCGGCGAACGCCCGAATCCGGCCCGCCACGCGGTCCAACCGCTCCCGGTCGGCGCAGTCGAGCGACGTCAGGGCGCGCTCCAACGCAGGCCGTTCCACCACGAGCCGCTCCCCAGGAGCCAGGTCACCGAACCGCGCTGCGTGCTCCCGCAAGGCCGCTTCCCCGCGGCGGCGCACGTCTTCGACGATCGGTGCGGCGATGGCCAGGGCCTCGGCGGGCAGGGCTGCACCCCGCTGCCGGACGAAGTCCGCGACGGTGCGGGAACGCAGCAACGCCGTCACTTCGCCACCATGCGCCGGCGGCTCACCGCGGCATGCCGCCGTGCCAGCTCCGCCTGCACGTCCGCGAGCGATCCGCCGGCGCGCACCAGCGCCACGAGCGCCATGTAGAACAGGTCGGCCGTCTCGTGCACTGCCTCGGCGGCTGTCGCCGCTAGGGCCAGCTCGGCCGCCTCTTCGCGAAGCTTCGCGTCCAGCAGCCCACGATCGGCGAGCAGCTGCACAGTCCCGGAGTCGCGCTCCGGTCGCGCCCGGCGGGCCTCGATCACGCGTTCCAGGTCGCTCAGATCGAAGCCATCGGGCCAACAGGAGCGGTTCTCGAGGTGACAGAACCCGGTGCCGCGCTGGCGCACCGTGAACCGCAGCGCGTCGCGGTCGCAGTCGAGGGCGACCCGGACCAGCGCCTGGGTGTTTCCCGACGTCTCGCCCTTGACCCACAGGCTGCCGCGGGTGCGTGACCAATAGATCCCGCGCCGCTCGGCCACGGCGCGAGCGAGCGACTCTCGGGTGGACCACACCAGGCCGAGCGTCCGGCCCAGCTCGTCGCACACCACGGTCGGCCACACGCCGCCGTTCACCGGCCGGGCGAGCGGCGCCGCGACCGCCTCGCCGAGCGGCAGGCGCCCTGTGTAGAGCGCCATGCCGACTTGGGCGTCGGCGCCGAGCGCATCGAGCGCCGCGATCTCCGCGGCCGTCGCGATCCCGCCGGCGGCCGTGATACGCGCATCGCCCGCTGCGGCAACCGCCGCGCGCACTGACTCCAGGTCGAACCCCTGCATCGTGCCCTCGTGCTCGACCTGTGTGAACAGGAATCCACCCACGACCGGGGCAAGCTCGGAGACGCGGTCCGGGACCCGCAGGCCGGTCGCGGTGCGCCAGCCGTCGATCACGACGTCACCATGTCTCGCGTCCACGGCAGCGATGACGCGCTCGCGCGGCAGGCGCCCGCATACCTCGGGGCTCGCGGCGGTGCCGAGCACGACCTTGGTGGCGCCGGCGTCAAGCCATGCGCGTGCGGCCTCGACGGTACGGATCCCGCCGCCCACGCGGCACGGGGCCCCTCGCACCATGGTCCGGATCACGGCGGCGTTCGACCCGCGCCCGAGCGCAGCGTCGAGATCGACCACGGCCACTTCGCCTGCCACCGCGAACTGCTCCAGCCGGTCCAGCGGGTCGCCGCCGTCCAGGACAAACTCGCGGCCGTGCCGTAGCTGAACGGCGCGACCGTTCATCAGGTCGATGCTCGGGATGATCATCGTCGCACCGGGATGCCGCGGGCCGCCAGATCGATCTTGATGGCGTCCACGGTGTCGTCATCGTCGTGGAGCATCGAGGCGGCCAACACCGCGTCGGCGCCTGCGGCGAACGCCTCTGCGACATGCGCCCGCGTCCCGATCCCTCCCGAAGCGATCACCGGGACTCGCACCGCATTGAGGACGGTGCGGAGCAGCTCGAGGTCGGGGCCGGCGCGCGTCCCGTCGGCATCCCAGCTCGTGAGCAGAATCTCGCCCGCCCCGCGCGCTTCACCCTCGGCCGCCCAGGTCACCGCGTCGGAGTGCCCCCGCGCGCGGCCCCCGAGGATGAGCGCCTCCCACCGCTGCTCGGGCGTCCGACGAGCGTCGATCGCGAGCACGACGCATTGCCGGCCGAACGCGTCGGCGAGCTGAGTGACAAGGTCGGGACAGCGTACCGCGGCCGTGTTGACGCTCACTTTGTCGGCGCCGGCGTCCAGCAACTGCCGCGCGTCGCCCACGGAACGGACGCCGCCCCCCACCGTCAGCGGTATGCGGATCGCAGCGCGGACCCGACGCACGGTGTCGACCTGCGTGGGGCGCTCGTCCGGTGCTGCTGCGACGTCCAGCATCACGATCTCGTCCGCGCCCTGCGCTTCGTACTGCGCCGCCCGCTCCGCTGGGTCGCCGATGTCCCGGAGTCGCTGGAAGTTCACGCCCTTCACCACACGTCCGTCCTTCACGTCGAGACACGGGACGATGCGGCGCAGCAGGCCCCCCGCACGCGCGGGCGGGCGAGACTCGGCGCCGGCGGCACTAGATCCGGTCCCCAGCCAGCGCGCCAACATCGTCTCGCCATAGGTGCCCGACAACTCGGGGTGAAACTGGCAGGCAAGGGTCCCACCGCGCTCGAGGGCGGCGACGAACGGTGCGCCATGCACGGTCCACGCCGCGCTCCAGCCCGGAGGCGCCTCACGCAGCGCGTAGGAATTGGCGAACGCCGCCTCCCCGGTCGCGACGCAGCGGAGCCCAGCGGATGGCGCCGCTTCCACGCGATTCCAGCCGAGGTGCGGCACGCGTATCCCCTCGGGTAGCCGGCGGCACACTCCCGGAACGATCCCGAGCCCCGACGCCGCTGGTGACTCCTCGCTCCCGTCACACAGCAGCTGGAGCCCGAGGCACACGGCGAGCAGGGGAGTCCCTCGCTCCACGGCGTCGCGCAGCGCGGCGTCGAGCCCTGCGGCGCGCAGGGCGGCCGCGGCCGTCCCAAAGGCCCCCACACCCGGAAGGATCAGGCGCTCCGCGTTCCGCACGACCTCAGGATCGCGGGTGACGGTCGTGCGCGCGCCGATCCGCGCGAGAGCGCTCGCGATCGACGCGAGGTTGGCGACGCCGGTGTCGACCACCACGAGGTCACGCATCGCGGCCGTCTCCCAGCGTACCTTTGGTCGAAGGAACGTCGTCGAAGCCGGAGCAGGCCACCGCTTGGCGGAGCGCGAGCGCGACGGCCTTGAAGGCGGCCTCCGCGCGGTGATGGTCGTTCTCGCCTCGCAGCACGTCGACATGGAGCGTGAGCCGCGCGGCCGCCGCGAGCGAGCGAAGCACGTGCCCGACGTTCTCGCAGGCCAGCCCGCCGATCGCCTCGCGGCGGAGTCCCAGGTCGACGGCCGCAAAGGGGCGACCCGAGAGATCCACGACGGCCCGCGCCAGTGCCTCGTCTAGCGGGGCGTACGCCCAGCCGAACCGGACGACGCCGCGGCGCGCACCGAGGGAGCGGTCGAGCGCCTCCCCCAGGGCGAGCGCGCAATCCTCGGCGGTGTGGTGGTCGTCGACGCCCAGGTCGCCCTCGCACGACAGCGTCAGGTCGAACCGGGCGTGCCGCGCCAACGACCCGAGCAGGTGGTCGAGGAAGCCGATCCCCGTCTGCACCTGCGCCACGCCCCGTCCTTCGAGGTCGAGCGATACGCGAATGGCGGTCTCCCCTGTGGCGCGTTCGACGGACGCAGTGCGGCTCATGGCAGGACCTCCAGGAGAGCGGTGAGGTCGTCGAGCACCCGGGCGACGCCCGCCCGCTCGAGCGCGGCGCTCGTCGCCGCGCGATCGTCCCCGGGGGCGACGACGCCGAGCGGCAGTACGGACGCGGCGGACGCGGCGCGGGCATCGTCGGGGGTGTCGCCCACCAGCCACGCCCGGTGCGCGCCCAAGCGCTCGAGCGCGAGCCGCACGGGAGCCGGATCGGGTTTGGGCGGCGCGTCTTCCATGGTGACGACGGCGCGGAACAGGTCGGCGACGCCCGCGCGCTCGAGGAACCATCGCGCCTCGTCCCGCGGGCGCCCCGTCACGATCGCGAGCGGCAAGCGCGCCGCTAGGCGCTCGAGGAGCGCACGGGTGGGGATGAGCCGCTCATGCTCGCGCAGGCCGGGCGTTCCGGGCCGCCCGAGGTAGAGGTCTTGATAGCGCGCGGTGACGTCCTCGAGTGACGCCTGGGCGCCGCGGCCCTCGATCAGCCGCCGGGTGACCGTCCAGTCGTTCGCCGCGTCGCCCCCCCGGACCGCGGCCGCGACCTCGGTAGCCGAGACGTTCACGCCGAGCGAGGCGGCCGTTGCCGCGATGGCAACGCGCTGCGAATCCCGCACGTCCGCGAGCACACCGTCGAGGTCGAGGAGCAGGGCCTGTGGCGCCAGCGCGGTTTCCAGCGCCTGGGCGAGCTGGGCGAACTCCGCCTCGTCGCCGGGGAGGGTGATGCGGAGCGCGGTCTCGCATCCCGCGCGGCCGGGGAAATCCCGCACCAGCACACCGAGTGCTCGGAGGGCCGCGGCAAGAAACGCAGCGCGAGGGCCGCACTCGACGTACACGAAATTGGCCTGGGACGGCCACGGTGTCACACCGAGCGCGGTGAGTCGCGGGTCGAGCGATCGGCGCTCCTCACGCACTCGGGCGACGTGCTCACGGACCGCCGTCTTGCCAAGGTTGAGCTGCGCCAGCGCGAGCGCGACCGACGGGCCCGCGACCGTATACGGCCCGCCCGCCGCCCGGAGCGCCACGATGACGCTCGGGCTCCCGATCGCGTACCCCACGCGGCATCCGGCGAGTCCCCACGCCTTCGACAGAGTGCGGACCACCAGCACGTTGGGCAAATCGGCTACGGCCGATGTGAGGTCCGCGTCCGCGTACTCCACGTAGGCATGGTCGAGCAGCACGAGCGCCTCGGGCGCCGCCGCGGCCAGGCGTCGCACGTCGTCCGCGCACGCCACCCCACCCGTCGGATTATTGGGCGATACCACGGTGATCACCGCGGGACGGGTGTCGAGCCGGGCGAGAAACTCATCGATGGGGAAAGGTCCCAGCGGCCAGGGCACGCGCGTGAGCGTGCCTCCGGCGAGCGCGGCAAAGTGATCGAACATCTCGAATGTTGGCTCCGCGAGGAGCATGGTGCGGCCGGGTCCGAGATACGCCCGGCAGGCGCGGTCGATCGCTTCGTCCGCGCCCGCCGTCACGATCACCCGGTCAGGGCGCACACGGCACAACTCCGCGAGCGCAGCTTCGAGGGTCGAGACATCGCGATAGCGGCGCATCGCTTCTGGGTCGATGCCGCCGAGTGCCGCAAGCAGCGCCGCCGAGGGCGGCGGCCCCTCGTTTCGGTCGAGCCTGAGAGTGCTGCTCATGGGACGATCTGGGCGAGGCGGGAGACCACCACGTCGGTGCCGCCCGCCGCTTTCACCGCCGGGATGACGAGGGGCAGGACGTCGCGCGGCACCGCCGCCTTCACCGCGTAACCACCGTTGCCGTACAGCGGCGCGACAGTCGCCTGGCGCATGGCCGGGAGCGCCGCCACGACGGCATTGAGGCATTCGGCCGAGGCGTTGACCTCGAGCATCACCCGGCGTCGGGCGTCGAGCACGGAGCGCAGGAGGAGCACGAGGTCCTCCAGCCGTCGGCGGGTCTCCGAGCGGTCGAGCGCGCGCGGGTTGGCGTAGAGCCGCGTGGAGGAGGGCATCAGGACGTCGACCACTTTGAGCCCGTTCGACTCGAGCGTAGCACCCGTTGCCGTGTTGTCGACGATCACGTCCGCGTCTTCCGGGGGGAACACCTCTGTTGCGCCGTACGAGCGGACGAAGTCGGCGCGGAGGCCGCGGCGGGCGATCCAGGCTCGCGCCAGGCGCTCGTACTCCGACGCCACGACCACCCGGCGCTCGGCAGGGGGGGAGGGAAGCTGGCCGGGCGCGGCAGCCACGATCTGCACCGGATCGAGCTCCGTGTCGAGCAGCTCGATCACCTCGACCTCGAGCTCGGCGACCCAATCCGCGCCGGCGAATCCGGCGTCGCGACTCCCAGCCGCCAGCATCTCCACGACGTTCTGCGGCTTAAGGAGCTTGGCCTCGGTCTCGGGGAGGGACACCTCTGGCCGGTAGCCTCGGGCGCCCGGGCGCACGTGAATCCCAGCATCCGCCAAGAGCGAGAGCACGCCGCTTTCCATGCGGCCTTTCGGCAGGCCGAGGCGCAGGACGCGGTTCGCATCAGTGTGTGGGCACATCGTCTGCATCTCCGGCGTCAAGGTGGTGCCAAAACAAAAACGCCGGCCCGGGAGGGCCGGCGTCGGCGATGGACTCAAGGTCTCGTGCTGAGATTACCTCGCGCGCACCTCCGGCGGCCCCTCATTCGAGTGGCGGTGATGGTGCCGGTGATGACGCGCGACGCGTAGCATGGCCAGTATCTAATTCCGCGAGGCGCCGGCTGTCAAGCCGGCGGGCCTAGTCCGCCGCCTGCCGCTCGGCCGGGGGGGGAGGAGGGGCCGGCACCTCGTCGGCCAGCAGGCGGAACGACTTCACCGCGCCGGTGAGCTTGTCCGCCGCCTCGGCGAGCTGGTTGGCGGACGACGCGATCTCCGCGGTCGACGCGCTCTGCTCCTGGGCCGATGCGGCGAGCTCCTCGGCCGAGGCGAGCAGGCCGTCGGTCTGCTGTGCCACCGATCCCAGGCGGTTCGCGATCTCCTCGACCAACTTCCGCATTTCCGCCGCCGACTGCGCGATCTCCCGGCTCCACGCGTCGTTGGCGTCGGCCTCGCCGGCGACGGCCGCGAGCCCCTGCGCCGCCGACTGCGCCGCCTCGCGTACCGCCGCCCCGCCGGCGGCGAGCCGGACCAGCCGGTCTCTCGTGCCTTGGACCCGCGTCAACACTCCGCGGACCGTGTCGGCGGTCTCACCGGCGGCCGTCGCGGCGACCGACGCGAGCTTGCGCACCTCGTCGGCCACGATGGCGAAGCCGCGGCCCTGCGGTCCTGCGCGCGCCGCTTCGATCGCCGCGTTCAGCGCCAGCATGTTGGTCTGCGTGGCGACGGCCTTCGTCTGGACGACGAACTTCTGGATCTCGCTCGACGCCTGGGCGAGCGCCTCCGCCTCTTCGGCGCCTTTCGCCACTTCCTCGGCGAGCTTGGCGAGCTGCACCGTGCTCTGGTCGAGCACGCCCTTGTGACCGCGCGCGGCCGCGGCGAGGTCGGCGTTCCGGCGCGCCGCTTCGTCCGCGCCCTGCGCGAGGCCGGCGGAGATCTGGAGGATGCGCGCCGCGTCGGCCGCGGCGGCGCGCACGAGCTGCGCCTGCTCCCCGGCGCGCTTCGAGAGATCCTGCGACGTGGCGGCCATTTCCTGCGTCGCGGCGCTCATCTGCTGCGTCGACGCGGAGATCTCCGCGGCCATCGCCGCCGCCTCGTCGGCCGCCCCGCGAATCGCCCCGACTAGCCGCCGCAACGCCACGACCATCGAGTGCACGGACGACAGCAGCTCGGACACCTCGGCCGCCTCCGCGCGCTGGGTGGAGACCGTGACGGACAGGTCCCCTCCCGCGACCCGGCTCGCGATCGCGCCGGCCGCTTTCACCGGCTCGGTCACGAGCCGGCTGAGCCGTTGCGACAGCCAGAACAGCGCGCCGACCGCGACGCCGGCGACGAGGAGCGCCCCCAGCCACACGGCGCGCTGCGTGGTCCGGGACGCCGCGAATGCCTGGGCGACGGGCTGGCGATACAACACCCACCACTCGCCCTGGTTCGCAGGCACCGTGACCACCAGCTCTTCCCCGAGCGCCGTCTCGACCCGGACGCTGGCCGCGTCGGGGCTGAGCGGGATCCGGTCCTTGCCCGGGAGCGGCAGGAGCAGCAGGCTGGGGTCGCGCGACATGAGCACCAACCCCCGGCCATCCACCACTTCGAGGTACGCGCCTTCCGCCAGCTGGTCGGCGCCGAGCAGCTTGGCCAGCTGGTCGAGCGCGAACACCGCTTTGAGCACGCCCACGGGCCGGTCCCGGCGCGGCGCCCGGATGGCCACGTCGAACTCGAGCGAGGCTGCCGCGGCCGACGAATCGAACTTGGCCTCCCCCTCGTACACCCCGTCTTCGAACGCCCGCTGCCACCAGGTCTCGTCCCGCTGCACGAAGTCCGACGGCCGGTCCGACGTGAGCACGTTGAACCCATGGCTCTCGGTGACGAACATTTCTGCGAAGTCGGAGAGCGTGGTGTAGGCGCGGAGGTAGTCGCGCAGGTCGGGATCGCCGCCCAGCTGGCGGGTGGCGGTGAAGTTGCGCTCGAGGACGGAGATCTCCAGCCGATCGAGCCCCCGGGCGACGGCATCCTGGTCGGCCTGCCGCACGGCGGCGATGAGCTGCGGCATGCTGGCCAGGGACACGACTTCGCGGCGGCGTTCGTTCAGGTATTGCGTGACGGTGGCGGCCACGCGCGCGGCGACGTCGCGGCCGCGGGCGTCGGCCTGCCCCTCGAGCAGGTACGTGGCGCGGTTGCTCGTGAACCAGGCGACCGCGACGACGAGGAGGACGGCGGCGCCCGCCCCCGAAACGAGAAAGCTCTGGCGCAGTTGCTGGGACTTCGTGGGCATTCGGGTGGTCGGCCGCTAAGCTACCGAGGGTGACACGGTGGAGCAAGGCCGTTTAACTTCAGGCACTTATGAGTGACGTCCCGAGCTACGATCCGGCCGCGGTCGAGGCGCGGTGGCAGACGCGGTGGGCGGAGCGCCACACCAACGAGCCCGACCTCGACCGTGCCGCGCGGCCGTTCTACAACCTCATGATGTTCCCGTATCCCTCGGCCGAAGGGCTGCACGTGGGGAACATGTTCGCCTTCACGGGAGCGGACATCTACGGCCGCTTCAAACGGCTCCAGGGCTTCGAGGTGTTCGAGCCGATGGGGTTCGACGCGTTCGGCATCCACTCCGAGAACTACGCGTTGTCGGTCGGCACCAATCCGGCCCTCCTGATCCCGCAGAACATCGAGACCTTCCGGCGACAGCTGAGACGCTTCGGCGGGATGTTCGACTGGCGCCACGAGCTGTCGACCACCGATCCGGGCTATTACAAATGGACCCAGTGGCTCTTCCTGCAGCTCTTCAAGGCCGGGCTCGCGGTGCGCAAGCGCGCCGCCGTGAACTGGTGCCCGGCGTGCAAAACCGTGCTCGCCAACGAGCAGGTGATCAACGGCTACTGCGAGCGCCACCCCGACGTGAAGGTGGAACAGCGGTTCCTGGAGCAATGGTTCTTTGCGATCACCCGGTACGCCGAGCGCCTGCTCGCCAACCTCGAGCGGCTCGATTGGTCGTCGTCCACGGTCGCGCTGCAGCGCAACTGGATCGGGCGGAGCGAGGGCGCGGAGCTCGTGTTCGAGACCCCCGGCGGGGCGACGATCCCCGTGTTCACCACCCGGCCCGACACGGTCTTCGGGGCCACCTACGTGGTGCTCGCGCCGGAGCACCCGCTGGTGGAGGCGGTGACGACCGAAGAACGCCGCGCGGCAGTCAAGGCCTATCAGCGCGAGGCCCAGAGCAAGGACATCGTGTCCCGCAAGGTGGGCGAAAAGACCAAGACGGGCGTGTTCGCCGGCTCCTACGCGCGGAACCCCGCCACCGGTGAGGCGATCCCGGTCTGGATCGCCGATTACGTCCTGATGGAGTACGGGACCGGCGCCATCATGGCCGTGCCGGCGCACGACAAGCGCGACTTCGAGTTCGCCACCCAATTCCAGCTCCCCATCCGCCAGGTCGTCAAGGTCGAAGGTGAGTCACTCCCCAGCGTCTCGGAGGACGGGGTGCTGATGAGCTCCGGGGCGTTCGACGGGCTGCCCTGCCGGGAGGGGGGCAAGAAGATCGTCGCCTGGCTCGCGGAGCGGGGCATGGCCACGGCCCGCGTGCAGTACCGTCTGCACGACTGGTGCATCTCCCGCCAACGCTACTGGGGTCCGCCGATCCCGATCATCCACTGCGACCGGTGCGGACCGGTCGCCGTTCCAGAGCGGGACCTGCCCGTCGAGCTGCCGTTCATCGAGGACTTCCGGCCCGACGACACGGGCGTGAGCCCGCTCGCCCGGCACAAGGAGTGGTACTTCGTGAAGTGCCCCCAGTGCGGGGGCGACGCGCGGCGGGAGACCGATGTCTCCGACACGTTCCTCGACTCGTCGTGGTACTACCTCCGCTACCCGTCGACCGAGTTCGCCGACCGGCCCTTCGACCCGGCCCGCACCGGGAAGTGGCTGCCGGTGACGACGTACATCGGCGGGAACGAGCACGCCGTGCTCCACCTCCTCTACTCCCGCTTCATCAGCATGGTGCTCCAGGAGCTGGGCCATACGCACTACGAGGAGCCGTTCCCCAAGCTCCGGGCCCACGGCCTGATCGTGAAGGACGGCGCCAAGATGTCGAAGTCCCGGGGCAACGTCGTCGTTCCCGACGCCTACATCCAGCAATGGGGCGCCGACACGTTCCGGATGTACCTGATGTTCCTCGGCCCCTTCCAGGAGGGGGGAGACTTCCGGGAGACGGGGATCGTCGGCATCCGCCGCTTTCTCGACAAGGTGTGGCAGCTGGCCCATGAAGCGAGCCCGCGCGGGCAGCTCGCGGCGGACGTGGAGCGCAAGCTGCACCAGACCATCAAGAAGGTCACGAGCGATACCGAGAGTCTCGACTTCAACACGGCGATCGCGGCGATGATGGAGTACGTGAACGTCCTCCGGGAGGTGGGACACGGGACGCGGGGAGCGTTGCGCCCGCTCGTCATCCTGCTCGCGCCCTACGCCCCCCATCTCGCCGAGGAGCTGTGGACCGTCCTCGGGGGGAGCGGGCGCTCCGTGTTCGACGAGCGCTGGCCCAGCTACGACGAACGGCTGGCGACGGCCGGCGACGTGGAGATCGCCGTGCAGGTCAACGGGAAGCTCCGCTCACGGCTCACCGTGCCCCGCGGCTCCGCCCAGGACGACGTGGTTGCGCGCGCCCTGGCCGACGACGCGGTGAAGCGGTTCGTGGATGGGAAGCCCGTGAAAAAGGTCGTGTACGTGCAGGATCGGTTGGTGAATCTCGTCGTGTAAGCGGGGCTCACTCAAAGCAGTCGAGCGACCAGATCTCCCACCAGGTACCCCACGCCCGCCACCCCCAGCCCTACGACGAACATATCGAGGCCGCTCCGGACGATCCCGCGGCCGGTGAAGAAGCTACGCGCCGCACCGACCGCGAAGTGCGACAGCATCGCGATGGCGAAGGACGTCCACATGGCGGCCCGGGTCGGGAGCACGAGGAACGGCGCCACCGGAATGAACGCGCCCACCGCCGTGGCGACGCCGGTGACCCACCCTTCCTTAAGCGGGGTCGAGTGCGCCTCGCCGATCTTCAGCTCTTCCTTGACCTGTTCGTCGAGGGCGCGTATCGGATCGCGCATCACCTCCGCCGCCATGGCCCGCGCCCGGTGTGCCTCGATCCCCTTCGCCTCATAGACGAGTGCGAGCTCCTCTTCCTCCACGTCCGGCATCAGCCGGATCTCTTCCTTCTCCATCGCGATTTCGTGCGCGTACACCTCCTGCTCGCTCTTGGCGGCGAGGTAGCCGGAGGATCCCATCGACAGCGCGTCGGCGATCATCCCGGCCACGCCCGAAATCATGATCACGTGCGGTTGCACCGCGGCGCCGATCACTCCCGCCACCAACCCGAAGTTCGCCGTGAGCCCGTCGTTGAACCCGTACACGACGTTGCGCAGAAACCCGCCCGACTCGGCGCGGTGCCACGGCTCGCTCTTGGACCCGGAGAGCCCCGCCAGGGTCTCGGCGTGTGCCGCCGACTCCTTGGCCAGCGTGAGGGACACGGCCTTGGCGTCGCCCGCGGCGGATGCCCGGTGCAGATCCATGTAGCCCTTCACCTCGCGGCCCTCCTCCCGCAGCAACACGGGGAGGAGGTACTTGGGCCCGAACCGGCGGCCCATCCACGCCATGAGACGGGCATTGAACGAGGGGGGTGGACCGGCGGGCGGCACGCGGTGCCCGTGATCGCCGAGCAGCTTCGCCCAGATTTCGGTGTGCCGCTCTTCGACCGCCGCCAGCTTCTGGTAGACCTCGCGCTTCTTGGCGTCGCGCTCCTGGCCGGCGAGCGCGCGGTAGAGGAACGCGGCGTCGGCTTCGTCCTGCCAGTGGTGCAGCCAGGTGTGGAGATCGCTGTCGGGCATGATGGGCAAGTTACTATGAGGCAACTACTTGAGTAAGTGCGTGGTGCGTAGTGCGTGGGCGATTCACAACCTACGCACCACGCACCACGTACTACGCACAGCAACGCGACGCTCTACCCCCCTCGCACATCTATAGGTTTGGACAATGCCCGTGGCCCTCGCCGTTCCGGACCTCCTCGTCGCCCGCGCGCAAGCCGGAGATGAAGCTGCCCTCGAGGCGTTGTTCCGCGCCTTCGAGACGCCGGTCTACAACGTGGCGCGTCGCATGCTGCGGAGCGCGGAGGATGCGGAAGACGTGCTGCAGGAGACGTTCCTCGAGGTCGTGCGCAGTATCCGGCAGTACCGCGGGGAGGGGCATCTCTGGGGCTGGATCCGCCGGATCGCGGCGACCAAGGCGCTGATGCGCATTCGCCGCGACCAGCTGCGAGTGGCCGAGCCGCTGGACGAGGAGCCGGTTGGGCGGCCGACGATGCACGTCGGGGCGAACATCGATCTCGAGCGGGCGTTCGAGCATTTGTCCGACACCTCCCGGTCGGTGGTGTGGCTGCACGACGTCGAGGGCTACACGCACGAGGAGATCGCGGAGCTGATGGGGAAATCGGTGAGCTTTTCCAAGTCGCAGCTGGCGCGGGCACACGCGCGCCTGCGGCGGATGCTGGGTGAAGGAGCACACGCATGATGCATTGCACGATGGACGATCTGGTGGCGCTGCGGGCCGGCGAAGCGTCGGTCTGGGCTCGGCAGCATGTCGAGACCTGCGCCGCCTGCCGGGCGGAGTTGGACGCGCTCTATCAGCGTGTGGCGCAGCTCAAGGCGCTGCCGGCCCTGCGGCCGGCGCGCGATCGCTGGCCCGTCGTCCGCGAGGCGGCGCGCGGGCAGCGCATGCGGCGCCACCGGACGTGGGGCGCGTGGAGCATCGCCGCCGCCGCGGCGCTCGCCGGCGTGCTGTTGCTGCGCCCGTCCACGAACGTCCGCGCGGAGCTGGTACAGGCGAAACAGCAGTCGGCGACCCTCGAGGACCAGCTGCAGCGCTACGACGTGGAGGGGCGGGTGCTCTCGGGCCGCGCGGCGGCCCTCGTCGCCGAGCTGGAAGACCGGATTGCCGTCATCGATGGCGACCTGACACGCCGGGGCGCGACTGCCACCGGCGGGGGAACGGGAACGCAGGACGCCGAACTCGTGAAACTCTGGCAGCAACGGGTGGGACTGATGCAGGAACTTGTCAACGTCCGCGCCACCCGGGCTCGCTACGTTGGCCTGTGATGGGCCTGGAGGACGCACCATGACTCGCACCTGGACCTTGGCGGCGCTGGCCGCCCTCACCCTCGCGCCGGTGGCGCTGGCGGCGCAGGAGCCCGCGCCCCGCGCCCGACCGCGCGTGCGCACCCGCGTGGAGACCGGGCCGTTCGGCGCGTTCGCCTTCGGCGTCAACCGCGGCCGGATCGGGGTGCTCGTGAAGCTCGACGCCGACGCGCAGAACGACAAGATCGGCGCCCGCATCGAGGCCGTGACGCCGGGCGGGCCCGCCGAGAAGGCGGGACTCAAGGCAGGCGACATCATCACGCGCTTCAGCGGCACCGCCCTGGGCGGCGCCCAGGCCGAGGACGAGGACGCCTCGGGTCCGGGGATGAAGCTCATCGAGCTCGCCCGCGCTCTCGACCCCGGCGACACCGTGCAGGTCGAGTACCGGCGCGGCACCGAGAACCGCCGGGCGACTCTGGTGGCGGACGAGGTCGAGTGGCGCGCGATGACGAACGTCGAAATCCCCGACATGGGGCCCCAGATGCGCGAGCTGGAAGAGGGGCTCCGCAGCATGAGGATCGGCCCCGGCGAGTGGGAATTGTTCGGGCGTCCCTGGGGCGGCATCGAGTTGGTGAGCCTCAACCCCGATCTCGGTGAGTACTTCGGAACGCGCGAAGGGGTGCTGGTGGTGCGGGCATCCGAAGACTCCGCCCTGCAGCTGAAAGGTGGCGACGTGATTCTCGCCATCGGCGGCCGCAAGCCGACCTCGCCGACGCACGCCATGCGCATCCTGCGCTCCTATGATACCGGCGAGACGGTGTCGATCGAGGTCTTGCGCAAGCAGAAGCGCACGACGCTCACGTGGAAGGTGCCGGAAGGCGAAGACGGGGTGATCAGGATGGCGCCGACGCCCCGGGCTCGCCGGCCGCGCGAGGAGCCAAGCCACTTCAAGTACGTGCCCAGGATGCGGATCACGCCGCTCAAGGTGCGCGCGCTGCTGAACAACCGCGCGATCTGAGGGGCTGGTAGGCCAAACGCACGGCCGGGAGCTCAGCGCCCGGCCGTTTCGTTTGTCAGCGACCGGGGCCCACCAGGATCGCGTTGGTCACGAGTCGTGCCGTCCCCCGCCAGAAGGCGCGGAACAGCGGATCGCCGAGGAACAGCACCACGCGACCGCTGCCCTGATTCTCCACGGCCGCCCACGCAGTCCCCTTGAGCAAGCGCTCGGTGTTGCCGGGCCAGGCGAAGCCGGAGAGGACGAGCGAGTCCCCGGTGAACACGACTGGATTGGCTCCCCCCTTGGAGGGCCGCCAGAAGGCGTCGCCCTCGAGGTAGACGGGCAGCCGGGAGCCGCTGTAGCCGAGGGTGAGCCAGTGGGTCGAATCGAGCGTGGCGCGGAAGATCGTTCCCGGGATCCACTCCGGCCGCCCGGCTGGCGCAGCGGTGGCGGACACGAGAGGTGGAGTCGTGCCCGGCGCGGTGCTGTCGGCTTTCAGGGAGCTGTCAGCGCCCACCGAAGCCACGGTGGACAGCTCCAGGTCCTTGTGCGCGGCGAGCTCGCCCGCGCCGCCGAACCCGATGAGCACCCCGCCCGAGCGCACCCACGCTTTCAACGCCGTCGCTCCTCCGTCGCCCAGCTCCCGCCGCATCCGGCTGGCGCGCCCGTCGGGCACGATCAACACGTTGTAGGTGTGCAGATCGTCCATGTCGCCGATGGCCCGGAGCGGCACGGGGGTGAACGGCGCGCCCAGGTCGCGCGTCAGGAAGTGCCACAGCGATCCGTAGCTCGTTTCGAACACGCCGTCGCCGACCGCCACGAGGATCTTGGGCGCGCGCAGGGCCCACACGTCTCCGGACCCGATCCCCACGTCGCCCGTGTCCGGAAACGCGCTCTGCACGGCCGTGACGGGGACGCCGAGCGGCGGTGCCAGCGCGGCGATGCGCTCGTGGAGCGCAGCGGGATTGCGCTGCACCCGCGCGACGAAGGTGCCGCGGGGGTAGGCGCGGCCGTCGGCGCGCAGCGGCTGCGTCGCGACGGCGAGGCGGAATCCTTCGCCTTCGAGGGCCACGGCCAGTCGCGCGGCTCCGAGGTTGTCGTTCGGGAAGACGTACGCCGTGGCGGCACGGGCGGGGGCGGGAGGCGCGGGGAGCGTCGTATCGGTCACCGCTACACCCGGCCCCGGGGCCGCGTCCTCGGTCCAGAAGGCCTCGAGGTTGAACGCGAGCGGCAGGGACCAGCCCGTGATGTCGTAGAACCCGTAGTCCTCTTTGTCGGCGTCCTCGCCGCGGCGGCGGTTGCGCTGAAACTTGCCGAGCTCGCGCTCGACGAAGCCGCGGTCGAACTCCGCCTGGGGCTCCAGCAATCCTTTCGCGATCCGGCGCTGCGGCTGGTTCAGATCGATGACGTAGCTCCCGGCGGGGAACGTGTGCGCCGACGCCGGCCCGCCGAGGTAGCCGTGGGCGGCGCGGGATGCGCCGGCCTGCGCGAGGCGCGTCACCTCGATGCCGTTGGCGAGCAACAGGCCGACGACGCGCGCGGTGGTCCGCGGATCCGTCCCGGGCTGGATCACGACGCGCTTCATCCGGTCGGTGGCGGCTTCGGCGAGCGCCGAGCGGCGGAATTCGTAGTAGTCGACGAGCCGGCTGCGGCGGTTCTGGGCGGTGGTCTCGAGCGTCGCCAGCGAGGCGACGAAGTGGTGCGCGATGCCGTCACGAAACGTCGTGATGGTCCCGTCGTCGCGCCGCTTGTTGAATTCAGGCCCGCCGTCGGTTTCGTACGTCATGCCCGTCGCGCCCTGGAAGGTGCTCCACTCGTCCCAATAGCCGACGTAGAAGAAGTCGAAGACGCCGCGCACGAAATACTGCCAGCCGTAGCGGTCGAAGGCGGCCGCGTTGCCGCGCCCGTAGGTGTCGAACCACTTGGTCGTCTGCGGCGGCAGATTGCGGTTGATCGCCTGGGCGACGGGTGGGAAGAAGTACGTCGGCGTCGTCGAGTGGTGGTCCACGAACACCTGCGGGCGCCAGCGCATCACGCCGCCCATCATCGCCCGGACTTCGGGTTGGCTCTGGGCGACGAGGTCGCGGTTCATGTCGAACCGGAAATGGTTGTAGCGGCCCGTGACGCTCCACGGCTCGGTCTGCTCGAACGCCCAGGGGTGGTCGGCCCCGACGGCGACGGAGTTGTACCAGGCGGCGAAGCGCTCGTGGCCGTCGGGGTTCGCCGAGGGGTTGAGCACGATCACCAGCGACTTCAGGAGCTCGAGCGTTTGCGGCTCGTCCGAGGCCAGCAGCTGGTAGGCGACCTGCATCGCCGCCTCGAACCCCGCCGGCTCATTGCCGTGGACCGAGTACTGGAACAGCGCGACCGCCGGGTCCTTTGCCGCGATCTCGGCGGCGCGGGCGGGCGAGGTGCGCCGCGGGTCGGCGAGCTCGGCGAGGTCGGCCCGGATCTGGTCCAGCCGGGCGAGGTTCGCCGGATCGGAGATGACCAGTGCGCGGATGGGGCGGCGCTCCGCCGTCTCCCCCCACCGCTCGATCCGGACCCGGTCCCCCGCCGTGGCGACCAGCGTGTCCAGGTAGTGCTGCAGCACGGCGTACATCGTGTGCTGCTCCCCCGCCGCGTACCCGGTGACGGCCTCGGGACGGGGCACCGCGGGCCGATAGGGGCCGCGGGCGTAGAAGTCGAAGCCCTGCGCGGCCAGTGGAGTGGTGAAGAGGAACCAGGCCAGGAGCATCCGTCGCATGGAATCCCTGCGCGTCGACGTTGTGAAGACCGAGCCCACCTTCGGGGTGGGAATGACAAGCGGCGGAGAATGTAACCGTTCTTAGCGCCGGCGGGCGGCGGGCAACACCTGATCGAACGACGAGAACTCGAACGGCTTGGGGACGCAGGGGCGGCCGGAGGCGTCGAGGAAGCGGCGCATCTGCTCGCTCACCACGTCGCCGGTCGTGAAGATCACCCGCCCGGCGTGCTCGGGATCGACGCCGCGCAGCTCCTCGAACAGCTGCTCGCCGGAGACGTCCGGCATCCGCATGTCCACGATGACGGCGTCGTACGCGCCGGCGCGGAGCAGGCCGAGGGCTTCCTGGCCGCTGGCGGTGGTCTCCACGTCGTGGCCGCGGCCGGCGAGGTAGCGTTGCAGGGAAACGCGCACCGACGCCTCGTCGTCCACCACCAGGATGTGCAGGCTGTCGCCCGCCTGATGCACCGCGGGGGTGGCGGCAAACTCCCCCGAGGCGCGCGGGGTGATGAGGGGCAGTTCCACCAGGAACCGCGCGCCGCCGTGCGGCGCGTTCTCCGCCCAGATTCGGCCCTCATGCGTCCGGACGATGCCGAGCGAAATCGACAGCCCCAGCCCCGTGCCCGAGCCGGTCGGCTTGGTCGTGAAGAAGGGGTTGAAGATGCGCTCCAGCAGGTTGGGTGGGATGCCGCCGCCCGTATCCTCGATCTCGATGCGGATGGCATCGCTGGCGAGCCGGGTACGCACCGTGAGCCGGTGGCGTCCCTCGACCCGCTCCATCGCCTGTTCGGCGTTGGTGATGAGGTTCAGAAACACCTGCTGCAGCTGGTGGGCGTCGGCCATCGTGTCGGGGAGGTCTTCATCGTACTCGCGCCGCACGTCGATGCCGCGCACGCGCAGCTCGTACCCGCGCAGCTCCAGGGTGTCGTCGAGCACCTGGTTCACGGCGGTGGGCACCTTCTCGGCCTTGTGCTGCCGCGCGAAGGTCAGGAGGTTCTGCACGATGCGGCTCGCCCGGCGCGCTTCGCTGTAGATCGTCTCGGCCGCGGTGCGCTGGTCGGGCGGGAAGCGCTTCTCCGCGAGCAGCAGCTGCGCGAAGGCGGAGATCCCGGCCAGGGGGTTGTTCAACTCGTGCGCCACGCCCGACACCAGCTGCCCGATCGCCGACATCTTCTCGGATTGGATGAGCTGCTCCTGCAGCGTCTTCTGATCGCTGACGTCGCGGATCAGGCAGAGCACCTCTTCGTCCCGCTGCGGCGTGGAATAGGTGACCGAAATCGTGCGCGCCTCGCCGTCCTTGCGATAGAACTGCGTCTCGAACAGCCCCGTCTCCCCGGCCAGCGCCTTTTGAAAGTGCGCCAATGCCTTGGGGAGCTCGTCGTCGGGCAGCATCGGCGCGAACCACTGCCCGACCAGCTCCTGACGCCGGTAGCCGGAGATGATCTCCGCGGCGTGATTCACGGTGGTGAACCGGCCGTTCGCGTCCAGCGTCACGATCGCGTCGGAGGCGGACTCCACCAGGTTGCGGTAGCGCGCTTCGGAGCGCGCGAGCGTGTCCTGGGCGCGCTTGGGCTCGGTGATGTCGCGCAACGTGGCGACCGTGCCGATCAGGTCGCCGTCCACGCGGAAGGGGCCGCTCGACACGGCGACGTCCAGTTCCTCACCGGTCCGGTGGTTCACCACCCGGGTCTCGTAGCGCTGCGGTTCGCCGCCGAAGACGCGGTCCTCGCGCGACGCGACGTGCGCCCGCTCGGCATGGGCGACGTGGTCGGCGGTGGGCTGGCCCACGAGCTCAGACACCTGCCAGCCCAGCAGCTCGGCCCCGGAATGATTCACGGCCAGCACCCGCCGGTCCAAACCCGTCACGATGACAGCGTCGGGGAGGGCCGCCACGATGTCGGCGGCCGCCTGCTGCAGGTCCAGCCGCGCCCGCTTCGGCGTCGCGGTGGGCGGCCCGCTACCCCGCCCGGGCGAGGGGCGCCGGCCCTTGCTCACGCCCGGTAGGCGGCTTCCATCGCGACGCGCATCAGGGCGAGGCTCTTGAGGGCGCCCTCGGTCACGGTGCTGGGATTGTCGGGACCCCGCTTCACGCAGTCCTTGATGATCTCGAGCGCGTGGATGGGGTGCTCATCGTCGTACTTCGCGTGTTCCTCGAGCCACCAGCGCCCGCGCGGTCCAATCTTCTCGTTCTTGGCCAGGCCGCGCAGTGCCTTCTCCGAGATCTTCTGGGCCACCCCCTCGACCGCATAATTGGTCGCCGAAACGGCCGTGCCGAACTCGGCGCCGCGGCACATGTCCGTGAGGTAGGCGTGGAACGTGCGCACGTCGGGCAACATTGTCTCAGGCGTCTGGAACCGCTTCTTGGGCACGTTAAAGCCGTCCCCCATGGCGCGCCACATGGCGTCGTGCCGCCGCTCCACCCGGATGTTGTCGGTGAAGAAGTCACGGCCCATCGCCGGCGAGCGGTCCAGAAGCATCTGCAGCCACTGGGGAAAGTCGCGAATGATCGGGTAGAACCCGACCAGAAAATTCTGGATCTGTCCGTCCACGAGCTGGTTCTCCGACGCGTCGACGATCACCGGCGTGTCGAGAATCGCCTGCCGGCTCGGCTCGAGTGCGGCGTCGAGCGTCGCCACCCAGGCTGGGTGCGGGGTGACCTGCACGGGCATTGCTGCTCCTCTCCCAGGGCGGTGAAGGCGACAGCTCAGGGCGAGGTGTGGAATGTACGAGCGCTCCGCAAACGTGCAAGCTCAAGGCGTACGCTGACTTGTGATGATCGGCCTTGACAAGATATATCGTCCATGAATATCGTGGCGTAACATCGAATGTGGAGCTCCGGATGACACGGCATTTCGGCTGGGAAGGGTTCGCGTTCGGCTTCGGGCCGCGCGCCTGGGCGTTTCGCGGCGGACGGCGCCGCCGCCAGTGGTTCGAAGCCGGCGACATGAAGTACGTCATTCTCAAGCTGCTGCGCGACAAGCCGCGCCACGGCTATGAGGTGATGAAGGAGCTCGAGGAACGCCTGCACGGCTGCTATTCGCCCTCCCCCGGCACCGTCTACCCCACATTGCAGTGGCTCGAGGACGAAGGACTCGTCATCGCGCGGGACGTGGACGGCAAGAAGGTCTACGAGATCACCGCCGCGGGGCGCACGTTCCTCGACGAGCATAAAGACGTGGTCGAGGACATCTTCGACCGCGTCACCGAAGCCGTGGAACGAACCGTGGGCGGATCGATGGTCGAAGTGAATCGGGCGCTCGGCCAGCTCGTCAAGGCCGTGTACCGGACCGGCTGGAAGGCCTCCGACGACGCCGCCCGGAAGCGCGTGTCGGAGATCCTCGCGAAAGCGGCGGAAGAGATCGAAACTCTGGCGCGATGAAACGCGCCACCCTGCCCGCCGCGACCCTCGCGGCCCTGTCGCTCGCGCTGACGCTCGGGGTGTTCAACGGGGAAGGGGAGAACACGTTCGTCAACGTGGGCTCGGCCGGGCCCGGCTAGCGTTGGCCTACGTATCGCGTGCCGAGGGTGCGCCGTCGACCCGCACCGGCACGGGGCTCGCCCAGCTGCAGGTGCGGTTCTGAGCCGAGGGCTGGAGCGCTATTTGAGCCAGACCCACACGGTTCCCCGCGGGCACTCCCAGGACGAGACGACGGGAACGGGTGCGGCCGCGTTGCCGAAGGACCCGATGCGCGGTCGCGGCCGGGAGCGCGTCGCCCGGTAGATCTCGACGGCTTCCACGTCTTCCGCCCGAATGGCGGACAGCGGCCAGCCGTCGGCGTTCTGCCCGTCGACGAACAGCGCATAGTCCCGCAACTCCCAGCGGCCGAACCCGCGGCCGCCCACGGAGGCGACGCGGGACAGCGCCACATCGAGCGTCGCCCGGCCTTCGCCCACCAACTCCTCGCGCGGGACCAGCACCGAGTTGCCGTCGCCGCAGCGCACCCGGCGGGACGCGTGCATGTCCCACGCGAAATCCAACACGCCGCCGAACCCACTCATCCGCGCGAGCCGCCGCCCCTCCAGGCCCGCCGGAAGCGGTACGAGGAGCATCGAGACCTCCCGGTACTCACCGGGCGGCAGCGTGACCGAGCGCCGCACCGCGTAGTAGCCCGTCTTCCGGAGCAGGAGCACGTAACTGCCCGACGCCAGGCTGGGCATGCTGAAGCGGCCCAGGCTGTCGGTGTGCACGGCGCCTTCCCCCGCGCCCAGCACCTGTACCTCGACGTCCCCCACGGGTTGATAGAGCACATCGCCCACGAGTCCGAAGAGTCCCGTGCGGCGGCCTCGCACGACCACGGGAGCGAGCGACAGCGGGAGGGGGGTGAGCCGCACCAGGATCTCAGTATCCTCGCGATCGATCACGAACGTGGCTTCGACACGATGGTACCCGAGGCGTCGGAACAAGAAGCGTTCCTCGCCGAGCCGGACGCTGTCGACGGCGAAGCGCCCATCGGCGCCCGTGCGGCCGACCCTGCCCGACGATAGCGCGAGGACTTCGACGTGGTCGAGGAGCTGGCCTGCGGTGTCGCGCACCTCGCCGCGCACGGTCCGCCCGGCTTGTGCGGCGAGCGCGCTGACGGGACTGAAAATGGCGAGGGCGAGAACACTTGCGAGCGCGCGAGCGCGAGTCATGGTACCTCCTACCCCAACTGACGCGCCGTGGCTCCGCGCCGTTGCCGCAGCTCCTCGAGCGCGCGGGTCACGTACACGCGTGTCATCTGTTTGCGCCAAGACAGATCGAAATCGGTATTGTCCAGCGGCTTGGATGGCCGGTACGCCGCATCGGCGGCTGCGGCAATCGCGTCGTCGGTGAGCGCCACGCCTTTGAGAACGGCGCCGCCCTCCGCGACCTCCTGCGGCCAGCTGGCTACTCCCCCAAGCACGATCCGCGCCTCGGCGACGGTTCTCCCGTCCTCCTTGCCCCAGCTAATCCATACGGCGACGCCGAGCACCGGAAAGTCGAACGAGCCCCGCCGCCGCAGCTTGTGGTACACGGCGTCCCAGCCGTCCGGCGCGGGCAGGCGCACGTCGGTGAGGATCTCGTCCGGCTGCTTGGTGAGGTAGTTGATCCCGTCGTTGTGGTAGAACCGTCCCGCCGGCACGACGCGCTCGCCCTGCGGCCCCACGAGCCGGTACTCGGCGCCGATGGCGACCATCACGGGCGCCACGTCGGACGAGCTCACCGCCCAGCAGCGCGGCGACGACGGCGCCACCCAGCAGATCGCGCCGTCCTTCTTCATGCAGAAGTCGATCGCCTTCCGCCACTCGTACGACTGATTGTAGTAGTTACAGCGCGTGTCGAGGCACAGGTTGCCGCCAAGCGTGCCCATGTTGCGCAGCAAGGGCGTCGACACGAGTCGGGCAGCGGTGGTGACTGCGCGGTGGGAGCGTTGGAACGATGGAAAGTTGGAAAGAGTGGTCAGGGTTACACACGTTCCCACGTTCCAACTTTCCATCTTTCCGAGTTCCGGAATCCCCATTAACGAGATCACAGTCCGCGGCTCCTGGTGCCGCCGCTTCATGTTCGGGTAGAGGTCGGTCCCGCCGGCCACATACATACCGTCCGGCCCGGCATCGGCCTTCATGCGGAGGGCCTCGGCGAGGGACGTCGGTTGCAAATACGTGAAGGTGGGGAGCCGCAGCATGTCAGCTGACCCACGAAGAGGTAATGACGCAGCGCACGCGCCAACCCGTCTCGCGTCGCTCCACGCCGCACCGATAGTGGTGCCCACCCGTGCCTTGCGCGAGGTCGACGTTGACGACGACCCGGGTCGAGGAGACCGGCGATCGACCGCGGACGTCAAGTACGAACGGATCCTCCCCCGGCGGGCGCGGAGGGTCGCCCGGCTGGTAGATCGGCGAGGCGAACGTCGGCGGGCAGCGCCGGAACGGCAGCACGGCGATGCCCGGGCGCGTGAGACGCACCAGCCGACCCGAGTCGGGGTCGGAACCACGGCCGCCCTTGCCCAGCAGGCAAAGGACTTGCGCTCCGCCTGACGGGGCGGGACTCATGTGTTCGACGAGAAACGCGAGTACTGCTTCTTCAGCTGAGTCCAGAGCGGCGGCGTCCCACGGGACGGGCGCCACGACGATCGTCGGCGCTCGCCACCCCACAGTCGTCCGCGGGGTGCCGTCGGGAAGTGTGTCCGCATTCAGCGTAGCGCCGGGGCCCGCCTCGAGCTCGAACAGCTGGGACCAGCGGAGCGTATCCCTCGGAATCGACGACAGCTGAAACGCGAACTCGTGGTTCATGCGGACCCGCACAGCGCGTCTACAGAGGCTCGCCGGCGCGTAGCGCCACTTCGCCACGGCGCGCTTGACGGCAACGTCGAAGCCGGGGTTGGGGCTGCGCACGATGCGGATCGTGGCGGGTTCGACGCGGCCGGTCGTGTCGACGGTGAACGTGACCCGGACCGGTCCGCCGATGCCCGCCTGCCGCAATAGATCGTTATACCAGGGCGGGGCGTTTGCCGAATCCGCAACGGGCCGGCGCTCGACGTCGGCCAGCGTCAGAGCGGCGGTGTCTCCGGCGGACGGACACCGCGGTCCCTGCGCGATGAGCGCCGCATGGATGATGAGCAGCGGCAGCATCAACGCACCTCCGCCGTCTTTCGCCGTCCTGCCCCGCCTTCCACCGCCTTCCCATCGCCCCCCTCCCAGGGGGTCGGGACGCGGGTCGGCTCCGGCCAGGGGATCTCGGGGAACAGCGTAGGTCCGACTCGTCCCTCCTCGCCCTTCGCCTTCTTCTTCAGAGCCTTGAGGACCTTCTCGGGGGTGATGGGGATTTCGTCCACGCGCACGCCCACGGCATCGTACACGGCGTTCGCCACCGCCGGCATCACCGGCAGCAGGGGGCCCTGGCCGACCTCCTTGGCGCCGAACGGGCCGTTGGGATCGGGGTCCTCGACGAGATAGGTGACCACGTCGCACATCTCGAGCGTGGTGGGGCTCTTGTACTCGAGCAGGCTCGGCATCTTGTGCACGACGTTGCGATTGCCGCGGTAGGCCATTTCCTCCATCAGGGCCTCGCCCAGGCCCATGTACACCGAACCCTCGACCTGTCCGATCACGGCGGCGGCGTTGATGCAGCGGCCGACGTCATGGGCGATCCAGATCGTCGGCACGCGCACGATCCCGGTCGCCGGATCCACCTCAACCTCGGCGACGCACGCGCTGTAGGAGTACGCGGGGGAGGGCCCGACGCCCGCTCCACGGTATTGGCCCGCGCTGCGCGGCGGTGTGTACGACCCCACGGTTCCCACCGTCCCCTCGGCCGCCTCGGCAAGCTGCACCGCTTCGGCGAACGTCACTGCGCGGGCCACATCTTGGGCGTCGAACACTCGCCCCCCGGCGAACACCAGGCGGCGCACCGGGACGTCGAGCTTCGCCCCGGCGTGGAGGGCCAGGATCTCCCGGGCGCCCTCGGCGGCCTGCAGCGCCGCGTTGCCCGTCATGAGGGTCACGCGGCTCGAGTAGCTCCCCAGATCCACCGGCGTGAGGTCGGTGTCGGCTGTGACGACGGCGATGTCGAAGGGGTCGATGCCGAGGACTTCGGCGACGATGTAGGCGAGCACGGAGTCCGACCCCTGGCCGATTTCCGTCGACCCGCAGAACACCGTGACGCCGCCGCCGCGATCGCACTTCAGCTGCACGCCGGAGTGCGGCATGTTGTTCCAATAAATAGGCAGCCCCGCGCCCGAGATGTAGCTGGAGCAGGCGAGCCCGACCCCGCGGCCGTGCGGCAGCCGCCGGAACTTCTGCGTCCAGTCCGAGCCTCGGACCACCTTACGGATGCAGGCCCCGAGGCCCATGGAGCCGACGCGCAGGTAATTCGCCGTCAGGAAGTTCGGCGGCACGAGCGTCTTGAGGCGAAGGACGGCTGGGTCAACACCGAGTTGCTCCGCGATCTTGTCGATGTGCACTTCGAGCGCGAACCGCGGTTGGGGCGTCCCGTGCCCGCGCTTCGGCCCGCACGGCGGCTTGTTCGTGAACGCCCGCGCGCCCTGGAACTTGTACCGGGGCACCTGGTAGGTGACGGTCTGCAGCGCCCCCGTGTAGTAGGTGCTGGCCACGCCGTAGGAGCCGTAGCCGCCGCCGTCGAGCAACGACTTGAAGTGCATCCCGGTGATCGCACCATCCTTCTTCACGCCCGTCTTCACCCACATCAATGTCGGGTGGCGCCCGCGGTGACAATAGAAGACTTCCTCGCGCGTCAGGGTGATCTTCACCGGGCGTCCGGTGACCATCGCGAGCCTGGCGATGGCGATCTCGTGGCTGAAGGGGTCGCTCTTGCCGCCGAATCCGCCGCCGTTCGGCGTGGCGATCACGCGGATGCGCGCGGGGGGCAGCTCCAGCACCTTGGCGAGAGCGCGGTGCACGTAGTGCGGCGTCTGGGTGGCGCTCCACACCGTCAGCTTGCCGTCCGGCGACCAGACCGCGGCGGCGGCGTGCTGCTCCATTGGCAGATGGGTGCTGCCCTCGAAGAAGAACAGGTCCTCGCGCACCAGGTCCGCCTCCGCGAAGCCCGCCTCGACGTCGCCGAACTCGAGGTCGATGAGCTTGTGGAGGTTGCCGCCGTCGCCGTAGTCGTGGATGCGGGGCTCGGGATGGGCCACGGCGTCCTCGGCGTCGGCGATGGGGCGGAGCGGGTCGTACTCGACCTTGATGAGGTCGAGCGCCGCGGTGGCGGTCTCCTCACTCGTCGCCGCGACCGCCGCCACGGGATCGCCGATGAAACGGACTTTGTCGAGACAGAGCGTATGCTCGTCCTGGGAGACCGGGAGGATCCCGAAGGGGATCGGCAGGTCCTTGCCCGTGAGGACCGCGCGCACGCCGTCCAGCCGCCTAGCCGCCGACGCATCGATCGAGACGATCCTGGCGTGGGGCTCGCTGCTGCGCAGCAGCTTGCCATAGAGCATGCGCGGGAAGAACAAGTCGTCGGCGAAGCGCGTCGCCCCCGTCACCTTGGCGACCGCGTCGACCTTGCGGTGCGCCTTGCCGATAACTTGACGGTCGGACGGGCCGACGGCCGGACGGTCTGACAAGCCTTTCTTATCGGCCATAGAGTGATTCTCGCGCAGGTTCGGCCTGTTCTCCTCGCATCCGCGCTGCCGCCAGCTCGACGGCCTCGTAGATCTTGATGTAGCCGGTGCAGCGGCAGAGGTTGCCGGACAGGGCGTCCTTGATCTCGTCCCGTGTGGGCTTCGGATTCTGGGCGAGCAGGGCTTCGGCGGCGAGCAGGAACGCCGGCGTGCAATACCCGCACTGCGCGGCGCCCAGATCGGCAAAGGTTTCCTGCAGCGGGTGCAGCTTGCCTTCCTGCGCCATCCCTTCGACGGTCTTCAGGGCGTGACCGGCACAGGCGACGCCGAGCACGAGGCAGGAGAGCACCGGCATGCCGTCGAGCAGCACGGTGCAGGTGCCGCATTCACCGAGCTCGCAGCCGTGCTTTGTGCCCGTCAGACCCAGGTCTTCACGCAGCACCTCGAGCAGCGTCTTGTGGGGCTCGAACGCCACCTCGGCGCGCTCGCCGTTGACGACGAGCGCGATCTTGACCTTCGACTCGGGCGTCATGTGACGAAACGTAATCTTGATAACAGGGTGATGCGACGCCAGCTTTCGGGCTCCTGAAAGCGAGGGAACGATGGAAAGATGGAAGGATGCAACGTGGCGCTGGGGGCAGGCGTGCGTGCTCATAGTCTTACTTTCCAGCGTTCCAGCGTTCCAGCTTTCCGTCCTTTCCGCCCAAGACTACCGCGCCCAAGCCCTTCGCATCCTCCGGACCACGCCCCTCATCGACGGCCATAACGACATCCCCGACGCGATCCGCGAGCGGGGCGGGCTCGATTCCGTGGATCTGTCTGTGTCGCAGCCCCGCTTGATGACGGACATCCCGCGGCTGCGCGCCGGCGCCGTTGGGGCGCAGTTCTGGGCGGCGTACGTGCCGGTCAGCACGATCCATGAGGGCACGCACCCCGCCGTCTACGCCCTCGAGCAGATCGACCTGACCCACCGGGTGTGCGCCAGGTATCCCCAGACGTTCGCGGAAGCCCGAACCGCGGCGGATATCGAGCGGAACTTCAAAGCTGGAAAGATCTCTTGCCTGATCGGCATCGAGGGCGGGCACGCGATCGAGAACTCGCTCGGCGCGCTGCGCGCGTTCGCCGAGCTGGGTGTGCGCTACATGACCCTCACGCATTGGGAGACCATCGATTGGGCCGATGCCGCCACCGACAGCGCCAAGCACGACGGCCTCACGGCGTTCGGGGAGGATGTGGTGCGGGAGATGAACCGCGTGGGCATGCTGGTGGACCTGTCCCACGTCTCGGATGCGACGATGCTGGACGCGCTGCGGGTGTCGCGTGCTCCGGTGATCTTCTCCCATTCGTCGGCGCGCGCCCTCGACAACCACGTGCGCAACGTTCCCGACTCGATCCTGCGCCTGGTCGCGCGGAACGGTGGGATCGTGATGACCAACTTCGCGCCGGACTACGTCTCCGAAGCGCTCCGCGCCTTCGGCGACACGGTGGCGCAGGGCGTCGCGCGGCTGCGAGCGGCCGGCCTCGACTCGGCGGCGGTGCGCGACTCGCTCCGCCG
>DASYQX010000114.1:0-2557 GCA_036004985.1 Gemmatimonadales bacterium
GGGCGAGGATCTGGCCTGCCGGCACCTGCGGTCGAAGGGCTACGCGATCCTGGCCCGCAACTTCCGCTGCCGGTCGGGCGAGGTGGACGTGGTGGCGCGCGATGGCGCGGTCACCGTGTTCGTGGAGGTCAAGCACCGGCGGGGAGGCGCCCACGGTGCCGGTTACGAGAGCGTCACCTTCGGGAAGCGGCACCGCATCGTGCGCGCGGCCCGGCTCTTCGCCTGCGCGCGCGGCTTGAGCGAGGCGCCCTTGCGCTTCGACGTCGTCTCCATCGACGAGGTGGACGGCCGCCCGCAGATCCGGCACGACGTCGGGGCGTTCGACGTGGACGGGGCCTGACGCGGCACGAGGGCCGGTCAGTCCGCGTCTACCTTGAGTGACGATCGCTCAACCCCTTCCGGAACGGATTGGAGTTCCCGACGGCGGCGAGTCCCGTCCTTCTGCTTTTTCCTGTTGGGGGTTGGAGCGGGAAACGGGATTCGAACCCGCGACTTCGACCTTGGCAAGGTCGCACTCTACCACTGAGTTATTCCCGCACTGCTGAGCGATAATCGTACGATCCGCCCCGCGGGTCGTCAAGCGCGAGGCCCCTTTCGCGGTTGATCGGACCCCTCCCCGTCCTCTATATTGGTCCCTGCCCGCCCGAGGTGGCGTAGCCAAGTGGTTAAGGCGGAGGTCTGCAAAACCTCTACTCAGCGGTTCAAATCCGCTCGCCACCTCCAACCTGTCTTCAGCTTATTACGCGCCGAGACCCTCGAGTCCTGAGGGGACGGCAGCCCTTCAGTATGCCGATGCGGTGCGCCCGCGACGCAGCATCTCGAGCCTGACCTGCTCGAGCAGGCCGCGGGCGTTCGAGGCCAGGATCGACCGCGCGAACAGCGGCGGCGACGAGCGCGGCCGGGCCTCGAGCGTGTACGTCACGCGGACGCCGTCGTCTTCCGGCGTGATGGCCCACGCGCCGGTATAGGAATGGAAGCTGCCGGCGCACAAGTCCCGGAAGGCGATGCGGGCGGGAGCGTCCTCGGTCACCTCCAGCACCACGGTCAGCGTTCGGGCGAACGGCCCCGCGCGGCCGACCGCCTCCTGCGTGACGAGCAGGCGGCCGGACGCGTCGCGCGTCGCGACGCTGGCGCGCATCGAGGACACGAACGACGACAGGTTGTCGTAGTCCGTCAGCACGGCCCAGGCCACGGGCGCGGATGCGCCGACGCGGAATGAGCCCTCGATCCGGTAGGCGCCGTCCTCACCGCTCATCACCGATACCGCGGGCGCGGCCGCCTTCGTCGGAGCCACGACCGAACCGGCCTCGGCCCTGAGGGCCCCCGCCCACAGGCCGAGGGCCGCGGCGATGGCCGCGGCCCCGGCTGTCCGAACCTTCCTGAAGGTGACCATTGGTGCTCCCTGACGCGGCGGACGTGCGAAGTGGCTAGAACGTGACCTGGATCATGAGCCGCCCCTCGACCACGTTCTCGCGCTCCACCGTGCCCGCGCCGGGCTTGACCACCGTCGCCTGGTCGGGGTGCTCGGTGGCGATGTACGTGCCGAGCTTGTTCTCCTTGAAGACGAGCATGTTCGTGAAGATCGGCAGGTCGGCGACCAGTGCGATGTTCGACCGGTAGTGGTACGTGAGCGACGGCGTGAACTCGCGGATCGGCTTGTTCGTCGCGAACAGGGCGGAGTGCTGCGGTGTGCCGCCGGGGGGGGTATAGGTGTTGGCCATCCGGGTGTCGGGATAGAGCACTGCGTGCCGCACGCTCGCGTCCAGCGAGCCCCGGGCCACTCCCGCCTGAACGCGGCCGCCCTTGAGGGCCAGCGTGCCGTAGGTGTTGGAGAACCGCGCGTAGTTCGCCTCCGCCTCGCCGGTGAACGTCAGCGAGCCGATCGGCACCCGGACCACCGCGTCACCGCCGGCCTGCCACACCCGCCCCTGGACGAACGGCGCCTGGGCGACGAACGGGTTCCAGTTGGAGTTCAGGAGGAGCGACTTGTCGGTGGAGCGGACGTTGAGGACGGTGGAGTGTCCGATCAGGCTGTCCTCGAGGTAGAGCGCGTTGCCGTAGACGGCGAACCTGGTCGCGCCGGGCCGCGCCTCGCGTGAGTGGATCGTGAAGATGTCCTCGTCCACGCCGGTGTCGTACCCGAAGCGCGTCACCAGCATCGGCGAGCCGAGCTTCTCGGGGAGGTACCGCTGCGGGACATCGCGTCCGCCGCCCGTGAACACTCCGACCGTGCCCGCGAAGTTCCCGCGCTTCGAGTACAACGCAGCGCCCACGTCGCGGTTCCACGAGAAGCCGAGGCTCTGGATGGACCGCTCTCCGAAGCCGATGGTGCCGGAGTCGGTCATTCGCTCGCGGCTGTAGGGCACGCGGAACTGGCCCACCTTCAGCCGGGCGCCCGCCGGCACGGGGATGTCGAAGCTGAAATCCTGCAAGCTGAGGGCGATCCCCGGGCTGGCGGCCACGACATCCTCGCCGCCGTAGGCCCATTGGACGTCGAACTTCACGCCGTCGTAGCGGCCGTTGACCCTGAGTCGCGCCTGCTTCATGAACAGGTACA
>DASYQX010000115.1:0-4240 GCA_036004985.1 Gemmatimonadales bacterium
AGCCCGGCCGGCTGGTCGGGAAGCTCGCGAAGGGCGTCGGGCGCGGCGTGGTGAAGGTGGCGCGCGTGGCGGCGCCGTTCGCGGGCTTCATCCCCGGAGTCGGCCCGCTCGCGAACCGGCTGCTTTCGATCGCGGCCGCGCACGGCGTCTCTCCCGACGTCGCGGTGGAATTCGCGCGCTCGTACGGCATCGACATGGGCGACCCGGACGACTACGACACCGAAGAGGCGGGCATGGGGATGTCCGGATACATGGGCGACGACTACGAGCTCGACTACATGGGCGACCCGGCGCCCAAGCCGGCGCGCAAGCGCAAGGGTGCGGCGTCCGGCCCCCGCGCGAAGGCCGAGAAGAAGCGGGCGAAGCGGCGCGAGCGTTCGCAGCGCAAGGGAGACTCGCTCGGGACGAAGATCGGGAAATCAATCGGCGTCGGCGCCAAGGCCACCGCCGCCGCTCTCCCCGGCCTGCTCGAGGCGTTCAAGTCCGGCGGCCCGACCGGCGCGATGGCGCACATGGCCGGCGGCGTCCCGACCAACGCTGAGGACGCAGCACTCGCCGAGATGGCCGCGGCGCTCGGCGGTCGCAAGGGTGCGCGCGGGTTCGGCGGCAAGCGCCGGACCATGAACCCCGCGAACGTGAAGGCGCTGCGTCGCGGCATCCGTCGCATCGAGGGGTTCCAGCACCTCGTAAAGCGCGTCAACAAGATGTTCCCCGCGATGCGCGGTCACGCGACGACGTCGTCGAGCCCGCGTCGGTCGAAGGGGCACCGCGCCGGCTGCGGCTGCGTGGTCTGCAAGCGGTAAAGATCCACACTTTCCACAGGGGGGCGTGAACAATGCCGACGATGAGCGGTAGAACGCTGGTGGCGATCGGTGCGAACAGCGGCAACGTCCTGCTCGGGCAGCAGTACGAGCTCTCGCCGTTCGATGGCACCGTCGAAGTTGGGTGCGTGGCGCTGCTCAACCTGTGCACGCTCGCGTTGTTCTCAGGCCCCGACATTCTGCAGCAGCCGGGCGGCGCCGTGAACGTGAAGGCGACCGAAGTGCTGTCGTATCCGGACGACTACCAGTGGGAGGACGAGGTCGCGAAGGGCGATCGCCTGTCACTCGCCTTCCAGAACGGCAACGCGGCACAGAACACGGTCAACTGGGCCGTGCGTCTCACCCCCGCGTGAACGAGCTCCTTCCCACCGGGCGACCGTCAACGTTGATCGTGCCCATCGAGCTCGCGGTCGCGGTCGCAAAGATCATCGACGAGCACATCGAGGTCGCGAAGGGCGATCGCCTGTCACTCGCCTTCCTCGAGGTCAGCGACGAACAGGTCGCGTGCTGGGTGAAGTGGATACTCGACACCTATGCCTGAATTCAACCTGATCCAGCGGCCCGACCTGATTCTTCGGCTGCAGCAGATGCTCGGGATTCGTCAGGCACACGTCACTCCGACGCTCGCCGAGACGGTCACGCCCGTCGTGCTGATCGGCGACATTCGCGACGAGGCGACGGCGCCGCAGGCATCGGTAACGGCAAGGTACGCGGTGTGTCTGACCGTGATCGCCGGGGGCGTCGGTGCGTTCTCGCAAATGCAAATCCGTAGCCCCGTCGGGTCGCCGGACCTACTGACCATCGAGAAGATCCGTGTACTAGGCGGCGGCGCCGCCGTGGGAGCGTTTGAGGCAACGCGTCAGGACGGCACCGCCGACTTCGTCACGTTGACGATGCAGGCGAACCTAACGAATCCGACTCAGGACACGCCGTTGCTCCCATCGCTCCCAAGACCATCGGCGATTCTGTCGTCGCGGAGCACGGGGGTCGGGACGTTCGGAACCGGGTCGGGCGCGTACGGTGTAATTATGAAACATATCGCCGACTCCGATGCGGAGTACGAATTCCCCGGCACGGGGTTCGTGATCCCACCGGGCACGAGCTTCCTCGCGGGGAACCTGACGGCGAATCAGGCGTGCACCTTCACCGTTTCTTTCAGGGAAGAACGCATCGCCCGTGGCTGAGCTGATCCAGCGGCCGGACCTGACGTTCCGGCTGCAGCAATACCTCGGGCTTCGCGAGGCCCGACCGCTGCGGCATCTCGCGGCGGAAGTTTCCCCGGTCGTCGTGATCGGCGACGTGCGCGAAGTCGCCGACGAGAAGGTGATCGAGCGGCCGTGCTCGGGGGTCATCTATTCGTTGACGTCCGACTTTTTTGGTTCGCACGTCGCGGTGACGTTGACCAACCCGGCGGGCTCGGGGGTCGTCGTGCGCGTGCATGAAATCGAAATCGGTTCGCTCGGCGCCTACGCTCCGGCCAACCTGCGGATCGAACCGGCGGCCCCGATCGGCGGCCCGGTTGCTGACCTCGCCTTTCGCGACGACGACAACGCCGGCCGGCGGCCAGCCGCGATTCTGAGCGCCGATAACACGGTGATCTACCCCGGTCCGGTTCACTACGTCCTACAACCCTCGACCGGCCGCAACTGGAAAACCGGTTGGACACTCGTGCAGGGGATGCAGGTGCGGCTCGACTCGTTCGAGCAGAGCGGCGCCGGCTCCTCGCAGCAATTCGCCTTCATGTGGACAGAGTCAACGGTGCGGGCCAGCTGATGGCGTCGCTCCGCGACCTCGACTCGCGCGTGGCGCCGATCGCGCGCGCGTTCGTCCGCATCATCGAGTCGCCGACGTTCGCGCGGTTCGCGGGCGTGCCACAGGTCCGCGTCACCGTCACATCGACGCGGCGCGGTCCCGACAAGCAACGCGAGCTCTGGAACTGCTACCAGCGCACCGGCTGCTCCAACTGCGGCCGGACCTCGAGCTGCTTCCCCGCCGCTCCCCCCGGCAAAAGCACGCACGCGCTCGGGCTCGCGTTCGACTTGAAGCTTACGCCCCCGGTGTACGCGGCGGCCGGCCGGCTTTGGGAAATGATCGGCTACACATGGGGCGGCCGGTTCAAAGATCCGATCCACTTCGACGTGAGGCGCCGTGCCTGACGTCTCAGGCGTGCCCGTCTCGATCGGCCTGCCGCGCTGCGAGCGGTGCCGGCGTGGGTTCGTCTCGACGACAGTCATCGGCCCGAAACGGAAGGTGGGCCTGTGCGACGAGTGCCTGCGCGCGTGGCACTCGTTTCGTGACCTGATCTACGGCGCGCAGGAGAGGGGGCCGTTCGATGCTTGAGTTTCTATCCCGCTCGGCCGGGTTCGCGGTCGGCGTGGCGGTCGGGGTGATCCTGTTCGCGTTCGGGAAAGCAGGGGTGTCGTGGATCGTGCGGACTGTCAAACGTCGATCCTAGGGCAAGCGTGGAAGCCGTATCGGCGTCACGGACGGCGCCGAGCCGGGAGTCAGGGATAGGACGGTCCTAGACAGGCGGTGCTTCCTAGAGGGCCGTGTAGGTGCCCGAAATTCCCCGAGCTCGCCGTCGGGGGGCGCACAGCGCCGGGCCAGCGCACCGCACGGCACCGAGCACCGCGTCAAGACATTCTCCTACGTCCGATTATGGGCTAGTTAGGCCAGTAGGGCACTAGCCCGCCGGGCTTTAGCCCGGCGCCTACCCCTGCCACTTTGCGCGACAAAGAAGTTTTCGCGGACCTTCTGCTACCTTCCCGGCGTGAACTTGTTCGGTCCGCGTCACGTCGTCGACAGCGAAGCCCGCCGCGAGCTCGCCGAGCTCCGCGCCGAGCTGACCAAGGCCATGTCGGTCGTGCGCCAGCTGGACACCGAGCAAGCCGCGATGCACGCGGACGTCAAACGCTGGATGCGTCGCGCCGTCGCGGCCGAGCGCGCGGCGGAGCGGAATCAGGGACCGCACGCGAACGGCCACGGCCCCGTTCCTCCGGTTACTCCCGCTTCGCCGACGCTCCACGAGCTCGACCCCCCCCCCGTCTCGCGCCTCACCTTGCGCGGCGCCCGCGCTCGCATCGCGGCGCGCCGGCAGATCGAAGCCCACGCTGCACTCCTTCGCCGGGTGCAAGGCGAAACCCCCGCGCTCCCCGCAGCTGACGCTCCGCTGCCCGACGCGACCCCAGAAACGGAGGCGTAGATGGCGTTCATCCGCGAGTACGCGATGGCCGGTGACCCCTTCTCGCTGCGGCGCCCGAAGTGGCTGCGGAAGATCAAGCCCGGCCGGCTGGTCGGGAAGCTCGCGAAGGGCGTCGGGCGCGGCGTGGTGAAGGTGGCGCGCGTGGCGGCGCCGTTCGCGGGCTTCATCCCCGGAGTCGGCCCGCTCGCGAACCGGCTGCTTTCGATCGCGGCCGCGC
>DASYQX010000116.1:0-15665 GCA_036004985.1 Gemmatimonadales bacterium
CCATGCGGCGGATCCGGTGCTCGAGGAACGACCGCGGCTCGCCGAGCGCCGGAGCGCCGAGCAGGTGCCCGCGCCGGCCGCCGACGTGGAGCAGCAGCTCACCGTATTCGGGGGCGGCCCCGCCGCGAGCGAGGACGCGCGCATCGCAGTCCATTTCGACGGCCAGCCGCAGCCGGCGCATGTGCCACCACAACGCCGGGTTCCACGGGGCGAGAAGCAGGGCCACGATCCCCGCGGCCAGGAGGCGCGGGTCCCCCGCTCGCACGTGCTCTTCCTCGTGCGCCAGCATCAGCTCGCGCTGCCGCTCGGCGAGACTCAACGCCCAGCCGGGAATCACGATGCGGGGGACCCACACGCCCGTGACGGCGGGGCCTACGTCGTCGGAGACCAGCACCCGCCGCCCGTGCACCACCGTCGCGCGCCACCGGCGTCGCAGTACCGCCAGGCGCAGGGCGGCGATGGTGAGCGCCGCGAGCAGAGCGGCAGACGCCAAGCCCCAGGTCCACGCGAGCGGGCGATCCAGATCGCTCGGCGCGAGCGCGCTCCGCGCCATGGGCGCCGCGACCGCTGGTTCTCCCACGATGGGCGCACCGACATTCGCGACCGGCTGGTACGCGATCGGCTCCGGCGCCGGCACGGACACCGCCCGGAACGAGTCGGGCAGGAGCCAGGCGGCCGCCGGGACGACGAACGAGCCGGCGAGGGCGGCCGCCCAGGCCCAACGCGTTGGGCGGCCCGCGAAGTGCAGCGCCCGTTCCATGGCGTGGCCGACGATGACAAAGGCGAGGCCGATCCCTACGCAGTAGAGCATCCACGCGGCGATCATGACTTCTTCTCCCGGAGCCGCTCGGCGACCAGCCGGCGCAGCCGGCGCAGCTCCTCATCGCTCAGGTTGCGGTCGGAGACGAGCTGCGTCAGCAGCAGCTCGGGCGAGCCGTCGAACACCTTGTCCAGGAGGCGGCGCACCGCGCTCCGCCCGGCGGCTTCCCGTTTGACCAGGGGACGATAGCGGTGGGCCCGGCCCTCACCCGAATGGCCGACGTGCCCCTTGTGCTCGAGGGTCCGCAGCACGGTGAGCACGGTCGTGTAGGCGAGGTCGTCGGCGAGGCGCTCCCGGACCTCGACCACGGTGGCCGAGCCCAGGTCCCAGAGCACGCTCATGACGTCGAGCTCGCGATCGGTGAAGGCGATCTGCATCGCAGCGCTCCCAGCTACTAGTGTTGTAGTAGATGGTACGGCGGCGGGGAGGATTTGTCAACTATCGTCTTAGTAGATAAACGCGCGACGTGTGGCGGTCCCGCCACAACGACCTACCGCCCGACCAGCTGCGCGCCGGGCACCTTCCGCATCTTCTTCCGGATCTTCGCGGTGTTCTGATTGAGGGCGACGATCAACCACTGGCCCGGCAGCGGCACCTCTCGCGCCAGGCGCTCGATCAGTTCGCGCTCCTTGGACGCCGACTGGAACCGGTACCAGGGGAGGTGGAACTTCACCCCGAGGACGTAGAACGGCACCTCGGGCATATTGGTCACGGCCTTGCGAACGAAATACGCTTCGGTCACCTCCTCGGCCCCGCCGAGCACCTCACGAATCAGGACCAGGTCTTGCTCTGGCAGGTCGTGCGGCAAGAGCGTATCCCGCCCGCTCACGTCGTGCCGCTCCGCCTCCGCCACCTCGAGGAGGTCGCCCTGCTGCCACGTCCGGCGCCGGTACTCGGTCGCTTCCGACGTCCGGCCCTCCGCCTCGTAGAACGCCCAAATGCGCTGATACCCTTGGGCGCGGGCGGACGGGTCGCGGGTCACGGCGCGCTCGATGTGCTGGACCCCGGTCTCGTCGTGGCGATCGAGGAGCAACTCCCCCAGCGCATAGTTCGCGGCCGCGTGGTCGGGCTCGAGCCGGAGCACCGCACGCAGCGGCTCGATCGCCGCCTCGTCACCGAGCAAGCCCAAGGCGAGGTCGGCCCGCTCCGCCGCTTCGGGGAGGGAGAGGGGTCCCGACGCCGCTTTCGCGTCGAGGTCCGTTAGACGGGCCCGGCCCCGGGCGTCGGTGTGATGCTTCGTCCGCCACGCCTGCTCGACGGCCTGGCGCCACAGCGTCTCGACGCGATCCGCCAGGCGCGGCAGCACGGAGCCCAGGTAACGGTCCGCGGCGGAGGAGCCCGACACACCGCGCAGAACGGCATTCGGAGACGGTGGTGCGACACCCAGCGCTTTGAGACGATCGGCCAGGCTGGGATGCGTGTCGACGTTCCCGGTGCGGCGATTGAGCGCGGCGACGAGCCAGCGCCGCCCATCGTCGGCGGGCAAGGGGGCTCGGACCGTATCCCGAAGGCCGTGGAATACTCCCGCCGGCGGATCCGGCCGCCCCGCTGCCTGGCGGAAGACTCCAGGCCAGTATGCCCGCGTCAGCCGCTCACCTTGCACCTCCAAAGCGATGAGCGCTCGACCCATCTCTTCCCGGCCCGCGAGCTGCCCCGCGAATCGATCCGCCTCGTACTCCTGCTCGCGCGCCATGACGAAGGAATACGCGTTGAAGTACGGTGCCCAGCGCTTCAGGAACCAATCGAACAAGTGGTAGCCCCAGTGGCGCTCGGCCTCGAGCTGCTCGACGAGGCGCATCCACGCCGCCCGCACCCGATAGATCCAGGCGCCAAACCGCCCGTGCTCGCGGGACAGATGTCCCAGCTCGTGCGCGAGCACCGCGCGAAACTCCTCCGGCGAGAGTGCGTGCATCAGCGGCAGGCCGAGCAGCAGGTAGTTCCGATACCAGCCGAGCAGCCCCAGACGGGGTTGCTGCGAGACCGCCGCGTTGAAGTCATCGGTGAGCAGGACGTGGTGGAACGACGGGGTGCGCAACGCGCGGCAGAGCTCGTCCACGAGGCCGAAGATCGCGGGAGCATCCCGCCGCTCGAGCGGTACGCCGACCGGCGCCTCGAACTGGACCCACAATGCGCGCGCGATCGTATAGACCAACACCAGGACGACAAGCGCCAGCTTGCCGACGCCGTAGTTCCCGGTCCGGACCTTGACCGCCACCCAGATCAGGAGGGCGAGCGCGGCGAGGCCGGCCAGCAAAATGAGCCAGACGTAGGCGTAGCCCAGCAGCGCGAGCGCCGCCACCCGCACGCGGTAGGCACGGCGGTGCGTACGGGCGTACCCCTCCACGTCGCGCACCAAAGCGTCGAATTGCTCGTTGGTCATCATGCGGGAGACTGCCAACCTAGCGGCCGACCTCGGCCCGTTCAACTCGGTAACGCCCCCCCCCAGCCCCGCCCCCACCCTACCCACTACCCCACGCCTCCCCGGACCTCTTTCCCTTCCGGCGCCCCCGGAGTACTCTCAAGACAGGCGTATGGTCCTCTCTTCGATCAGCACCCTCGGGCTGCTCCTCCAAACGACGGCCCTCGCCACGGCAGGCTCGCCGCGGACATCGCACCCTGCTCCCCCTCCCCCTACGCGTCCCGCCGCCCCGATTCGGGCCTGGCTCGCCGACTCGACGCTCGACGAGGGCGCTACGGCGCGCGTCCACATTCGAGTGCGCGACGCCGGCTACCTGGCCGTGCTCCACGTCGATCCCACGGGGCGCGTGCGCGTGCTGTTCCCGCGCCATCCGGACGCCGCCGCCGCCGTGCCGGCGGGCGCCACCGTCGAGCTCGCGGTGCCGGCAGGGTCGGAAGGCGGCATCGGGACGATCCTGGCGGCCCGCGCCCGCGCTCCCCTCCAGGTCGGGGATCTGCGGGCGGGCGCGTCCTGGGACTACGACAACGGGCTGCTGTTCGCGCCGACCGCCGGCGATCCGCTGGCCGCCCTCCTCGACCTCGCCGACCGCCTGACGGGCGGACGGCCCTACGATGCGGACGTCAGGACGTATCGAACCGGGGGCCCGCTCCCCGCGCGCGATCCGCAGCTCATCACACCGGTCTGCCTCGGCTGCGTGCGCAGTCGTCCCGCGGAACCGGCGCCGGCACCGCCCATCATCCAGTCGACGAGCATCAGCCAGCCGAACGGCGTCGATTGCTCGAGCGCGGTCATGATGAATTCGTTCTGCGGGGTGGTCGATAACCGGGTGACGAACACGTACGTCTACAACGAGGCCGCCCGAGGGGCGAGCGAGCCGGTCTACGTTCCCTACTACGTGCCCTTCGTGATCCCGCGGGGCCGCCGTAACCCGCCACCGACCATGTCGCAGACGGCCACCGCGGCGGCGAACCCGACGTTCGCGAGGCCCATCGTTCCTACGCGCGCGGTCCTGGGCGTCGGTCGCCGGCCGCGCTAGTCCGACGCCGGAGACGCACAACGGGGGAAGAGGTGGGTTACACCTCTTCCCCCGTCCGTGTACGTGGAGGCGCGGGGAATCGAACCCCGGTCCGAGCATGACTCCGATACCGCTGCTACGTGCGTAGGCGACGCTTTGTTGGTCTCGCCACCTCGGCGCCTCGCCGGCCTCGGCAGCAACAAGCCTCTAACACCTCTCGCGTGACCCGTTGAGGCCCCAAGTCACGCCAGCCCGACTTTGCGATACGTGAGCGCCGCCTCAGGCGGGCTGCCACTCACGCAGGTGCATAAGCCGAAGCTTACGCAGCCAGAGCCAGTTCAGAATTGGCTTTTGTAGTTTCCCAGTTGATTTACCAGGTGACTGAGAACCTGGGCACGCAACCGTATCCTCGCCAAACCCGTCGAAGCCTGTCGCCCCCTTCCCCGGCGGAAGCTAGTGCCGGGCGATCGCCTTTTCAACTCGGTTGCGTCCCGCCTGCTTGGCGCGGTACAGGGCCGCGTCCGCCGCCGCCGTCAGGTTGGTGACGTCACCGATCGGGTCGGGGTACGCGGCGACGCCGCACGACGCCGACAGCACGCAGGGAGACGTCCGCCACTGCCAGGTGCTGCCAAACACCGAGGCGCGGATCCGCTCAGCGACCTCCATCCCATCCGGGAGCGGCGTGTTCGGGAGCCACACCGCGAACTCCTCGCCGCCAATGCGCGCCACCAGGTCGCCGTCCCGGACCGCGGCTTCGAGCAGGGAGGCGACGTGTTTGAGCGCCGCGTCGCCGGCGGCGTGCCCCAAACTGTCGTTCAGCCGCTTGAAGTGGTCCAGGTCGACGTAGATCAACGTCGCGGGCGGCGCCGCGCGCCGGCCATCGCCCGCGTACTGGCCGAGCTTCCGCTCGAACTCGCGGCGGTTCGCGAGCCCCGTCAGCGGGTCGCGAATCGCCCGCTGCTCGGCGTCGTGCACCGCCCGCGCAGCGGCGAGGCGCGGGCCCAGCTCCGCGATCAGCGGCCCGATCTGCTCCATCACCGGGGCGTCGGGATCGAGCGGCGCACCGAGGAGCACGAGGGAGCCCACGACCACGTGGCCGTCGAACACGGGATAAGCAGTCCCGGCGCGCTCGCGGCGCCGCCGTTCCGGCATGCCCGGACCGAACACGTCCTCCCCACGCTGGGCCACGACGGGAACACCGGTGCTCATCGCGCGGGCCACTGCGGCTTCCGAGTGGAGCGTCTGCCCGACGAGCCGCCGGTCGCCGCTTGCCGACACCGCCAGGACGCGGGGCTGCTCGGGCGTCGCGAGCACGACCGCCGCGCCCCGCTGCGCCAGCTGCTGCGCCAGCTCCGCCGTGAGGCGGGCGATGGCGTCGAGCGTCTGCGCGCCCCCCGCCACGCGAGCCAGCCGGCGTCCCAGGAGCTGCGCGCGGTGTCCCTCCACCTGTTCCTCGGAGAGCCGCACGCCCGCCACCAAGCGGCGCAGCGCGGCCGACGCTGCAGCGGTGACCTCGGACGGATGCTCCCGCCCCGCCAGGAGCAGGCCCGCCCCATACGGGAAATCCCCGACGGCCACGTACGTCCCTTCAGGCTCGGGCGCGACATGCACGCGCCCATCCACGGACGCCAGCTGCACGATCGCCGAGCCGCGCCGCTGGGTGTCCGGCGAGACCTCAGGTCCCCCCATCACGTCGATGGCACCGTCGACGGGTCCGACCACCCAGCCGGCGAGGGCGCCGTGCGCCCGGCGCAGCAGCTCGAGGATTTCTCGGAGGGTGAGCGGCGGGGGGCCCCGGCGCCGAAAGCGGCCGGGACGGAAGCGGATTGTCCAGCCAAACACCGCGGCGATCCCACCCGCGGCGGCCAGGAGGGTCCACACGGAGCCCCCCCGCCAGATCCCCGCGGCGACCGCCGCCAGGCCTGCGATCTGCAGCGCGAGCGCGATCCACCGTCGCGCGCTGCCGGGGTTACGAGTGATTGATGCGGCTGGCAGCGGCGGCGGCCCCGAACCCGTTGTCGATGTTGACGACGGTGACGCCGGCGGCGCACGAGTTGAGCATCGCAAGCAGCGCCGCCAGCCCACCGAACGAAGCACCGTAGCCGACGCTCGTCGGCACGGCGATGACGGGGACCTTCACCAGCCCGCCGACGACACTCGGCAGCGCGCCCTCCATCCCCGCCACGACGATGATCACCGCCGCCGAGCGCAGCACGTCGGTCTGGGTGAGGAGCCGATGGATCCCCGCCACCCCGACGTCGGTGAGCCGCTCGACGCGGTTCCGGAACGCGCGCGCGGTGACGGCCGCCTCTTCGGCCGCCGGCAGGTCGCTCGTCCCCGCGGTGACGACGAGCACCGTGCCCCGCCCCGCCGGCGCCGGCTCGGGGTCGGGGGGCAAGTAGACCGTCCGTCCGAGCTCATTCACTTCCGCGCGCGGAAAGCGTGACCGCAGCGCCTCCCACTGGATCCCATCGGCGCGCGTCGCGAGGAAGCTTCCTCCCGCGGCCTCGAGACGCTCGGCGATCGCCACTACCTGCCGCGGGGTCTTCCCGGGACAAAAAACCACCTCCTGGTGCCCTTGCGTGATCGGCCGGAGGTGATCGATCGTCGCGAACCCGAGGCCTTCGAACATCATGCCGCCGCCAGATCCGCCGGGCTCGCCAGGTACGCCGCAAAGACGGCTTCCGCTTCCGCCATCGACTCGATCGCGAACAGGCGCTGGCGCAACTCCGCCGCCCCCGGCAAGCCCTTCGTGTACCACCCCAAGTGCTTGCGGAACTCGATCGCCGTCTTGCGATTGTCGCCCTGGAAGCGCAGCGCCAGGCGCGCGTGCTCCAGCGCGGTGGCAAACCGCTCTTCCGGTCCGGGATCGCGGCGCTTCGACCGCCCCTCGAGCAGATCGTGCCCCTGGGCGAAGATCCACGGGTTCCCGAACGAGCCGCGCGCGATCATGATCCCCGCGCACCGCGTGTGGCGGTGCATCGCCAGGATGTCCTCGGGCGTCCGGATGTCGCCGTTGCCGATCACGGGGATGTCGAGCGCGTCGGCCACGCGGGCGATTTCGTCCCAATCGGCGGCCCCCTGATACATCTGCGTCCGCGTGCGGGGATGGAGCGTCAGCGCGCGGGCGCCGGCATCCTGGCAGCGCAGCGCGATGCCGACGGGGTCGCGTTGCGCCTCGTCCCAGCCGCTGCGGATCTTCACCGTGACGGGCAGGTGCGTCGCGCCCGTCACCGCGCGAATGATGCCGCCGACGAGCGCCATGTCCTTCAGGCAACCGGACCCGCCGTTGTTCTTGACGACCTTTTTCACCGGGCAACCGAAGTTGATGTCGACGAAGTCGGGCTCGAACAGCTCGGTGACCATCCCGGCGGCCCGCGCCATCACGCCGGCGTCGGCGCCGTAGATCTGGATCCCGATCGGCCGCTCGCACGGCTCGAAGCGCATCTCGGCGAGCACGCGCTCGATGCCGAGTGCGATGCCGACGGACGAGATGAACTCCGACACCACGACGTCGGCCCCGAAGCGGCGGGCGAGCTGCCGGAAGGGGGACTCCGACACCCCCGCCATGGGGGCGAGGAAAAGCGGGACCTGATGGTCGGTGCGATACGGGAACTGCATGTGGGGGAACGTAATAGCGCGTTGCGCGGCGGGCAACCAACCATTACGTTTCGCGCCCCATGCGCCTACGTGAATTCTTCTCCAACGACGCCATCAAGCTGGAGCTCCAGAGCACCACCAAAGACGCGGTGCTGAAGGAGCTCGTCGGCCTGCTCCGTCTCGACGAGAAGGCCGAAGGGATGCTGTTCAAGATGCTGAAGCGTCGGGAGACGCTCGGCTCGACCGGCATCGGGCAAAACATCGCGATCCCGCATTGCCGCTCGCTCGTGGTGAACCAGCTCCGCTGCGCCTTCGGCCGCCGGCTCGAAGGGATCGACTTCAAGGCGATCGACGACAAGCCGGTCCACTACTTCTTCCTGATCGTCGCTCCGCCGCTCGAAGTCTCCAACCAGTATCTGCCCGTACTCGGCAAGATCGCCCAGTTTGCCAAGGAGCCGGATGTGCCGGATCGGCTCGCGAAGCTCAAGGATCCCGCGGCGTTCATCGACCTGCTCGAGGAAAAGAACATCTAACGTCTCCGCGCCGCGGCGAGCACCGCGGCCGCACTATCCGCCACATCCCGGTTGTCCGGAAACCGCCGCAGGGCCTCGCGCGCGGCGTCGACAGCGGCCGTCGTGTCGCCCCCGGCGAGCAGGGCGCGCGGCAGGAGCACCCAGGCGGGGACGAGCGCGCTGTCCACCGCCGTGGCCGCTCGGAGCTGATCGACCGCCGGCTTCCAGAGTCCCGCGCCGCCGTAGAACCGCGCCAGATCGAGTCGGGGCCCGGCGATCTGCGGCGCCACCGCGATTGCGGTGCGCAGCAGCCGCTCCCCGGTGCCCCAGCGGCCCGCCTGGAATTCGTCCTTGCCCACGAGCCACAGCGTTCGATACGAGCGCGGGGCATTGCGGGTGAGCGCCTGGAAGTGCGTTTCATCGTCGTGCCAGACGGAGACCCGGGCGACGCTGCGCGCGGCCCCCAGCGCCACGACGGCCGCGAGCAGCGTGATACGCCAGCGCGCCGGCCAGCGCAACGCCGTCCCCGCGGCCCCCAATGCGAACGCGATGCCCCACGACGGCAGATACAGCGTCCGCTCGGCCAGGAGCAGCTCGGTCGGCACGAGGATGTTGGCCACCGGCGACACCGTGACGATCATCCACGCGAGTCCGATCGCAACTCCCGGCACCGCCGAACGCCAGCGCCACGCAGCCCAACCCGCACCCGCCCAAGCGAGCATGCCGAGGACATGCCGGGCCGTGAGGCCGGTCGAGACCACGACGTCGCCGGGCGAGTAGTCCGCCGAGAGGTGCGCCGGGAAGAGGAGCAAGCGCCACCATTCGAGCGACAGCGGCAGCATCGCCCAGGCACGCGCCGCGACCCCCAGCCCGCCGAGCCCGGGGGCGAGGCCCCCGGCCGACAGCATCGGCTGCCCGATCAGTGCGCGCACCACGAAATAGCCGACGATCGGCAGCGCGGCGACCGCGGCCGGCCGCACCGCTGCGCGCCACCCGGCACGGCTGCCGAGATAGACCAGCACCACCGCCGCGGGCAGCGTGGCCGCGTGCTCCTTGCAGCTGATGGCGAACGTGGCGGCCAAAGCGACGCCGACGAGATACACGGGACGCTGCTGGGCACGCAGGGCACAGAGCAGGGCAGCCGCGTAACCTGCCGCCGCCATGAGCTCGGTGCGCCCCACCACGTTGGCGACCGCCTCGACGTGCACCGGATGGACCGCGAAGAGCAGCCCGGCCGCGAGACCGGTGGCGGGGTCGGCCAGGCGGCAGGCCAGGAGGGCGAGCAGCGCGGCGGCAACGCCCGCCCACAACACGTTCATCGCATGAAACCACCGGGGATTCCCGCCCAGCTGATAGTCCAGGGCGTACGAGGCGAGCACCACCGGACGCCACATCACCCCGCCGAACCCGGCGGGCCAATACGGCTCGCGCAGGACCGCGCCGACGGAGGGGGGATGTTTGAGGAAGGGCCGCTCGACGATGACCCAGCGGTCGTCGGCCACAAACCCGTTGCGGAGGGACGGAGCGGCCACGGCAGCCGCCAGAAGGCCGGCGGCGAGCGCGGCCTGCCGCGCCGTTATTCCCACTCGATCGTCGCGGGGGGCTTCGTGCTCACGTCGTAGGTCACGCGGTTCACCCCTCGCACCTCGTTGATGATGCGATTCGAGATGCGCCCCAAGACCTCGGGGGGAAACGGGAACCAATCGGCGGTCATCCCGTCGCGGCTCGTGACGGCCCGCAGCGCCACGACGTGATCATAGGTGCGGCCGTCGCCCATGACCCCCACCGACTTGATGGGCAGCAGCACCGCGAACGCCTGCCAGATCTGGTCGTAGAGACCGGCGGCGCGGATCTCCTCGATGTAGATCGCGTCCACGCGCCGCAGCAGGTCCAGCCGCTCCGCGGTCACGGCGCCGAGCACCCGGATGGCCAGGCCGGGGCCGGGAAACGGGTGGCGCCCGACGATCGCTTCGGGCACGCCAAGCTCCCGGCCCACCTGCCGCACTTCGTCCTTGAACAGCTCGCGCAGCGGCTCGATCAGGGTCCACGGAAGATTGGGCCGCAGGCCGCCGACATTGTGGTGCGTCTTGATCGTCTCCGACGGGCCGCCCTTCGCCGAGGTCGATTCGATCACGTCGGGGTAGAGCGTCCCCTGCACGAGAAAGCCGACGTCGCCGACGTGCCGCGCCGCATCCTCGAACACGTCGATGAATGTGTGGCCGATGCGGCGCCGCTTCTCCTCCGGATCCTCCACGTCTTGCAAGGTCTTCAGGAACCGCCCCCCCGCATCGACGACGAGCAGCTCCACGCCGAGGTGCTCGCGGAACGTCCGCTCCACCTGTTCCCGCTCGTTCAGGCGCAGCAGGCCGTGGTCCACGAAGATGCAGGTGAGCCGGTTCCCGATGGCCCGGTGGACGAGCGCCGCTGCCACGGCCGAGTCCACCCCGCCCGACAGGCCGCAGATCGCCCGCCGGTCCGGGCCCACGGTCTCCCGGATCCGGGCGATTTCCTGCGCAATGAAGTGGCCCGGTGTCCAGTCGGGGGTGCAGCCGCAGATCCGGAACAGGAAGTTGTGGATGATCTCCCCGCCGCGCGGCGTGTGCGCCACCTCGGGGTGGAACAGGACGCCGAACAGCGGGTGCGTCTCGTGCTGCATCCCGGCGACGGGCGCGTTGGCGCTGGTCGCGGTGACGCGAAACCGCGGCGGCGGAACCTCGATCCGGTCGCTGTGGCTCGCCCACACCGTCGTGCTCGACTGGGCCGCAAACCCCTCGAACAACCCCATTCCCTCGCGGACGGTGATCTCGGCGCGCCCGTACTCCCGCGCGCTCGAGGGCTCGACCTTGCCCCCCACCAAGTGCGCGAGGAGCTGCATGCCGTAGCAGATGCCCAGCACGGGGACGCCGAGCTCGAGGAGCTGCGGGTCGGCCGTGGGGGCCCCGGGGTCGAAGACCGAGCTGGGCCCGCCCGACAGCACGATGCCTTTGGGCTGGAACGACCGAACGAACACCAGATCGGTGCCGCGGGAGGCCGGGTGGATTTCGCAGTAGACGTGGGCCTCGCGAATCCGCCGCGCGATCAGCTGGGTGAATTGCGAGCCGTAGTCGAGGACCAGGATGCGATTCACGCCTTGTACCACGTCGTGGGCTCCGCCGTCTCTCCCCGCAGCAGGTCCTCGAGCGTCTCGCGCGGGCGCGACACGTAGTACCGGTCGCCCTCGACGACCACCTCGGGCGGGCGCGGCCGCTGGTTGTACGTCGAGCTCATCACGAACCCGTAGGCTCCGGTGCCGAGGACCGCCAGCGCTTCCCCCGGCATGACCATGGGCAGCTTCCGATCGAGCGCAAGGAAGTCGCCCGACTCGCAGATCGGTCCCACAACGCTCACGGTCTCCTCGCCCCGCTTGCCGTCCTTCAGCGGGACGATCTCGTGATGGGCGTTGTAGTGGCTGGGCCGCACGAAATCGGTCATCCCCGCGTCGACGATGACGAAATCCTTCCCGCCCGCGTGCTTGCGGTACAATACCTTGGTCAGCAGCACGCCCGCGTTCGCGACCAGGTACCGCCCCGGCTCGCACAGCAGCCCGAGCCCCGCTGCCTTCACCGCCGGCACCACGGCTTCTGCAAACGCCGTCGGCGTGGGCGCCTTCTCGTTGTGGTAACGCACGCCCAGGCCACCGCCGACGTCCAGGGCCTCGAGGCCGTCGATGCCCGAGGCCCGGAGCGCGGTCACCAGCTCCAGCAGTTTCACCGTGCCGCGGTGGTAGGGCCCGACGTCCGTGATCTGCGACCCGATGTGCATCGCCAGGCCTCGCAGCGTGAGCAGCGGTTCCGCCGCGATGCGCTGTGCGACGAGGACGACTTCGTCGAACGGGACGCCGAACTTGGTGGTCTTCTCCCCCGTCCTCGTGTACGGATGCGGCGTTTCGGTCGCGACGTCGGGGTTCACACGGATGCCGACCTTGGCCGGTTTCTTGAGGCTCCGGGCCACGGTGAACAGCGTGTCGAGCTCGCTCGTGGATTCGACGTTCAGGAATCCGACGCCGGCGCGAATCGCCTCCTCGAGCTCAGGCGGAGTCTTGCCGACTCCCGAGAACACGATCCCGTCGGGGTCGAACCCGGCGGCCAGGACGCGGCGCAGCTCCCCCACCGAGACGATGTCAGCGCCCGCGCCCAGCTGCTTCAACACCCGCAGCACGCCGAGGTTGCCGTTCGCCTTCACCGAGTAGCAGATGCGGTGGCGGATACCCTGCAGCGCATCGTCCAGCGCATGGTACTGCGCGCGAATCAGATTGGCGCTGTAGACATAAGCCGGCGTGCCGACACGATCTGCGATCGCCTGCAGCAGGCCGGGATCGATGCCTAGTACGCCTGCGCCCACACCGCCTCCGCGATGCTGGGTTTGCCGCACCACATGCACGTCTTCGGCGCCTCGGCCGATCGAAACTCGGGATCGGGGAGGACGCGGATCGTCGCGGCTGTTTCCTCCTTGATCTGTGCCTCGCACGTGGCGCTGCCGCAGAACCCGCCGTACGCGAACCCGCCCGCGCCTTTCATCAGGTCGATGAACTGCGCTTTCGTGACGCCGCGGACGGATGCCTTCTCGCGCCGCTCCTTGGCGGCGGCAAAGAGCCCCGCCTGGATCTCCTCGAGCGCCGCCGTAACGGCGGCGGTGAGGCCGTCGAGCTTCAACGGCGCCTTGCCGCCGGTGCGCCGGGCGGCCATCACCTGCCCGGCCGCGACGTCGCGTGGTCCGATCTCGAGCCGCACCGGCGCGCCGAGCGCCTCCCACTCGAAGTACTTGGCGCCCGGCTTCACGTTGTCCCGAACGTCCAGCTCCACACGGAGCCCGGCCTGTTCCAGATCCGCCTTCACCCGGTACCCGACACCCGACACCTGGTGTTTCTCATCGTCGCTCTTCCAGATCGGCACGATCACGACCTGCGTCGGCGCGACCTTAGGCGGACACACCAACCCGTTGTCGTCCGAATGCGTCATGATCAGCCCGCCGATCATGCGCGTGGACACCCCCCACGACGTGCTCCATACGTAGTCGAGCCCGCCCTGAGCCGTCTGGAACTGCACGCCGAACGCCTTCGCGAAGTTCTGGCCGAGGAAGTGCGACGTCCCGGCCTGCATCGACTTGTTGTCCTGCATCAACCCTTCGAGCGCGTAGGTCCGCACGGCGCCCGCGAAGCGCTCGCTGTCGGTCTTCAGGCCCGTGAGTACCGGCAGGGCGAGCCACTCTTCCTGGAACCGCCGGTAGATGCCGAGCATCTGGCGCGCCTCGGCCTCGGCTTCGTCGGAGGTGGCGTGCGCCGTGTGCCCTTCCTGCCACAGGAACTCCGTGGTGCGCAGGAACAGCCGCGTGCGCATTTCCCAGCGCACGATGTTGCACCACTGGTTGAGCAGCACCGGCAGGTCGCGGTAGCTCTGGATCCACTTCGCGAGCATGCCGTAGATGATCGTCTCCGACGTCGGCCGCACGACGAGCGGTTCTTCCAGCGCCGAGGTCGGGTCCACGGCAATCGCGTCCGCCCCGGTCTTGCCCGTCGCGCGCAACCGCGTGTGCGTCACCAGCGCCACTTCCTTCGCGAAGCCCTCGACGTGCTCCGCCTCCTTGGCGAGGAAGCTCATCGGGATGAACAGCGGGAAGTAGGCGTTCTGGTGGCCGGTCGCGCGGAACATCGCGTCCAGCGCGCCCTGCATCAGCTCCCAGATGCGGTAGCCGTGCGGCCGGATCACCATGCAGCCGCGCACCGGCGAGTAGTCGGCGAGCTGCGCTTGGGCGATGACGTCGCCGTACCACTCGCTGAAGTCCTTCGCGCGGGGAGTGATCCGCTGCGCTTTAGCGTTCTGTGCGTGCGCCATCAGTCGAAGAATCCCTTGGTCAACTGGTCGAACGGCACTTTCGCCTCGGTCCCGGTCTTCAGGTCTCGGACGACGGCCACGCCGCTCTGGCGCTCGTCGGGTCCGATGATCACCGCCCGCGCCGCGCCGCGCGCCGCGGCCAACTCGAGCTGCTTGCGCACGGCGGCGTGCCGCAGCCCGTACTCGACCGCCACGCCGCGGTCGCGCAGGGCGTGCGCCAGGCGGAGCACCGTGGCGACGTCGTCGCCGCCCACCGCTACTAAAAAGGCGCCGAGCTCGGTCGACGCCTTGGGAGCCGCGCCCCGCTCCGTGAGCAATTCGCCGAGGACGACATCTCCCATGCCGAAGCCGACACAAGGGAGGTCCACTCCCGCGATCTCCTTGATCAGGTCGTCGTAGCGGCCGCCACCGCAGATCGCCCGAATGGATTTTCCCGCGTCGAAGAGCTCGAACACGACGCCCGTGTAGTACGCCAGGCCGCGCACGATCGTCAGGTCGACGTCCACGAACTCGCCCAGCCCCATCGCGCCGAGCGCTTCGACGGTCGTCCGGAGCGGCTCCCCTGCCTCGTCCCCGCCCTTCACCTTCGACAGCGCGGCGGTCACCGCGTCGATGCCCCTGAGCGCAGCGATCTCGAAGACCGCGTCCGTTTCCCGTTTCCCGACTCCCGATTCCCGAAGCATCTCCCCCAGGGCGTCCTTCGGCACGCGCTCGCTCCGGTCGATCGCCCCGAATGCCGCCGCAAGCTGCGCCTCGGCCACCCCGCGGCCCAGGAGCAGCGCACGCAGCACCCGCCGATCGGAAACGCGCGCCTTGAAGTCGCCGGGTCCGAAGCCGAACGCGCGCACGACGTCGATCGCCGCCGCAATCAGCTCGGCGTCGGCGAGGGGGCCGGACTCGCCGATAATGTCCATGTTGAGCTGAAAGTGCTCCCGCAGTCGCCCCCGCTGCTGCCGCTCATAGCGGAACAACTGGGGGATCGAGAACCAGCGAATCGGCTTCTTCAGGGCCGGCGCCCGAGCGGCTACCATGCGCGCCAGCGTGGGCGTCATCTCCGGCCGGAGCGCCACCTCGCGGTCGCCCTTGTCCGTGAAGCTGTAGAGCTGGGCCACGATTTCGTCCCCGCTCTTCTTGGTATACAGCTCCAAGGGCTCGAGCGGGGGCCCGTCGTACTCTTCGAACCCGTAGCGCGCGGCAACGCTGCGCCAAGTGGAGACGATGTGACTGCGGAGGGCCAGCTCTTCAGGGTAGAAATCGCGAAACCCGGGCAGGGCTTTCCCTTGCATCGCAACAATTTAGCCGACCGGCGCGAAGCCGGGCAAGCGGGCGAGCGCATCGCCCACGGTGTGAAACGAGCCCGTCACCAGGATCGTCGCCGCTCCGTCCTGGATGTCACGCAGTGCCTGGTCGAAGTCTGGGGCGAATGACC
>DASYQX010000117.1:0-44693 GCA_036004985.1 Gemmatimonadales bacterium
GTAACGGGCCGAGCAGGCCCACGGCCCGACGGTGCGGCCGGAGCACCGCCCGAGGGCGGCCCGATCTCAATCTGCAGTTTGAGCCACCGCTCCGTAAATGTGGCGTTGAGGTCGTGCATCAGGCCGACGAACATCTCGTAGGCCTCCTGCTTGTACTCGACGAGCGGGTCCTTCTGGCCCCAGGCGCGGTAGTAGATGCCCTCGCGCAGCTGGTCCAGGTCGTAGAGGTGGTCCTTCCACTTCTCGTCGATCACGCCGAGCGTGATGTGCGACAGCGCCTGCTCGGGCAGGTTCTGGGCGCCGACCTTGGTCTCGACGTCCTTGAGCTGCCGGATCTTGGCCTCGAACGCCGCGCGTCCCGCGGCCTCGGCGGCGCGGACCAGGTCATCGCGGTTCTTGATGACGGTAGGATCGGTTACGTCCGGGATCGTGATCAAGAACTTCTGCAGGAACTCGGTCCCGATGAGGGCCCGGTCCCACTGACCCGGATCGTCATACTCGACGACGATGCCGTCGGCGAGGCGCACCACCGCCTGGTCGATCATGTGCTGCGCTTCGGCTTTCAGCTCTTCGCCACCCTCGAGCGCGTACAGCCGGCGGGAATAGATCACGTCGCGCTGTTTGTTCATGACATCGTCGAACTGGAGCAGCTTTTTGCGCGCCTGGAAGTTCTGCAGCTCGACGCGCTTCTGCGCCTGCCCGATCGCGGCCGTCACCCACGGGTGGGTGATGACCTCGCCCTCTTCGGAACCGGTGCGGTCCATGATGCGCGCAATCCGGTCGGAGCCGAACAGCCGCATCAGATCGTCTTCCAGCGACATGTAGAAGACGCTCTGCCCCGGGTCGCCCTGGCGGCCGGAGCGGCCCCGCAGCTGGCGGTCGATGCGCCGCGCTTCGTGGCGCTCGGTGCCGATGATCACGAGGCCGCAAGGCGGATCCTCATTGCACTTCAGCTCCTTGATCTGCTCGGCCGACAGGTCCGCCTTCTCGACCATCTGGCCGAACGGGGCCTCGCGCGCCTTGATGCCGCAGACCTGACACTTTTTCACCCCAGGGCCGAGTTTGATGTCGGTCCCCCGGCCCGCCATGTTGGTCGCGATCGTGATGGAGCCGGACTGACCGGCGAGCGCGACGATCTCGGCCTCGCGCTGGTGGAACTTGGCGTTCAGGACCTCGTGTTTCAGTCCGCGCCGCTTCAGCATCCGGGCCAGCGTTTCCGAGACCTCGACGTTGACCGTGCCGACCAGCACGGGCAGCCCGAGCTTGTACTCCCGCTCCACTTCGTCGACGATGGCGTTGTACTTCTCGCGCCGCGTCTTGTACACGAGGTCGTGTTTGTCCACGCGCCGCACGGGCCGGTTGGTGGGAATGACCACGACCGCGAGCTTGTAGATGCTGTGGAACTCGGTCTCTTCGGTTTCGGCGGTGCCCGTCATCCCCGCCAGCTTCTCGTACATCCGGAAGTAGTTCTGAATCGTGATCGTGGCGAGGGTCTGACTCTCCTCGCGGACCTGCACGCCCTCTTTCGCCTCGACGGCCTGATGCAGGCCGTCCGACCAGCGGCGGCCGGGCATGAGGCGGCCCGTGAACTCGTCCACGATGAAGACTTGCCCGTCCTGCACGACGTACTCCACGTCTTTCTCGTAGAGCGCGTGCGCCTGGAGCAGCTTGTGAATGATGTGCAGGATCTCGCTCTTCTGGGCGTACTCGACCTCAACGGCGCGACGGCGCTCGATCTTCTCCTGGGCGGACAACTCGTCGTCGTGCTCGATCTCGTGCACGGCGTGCGAGATGTCGGGGACGACGAAGAGCGTGGGATCCTGCGGCGACATCGTCTCCACGCCCTGCTCGGTCAGGTGGACGGAGCGCCCCCGCTCGTCCATCACGAAATACAGGTCCTCCTCGAGGTGCCGCATCTTCTGGTCGCGCGCTGGCAGCTTGCGGTCCGCCAGCCGGTCCAGCTCGACCCGCTGCACCAGCTGCTTGACGCCGGTTTCGTTGAGGAGCTTGAGCAGCTTCTTGTTCTTGGGCATGCCCAGCTGCGCCTTGTAGAGCAGCACCGCGCCGTCGTAGGCCGTCTCCTCCTTCTCCAGGAGCGGCTCCGCCTTGGCGATCAGGTCGTTGGCGATCGCGGTCTGCTTGCGAACCAGCTGCACGACCTGGGCGTTGAACTGCGCGTACTTCTCGTCCGACTCGGTGCCGACCGCGCCGGAGATGATCAGCGGCGTCCGCGCCTCGTCGATGAGGATCGAGTCCACCTCGTCGATGATCGCGTAGATGTGGGCGCGTTGGGTCCGCTCCTCGAGCGAGCGGACCATGTTGTCACGCAGGTAGTCGAATCCGAACTCGTTGTTCGTGCCGTAGGTGATGTCGCACAGATACGCGGCGCGCCGCTCCGGGCTCTGGGGCTGCGTGTCGTCGATGCAGCCCACCGTCAGGCCGAGCCACGTGAACAGGTGGCCCATCCACTGCGAATCGCGCCGCGCCAGGTAATTGTTGACCGTGACGAGATGCGCGCCGCGCCCCGCGAGCGCGTTGAGATAGAGCGGCAACGTGGCCACGAGGGTCTTGCCCTCCCCCGTTGCCATCTCGGCGATCTTGCCCTGGTGCAGAACGACGCCGCCGATGAGCTGCACGTCGTACGGCACCATGTCCCACGTCAGCTCGTGGCCCGTCACCATGACTTTGGTGCCGAGCAGGCGGCGGCACGCTTCCCGCACGGTGGCAAAGGCCTCCGGCAGCAGCTCGTCGAGTGTGCGCCGCAGCTCCGTGAGGTACGTCTTCTCGGCCTTCACCAGCTGGTCGCCGAGTTGGGCCCGCTCGGTGGCGTCGGGGCAGTCGTGCTTCGCCTGCTTGATCCGCTCGACCTCGGCGGCGAGCGCGCCGGTGCGCTCCGCGAGGGTCCCGCGGAACTTGGCGGTCTGGGCGCGGAGGTCGGCCTCGCCGAGGTCCTTGAGGCGTGCTTCGTGCCGGTGGATCGCGTCGACGATCGGCTGGATGCGCTTCAGCTCGCGGTCGAACCGCGTGCCGAAGAGCTTGGTGAACCAACGGTTGGCCATGACTCCCCTAGCGATACAGCCCGTGGCCGGCGATGTACTCGCGCACCGCCTCGGGCACCAGATAGCGAATCGACCGGCCGTGGCGCACGCGCTCGCGCACATCCGTCGCGGACAGCGCAATGGCCGGCACCTCGATCACCCGGCCGATCAAGCGGTGGCGCGGCACGGGCGCCCCCGGCCGGGCGAACACCACCACGTCGGCAAGGCCCGGCAGGGCCTCCACTTCCCACCAGGCAGCGAGGTCCTGCGCCGCATCTGCCCCCAGGAGTAACGTGAACCGGTTCCCTGGTTCGCGCTCAGCCAGCGCCCGCAGGGTGCGTACCGTGTACGAGGGGACCGGTAGACCGAGCTCGATGCGCTCCACGCGGAGCCGCGGATTCCCGGCGGCCGCTAGATCGAGCATCTCGGCTCGCTGCTCGGGGCTCGCCTCGTGCGCCGCGCGCTTGAAGGGCTGTTCGCGCGCCGGGAGGAACCGCACCGTCGCGTCCAGCGCGTCCGCCACCGCCTCGGCCACGACCAGGTGCCCCAGATGCACCGGGTCGAACGAGCCCCCGAACAGGGCTTCCACGCGGGTCAGGACGGCGCGCCGGGCGCCGGGGCCGGGCAGCCCTTGTCGAGACCCGTCGCCGTGGGATAGAAGCGACGCAGGTGGGCGCAGGTCTCCTCCAGCTCCTCCGTGTATCCGATGGCGCGGTAACTGTCCACCAGCCGCAGCAGGGCGTCCGGCGCGCGCTTGGTCGCCGGGTAGTTGGCGATCACGTCCTTGAAGTAGATGATCCCCGAATCGTACGCTTTGCGTTTCAGGTAGAACATGCCGTTCTTGTACGTTTTCTCGGCGAATTGCTCCTGCAGACGGCGCACGTGCAGGCGTGCCCGGGCGGCCGCGTCACTGTTGGGGTAGAGCGACGCCAGCGTCTGGTAGATCGAGAGCGCGGTCTCGCCGTAGGTGGGGTCCAGCTCGGCGCGGCGCCACAGGCGCAGGTTGGAGTCGCCCGCGCGGAGCAGCGCCACCGGCGCGTACTCGCTGCCCGGGAAGTCGTCGGCCACCTTGCTGAACTCGTGCGCCGCCTGGACCCGGTCCCCCGTTTGGAAGTAACACTCGGCGAGATAGAAGCGGACGGTTGCGAGCTCGGGCTGGCTCGGTGCGAACTCGAACGTCAGCCGCTGCAGGATGAGCTGCGCCCGACGAAAACTCCCGCGCCGGAACATCTGGAGCGCGCGCTCGAGCTCCGCCTCCGGGCGCACGACCGGCCGCGGCGCCGCGCCCGCCGGAGAGCGATGGTAGCAGCCGGCCGCGAGGCCCAGCACCCCGACCAACCACACCGTGCGGCGCAGGCTCATTCCGGTTCGGCCTTCCCCAACGCGTTGATCTTCTCCTGGGCACGCTGCGCGAGCGTGTCGCCCGGCGTCCCGCCCACCAGCGCCTGCTGATAGCTCTCGAGCGCGCCCGCCACGTCGCCCTGGGCGAGCCGCACGTCGCCCAACCCCAGGAACGCCGCGCGGACTACGTCGGGCGAGGCGCCGGGGGCGGTCGCGCGGCGAAACCAGTCCTCGGCGTCCGCCGGCCGGCCGCGCTCGAGCGCCAGCTGTCCCTCCACCAGGGCGCACAATCCCAGTCCTTCGCGCGCCGACTCGATCACCGCGGGCGCGCGCTGGCGCCGGATCACGGCCTCGAACACCGGCACCGCGGTGCCGCAATCCCGTACCCGCACCAGCGTCATGCCGTACGCGTACAACAGCGAGTCGGCGCGGCTCGCGTCGGCCGCCGCGGCCGCCGCGACCGGCAGGAGCGCCAGCGCCTCGGTGGTGTCACCCCGGTCGACCGCGTCGAGCGCAGCGAGCGTCACGTAGCGCCCCAGCGGCCGGCCCGGCGCGATCTCCCGGATCCCCGTCAGCGCATCGGCGAGGGCGCTGCGGTCGTTTGCCGTGACGGCCGCGCGGACCACGCGGTCCAGGCCGTCCGCCGCTTCGTCCGCCCGGGAGCGGTCTTCGCGCGCCAACGCCCGGTACGCATCGGCCGCGAGCTGGTAGTTCTCGGTGTGCAGGGCGGCGGCGGCGAGCTTCGCCTGCAGCGCCCCGCTGCCGGGATGCGCCTTGACCCCCAGCTGGTATTCCGCCAGGGCGTCGGGGAACGAACCCGCGGCGTACAGCCGATCGCCTAGTTCCTCATGGTCGGCGGCGCTGCGCGCGCAGGCCAGCGTGACGGCGAGCGTCACCGTCGCAAGGCGTCTCATGGCTTTTTCCGCCGTCCGCCCCGTGCCTGCTTGGACGCCACTTGGGGGGGGGGCGTCTGAGCGGCCGGGACGTCGGAGCGGGACAGCAACGCGAGGTACGCTTCCACGCGGGGATCCTCCGGTCGCCGCGCCCGGCACGACTCCCACACTTCCCGCGCCGCGAGCCCGTCGCCCGACAGGTAGCAGGCGAGCCCGAGCATCGCCGCGGCATCGACGAAGGTCGGCCGTTCGCGCACGATGGCTTCGAACTGCTCGCGGGCGTCCAGCGCCCGCCCGGCCTCGAGGAGCAGCCGGCCCAGCTTATACCGCAGATCGTGGAAGGCGGGTCCCAGGTCGAGCGCCGCCTCATACTGCTCGATGGCTTCAGCCAGCCCACCGGCCTCGACGTACGCATCGCCCAGGGCCGCGTGCTGGTTGGCCAGCTTGGCGGAGACGTGCGTCGGGAACCCGGCCCAGTGCTCGGTGCCGATGGTGTTGGCGCGCCGCAGCGTGGCGTTCGCCTCGTCCTCCCGGCCGAGCTCGTTCAGGACGAGGGCGCGGTGGATCAGTGCCTCCACGTACCGCGGGTTGAGCGCGAGGGCGCGGTCGAGCTGGTCGAGAGCCTTGTCGGGTTGGCTGGCGAGCGAGTAGGAGAGGCCGAGCAGGTGATGCGCGTCGGCGAACGCCCGCCCCGTCGCGACGACCTCTTCGAGGAGGTGAATCGCGCCGTAGTAGTCCTGCAGCTGGAACCGTTCGCGGGCCTGTTCCACCAGGCGCTCAGGACTGACGTCCATGGGTCTCCTCATACCAGCGCACAAAGTTCCGGATGCCTTCCTCGATCCCGACCCGGGGCCGGTAGCCGAGCGCGCGCTCAACGCGCCGCAGATCGGCGGCGGTGAGGCGCACGTCGCCGGGCTGATCGGGATGGCGCTCGATGCGCGGCTCGCGCCCCAGCGCCGCACCGATCAGCGCGATCAGCCGGTCGAGGCGCACCCGCGCCCCGCCGCCAATGTTCAGCACCTCAAAGCCTCCCTCCCCCTCCCCCTCCCCCTCAGTCCGCGTCAGCGCCGCCAGGATCCCGCCTACGGCATCGCTAATATAGGTATAGTCGCGCTCGGTCGACCCGTCGCCGTGCATCCGTACCGGGAGCCCCCGCGCGATGAGATCGGTGAAGCGGTGGATCGCCAGGTCGGGCCGCTGCCGGGGCCCGTACACCGTGAAGAACCGCAGGACCACGACGCGGATCGGGTAGAGGTGCGCGTACGCGTAGGTGAGCAACTCCGCGGCCCGTTTGCTGGCGGCGTAGGGCGAGATCGGGGCGACGGCGGGGGCGTCTTCCGCGAACGGCGGCGGGGTCGTGTCCCCGTACACCGACGACGAGGAGCCGAGCACGACCCGCCCCACCCCCCCCCGGCGTGCGGCCTCGAGCACCCGCGCCGTGCCAGTGACGTTCGCCTCCATGTAGGCGGCGGGGTCCTCGAGCGACGGGCGCACCCCGGGCTTCGCAGCCAGGTGGAGCACGGCCGCCGCGCCCTCGATCGGCACGGGATCGCGCGTGACGTCGGCCTCGACCAGGCGGAAGGCCCGCTGCCGGCGCAGCGCCGCGATGTTCTGCTCCTTGACCGCGCGCGGGTAGAACGGGTCGAAGTTATCGACCCCGATCACCTCGTGCCCCTGCGCGACCAGCGCTTCGCACACGTTCGATCCGATGAACCCCGCCGCTCCCGTCACCAGCAGCCGTTGGGCGGGGCTCACCGCAGGGCGATGCCCCGGAAGTACTCGATGGTGCGACGCAGGCCGTCCTCGAGCGTCACCTGTGGCTCCCAGCCGAGCTGCGCGCGCGCGCGCGCGATGTCGGGTCGGCGCACCCGCGGATCGTCGACGGGAAGCGGCCGCTCGACGATCGGACTGCGGCTCCCGGTGAGCGCGAGCACCCGCTCGGCCAGCTGGCGGACGGTGAACTCGTGCGGGTTGCCGATGTTCGTCGGCTCGGACGTGCCCCGCTCGAACAGCCGCACGATCCCCTCGATGAGGTCGTCCACGTAACAGAACGACCGCGTCTGCGAGCCGTCGCCGTAGATCGTGAGCGGCTCGCCGCGCAGCGCCTGGACGATGAAGTTCGATACCACCCGACCGTCCTTGGGGCGCATGCGGGGTCCGTACGTATTGAAGATCCGCACGATGCGCGTCTCGAGGCCGTGGTAGCGGTGGTACGCCATCGCCATCGCCTCGGCGAAGCGCTTCGCCTCGTCGTACACGCCGCGGGGGCCGACCGGGTTGACGGTCCCCCAGTAGGACTCGGGTTGCGGGTGCACCAGCGGGTCGCCGTACACTTCGGACGTCGAGGCGAGCAGGAACCGGGCGCCCTTCGCTTTGGCCAAGCCGAGCGTGTTGTGCGTGCCGAGCGCCCCGACCTTGAGCGTCGGGATGGGATACTCGAGGTAGTCGATCGGGCTGGCCGGGCTCGCGAAATGCAGCACGCCGTCCACGGGGCCCGCGACGTCGATGAACTTGGTGACGTCATGCCGCACGAGCTGAAACCCGGCGTGGCCCTCGAGGTGCGTGAGGTTCGCGGCATTCCCCGTGATGTAGTTGTCCATCCCCACCACGGTGTGACCCATGGCGAGCAGGCGGTCACACAGGTGTGAGCCGAGGAAGCCGGCGGCCCCCGTTACGAGGAGGCGCATGCGAGGCGGCGGCCGACGCTGTCGTAGGTGAACCCGAGCCTGCCGAGGCGCTCGGGCTCATAGAGGTTCCGGCCGTCCACGATGAGCGGTCGCCGCATCAGTTGTTTCATCCGCCCAAAATCGGGATTGCGGTACTCGAGCCACTCCGTGACGATGGCGAGGGCATCCGCCCCGCTCAGCGCATCGAACGCGTGGTGGGCGTAGGTGACGCGGTCCCCCAGTTGGCGGCGGGCCGTCTGGAGCGCCGCCGGGTCGTGCACGCGGACCGTGGCGCCCGCGCCCAGCAGGGCCTCGACGAGCACCAGCGCCGGGCTTTCGCGCACGTCGTCGGTCTCCGCCTTGAACGCGAGCCCCCACACGGCCACGGCGCAGCCCTGGACCTTGCCCTCGAAATGCCGTTCCAGCTTCTCAAACAGCAGGCGCTTCTGGCGGGCGTTGGCCGCTTCGACCGCCTTCAGGATGTCGAGCGGCACGCGCCGTTCCTCGCCGCTCCGGATCAGGGCCTGGACGTCCTTCGGGAAGCACGACCCGCCGTAGCCGGGCCCGGGAAACAGGAACGCGGGTCCGATGCGTCGATCGGTGCCGATCCCTTTGCGCACCAGGGTCACATCAGCGCCGACGGCTTCGCACAGTTGTGCGATCTGATTCATGAACGAGATCCGCGTCGCCAGCATCGCGTTGGCCGCGTACTTGGTCATTTCCGCCGACGGGATGTCCATGAAGATCAGCGGGTTGCCGGTGCGGACGAACGGCGCGTACAGCTCCTCCAGCACCTTCGCCGCCTCGTCCGAGTCCACGCCCACGACCACGCGGTCCGGCTTCATGAAATCCTCGACCGCGGCGCCTTCCTTCAGGAATTCGGGATTCGAGCACACGTGGAACGGCGTGCGGGTGTGTTTGGCGATCTCGGCGCGCACCCGCTCGGCGGTCCCCACCGGCACCGTGCTCTTGGTGATGACGGTCTTGGGCGTGCGCATGCGCTCGCCGATGGTCCGGGCGACCGCCAGCACGTGCTGCAAGTCGGCCGAGCCGTCCTCGTCGGGAGGCGTGCCGACGGCGATGAACACGATGTCGGAGCGCTCCACCGCGCCGCCGACCTCCGTGGTGAACTGGAGGCGCCCTTCCCGCTGGTTGCGGGCGACGAGCGGCTCGAGCCCCGGCTCGTAGATGGGCAGCTTGCTCCGCCGCAGGCTCTCGATCTTCTCCGCGTCCACGTCGGCGCAGACGACATCGTTTCCCGTTTCGGCCAGACAGGCGCCGACGACCAGCCCAACGTAGCCCGTCCCGACGACCGCGACCTTCATGCGGGCCTCCCCGCGCGCGGCAGCGCGTGGCGAGTATCGACCACGGCGCGGGCGTGGCGCGCGACGAGACGGTAGTCCACCGTCGAATGGTCCGTCACGATCACGACGCAGTCGGCGCTCTGCAGCGTGTCCGCGGTCAGGGGCACCGACGTGAGCGCGTTGCCGTCCTCCTTCAGCGTCGGGACATGCGGGTCGTGGTAGGTGACGACGGCACCGCGTTGCCGCAGCAGGCGGATCACGTCGAGGGCCGGGCTCTCACGGATGTCGTCGATGTCCTTCTTATAGGCCACGCCCACCACGAGCACGCGGCTGTCGCGGGCCGCCTTCCCTTGCTCGTTCAGTCGCTCCACGACCTTGGCGACCCAGAACTCCGGCATTTCGGCGTTCACTTCGCCGGCGATCTCGATGAAACGGGTCTTGTAATTCAGCGCCCGCATCTTCCAGGCGAGGTAATGCGGGTCGATGGGGATGCAGTGGCCGCCAAGCCCCGGGCCCGGCGTGAACTTCATGAAGCCGAAGGGTTTCGTGGCCGCGGCCTCGATCACCTCCCACACGTCCACGCCGAGCTTGTCGCACACGATCGCCATCTCGTTGGCCAGTCCGATGTTCACGCTGCGGAACGTGTTCTCGAGGATCTTCACGAGCTCCGCCGCCTCCGTGGACGACACCGGCACCAGCCGCTCGATGGCGGGCTGGTACAGCGCGACCGCGACCTCGAGGCACATCGGCGTGATGCCACCAACGACTTTGGGCGTATTGCGCGTGCTCCATTTCGGGTTGCCGGGGTCCACACGCTCCGGAGAGAACGCCAGGAAGAAATCCTCGCCCACCTTGAGGCCCGTCCCCTCGAGCGCCGGCAGCATCAGCTCGCGCGTGGTCCCGGGATACGTCGTGGACTCGAGCACCACGAGCTGGCCGCGCCGCAGCGCCCGCTTGACCGACTCCGTCGCCGCCAGCACGTAACTGACGTCGGGGTCCTTCGTCTTGGAGAGCGGCGTCGGGACGCAAATCGAGATCGCGTCGGGCTCGCGCAGGCGGGCCAGGTCGGTCGTGGCGACGAATTTCCCGGCCTGCACCGCCTGCGCGACGGTCGCGGCGGCCACGTCCTGAATGTGCGAGCGGCCGGCGTTCAGCCCCTCCACCACCGCCGCGTTGAGGTCGAATCCCAGGACGCGGTACCCCGCCCGCACGAACTCCATCGCGAGCGGCAGGCCCACGTACCCGAGACCGACGATCCCGCAGAGGGCCGTGCGGTCCTGCGTCTTCGCCAGCAGGGCTTGGGCAGGAGTCGTCACAGGGCCTCCGGCGTGCCGCCGTTCGCGAGCGAGCGCGCGGCGGCTTCGAGCACGCGCACCACCCGGACCCCGTCCTCGGCGCCCGCGCGCGGGGTCTCCTCCCCACGGACCACCCGCACGAAGTGCGCCAGCTCGGCCGCTAACGGCTCGACGGTGGGGATCCGCGGGATGAAGATGTCGCCCTCGCGGATCGCCAGGCTCTCGCCGAAGGATCCATACTCCGGGGGCCGGTCCACGCCCTTGTCGTAGATCCGCAGCTTCTCGCGCGGCTCCATATCGTCGAACACGACCATCTGTTTCGCTCCCACGATGGTGAGCTTGCGTTCTTTGTGGGGATCGAGCCACGACAACTGGACGTGCGCGAGCACGCCGCTCGCGAACTCCATCGTCAGGAACACCACATCTTCGATGTGCGGCTGCAGATAGCTCTTCCCGTGGGCCGCGACCCGCACCGGCGCCTCCCCCAGGACGTAGAGCGCCACCGACACGTCGTGCGGACCGAAGCTCCACAAGGCGCTCTCGTCCTGCCGCACCTGGCCCAGGTTCACCCGCAGCCCGTACAGATAGAAGATCTTGCCCAGCTGGCCGCCCTGCACCAGCGTCCGGAGGCGCTCGACCGCCGGATGATACACGAGCAGATGCCCCGCCAAAACGGGGACCTTCCGCTCGGCCGCCTGGCGGGCGACGGCCTCGGCCGCCCGCACGCTCAGGGCGAACGGCTTCTCCACCAGGCACGGTTTCCCCGCCTCGATGCAGCGCTGCGCCAGGGTCGCATGCGTCGTGGCGGGTGCGGCGATGATCACGGCCTCCACGCGCTCGAGCAGGGCGGCGGCATCGGCCGTGACGAACGCGGTGGGGTACTGCCGTGCCACGCGCTCGCGCGTGCGCGCATCGGTGTCGCACACCGCCCCGAGCTCCGCGTCGGCGAGCCCCGCGACCGTGCGCACGTGGTTCCGCCCCCACGCACCCGCGCCGATGACGCCGATCTTGAGGCGCGTCACCGGTAAAAGCCGCGGATCACGTCCACCACCCGGTCGAGCTGGGCGCGCGTGAGCTCCGGATAGACCGGCAGGGAGACCACCTCGCGCGCCGCACGCTCCGACTGCGGCAGACTGCCGTCCCGGTAGCCGAGGTGCGCGAAGCACGGCTGGCGGTGCAGCGGGATCGGGTAATAGATGGCGTGGCCGATCCCTTCCTTCTTGAGGTGCGCCTGCAGCTCGTCGCGCCGCTCGACGCGCAAGGTGTACTGGTGGAAGATGTGCTCGTTGGCGGGGTCGATCACGGGCGTCCGGACCTGCGGCACACCGGCGAGCGCTTGGGAGTAGTAGGCCGCGTGCTCCCGGCGCTTGGCCGTCCACGCCGCCAGGTGCGGCAGCTTGGCGCCGAGCAGCGCCGCCTGCAGGGTGTCGAGCCGCGAGTTGGTGCCGACTTCGTCGTGATGGTATTCCTTGGCGCCCCCGTGCAGCCGCAGCCGGCGCAACCGCTGGGCCGTCGCGTCGTCGGAGGTGACGATCATGCCGCCGTCGCCCCACCCCCCCAGGTTCTTGCTCGGGAAGAAGGAGAAGGTGGTCACCCACGCCAACTCCCCCGCGACGCGCCACTGCCCGCCGATCTTGCGCCGCGCGCCGATGGCCTGACAGGCGTCCTCGATCACCTTGATGCCGCGCGGCTCGGCGAGCGCCAGCACCCGCTCGATGTTCGCCATCTGGCCGTACAGGTCCACGGGGATGACGGCGCGGGTGCGCGGCGTGATCGCCCGCTCCACGGCGGCGGGATCGAGGTTGAAGGTGTCGGGCTCGATGTCCACGAACACGGGCGTGCCGCCGGCGTTGTGGATGGTCCCCGCCGTCGCGAAGAACGTGAACGGGGTGGTGATCACCTCGTCGCCGGGCCGCAGGTTCAGCGCCTTGAGCGGCAGGAGCAACGCGTCCGTCCCGCTGGCGCACCCGACGCCGTGCGCGGCCCGCGACAGCTTGGCGATCTCCGTTTCGAGCTGGGGCACGGCGGGTCCCATGATGAACTGCTGCGCCTCGATCACGCGCAGCACGGCGGGCATGACCTCGTGCTTGATGGTGGCGTACTGCGCCACGAGGTCCAGCAACGGTACGTTCATGGCTTCTTGGGCGGAGTCGTTTGGCGCAGCGCGCCGGCCGTTTCCTGGTAGGCGGCGCCGCAGACGGCGCAGGCGGCGCGGCCGCTCACGACGTGCAGCCGCTCGCCGCACTGGCACATCCAGCCGACGCGGCGGGCGGGGACGCCGACCATGAGACCGTACGCGGGGACGTCGGCGGTGACGACGGCGCCGGCGCCGATGAAGGCGAACTCGCCGAGCGTCACGCCACAGATGATCGTCGCGTTGGCCCCGATCGAGCCGCCGCGCTTGACGAGGGTGCGCCGGTACTCGCGCTTGCGGGGGACGTGGCTGCGGGGGTTGAGCACGTTGGTGAAGACGCACGACGGCCCGCAGAAGACGTCATCCTCGAGCTCGACGCCTTCGTAGATCGAGACGTTGTTCTGGATCTTGACGTTGTCGCCGATCCGCGTCCCGGGCATCACGACGACGTTCTGGCCGAGGTTGCAGCGGGCGCCGATCACCGCGCCCGGCATCACGTGGGAGAAGTGCCAGATCTTGGTGCCCGCGCCGACCACTGCCCCGTCGTCGACGTAGCTCGACTCATGCGCGAAGTACTCGGGCATCTAGACCCCGATCACCTTGCATTCGAGCTCGAGCTCGACACCGGCCTTCTTCGCCACGGTCTTGCGGACGTGCTCGATGAGCTTCAGCACGTCGCTCGCCGTGGCGTTGCCCCGGTTGACGAAGTAGTTGGCGTGCAGCGTCGACACCTGGACGCCACCGATGGAAAAGCCCTTGAGGCCGCACTCGTCGATCAGCATCCCCGCCGTCTTCGGCCCGCCCGGGTTCGTGAAGGTCGACCCGCAGCACGGCTGGTCGAACGGCGTCCCCGCCTTGCGCCACCGGAACAGCTTGCCCTGCAGCTCTTTCAGTTTGGCCGGCGGCTCCTCGGCCAGCCCGAGCTTCGCCTCGAGCACCAGCCCATCGATGTTGCTCGCGCGGTACTTGAAGGAGATCTGCTTGCGCGACAGCTGCTTGATCTTGCCCTTCGCATCCATGACCGTCACGTCGGTCACGACCTCCGCGAACTCCGCGCCGTGGCAACCGGCATTCATGTAGATGCCGCCGCCCACCGTGCCGGGGATCCCGATGAAGCGCTCGACCCCGGCGAACCCCGCCTCCGCCGTGCGCCGCGCCAGCAGCGGCGTCGGCATACCGGCGCCGACGATCGCGCTCGCGCCCTTCATTTCGAAGCGATCGAGCCCCTTGCCGAGCCGGATCACGACGCCGGGGAACCCGCCGTCCTTCACGAGCACGTTCGACCCCAGCCCCAGGACGACCCACGGCACGCCGCGGTCGCGGGCGAAGTCGAGGGCGCGCGCGACGTCCTCGACGTCCGCGGGCAGGACGAGGTAGCGCGCCGGCCCGCCGATGCGCCAGGTCGTGTAGCGCGCCAGCGGCTCGTGCTCGAGCAGCTTCCCGCGGAACTTGACCTTCGGCGCCGGCGGCGGGGGGGGCGGGGAGACCGGCTTGGGCGCGGGCTTGGCAGCGGCCTTGGCCGGCGTGGCCGCCTTGGCTACGCCCTTGCGACCCGGGGCTCCCGCTTTAGCTCCGCTCTTTCGACGTTCGCTTTTTCGTGCCATTCCTGAAGGCTCCTGACGCTCCCGGTCCGACTGCGGAGCGCAATGATCGCGTCGCACGCGGCGCTGGCCGCGGACATCGTCGTCGTGTACGGCACCCGATGCACCAGCGCGGCGCGCCGGATGGCGTAGTCGTCCGCCTGCGTGAACTTCCCCAGAGGCGTGTTGATCAGCAGGTGCACCTCACCCGACACGATCAGGTCGATCGCGTTGGGCCGCCCCTCGTGCACCTTCTTGACCAGTTCCGCCGGCACGCCACGCCCCCGCAAATAGCGCTGCGTCCCTTCCGTGGCGAGGATGCGGAACCCCAGCTCGTGGAACCGGCGCACGATCGGCACCACGGTCGGCTTGTCCGAGTCGTTCACCGTGACGAAGATCGCACCCTCGAGCGGCAGGCTGCCGTCCGCCGCGATCTGCGCCTTGGCGAAGGCCATTCCGAAACTGTCGGCCAGGCCCATGGCTTCCCCGGTGGACCGCATCTCCGGCCCCAACACGGTATCCACCCCGGGCAGCTTGGTGAAGGGGAAGACGGCCTCCTTCACGGCTACCCCGGCGACGGGAAGCTCATCGGGAAGGCCCAACTCGTCCAGGGTCCGCCCCGGCCCCCCCACCATGACCACGGCGGCGAGCTTGGCCAGGGGGACCCCCGTCGCCTTACTGACGAACGGGACGGTGCGGGAGGCCCGGGGATTGACCTCCAGGACGTAGACCACGCCGTCCTTGATCGCGTACTGGACGTTGATGAGCCCGACCACACCCAGGGCCTGGGCGAAGGCCTGGGTGTACCGGCGCATCTCCTCGATCTGACGATCGCCGATCAGGTAGGGCGGAAGGACGCACGCCGAGTCCCCGGAATGGACGCCCGCGTCCTCGATGTGCTGCATCACCCCCCCGATCACGCAGCGGGTGCCGTCGGCGATGGCATCCACGTCCGCCTCGAAGGCGTCCTCCAAGAACCGATCGATCAGCACCGGATGCTCCGGCGCGACACGCGCGGCCTTCACGAAGTAGTCGCGCAGCGAGCCGTCGTCGTACACGATCTCCATCGCCCGGCCGCCGAGCACGTACGAGGGGCGGACCAGCACCGGGTAGCCGATGCGCTGGGCGACGGCTACGGCTTCGTCCACCGAACGGGCGGTGCCGTTGGGCGGCTGGCGGATGTCGAGGCGGCGGGCCAGCGCCTCGAATCGCTGCCGGTCTTCGGCGACATCGATGGCGTCGGGCGACGTGCCCAGGATCGGGACGCCCGCGGCCTCGAGCGCCTTGGTGAGCTGCAGGGGCGTCTGCCCGCCGAACTGCACCACGACGCCCTTCGGCCGCTCCCAACGCACGATCTCGATCACATCCTCGAAGGTGAGGGGCTCGAAGTAGAGCTTGTCGGAAATGTCGAAGTCGGTGGAAACGGTCTCGGGGTTGGAGTTGATCATGATCGTCTTGCACCCCAGCTCGCGGAACGCCAGCCCGGCGCGGACGCAGCAGTAGTCGAACTCGACCCCCTGCCCGATGCGGTTCGGACCGCTGCCGAGGATCACCACGCCCCGCTCGCCGAACGGCTCCGACTCGTTCTCCTCGTCGTAGGACGAGTAGAGGTACGGCGTCGCCGACGGGAATTCGCCGGCGCAGGTGTCCACCGTCTTGTAGGCGGGGTGAATGCCGAGGCTCCACCGCTGGTCGCGGATCGCGCCCTCGGTCGTGGCGCGCAGCGCGGCGAGCTGGCGGTCCGAGAACCCCAGCCGCTTCATGCGGCGCAGCTCCGGCGCGCCGACGGCCGCCAGCCCCGCGAACCAGCGCTCGGCCTCGACCAGCTCCTCGAGCTGATAGAGGAACCAGGGATCGATCCCCGACGCCTGGGCGATGTCGTCCACCGACAGCCCCGCGACCAGCGCCCGCTTGATCTGGAACGCCCGTTCCGGCGTCGGCGTCCGCAGCGCGACACGGAGGTCCTCCGGCGAGTCGCTCGTCAGCCGGTCGTCCGCCAATGTGGCGCCAGTCACCCAGCCGGGGCGCCCGATCTCGAGCGCGCGCAGGCCCTTCTGGAACGCCTCCTTGAAGGTGCGGCCGATTGCCATCGCTTCCCCGACCGACTTCATCTGGGTGGTGAGGCGGTAGTCGGCGGTGGGGAACTTCTCGAACGCGAACCGCGGCACCTTCACGACCACGTAGTCCAGCACCGGCTCGAACGACGCCGGCGTCGTCCGCGTGATGTCGTTCGGCAGCTCGTCGAGCGTGAAGCCCACGGCGAGCTTGGTGCCGATGCGCGCGATGGGGAACCCCGTCGCCTTCGAGGCGAGCGCCGACGAGCGCGACACGCGCGGGTTCATCTCGATCACCAGCATCTCACCGTCGGCCGGGTTCACGGCGAACTGGATGTTGCAGCCGCCGGCGGCGACACCGATCTCGCGGATGATGGCGATCGCCGCGTCGCGCATCCGCTGGTATTCGCGGTCGGTGAGGGTCATCGCGGGCGCGACGGTGATCGAGTCCCCGGTGTGCACGCCCATCGGATCGACGTTCTCGATGGAGCAGACGACGACGACGTTGTCGCGCCCGTCGCGCATCACCTCGAGCTCGAACTCTTTCCAGCCGAGCACGCTGCGCTCGATGAGGGTCGAGTGCACGGGCGAGAGCTCCAGCGCGCGCTCCACCGCTTCCTCGAACTCGGCGCGGTTGTACGCCACCCCGCCGCCGGTGCCGCCAAGCGTGAACGACGGCCGGATGATCGCGGGGTATCCGGTTTCCACCACCTCGTCGAGCGCCGCGGCGAGGCTCGTGACCGTCGCGCCCACCGGCGTGGCCAGCCCGATGCGGCGCATCGCGGCGGCGAATTCGGCGCGGTCCTCCGCCATCCGGATGGCGCGCGCGTTGGCCCCGATCAGCTCGACGCCGTACCGCTCGAGCGTGCCGTCGGTGGCCAGCGCCATCGCCACGTTCAGCGCGGTCTGCCCGCCCATCGTCGGCAGCAGCGCGTCGGGGCGTTCGCGCTCGATCACCTTGCGGACCCAATCGGGGGTGACCGGCTCGATGTAGGTGCGGTCGGCCAGCTCGGGATCGGTCATGATCGTGGCGGGGTTCGAGTTCACCAGCACGACCGCGTACCCCTCTTCCTTGAGCGCCTTCACCGCCTGCGTGCCCGAGTAGTCGAACTCCGCCGCCTGCCCGATGACGATCGGGCCGGAGCCGAGCAGCAGGATGCGATGCAGGTCAGTCCGCTTGGGCATCGAGCACGTCCCGCAGGGTCTCGTCGAGCGAGCGGCGTGGGCTCCACCCCGTCGCCGCGCGCAGCTTGGCCGCGTCCCCCACGAGATGGGGGATGTCGGCCGGCCGCATCAGGTCGGGATCCGCCTCGGGGATCGCGCGCACACCGAGCAGGTCCGCCATCCGGAAGAGCAGGTCCTCGAGGCTGATCCCCTGCCCCGACGCGACATTGTAGATCTCGCCGGCCTCGCCCTTGGCGAGGAGCCGGACATACGCGTCCACCACGTCCTGCACGTGGAGCACGTCGCGCACCGGCTCGAGGTTCCCCACCTTCACCACCGGCGCGCCGATCCGCTTGACGAAGCGGAGGCGCTGGGCGAAGGCCGGCACCACGAAGCGGGGATCCTGCCCCGGCCCCGTGTGCGCGAAGGCGCGCGCCACCACCACCCGCAGGCCGGCGCGGCGCCACGCCTCGAGCGCCGCCACTTCGGCCCCCAGTTTGCTGGCGGCGTACGGCGAGCACGGCGCCGCGGGGTCGGTCTCACGCCGCGGGGCGTGGCCCTCCCCGCGGCCGTACACCTCGCCCGTCGAGATGACGAGCACGATGGGGTCGGCGCGATTCATGCGCCGCGCCTCGGCGAGAACGTGCGCGAGCCGCGCCGTACCCGCAGCATTCACCGTCCAGGTGCCCCCCGGATCGCGCAGCGCGTCCGCGCCCGAGGCGACGGCCGCGAGATGGATCACGGCGTCGTACGGGAGGTCCACGCATTGGCGCACCGAGTCGTCGTCGGTGAGCTCGAGCGGGAGCCAGCGCACCGCCCCGCGCTCGGCGGCCGTGAGACCGTCGTCCCGCTGGGGCATCGCCGGCCGCACGGCGCCGAATACCTCGCGGCCGTCGTCCAGCAGGCGCCGCACCAGCCAGCGCCCGACGAAGCCGTCGGCTCCGGTGACCAGCACCTTCACGCCAGCCGCTCCAGATCGGCGTCCACCATCATCCGCACCAGCTCCTCGAAGGTCACGGTCGGCGCCCACCCCAGGTCCCGGCGCGCCTTACTCGCGTCCGCGAGCAAGATATCGACTTCGGCGGGCCGCACGAGGCGGGGGTCGGTCTTGACGTAGGGCTTCCAGTCGAGGCCGACGTGCCGGAACGCGACCTCGCACAGCTCGCGAACGGTATGGGTCGTGCCGGTGCCGATCACGTAGTCCGCCGGCCGGGGCTGCTGCAGCATACGCCACATCGCCTCGACGTAGTCCCCGGCGAAGCCCCAGTCGCGCCCGGCCTCGAGGTTGCCGAGGCGCAGCTCGGTCGCTTTGCCCCGCTTGATGCGGGCGACGCCGTCCGTGACCTTCCGCGTCACAAACTCGAGCCCACGCCGCGGCGATTCGTGATTGAAGAGGATGCCGCTTACGGCGTAGAGCCCGTACGACTCGCGGTAGTTCACCGTGATCCAGTGGCCGTACACCTTCGCCACGCCGTAGGGCGAGCGGGGATAGAACGGCGTGGTCTCGCGCTGCGGCGTTTCCACCGCCTTGCCGAACATCTCCGACGAGCTCGCCTGATAGAACCGCGCCGCCGGATGCGCCAGACGGACCGCCTCGAGCAGCCGCGTGACCCCCAGCGCCGTGAACTCGCCGGTCAGGACCGGTTGCGTCCAGGACGTGGGCACGAAGCTCTGGGCGGCGAGGTTGTACACCTCGTCGGGTTTGGCGTCGCGGATCACGGACGTGAGCGAATGCTGATCCAGGAGATCGGCGGGGACGACGTGCAGGCGGTCGAGCAGATGCCCGATCCGCTCGTACGAATCGTGCGAGGTGCGGCGCACCACGCCGATGACCTCGTACCCCTTTCCGAGCAGCAGCTCGGCGAGGTAGGACCCGTCCTGCCCGGTCACGCCAGTGACGACGGCGGTCTTGCGGGGTTGCCGCTCCCCCGGCCCCCGTTTAGGTTTAGGCCTCTTTTCGCGGTTGCTAGGACTCATTTTCGGTCGGACGGCCCATGGCGCGAGTGTGTGAGATCTGTGGCAAGGGCCCCGTCGCGGGGCACAACGTCAGCCACGCGAACAACAAGACGAACCGCCGTTGGTACCCCAACCTGCAGCGCGTGCGGGCGGTGGTGGACGGCGCGGTCCGACGCATCCGCGTGTGCACGCGCTGCCTCAAGTCGAACCGGGTGGCGAAAGCGTCCTGACGCACACGAAAAAGGGGGACCCGCCGGGGTCCCCCTGTCGTTCGCGGCCCGCCCGCCCGCCCGCCCCCCGTCGCGTCCTCACTCACTCAGGAGTTCTATCCGGGCCACGTCGGCCCCGTCGCCGACGCGGTGTCCCAGCCTGACGATCCGGGTGTAGCCCCCCGGCCGGGCGGCGAAGCGTTTCCCGATCTCGACGAACAGTTTGTGGGTCACGCCCTTGTCCTTCAGGCGCCGTTCCACCAGCCGCCGGGCGTGGAGGTCGCCGCGCCGCGCGAGGGTAATGAGGCGCTCCGCGAACGGCCGGAGCTCCTTGGCCTTGGCGACGGTGGTCTGAATGCCGCCGTACTGGAAGAGACTCAAGGCCATGTTATTGAGCGTGGCTTTCTTGTGGCTCGCGGTGCGCGAAAGCTGGCGGCCCTTGGCGCGATGCCGCATTACTCCTCCTCGCCGACCGTGAGCTGCGCCAGGGGAGCCGTGCCGGGATCGAGGATCCGGATCTCGCCGCCCTCGGCCTCCTCGAACCGCATCCCAAAGTTCAGGCCTTCGCGGCGCAGCAGCTCGGCGATTTCGCCGAGTGCCTTCTCGCCCACGTTCTTCACCTTGAGCAGATCCTCTTCCTTGTACTGCACGAGGTCACCCAGGGTGCGGATGTTGGAGTTCTTCAGGGAGTTGATCGACCGCACCGACAGGCCGGCGTCGTCGATGGCCCGGCCGAGGATATCCTTCAGCCGGCCGGCCTCGGTGCCCCCGTTGCCCGCGGGCTCGGCCGCGACCATCGGCACCTTGCCGAAGTCCACGAAGAACCGGAAGTGCTCCTGGGCGAGGGCCGCGGCGTAGGCCACGGCGTCCTCGGGGGAGATGGTGCCGTTGGTCTCGACGGTCAGCGTGAGGCGATCGTAGTCGGTGCGCTGCCCGACGCGCGTCTCCGCCACCGTGAAGTTGGCGCGCCGCACGGGATTGTAGATCGAGTCGATGCGGACCACGTCCACCGGCATCGTCCGATCGACCGGGTGCTGCTCCGCTTCGACGTACCCGCGGCCCTTGTTCACGTACAGCTCGCCCGCGATCTCGCGGTCGTCCTGCACGGTGAAGAGCAGCTGATCGGGATTCACGATCGTAGCGGACCCATGCTGCTCGAGGTCGCGGGCGTACACCGGGCCCGCCTTCTCGACCTTGAACCGCAGGACCGCCTCGTCCACTTCGGGCGCCAGCACCAGGGTCAGCTGCTTGAGGCGCTGGATGATCTGGTGCACGTCTTCCACGACGCCGGAGATCGTCTGGTGCTCGTGCACCACGCCGTCGACGCGGAACGCCCAGACGGCGGCGCCGCGCAGCGACGACAGGAGCAGCCGGCGCAGGGAATTGCCGAGGGTGTAGCCGTAGCCCCGTTCGAGGGGCTGCAGCCGGAACTCGGCGGCGTTCGGGTTGTCCTCCCGCTTGGTCATCTCCACCAGGTGCGGCCGGACCAACCCCGTCAAATCGAGAGTTGTCATCACTTGGAATAGAGCTCGACGATTAGCTGTTCTTGCGCCGCGATCGGGATGGCGTCGCGGGTCGGCCGCTCCGTCATCTTACCCAGCGCTTTGTCGGTGTCCACCTGGATCCACGAAACGGGCTGTCCCCGTTGGAACTGCTCGAGCGCCAGCTTGACCTGGACCTGCTCGCGGCTGGCGTCGGCGACCTTCACTTCATCGCCCGGACGGATGCGGTAGGACGGGATATCGACGGTCCGGCCGTTCACCTGGATGTGGCGGTGGCGCACGAGCTGGCGTGCCTGCCGCCGCGACACGGCGAACCCCATCCGGTACACCAGATTGTCGAGCCGGCTCTCGAGGGCGACGAGCAGCGCTTCACCGGTGACGCCGGGCTCCTTCAGCACGCGCTCGAAGATGTTGCGGAACTGGCGCTCGGAGAGCCCGTAAATCCGCTTGACCTTCTGTTTTTCCCGCAGCTGCTTCGCGTACTCCGACGCCTTGCGCCGCCGGCCGGTCGACTGGCCGTGCTGGCCCGGCGCGTACGCGCGGCGCTCGATCGCGCACTTCTCCGTCAGACAGCGCGTCCCCTTGAGGAACAGCTTCGTGCCCTCGCGGCGGCACAGTTTGCAGGCGGGTCCCGTGTAGCGTGCCATCGCTCAGACCCGCCGTTTCTTGGGCGGGCGGCACCCGTTGTGGGGAATCGGCGTGACGTCGCGGATCGAGCGGATCTGGAGTCCGGCGCTGGCCAGCGCCTGAATCGCGGACTCGCGCCCGGAGCCTGGTCCCTGGACGCGCACATGCACCCGCTTCACCCCCAGGTTCAGCGCCTCGCGCGCCGCCTGCTCCGCCGCGACCGTCGCGGCGAACGGCGTCGACTTCTTGGAGCCCTTGAACCCCGCCTTGCCGGAGGAGCCCCAGGTAATGGCGTTCCCCTGCAGGTCGGTGATCGTGATCAACGTATTGTTGAACGTCGCGGTGATATGGGCGATGCCCTCCGCCTCCACCACTTTCTTGGCGCGCTTGGCGCCCGCCGGTTTCGCCTGTGCCATAGTCGCTACTTTTTCAGCACGGGCTTCTTCTTGCCCGCGATCGCGCGCCGCGGCCCCTTCTTGGTGCGCGCGTTGGTGTGCGTACGCTGGCCGCGCACCGGCAGATTCTTGCGGTGGCGCCCGCCGCGGTAGGTCCCGATGTCCATCAAGCGCTTGATGTTCATCGCGACCTCGGTCCGCAACGCGCCCTCGACTTTGTAGTCCCGCTCGATCACCTGGCGCAGCCGCGCCACCTCGGCGTCGCGCAGGTCCCGGACGCGCGCGTCAGGGCTCACGCCCGTCTCCGCGAGGATCTTCTTCGCGTTGCTGGGACCGATGCCGAAGATGTAGGGGAGAGCGTACTGAATCTTTTTGTCGCGCGGCAAATCCACGCCTGCAATACGGGCCATGCGCTAACCCTGTCGCTGTTTGTGCTTCGGGTTACGCTTGCAGATCACGCGAATGACGCCCCGACGCGTGATGACTTTGCAGTGCTCGCAGATGGGTTTGACGCTGGAACGTACCTTCAACGGGCCCTCGCCGAGAGATATTCCGATTGAGCCGCGAAGTATAGACGGGCCCGTAAGTCCACGCAAGGGGCCGCATTACGGCGTGCTGCGCAGTTCCGCCAGCACCCAACGACCACCCCGCAGCCGGAACCCGAGGAACACTGTCTCCCGCCGCAGCTCGCTCGTCCCGACCACGACGTAGCGTCGCGTCAACTCCACGAATCCTTTCCCCGGCTCCACCTCGCGGATCACGGTCACGTCGAGCCCGCGCTCTTCCGCGCGACGCAGGTACCGCTGTAGCAGCTCCACCGCCTGCTGGCGGCCCAGCGGCGACGAAGGGTCCGCCCCGGGGATTTGCAGCGCCAAGCTAGGACTTTGCCCGACAAGCGCTTGAGGGTCGTGTCGCAGCCACGCTTGCCTCGCCTGCTCCGCCGCCTCGGGAAGCGTGGCTTGGGCACGCGCCACCGGCACGACGGCCAGGCTAGCGATCAGGAGCACCAGGCTGCTGCGCGATGCCGGGATCATACGGTTCCTTATACCCATCAACCCATCAGCTCGACGAGGCGCCGGTACGCCGCCACGGGATCCCGGGCTTCGGTGATCGGGCGCCCCACGACCAGGTGGGTAGCGCCGCGGCGCACCGCCTCGTCCGGCGCCAGCGTGCGGGCCTGATCGCCCGCCGCGTCGCCCGGCAGACGAATCCCGGGCACGACGATCCACGGGTCGGTGCCGAGCGCCTCGCGCAGCAGGGCGAGCTCGTGCCCCGACGCCACCACGCCGCGCAAGCCCGCGTGGACTGCGATGCGCGCGAGGCGCTCGGCCTCGAATCCGAGGTCCGGGACGCCGCGCCCTAGAACGCCCTCGAAGTCTGCGGCGTCATGCGACGTCAGCACCGTGACGCCGACGAGCGGCAGGTCGGGACCGGCGGCGCGCGCCGCCGCCTCGAGCATAGCCCGGCCCCCGAGGCAATGCACCGTTGCCATCGCGACGCCGAGCTCCCGGGCCCCGGTCACGGCGCCCGCAACGGTGCTGGGGATATCGTGCCACTTGAGGTCGAGGAAGACGCGCACACCGCGCGCGGCGAGCTCGCGCACCAGGGCCGGACCCTCACGCACGTACAGCACGGGACCGAGCTTCGCCCATTTGAGGCCGGGGAGGCGGCTCGCCAGCGCGAGGGCGGCGCGACCGTCCGGCAGGTCGAAGGCGACGACCAGGTCAGCCACGGGCCAGGGCTCGCGCGACGCGGGCAGGCACGCGCGGGTCCGCCAGGGCCGCGGTGCCGATGGCGACGAGCACGGCGCCGGCCCTGAGGTATTCGTTGGCATCGGCGGCGGTGCGGATCCCGCCGACCCCGATCACGGGCAGACCGACCTGGTCGGTCACGCGGCGCGTGGCCAGCACGCCCACTGGCAGCAGGGCGGGGCCGCTCAACCCGCCGTAGCCATTGCCGAGCCGCCGGTCGAGCATGCCCGGCACGGTGTTCACCAAGGTCACCGCGTCCGCGCCCTCGCCTTGGGCCACGCGCGCCATCGCCGGCAGGTCGGGGAGGACGGGCGAGAGCTTGATGCTGAGGGGACGGGTCGAGGCGCGCCGGCACGCGCCAACCAGCGCCGCAAGGCTTGCCGGCTCCGCGCCAAACTCGAGGCCGCCCGCGCTCGTGTTTGGACAGGACGCATTGATCTCGAACGCCGCGATCGCATCCAGGGGCGTGAGGCGCTCGATGACGTGGGCATAGTCGGCGACGGTCGCGCCGGCCACGTTCACGATGATCTGCGCCCGACGGAGCCGCGTGGTCAGCCACGGCAGGTCGTGGGCGGCCACCGCGTCCAGCCCCGGGTTCGCCAGCCCGATGGCATTGAGCATGCCGCCCCGGAATTCCGCGACGCGCGGCGCGGGATGGCCGCGGCGCGGCTCGGGGGTCACCGCCTTCGTCACGATCCCGCCGAGCGCGTCGAGCTCGATCACACCATCCACTTCGCGCCCAAAACCGGCGGTGCCGGCGGCGAGGAGAACGGGATTCTGGAAGGTGACGCCGAAGAGCCGGACGGCGTGCAGGCTCACGGCCGATCCGGCCGAGGTGGTCGGTCGCGCGTCGGGCGCTCGGTGGCCGGGCGGTTGCGCTCGTCGGCCCGTTGCCGGGCCCGCTCCGCCGCAGTGGCTGCGCCGCGGCCGGGGAACGCGGGTGGCCCGTCGAGCCATGGTCCGCGCGGGCCGGTCAGGGGTGCATCCACCTGTGCCGCGATTGCGGGCAGCGCGCGCCCGATCTCGACGCCCAACTCCTGGGCGAGCGAGTCTTCCGCAGCCGCGTAGGCAGGACTCGCTTCGCCGTGGAGGGCGCGCGTGTACGGCGACGCCGCATAGGCGGCATTCAGCACGCGGACGATCGAGTCGCCGCGCTCCGGCAGGAGCGGCAGCGCGGCGACCAGTGCCTTGGGGGCGAAGAGCGATGTCGAGTCGGCCGCCGCGAGGTCGAGAAACAGTCGTCCGGCGAGGCGGGCGGCACCGAGGGAATCGCGCGCGAGCTCGGCGACCCGGAACGCCGCGCCGGGGCTCCGAGGACGTGTGGACAGCTGGACGACGAGATCGAGCAGACGCTGCGCCTCCGGTGCTCCGCCCGCCGCGCTCCCGCTGGAGATTCGCATGAGCTCGGCGACGACCGGCGCGAGGTCGGCGGGGGCCGCCGCGCGCGCGGCCACGGCGCGTTGCTCGCGCACCCGCGCTACGCCCGCTTCCCCCGCTGCGGGCGCCGCCGCGACAGCCTGCCGGTAGCGCGCGGCGGCCTGGTCGTGCTCGCCCCGCGCCAGCAGGCGGTCGCCGTCGGCGATCAGGAGCCGTGCCCGTGCGGCAAAGGGCACGCGGGCGTGGGCGATCATCCGGTCGAGCGTGACGGTCGCGGCGGCGGGGCCCGCGACGGCGGCCAGCTCGTCCAGCAGGGCGCTCCAGGCGGTCTCGTCGAAGCGCTGCTCGCGGGCCAACGTGTCAAGCACGGCCGCCGCGTCTCCGGACCGGCCGGCGGCCAGGAGGGCGCGGACCCGCGCCGGCCGCGCCGCGGTCTCAGTCGAGCGCCGGTAGTGCGCGACCGCGCCGTCGTAGTCCCGCCGGTCGGCGGCGGCGCGCCCCGCGAGGTACTCCGCCCGCGAGCGATGCGCGCTCTCGCGTGAGGCGAGCGCCGGGCCGAGCGCCTGCTCGGCCTCCACCGGCTTCCCGGCGGCGAGCGCGCACTGCGCGGCGGCGAGCGCGGCGCGCTCCTGCAGGGCGGCATCGCGCACGGTCGCGCGCGCCTCCGCCAACGGCGCCGCCGCCTGCGCGCATCCGCCGGAGCGTGCCAGCCCCTCCGCCCGCAGCACCAGCGCGGCATCCGCCCAGCGGCTGTGCGGGTGTCGCACCAGCACCGACTCCGCCTTCACCGCCGCACGGGCCCATTGGCCCCGCGCTTCGGGTTCTTGCCCCCGCGCTTCGAGCCGCCGCGCGTCCTTGGCGAAGCGCTCCGCGCTCCACATGGCGTTGTAGTAGGTGCAGCCCGACACGACCGCGATCGAGCCCAGCGCGGCGGCGAGCCTCATCGCGCCGGCCCTCCGACCGCGAGCCGGCGCTCGAACTCGAGCAAATAGGCGACGATCCCGTCGGCGAGTGCGGCGGCGATCTTGTGCTGACCCAGGGCCGACGCGAGAAAGGGACCGTCCGCCGCGTGCGTGGCGAACCCCGTCTCGACGAGGATGGCGGGCCGTCGCGCCGCCGCCAGCACGAGGAACGGACCCTGCTGCACACCGCGATTCTCGCCGGGATGGATCGCCGCCACCCGCCCCTGCACCAGCTCGGCGAGGCGCGCCGACTCTCGCAGGTACTCGTTCACCTGCAGGTCGCGAAGGATATAGGCGAGCGGGCCCTCAGCCGCCGGCGGCGCCGTCTCGAAACGGAGCGCGTCGTTCTCCGTCTGCGCCACGCGCTTCTGATCCTCCGTCTTGGCGTCGGAGAGGAAGTAGGTCTCGACGCCGCCGACGCGCTCCCGGCGGCGGCCGACCGGCATCGCGTTCACGTGGATGCTCACGAACAGATCGCAGTCGGCGCGGCAGAACCGCGGCCGGTCGGCGAGGTCGACCAGGGTGTCGGTCGAGCGGGTCAGCACCACCGTCAGCCCGCGCTGCAGCAGCTCGGCGCGCAGCAGGCGGGCGATCGCGAGGGTGATGTCCTTCTCGACGAGCCGTCCGGGGAGGTGCAGCCCGGGATTGCCGGGATCCACGCCCCCGTGCCCGGGGTCGACCACGATCGTGTGCGGCTGGCGGAGGCCCGTTACCCGGTTCGGCGCACCGGCGGGTTGGGCCGCCACGGACGGTGGCAGGGGGGGGGGCGCCAACTCCTCCAGCCGGGCGAACGTCGGATCCCAGCGGTAGCGGCGCGCGAGGAGCCGCGGCACGTAGCCGGCGAGCCAGTGCAGCGGCAGAAACAGCGTGTCGCGCGCGACGTAGGGCGCTCCGACGAGCGGATACGCGGTGTCCCCGGTCCGCACGAACGGCGCGCCGAGGTCGAACTCGAACGCCCGGCCGCCCAGCGCCACGCGCACGGCGGAGCCCTCGAGCGACGCGGCGAGTCCGAGCGGCTGAGCGAGGAGCGGGGCGGCGACCGCCGCAGCGCCGCGCTCCATCGACACCGGGATCGTCACCTGGCCGCGCGGCGTGCGGATCAACACCTGCTGCGGCAGCAGGATCCCGGCGAGGAGCAACGCGATCACGTGCGCCGCCCTTTGGTCACGCGCGCCATCTCCCGCTCGGCCACGCGCCGCTTCAGGTCCTCGCGCTTGTCGTGGTCCTTCTTGGCCTTGGCGAGGGCGATCGCGACCTTGGCCAGGCCGTTCTTGAAGTAGAGCTCGAGCGGCACCAGGGTGAGCCCTTTTTGCGTCGTGGCTCCAATCAGCTTGCGGATCTCGCGTTTGTGGAGGAGCAGTTTGCGGGAGCGGGCGGGGGGAGGATTGTTGTAGCTGCCGGGCCCGTACGGCGAGATCGTCATGCCTTCGAGCCACACTTCACCGTTGCGCACGTGCGCGTACGCCTCGCCGAGGCTCGCCTTGCGGTCTCTGAGCGACTTGACCTCCGTGCCGGTCAGCACCAGCCCCGCCTCCCACGTCTCCAAGAGGTGGTAGTCGTGTCGCGCGCGCGGATTGCGCGCGACGGAAACTTTGTCCAAGGCTTGGGCGCTCAAGATACGCGTTGACTTGAGGTTATACAACAATCTATATTCGCCGTTCCGCAGCACGACGCCGAAGTGGTGGAACTGGTAGACGCGCTGGCTTCAGGAGCCAGTGGGCGCAAGCCCGTGTGGGTTCGAGTCCCACCTTCGGCATTACACCTAGGCGCCTAGGCGCCTAGACGTCTAGTAACGTGGCACCTCCGGGTCGACCTCGACGCTCCACGCGTCGATCCCACCTTTCAAGCTCCGCACCTTTGCGAATCCGGCCGCCTTGAGGATCTCGAGCGCCTTCATCGAGCGCAGGCCGTGGTGGCAGTGGGTGACGATTTCCGCGTGGCCGTCAAGCTCGTTCAGACGGCTCGGCAGTTCTCCCAGCGGAATGAGCTTCGCTCCGTCGATGTGCGCGATCTCGTACTCGTGCGGCTCGCGCACGTCCACCACCACGAGCTCGGAGTTCCGCTCCCATTCGAGGTTGAGATCGTGGGCGACGATTTCGGGGCCGGCGTATGCCGGCTCCGCGCCGATCCCGCAGAAAGCCTCGTAATCGATCAGCTGCGTCACGGTTGGATGAGTGCCGCACACCGGGCAGTCGGGGTCCTTGGCGAGCTTCAGCTCACGGAACTGCAGCTTCAGGGCGTCGAAGAGCAGGAGCCGCCCGATCAACGAGTCGCCCCGGCCGAGGATCAGCTTGAGGGCCTCTAGCGCTTGGATCGAGCCTATGATTCCCGGCAGCACGCCAAGCACGCCGCCCTCCGCGCAGGAGGGCACCAGGCCCGGCGGCGGCGGCTCCGCGTACAAGCAGCGGTAGCACGGCCCTTCCTTGGCATAGAACACCGACGCCTGGCCCTCGAAGCGGTAGATCGACCCGTACACGTTCGGCTTGCCGAGGAGCACGCAGGCGTCGTTCACGAGGTAGCGCGTCGGGAAGTTGTCGGTCCCGTCGGCCACGACGTCGAACTCGGGGATGATGTCGAGCGCGTTCTCGGAGGTGAGCCGCGTCTCGAAAGTCTCGATCCGGACGTTGGGATTGATGTCGTGGATCCGTTCCTTGGCGGACTCGAGCTTCGACGTCCCGATCTTCGACGTACCATGGAGGATCTGCCGTTGGAGGTTGGTCTTGTCGACCACGTCGAAGTCCACCAGCCCGAGCGTGCCGACGCCTGCGGCGGCCAGGTAGAGCGCGGCCGGCGACCCGAGGCCCCCCGCGCCGACGAGCAGCACGCGCGCCGCCTTGAGCCTGCGCTGCCCCTCGGTCCCCACATCCGGCAGGATGAGATGGCGCGAGTAGCGCAGGATCTCCTCGTGCGACAGCTTCGGGAGCTCCGCCTCCACCGCCGTCCCTCCCGCGATACTGGGGATGATGGACACTGTGTCGCCCGGCTGCACCAGCGTCTCTTTTTGGGAGAGCTGCCGGATGTCCCGGTCGTTCACGTACACGTTCACAAAGCTGCGCAGCCGCCCGTCGTCTGCAAAGAGATGCGGTCTGAGGCCGCCGTGCTCGGCGGTGAGCCGCTCCAGCAACTCCCCCACGCTCGTCGCTTCAAGCTGAAGGGCGCCCCTGCCTTCGACGTACGGACGTAGTGGCGTTGGAATCAAGACTGTGACTGCCATATCGTCTCCTCTGCAAAGGCCCGGCGGTCATCCGCCAGGACCCAGCTCTTGTGCTCCCCCGCCCGGCCGCCCCGGACCTCGACGATCACGTAGCTGAGCCACGGCCAGGCGTTTTCCCGGTCGAACGCCGATGGGACGGGGGGATGGTCGGGATGCGAGTGGTACACGCCGATCACCTCGAGCCCGTCCCGGTCGAGGGTGTCCTGCGCGCGCCGGAATGCGTCGGGATCGATGAGATACCGATGGCGCGGGGCGTCAGCCCGCGCGTTGCGAGCCGGCACGATCGTGAAGGCGACCTTGCGGCCGTCCGCGGCAGCGCCTCCGATCAGGCCGCACGCCTCCCGCGGGTAGTCCACTTCGCCGTGCCGCCGCAGCGCGTCCAGGTGACGGGGCTCGAGAACGAGAGTCACGCCCGCTCCCCCGCCAGGCGGCGCTGCTCGCTGAGGTACCGAATCCCCGAATCGGGGCCGATGACCACGACAGTGGCGGGAGAAGGCGGTTCAGAACGGTAAGGGGTGGTAAAGATCCGCTCCGCAGCGGCCACCGCCGCGCCGGTGGACCAGCCGACGAGCAGCCCCGCTTCGCGCGCGAGACGCCGCACCGCACCCTCCGCCTCCTCCGTGGACACGAACTCCGTCCGGTCGGGGAGCCTCGGATCGTAGATGCCGGGCATGATTGCCGTGGCCAGGTGCTTCAACCCCTCGAGCCCGTGGAACGGGCCGTCGGGCTGGACGGCGATCAGCTGCACCGCTGGATTCAGCTCCTTCAGCCGACGTCCCGCGCCCACGAGCGTCCCGGTCGTGCCCAGGCCCGCCACGAAGTGCGTGATCCGGTCTTCGGTCTGGCGCCAGATCTCAGCCGCTGTCGTCTCGTAGTGGGCCCGCGGGTTCGCAGGGTGGCTGTACTGATCCGCGTACCAGTAGAGGTCCGGCCGCGCGGCCGCGAGTTCCCGGGCCGTCCGGATCGCGCCATCCGTTCCCTCGAGGGGATCGGTGAAGATCGCTTCCGCGCCATAGGTTTGGAGCAGCGCCTTGCGCTCCGCGCTGGCGTTGGCCGGCACGCAGACCGTCACGCCGACGCCGGCGGGGGCGCCGAGCATCGCGTAGGCGATCGCGGTGTTGCCACTCGACGCGTCGAGCAGCCGCTTCCCCGGCAGCTCCCCGCGCGCGAGCCCGTCGCGGAGGATGAAGAGCGCCGCGCGGTCTTTGACGGAGCCCCCGGGGTTCAGCCACTCGGCCTTGAGAAACAAGGACGGCGAAGGACGGCGAAGGACGGCGAACGTCTCCAGGGGAACGAGCGGTGTGTTCCCCACCAGCGCCCAAAGCGCCGGCTCGAACCATCCTTTCTCCGCCGTCCGCCGCCGTTCGCCGACGTCCGCCGTCTTCACGGTTGCGCCCCCTTCGCAATCGGCACGCCGACCAGATTGCCCCACTCGGTCCAGGAGCCGTCGTAGTTCTTCACGTTCTTGACGCCGAGCAGGTACTTGAGCGCAAACCACGTATGGCTCGAGCGCTCCCCGATGCGGCAATAGGCAATCACGTGGTCCTTGCCGTTGATCACGCCTGCGTCGTGATAGAGCCGCTGCAACTGGTCGTGCGGCTTGAAGGCACCGTCCGGCCCGACCGCCTGACCCCAGGGGACGCTGATCGCCCCCGGGATGTGGCCGGCGCGCTGCGCGGTCTCGGGCAGGCCGGGCGGCGCGATGATGTCGCCCACGTATTCGGCGGGCGAGCGCACATCCACCAGGGCGGTCTGCTTCGCCTTCAGCGCGCGCTCCACGTCGGGGCGCTTGGCGCGCAGCGCCGTGTTCACCCGCCGTGGAACGGGGTACCGCGTGGGCGTCACGGCCGGTCGCTCGGTGACCAGGGGGCGGCCTTCCGCCGCCCACTTCGCGCGGCCGCCGTCCATCAGCCGCGCCCGGGTGTGGCCGTACAGTTGCAACAACCAGAAGCCGAACGCCGCAAACCAGTTGTTGTTGTCGCCGTACAGGATCACGGTCGTCGCGGGCGTCACACCGGCCGCGCTCAGGAGCTGCGCGAAGGCCCGCCGATCGGGAATGTCGCGACGCACAGGATCGTTGAGCTGAGATTGCCAGTTCCACGCCGTCGCGCCGGGAACGTGGCCCGAATCGTATGCGGTCGTGTCGACGTCGACTTCGATGAGCCGAAGGCTCGCGTCGTGCAGGCGGTCGGCCACCCAGGCGGTGGATACGAGTACCTCGGGATGTGCGTACGGCATGAGAACCTCCTCAGAGCTAAAAACCCGACAGACCTCGTCGGGTTTCCGTTCAAAAAAAACGGCTGGGGCCACCGGACTACGTCTCGGCCGCGACCCCGACGATTTGGTAAACCTGCGCCTCGTGATGCATCAGGTCAGCCAACGTGATGCCCGACAGCAGCTCATTGATCCGCCGCTCCAGCATGCGCCACACCGGCCGGATGCCACAAGACGCATCCGGGCTACATCGGGCTGGGTCGACGGGGTGGAGATCGCAGTTGACCTCGAAGGTGACGTGCTCCGAGGCCTCGATGACGTCCTTGACGCTGACCGCCTGTGACTGGCGGGCGAGTAGATACCCGCCTTTGGCGCCGCGCACCGAGTCCACGATGCCGGCGCGGCGCAAGCGCAGCAGGATCTGCTCGACATAATCGTGCGGGAGGCGTTCCTGCTCGGAGAGCTCGCGCGCCGCAACGGGACCCTGCCCCGCCCGCTTCGCGAGATGGAGCGACACGATCAGCCCGTATTCCGCCCAGGTGGTGACGCGCATGGACGGAATATGGGAGGAGGGCTATCGGGATTCAATGGCCTGCGGCGACGCGCTCCAACTTCGGGCTCAGGCTCACGCCCAGCTGCACCAGGAAGACGTTGTCGCCGCTGTTGCGCTGGAGCCAGAGGACGCGGCCGTTGACGTTCCACATCAGCGACTGACCGCTGAAGATGTCCGCGCCGAGGCCGCCCTGTGCGCCCTGCGCGATGCCGCGGTCGGGGCCCGCGGAGGGGAAGCCGGCCAGCAGAAACCCCAATTCCCCGTAGACCCGACCCCACACGGGATGGACCGACGCCTCGTAGCCCGGCGCGAACAGGATGGCGTAGGGGTCGCAGTTGCTCGAACACCCTTGCCGGATCCGCAACGGGGCGTAGTCGATCTGGAGGCCGAGCGTCGCCGCCTTTTTCGTATCGCGCCGGAACCGCACGCCGAGGGTAGGCCCCCGGGCCTCGATCGGTCCGCTCAGCGGGAACAACAAGCCCACCGCCGGCCCGAGCGTGCCGTTCAACAGCTCCGTCCGGCGCGGCTTGCCGAAGGCGACCGACACGTTGGCCCGCGCCTCGAGCGCCTGGATCGCGCTGTTCGGTACCTGGAAGAAGCGGCCCTCGACGAGTCCGGCGATCTGGTTGCCGAGATTCAGTCGGACGCCGAGGCCGAACCCCAGACCGATTTCGCTGGTCGTCGCCACGGTCGCGAGCACGCCGCAGCCGAACGGTGGGCTCGACTCGGTGACCCGCGCCAGTCCAATCGAGGTAGACGCGAAGGGTGCGACGCCCTTCGGCCCAACTGGATAGTAGTAAGAGTCGACGCCGTAGAACGTGAGCGCCCGCGTGCAGGCATCGGACGAGAGGTCGTTATAGCGCGCGACGGAGACTCCGATCTCGCCATCGTCGCCCGTGATGAGCGCGAACGTGCCCCCGAAGGCTGGGTAGGAGTGACTCGCACCGGCGTCGTTCTGAATGGATATCGTGGAGGCGGTCGGACCGAGCCGCGCGCGGCCCTGGGCCGCGGCGCCGCCGGCAAGCGTGAGCAGCGTCACGCTCAAGAAGAATGTGCGCATGAGACAGTTCTACTCCGCGGGCCCAGACGGCGCCGTGACTCTGGTCACTTGAGGAACAATCCGACGACGAGCCCGGCGGCCAGCATGCGGGCGAGCCACGCCCAGCACGTCGCGTTCATGAGCGGGCGGGCGCGATCGTACCAGACGCCGGTGCCCAGGGTCGAAAGGCAGATCGTCGGCAGCCAGAGCACCGCCGCGAATTCCATCCCCGCGAGCGGACCTCCGGGTTGCACCCATAGGCTGCCCCGGAACTGAACATACAGATAAGCGAGCAGCAACCCGAACGCGAGCGACAGCACCGCCGACTTGGCGAGCATGGGGCCCATGTTCACCGCTTGCCCGGCTGCGGGCGGCGTGGCGAATGCGTCCATCCCCTTGGTGAACACCTTGCCCCACATCACGTAGTCCACTAGGTACGCCACGACGCCAGCGATGAGTCCTGCGAGAGGCCAACTCATACGTGCTCCTCCTCTAGGAAGAGTGAGCTACTTCCGTTCCCCGGGCACGCCTAGTTCGGTCATCGCCCGCAGGTCCAGCACTTCGTCGAGCTCCTTGCCCTTGAGCAGGCCTTTCTCGATCACCAACTGGCGCACCGTGATGTTTTTCGCGACCGCTTCCTTCGCCAGCTTCGCGGCCTCCGCGTACCCGATCTTCGGTGCGAGGGCGGTGACGAGGGCGGGGCTGCGTTCCAGCCAATAGGCGCATTGGGCGGCGTCCGCTTCGATCCCGTCCACGCAGCGCTCCGCCAACACCCGGCTGCCGTTGGTCAGGATCAGCATCGAGAACAACAGGTTGTGCGCGATCACGGGCATCATGACGTTCAGCTCGAGCTGCCCCGCTTCCGCCGCCGTCGCGACCGTCACGTCGTTTCCGATCGCCTGAAAACACACCATGTTCACCATCTCGGCGATCGAAGGATTCACCTTCCCGGGCATGATGCTCGATCCCGGCTGCACCGCCGGCAGCCCGATTTCGGCGAGCCCGGTGCGCGGGCCGGACGCGAGGAAGCGGAGGTCGCTCGCGATCTTCCCCAGGTCCACCGCGTAGGTCCGCAACGCCCCCGAGAACGCCGTCGCGTCACCCATCGACTGCATCAGCTGCACGCGGTCCTTGCCCTCGCGCAGCTCCAGTCCCGTGATCGCCCGCAGGTGCTTGACCATCAGTCCCGGGTACTTGGGCTCGGCGTTCAACCCCGTCCCCACCGCCGTCCCCCCGATGCCCAGGTCGCGCAGGTCTTCCGCCGCTCGCGCGATGCGCTCGCGGTTGCGCTCGACGGTGTGGCCGTACGCCGTGAACTCCTGGCCCAGCCGCACCGGCGTTGCGTCCTGGAGATGCGTGCGCCCCGCCTTCACGATCCCGTCGAACGCTGCGCCTTTGGCCAGCAGGGCACGAGCCAGCCGTTCGAGCGCGGCGAGCAGCCCGGGCAGCTGCGCCAAGGCGGCGAGCCGGATGGCGGTGGGGATCACGTCGTTGGTGGACTGCGCCATGTTGACGTGATCGTTCGGATGCACGGGTTTGTACTCGCCGCGCTTGCCGCCCAGCAGCTCGTTCGCGCGGTTGGCGAGGACCTCGTTGCAATTCATGTTGTGCGACGTGCCGGCCCCGGCCTGATACGGGTCCACGACGAACTGGTCGCGGTGGCTGCCCGCGAGAATCTCGTCCGCGGCGCGCACGATCGCATCGGCGAGCGTGCCCTCGAGGCGGCGCGTGTCTTTGTGGGTGAGAGCGGCGGCTTTCTTGATCCAGAGGACGGCGTCGACGAACGGAGCGAGCGGGCGCAGATTGGAGATGGGGAAGTTGTGCCGCGCCCGCTCGGTTTGGATGCCGTACAGGGCTCCGGCGGGCACCGGCAGCTCACCCAGGGGATCGCGTTCGATGCGCGTCGCGCTCATCGCCTCGTTCCGTTCCGTCACACTGCCGTTGGTCTCGAGCCAGGAATCGCCCATGGAGCTCCGAGAGCTGGTCCAGCACCTCCCCGACCGCGCCGCCTTCCGCGCCGATAAGATGGCCAAGATCGACTGCTTCCGCTCCGAGCGCCTGCTCGTGGGCCTCAACTGCTTCGAGGCCGGCCAGGCGCAGGCGGTCCACACGCACGCCGGCGCCGACAAATTCTATTTGGTTGTGAGCGGAAAGGCCAATTTCGTCGTCGGGGACCGCGTCGTACCGGCGGGCCCGGGAGACCTGGTGCTCGCGCCCGCCGGCGTCCCGCACGGCGTCGAGCGCGCGCCGGAGCGCACGATCGTGTTGGTCGCCATCGCGCCTCCCCCGCCGCCCTAGGTGCGTCGCCGGAACCACCCGACGGTGAACACCTCTTTGGCGGCCGCGGCGCCTTGCGTCCGGATGAGCAGGTAGACGCCGAGCGCCGTCAGCAGCACCGTCGTATAGAACCGCCACATCAACAGGACAATCACCTGCTGTCCGGGCCCGAAGTCGCCCGCGAATCCCGACAGGAAGGCGACCTCGATGCCGCCGCCCCCCGAGGGAAGCGGGACGACGAGTGGCGAGGCCAACAGCGCCAGGGCGCCGAAGAACGTCACCGCCACCGGCGGGGCGCCGGCGTGGCCCCAGACGAGCGCCGGGAGAATCAAGGCCCGCGAGGCGAGACTCACCACGGTCAACAGCGCGCCGGCCCCGACCACCCACCACGGCGCCCGACGCACGTGGGCGAGCGCCACGCGCCACTGGCGGCGGACGCGATGCCGGATCATCCCCGCTCGGACCAGCCGCTGCAGCCCCCAGATCACCACCAACACTGTCAGGACCACCACTTCGAGGGTCAGGAGGTCGCGTGCCAGGTTGTGGCCCAGCCAGCGGGACGCCGCCTGCCCCCAGTCGGGGATGTAGTAGATGCCGAGGGCGACCGCGACGAGCCCGAACACCGGCCACTCCGCGGCGACTTCGACGCCGAGCGCGACTAGGGCCGTCACGGGCCGGACGCCCGACCACGTCAGCCCGAGGAAGCGCGCCGCCTCGCCACCCAGCCGGTTGGGCGTCAGAGTGGCGGCCGCCTCGCCGTAGAGGTTCAGCTGCAAGGCGTCCTTGAACGAGAGCGGGCCCCCGGCTGCCCAACTGGCCAGCTGGATCCGCCACGCACGGGTGAGGCAGTCGAGCGCGATCAGGAACAGCGCGAGTAGGTGGCTCACAGGTCCGTCGGGGGTGGGCGCTCGACGCTGAGCGGCTCCCGCGGCACGTGTTGGCACGCGAGTCGCCAGCCCAGTGCGACGAGTGGGCCGAGCCGGTAGTGATCCGTGCGAGCGGGGGGCAGCCCCCCTGCCACGACGCGGACGCGGCAGCTCGTGCAGTTCCCCACGCCGCCGCACACCGAGCGCAAGGGCGTCCCGGACTGCTCGGCGAGCTCGAGGAGCGTGCGGCCCCCGCCCGCAGCGACGACGGCGCCGTCGGGGAGGAACCTGATGCGGACGTCAGTCAGAACAGTCGCCCAGCGGATAGAGGAACCCGCAATTCGGGCACGGGTTCTTGCAGCCCCACGGCTTGGGCCGAACCTCCGCGCCGCAGCGCAGGCACGTGGGTGGCCGCCGCGGGGCAGGTTCAGGCGGGACGGTAGACGCCGGTGAGGAACGGGTTCGCGCGGCGCTCGCGTCCGACGGTCGTTTCGGGTCCATGGCCGGTGTACACGATGGTCGCATCGGGCAAAGAGAGCAACTCGCGCTCGATGCTGGCGATCAGGGTGTCGAAGTCGCCGCCCGGCAGGTCGGTGCGTCCGATGGAGCCGGCGAACAGGACGTCGCCGCCGAACACCACGCCCGGCCCCGCCAGACAGACGCTGCCGGGCGAATGGCCGGGGGCATGGCGAACCATGAAGCTCAGCTCACCGACCCGCACCTGCTCTCCGTGGGCGAAGCTGCGGTCGGGCGGAGGCAAGGCCGGCGCGTGGAGCCCGAACCACGCCGCCTGCTCGGGGACCGCATCGTACAGGGCACGATCGGCCGGGTGGAGCCATACCGGGGCACCCGTCTCGGCCGCCACGCGCGGCACGCCGAGCACATGGTCCACATGCCCGTGCGTGACCCAGATGGCGACGGGCTTGGCGCCCGTGGCCGCAAGCTTCTGCAGGATCAGCCCGGCTTCCTCCCCGGGATCCACGATGGCGCACTCCCCTGCCCGCTCGTCCACGACGAGATAGCAGTTCTCGACGAACTGACCGTTGGGGATCTGGACGATTCTCACCGTGGAGCCTTCGCGCCGTCTTGTTTGCGGAGTGCGGTGATGTATTTCTCGACCGCGACGGCGGCGGTGGTCGCGTCACCCACGGCCGTCGTGATCTGGCGCGTCAGCTGGCTGCGGACGTCCCCCGCGGCGAACAGGCCGGGGATGGACGTCATCATGCGCTCATCGGTGATGAGATAACCGCCCGCGTCGTGCTTCGGGTGCCCCTCGATCAGGTGCGTGTTGGGCTTGAACCCGATGAAGACGAAGACGCCGCCCACATCCAAGTTGGACCGCTCGCCGGTGGCACTGTCCTGGAGCACGACGTGTTGCACGCCCCTGTCGTTGCCGACGATCTCCGGTACGGTCGTGTTGCGGATCACTTCGATCTTCGGGTTCGCGAAGGTGCGTTCCTGAAGAATCTTGGAGGCGCGGAAGTCGTCGCGTCGGTGGACGAGGTGAACTTTGCTGGCGTAGCGAGTCAGGTAGTCGGCCTCCTCGACGGCGGCGTCGCCCCCGCCGACGACGGCGAGGCGTTCGCCCTTGAAGAAGGCGCCGTCGCACACCGCGCAGTACGACACACCCTTGCCCGCGTATTCCTTCTCCCCCGGGACGCCGAGCTTGACGGGCGTGCCGCCCGCCGTGAGGATCACCGCCGGCGCGCGATAGGTCGGGCCGCCCGTCGTCACGACGTCGAACCAGCCGTCCTCGGCCTTGCGCACCCGTTCCACCGTATGGGTGACGATCTCGGCGCCGAACTTCTTGGCGTGCTCGGCCATCTTCTGGGCGAGGTCCCGACCTTTGATGCTCTCGAACCCGATGTAGTCTTCAATGAGGTCAGTGTTCAAGAGCTCGCCGCCGGGCGCCCCGCGCTCGATGGTCACGGCCTTGAGCATGCCGCGCCCGGCGTACAGCGCGGCGCACATGCCCGCGGGCCCGGCGCCGACGATCACGACGTCGTAGTGCAATGTCCGGTTCTCAGCCATCCGCTCGCAATTCCAATCGCGGGGGATCGCCCTCCCCCGCTAGGGCCCGCGCCAGCTGCGCGCGGAACTGAACGGTCTCGAACTCCACCTCGGGGCGCTGCGGCCCCGCCAGTTTCTGCAACGCGGCCGCGCCGACCGTGACGACGCCGTGCCGGTTGGCGCGCGTGCGGTGCAGGAGCGCCGCGGCCGCCTGAATCAGTCCCTGGAAGACCCGCGCTTCGTCCTCCTTAATAATAGAACGCCACACGGTTTCCAACGCTTCGTGGGCGAGCCAGAACTCGCCGGCGTTGAACAGGTCGCGGGCGTGCACCAGGTATCGCCGGCGCTCCTCGGAAGTCATGACGGTCCAAGACGGTCAAAGACGGCCCGTCCGATTCTCAACAGGTTCACCGCCCCGTGACAGCTCGAGATCGTGCCCACGAGCACCTCCGCCGCCCCGCCGCTCGCGCCGGCCTGCGCCACCAGCCGGTCGCCGGCGACGACGGCCTCGGCGGCGAACGTCCCCACCCCGAACACGTGGTGCCGGCAGACGAACAGCGCGGGGCCGCTCACGGGGCGTCCGGCCCGGCGCAGGCGTGCCGCGAGGTCGCGCACCGCGTCGCTCATCTCCCACGTCCGCGGCGCGCCGATCGCGGGGCACAACGCGGGCTCGATGCAATGCGTGGGGCACACCCAGTCGGCAAAGGAGACGTAGCGCGTACCGTCGTCCGCGGTCCGGTCGTAGGGAGTCCCGAGCGTGTCCGGGACGGGCGCGACGGTCACGGGACGGCCGGGCCAACGGCGTCGCGCGCGCTCGAGGACCCAGGCGAACATGAGATGGGGCATATGGGGCGAGGGGACGATATGATCGTCGGCCGGACGGTCGGACGGCCCGACGGCCGCAAAGAATCGATCGAAGAAGGCGCTCCAGTCTTGGGTGACGAATCTGCGGTCGGGGGCCTCGGCGAGCTCCCGCCGGGCCCGGCAGTCGGGATCGCGATCCACCACGATGACGGAGCGGAAGTCGACCTTGCCGCGGGCCTTGGCCTTGGCGAGCTGCGACGCGTAGAACGTGCCGTAGCAGCCCCCGCCCACCACGACGACGTCTCTCAGCGGATGAGTCTCCCGCCGTCCACGACGACGACGGTGCCGGTGACGAAGTCGCTGCCTTCGAGCAGAAAGCGGATCGCGGCGATGACGTCCGCCGGCTCGCCCAGCCGCCCCAGCGGCGTGGTGTCGCGGATGTGCTCGCGCGTCGCCCGATCCCAGGTCTCGGGCAGCAGGACGGGGCCGGGCGCGACGGCGTTGACCGCGACGTCGGGGGCGAGGGCGCGCGCGAGCGTCTTGGTGAGCATCACCATGCCCGCTTTGCTGACGCAGTGCGGCAGGTACTGCGGCCACGGCTCGAAACCCGCGACGTCGGCGAGGTTGACGATCTTGCCCTTGGCGCGGCGCAGGTGCGGGATCGCGCCCTGCGCGACGAAGAAGCCGGCGCGCAGGTTCAGATCGAGTGTCGCATCCCAGGTCTCCGGCGTGATCGCCTCGACCGACTGTTTCACCATGATCGCCGCCGAGTTCACGACGACGTCGAGCCGGCCGAGGGCCCGCGCCGCGCGATCCGCCAACGCCCGGGCGGCGACGGGGTCGCTCAAGTCGGCCGGGAGCAGCTCGGCGCGCCGGCCGACCGCCCGGATCTCGCGCGCCGTCGCCTCGGCGCCCGCCGCCGAGCCGTGGTAGTGGACGGCGACGTCGCAGCCGGCGCGCGCCAGCCCGATCGCGATCGCTTGGCCGAGCCGGCGGCCGGCACCGGTGACGAGCGCGGCGGACCCCTGCAGCTTCACTTAGTACGCCTTCCCGGTGATCGGCACGATCTGCCCGGTGATGGCGCTCGCCTCGTCGCTCGCGAGGAACAACACCGTCTGGACGACCTCCTCGATCTCGACGAACGGCGTCTTCGCGTCGGCCTGCATCTGCGCCACGTTGTCGGCGGTGCGGACGGTGGCGGGCGCGACGGCGTTGACCCGAATCCCGGCGTCGCGATACTCCCGCGCGAGGGCGCGGGTGAGCCCGGCCACCGCCGACTTGGCCGCGCTGTACGCCGCCATGTGCATCATGGAGCGCAGCGCGGCGATCGAGGCGAAGTTGACGACGGCGCCGCTGCCCTTGGTGAGCAACGCCGGCACGGCGGCCTGACACATGAAGAACGCCGTCTTGAAGTTCACAGCGAGCTCACGGTCGAGGACCTCCGGCGTCACCTCGGTGAACGGGCCATAACTGAAAAACCCACCGGCCACGTTCACGACCACGTCGAGGCCGCCGAAGTGCGCCTGGGCCGCCGCGACCGCGGCGCGCGCTGCGTCCGGCTGGGTGAGGTCCCCCGGCGATGCCTTCGCGGCGATCCGCTCGGCCGCGAACTCCTTGACGCGGTCGGCGAGGCCGACGGCGTTCACGTCCGCGAGCAGCAGCTGCGCGCCGGCGCGCCCCAGCCCGCGCGCGACCGCGTGCCCGATCTGGCCGACGCGCCCCACCCCGGTGACGAGCGCCACCCTGCCGGTGAAGTCAGCCGGCACGACCGCTCACCGCGGCGACGATGTCGTCCACGCGGGGCGTGCCCCGCTGGGCGAACCGCACCGTCCCGTCTCGCCCCACCACGTACACCGTCCGCTGAATGCCCTTCCCATCTTCCTTCAGAGCCTGATACGCCCGGGCGATCTTGCGATCGGGGTCCGACAAGAGCGGGAAGTTGAAGCGCATCAGCTCCACGTATTTGCGGTGGCTCTCCAGGCCCGCCGGATTCACCCCGAAGGGCTGGATGCCCGCCTGCTGGAACTTGGCCATCTCGTCGCGCACGGCGGAGAGTTGGCGGTTTCAGCCGGGTGTGTTGTTCCCCGGATAGAAGACGAACGCCGCATGCTCGTTCTTCAGGACGTCGGCCAGCGCATACGTCCGCCCGTCCGACGCCTGGGCCGTGAAGACCGGCGCCTCGCTGCCCACCGCCAACGGTTCGCTCATCCCCGTACCCTCGCTGTCGTCGCGCACCGACGCTCGAGTTGCTCCAGCCACCCCGCCGGCACGCGCATCCCGCCGAGCGGGGCGTGCGCGTCGCCGAACTCCGTGTCGCCGTGCCAGTCAGAGCCGCCGCTGATCCCCAGGCCCAGACGGTCCGCGATGCGCGTGAGCCGTTGCTCGATCGAGGGCGCATGACTGGGATGACGCACCTCGAGCCCGTCGAGGCCCTGCTCCTTGAACTGCCGGATCTGCCCCTCGCTGCCGCGATCGCCGAGATGGGCGGCGACCACCACCCCGCCGACGGTGTGGACCAGCGTCGCGACCTGGGTCAGCGTGGGGAGCGGCTTCTCGACGTACGCCGGACGCCCGCGGCCCAGGTAGCGGAAGAAGGCGTCGCCGATGTCGTCGCTCGCTCCACGCTCGACCAGCGCTCGAGCCACGTGCGGGCGTCCCAGCGCGCCCGCACCGGCCTGCGCCTGCACGTCGTCGAGCGCGATCGACACGCCGAGCTGCTGGAGCTTGGCGACGATCTGCTCGCCGCGCCGGCGGCGCGCCGCCCGTGTCTCCCGCAGGAACCCCTGCAGCCGCTCGTCGGCCGCCGGGAGGAAGTAGCCCAGGAGGTGGAGCTCGCCCCACGGCGCGCGGACGCTGAATTCGCACCCGGTGACGACGCGCACCCCGAGCGCCGCGCCCTCCCGTGCTGCGACCGCCACGCCGTCGGTGGTATCGTGGTCGGTGAGCGCGATCGCCGCCAGCCCCGCCGCCTGCGCCCGGCGCGCCACCTCCGCGGGGGCGCACTCGCCGTCGGAGGCGGTGGAGTGACAGTGCAGGTCAACGTGCGCCGTAAGCCGCCTCCGGCGCCGTCCAGGCGGGTTGGGAGTGGTGGAACAGGTCGCGGAGCTGCTGATCGGAGAGCTCGGCGAGCGCCGCGTCGGGAGACCGGTGCCCGACGGGCGCGTAGCGAGTCACGCGCCGCTTGCGCTGCGGGCCGGTGCCAAGCTCGAACAGCAAGCCGAACTGGTCGCGGCCGTACACCGTCACGCGTCCGGAGGGATAGACCTCCCAGGTCTCGCCGTCCACGACGACCGTCCCTCGGGCCATCGCTAGGCCTCCGATGCTGCCGTGAGTGACACGCCGCTCCACAGATCCCACGCATCGGGGGCGTAGGTCGCGATACTCTGGAGCCGCTTCTCCAGCTTGATCTCCTCGGGAAGGCGGGAGGCCTGGGCGCGGTGCGACATCTCGGTGGGACTCTCGGAGAATTCGATGAACAGCCGGGGGTCCTTGGCGTTGCGGAACACCCAGATCTTCTGGCCGCGCGCCTCGGCGAACTGGCAGAGCTCGCGCAGCGTGCTCAAGTACTCCGCCTCGTTGGGCGCCGGCACGCGCACGCGCGCGGCGGTGAGGACTTTGGGCATGGTCAGACAGCTCCCTCCGGGAACTCCTGCAGCAGCGTCTTGACGTCGGCGAGGAATCGATCGGCGTCGGCGCCGTCCACGATGCGGTGGTCGTACGACATCGAGATCATCCCCGTCGTGCGAATCGCGATCGTGTCGCTGCCGTCGGGGAGGGTGACGACCTTGGGGCGTTTTTCGATCGTCCCGACGCCGAGGATCGCCACCTGGGGCTGATTGATGATCGGCGCGCCGGCATACGAGCCAAACACGCCCGGGTTCGTGATCGTGAACGTGCCCCGCTGGATCTCGTCGGGCGAGAGCTTCTTGGCCCGCGCCCGCTCGCCGAGGTCGCTGATGGCGCGCGCGAGGCCGATCAAGGAAAGCTCGTCGGCATGCTTGACGACGGGAACGATGAGCCCCCAGTCGAGCGCCACGGCGATCCCGATGTTGACGTCCCGGCGGTAGATGATCGTGTCGCCGGAGACGGCGGCGTTCACCACGGGATGCTTGCGGAGGTTCTCGGCGCAGGCCTTCGCGATGAAACCGAGGAACGTGAGGTTGGCGCCGCGCTCGGCATAGGACTGTTTGTGCTTGCGCCGCAGCTCGGCGATCCGACTGTAGTCCACTTCGAAAAAGCTGGTCACGTGCGCCGAGACGCGGCGCGACATGATCATGTGATCGGCCGTGATCTTGCGGATCTTGGACATCGGCTCGACGCGGTCGCCGGGCCAGGGCTCAACGGCGGGTGCCGGGTGCCGGGTATCGGGCATCGGGGGTGCGCCCGCGGGCGCGGGGGCCCGATCGATGTAGCCGAGAATGTCCTGCTTCGTGACGCGCCCGGCGAAGCCGGTGCCAGGAATCGTCGAGATGTCCACGCGATGCTCCGCGGCGATCTTGCGGACCAGGGGTGTGGACTTTTTGCGCAACCGATCCTCGGCGGTCTCTTGCCCGTCGCCGCCCTTGGCGACGGGGACGGGCGGACGGGCGGTCGGGCGGTCGGGCGGCGGCGGCGGCGGCGGCGGCGGCGGCGGCGCGGGCGGCGCGGCGACGACGGCAGCCCCCGAAGCAGCGGGCACCCGCTGGGCTGCTGCAGAGGGGGCTGCCGTGGACGCCGCGGACGCCGTCGCAGCCGCCTGATCAGTCTCAATCACCGCTACCAGCGTCTGCACCGGCACGGTCTGCCCCTCCTGCACCTTGATCTCGGCCAGCACGCCCGCGGTGGGCGCGGGGATCTCGGCGTCTACCTTGTCGGTCGAGATCTCGAACAAGGGCTCGTCCCGCTTCACGGGGTCGCCGAGCTTCTTGAGCCACTTGCTGAGGGTGCCCTCCGCAATGGACTCTCCCATTTGGGGCATGAGGACGTCTACTCGGGCCATAGCATCTCCAAAGGGTATCGGGTGTCAGGTGCCTGGTATCGGTACACCCGATACCCGATACCCGGTACCCGACACCTCAGTAAGCGGCTAACCAACGGGCCGCTTTCACGACGTCCTCCGTCTGCGGCAGCACGTAGTCTTCCAGCGTCGGCGCGTACGGCAGCGGCACGTCGTGCGCAGTCACCCGCATGATCGGCCCGTCGAGCCACTCGAAGGCCTGCTCGTTGATCCGCGCTGCGATCTCGCCGGCGATGCCGCCGGTGCGCGTGTCCTCGTGGACGATGAGCACCTTGTTGGTCTTCTTCACGGAGCGCATGATCGCGGCGTCGTCCATCGGCAACAGCGTGCGCAGGTCGAGCACCTCGACCGACAGGTGGTCTTCTTTGTCGAGCAGCTCCGCCGCCTCGAGCGCCTTCCACACCGTCGCACCGTATGTGACGATGGAGAGATCCCGCCCCTCGCGCGCCAGCCGCGCCTCGCCGATCGGTGT
>DASYQX010000118.1:0-2803 GCA_036004985.1 Gemmatimonadales bacterium
CCGAGCGGGACGTGATGGATGCGGTCGCGGGCGAGGCCGAGGTAGCCCGCCATGTAGTCGGCGTAGTACCGGCTCGTCGCGATGAAGGCGTCGACCGCCGGCGCGTGCTGCCGGATGAGGGCGAGGCATTCCGACCGCCACGGCTCGCCCAGGCCGTCGAGGAAAAGATCGTCTCCCTGCAGCGTGCAGCAGATTGGACGTCCGAGCGTCCGCTTGAGCGGCGGGGCCAGGCCGAGCAGCATCGACATCGGGATGACCACGACGTCGAAGGGAGGCTGCGCCTCGAGGTAACGCATGAGCTTGCGCAGCTCCTTGGCCTGATTGCCCTCCTCGCCGCGTAGCGTCGACACCGTCAGCTCCCCGAGCTGTCGAGGCTGCACCGTCACCGCCCGCCCGGTGGCGAGGCGGATCACCGCGGGCCGGTCCCAGAGCCAGTCGAGAATGGCCGGCGTCTTGCGCAGCAAGGGAATGTGCTGCTCGAGGTATACGCTGATCCCACCCAGGAACACCTGGTCGTCGCTGACGTTGGGCTCGTCGGTGCGCGTCGGCGTGTAGACGGGAAGCAGCGCGACGTCATGGCCCCGGGCGAGGGTGGCGGTGGCGAGGGCGTTGTCGCGCAGGCAGCTCCCGCAGTACATCCCGCCCGCGCCCGCGGTGATCTGCAGGACGCGCATCAGGCGGCGCCGAGCTGCCCCTGCAGCGCCCGCCGCGTGTAGAGGTGCTCGAAGAGGTTCCCCTCGTGGGGCTGGTCCCAGCTCACCTGCCAGCTCGGGACCGCGCCCATGTTCAGACGGTGCAGGTCCGGCGACGCGATGATCCGGCGGAGGATCGCCGCATCCTCCGTGATGGCGGTGACGGCGAGCGTGGGACCGAGTGCATCGGGGATCTGCGCGGGCGTGATCGGCACGACGCTCGCGAACGGGAACAGGAACTCGCGGTTGGCCAGGGGGTGATCGGGCGAATCGCAGAGCACCACCGTGGGCAGGAGATACGTCGCGCCCTCCCAGGTCACCAGGCGAGGTCCCCCCCGGCGCGCGGCGGTGAGGTCGACGGCGCCCGGCACCTCCAGCTCGTGGTCGATCATGCCCGAGATCGCCTCCGCGACGCGCGGGTTGGCGAACGGCGCGAGCTGCGCCTCGGGGTCGTCCTCCGCGCGCGGCCGGATCGCCGCCAGCCGATCGGCCAGCGCCTCGCCGATCTCGCGGGCGTGGGCCGTCGTCCATACGCCGGAAGCGTTCACGCAGGAGCGGCCACCGTTCTCGGCGATCGATGACACCATCACGTCGAGGTATCGCCGCCACTCGGGGGCCGCGTCCGGCCCGAGCAGCACCTTGCTGTAGCCCGGGCCGTGCACCTCCACCTGGCGGTCGGAGTGCCACGCCCGCGTCGACGACACGTCGCCGAAGACGATCCCGCGGCCGCAACGCCTGAGCACCTCCCCCGCGCCGGCGTGATCGGTCGGGTAGTAGCCGAACGCCTCGGGCGGCGCCCCCGCCTTGATGAAAGCCTGGATCACCCGGTACGGCGTCCACGGCTCCGCGCTCCCGGGCTTGAGGACGAGAGCGATCTTGAGCGCGATCGTGGGCACCCACAGCGCGTGGACCCCGGGCGAGTTGCTCGGGAGGACGACGCCGAGCGCCGACGCGCGCGGCACGAAGCTCAGCGCGCGGCCCTGGGACTGCGCGACGCCCGCGTCGAGAACGTCCAGGTCGAGGCCCCGCGTCAGCCCCGCGATGACGGTCTCGACGCCGTCCAGCACGCCGCGGATCTTCTCCATGTTGCGGCGGACGAGGACGTAGGGCAGGCTGGTCGTGGCTCCGAGCGCCCGCACGTACTCCTCGGGCGTCTGCGTCTCGTCGCCTGCGGGAAGGGTGTCACCAACGAAGGCGGCGGCGGCGCGCCGGCTGATCGCGATCAGCTCGCGCACCGGGATGCGCTCGAGGGAGGCCCGCATGGCGCGCTGCGGCTCTTCGAGCAGATCGCGCCTCACAAGGCCGGCGTTCGCCAGGCTGAGCTCGGCGACGGTCTCCCGCGTCCGGAAATGCGCGATCTTCGCGACCTCGACGCTCCGGTACGGCGCGCCGCGCCGGAGCACGGGAAGATGCATCAGTACACTCCCTCCACGACCGTGGTTCCCAGCGCGGAGAACGGGCGCACGTTGCGCACGCCGTCCCACGGATATGCCGCGCACGGCGGCTCCCGCTCCGCCTCGTCGCGCTCGAGGAACCGGGGCATGAAGAACTCCTTCGTGAGCGTCGTGAGGCGCGCGCGCCCGGTGGCGCCGTACTCGACGACGCGGTCGGGCGCCTCCGGGTCCACGACCTCGATCATGGCCCGCGGCGCCGGCGGGTAGTACACGATGTCCCAGCCGTCCCCGGCCGCCCGCGGGCGGTGCACCGCCAGGCCCATGAGCGTGTTCCCGTAGGTCGGCGCGAAGTACACGTCCGGCCCCAGCAGCTCCTCGACCGCGAAGCGGTGGAACTGCGGCGTCATCTCCGTGCCCCCGCAGAACACACCGGTGATCCCCACCTTGCGGAGCGAGACCTTCTCGGCGAGCGCCTCGAGGAGCTTCGGCGTCGTGAACAGGCAGCGGATCGTGTCGTGGGCGCGGAGCAGCGTCAGGGCCTGGTCCACCACGTGCTGCTTGTAGCGCTCCATCATTGCCATCTCGCCCCACTTGATGAGCTTGATGACCCAGCGCGGATCGAGATCGACCATGAAGCAGATCCCGCCCCGGTGCTGGCAGAGGTGCTCCACCGCGAGCCGCAGCCGCCGCGGACCGCTGGGCCCGACCTGGAGCCAG
>DASYQX010000119.1:0-8819 GCA_036004985.1 Gemmatimonadales bacterium
TCGGTTCTGATGCCGAACTTGGTGGCGATCACCACCTGAGCGCGCAGTGGCGCCAACGCCTCGCCAACGAGCTCTTCGTTGGTGTACGGACCGTAAATTTCGGCGGTATCGAAGAATGTGACGCCGCGTTCCACGGCCGTATGGATGAGCGAGATCATCGCCTGTTTGTTCGGGGGGAGCCCGTAGCTCTGGCTCATCCCCATGCAGCCGAGCCCCAGCGCCGAAACTTCCAGGCCACTCTTTCCCAGTTTGCGCTTCTGCATTTTGTCTCCTTAGGGCTTCACCATCAGCCTGCGCTTCCGCCCCCACAATGGCACGACCCCCTGATGTCCTTTTCAGGGGGTCTCGGGTCCGGGAAGTTGAAGAGGCTGTAGCGGGCGAACAGTTACCGTGGCTGTACCACGAAATGCACCGTGTCGGTGGCGGGCGGAACAAGCGGCACGTGATTCCAATCCGCCAACACCGCGATGATCCGGTGCGTCCCCGGCGCCACGCTGTCCCAGTGAAACTCGGTCTGCGCGCGGCCCAGGTGAATGATCCCGGCGACCCCCGCAGGGATCTTCTGATCCAACGGGCCGGTGTCCCCGTCGAGAAAGAGATGGTGATGCGCCGTGCCCGGCCGCTCGTCGGCAGCGGGCGCCAACTCGATGCCGCTCGCCGAGAGCGTCACGTGCACCGCTGACCCGCGGACCGTGTCTCCCTCGGCGGGACTGTCGATGTTCACGCCCGCCCGGGAGGCTCCGCGGCACGCGGCGAGAAGCACCCCGATGCCGAGCAGGCACGCGAGGATCGGTGGGTGGCGAAGGGGCACGCGCGACTATACCTCCCCGTCCGGCCGCCCGCAAGCGACACCCGTCTGGCGAGATTCTACGGTCGGCCCGTAAGCTTCTCGCCATGATCCCATCCCTGCACAGACCGCTCCTCGTGCTGCTCGCCGCCCTCGGCCTTCCGACCGTCGCGCTCGCCCAGGCGGACTCCGCCCCCGCCCCCGCCCCGGATCCGATCGCCCAGCTGGTCGCGCGGCTCGACCTCGAGCAGTACAAGGCGACGATCAAGGGCCTCACCCAGTTCGGCGACCGGCGCCAGGGCACCGACCGAAACCGCGCCGCGGTGAACTGGATCGAGGTCCAGCTCAGGAGCTACGGCTGCGCCGATGTCGCACGCCTGAAGTACGACTATCTGCCGCCTGCCCCGCGTCCCCGGACAGCAGGGGCTGCCCGCGACACGAGTCGCGCGTCGGGCGGTGGCCGCTACCGCGGCGTGCGCGCCCGCACCGGTGTCAACAGCGACTCCCTCCGGCAGCCCGACGCCCGGCTGCGCGCCCTCAACGCGCAAGCCAGCACGCCGGGCGCGCGCGAAGAGGTGTACTGCACCAAGGTCGGTAGCGTCCATCCCGGCGAGATGTACATCGTGGGCGCCCACATGGACGGGATCGGGTGGGGTGAGGCGGCGAACGACGACGGCTCAGGCACCGCGCTCGTCATGCAGCTCGCCCGCATCTTCTCCGGGCCCGACGTCCGAACCGATCGGTCCATCCGGTTCATATTGTGGAACAATGAAGAGACGGGTCTCAACGGCTCCCGCGCGTACGTCGAGCAACGGCAGGCCCTGCAAGGCAAGGAGGATCCGCCGGGATCGGGCCGGTACCCCGAGCCCACTTGGCTCGGCATGATCCAGCACGACATGATGCTGTTCGACCACGGCATGCCGCGCAGCGACGGCACGTTGAGCCTGGAGCAGCGCCCGGAGGCGGATGTGAATATCGAGTTCCAATCGAGCGCCAAATTCGCGGCGCAGGCCCAGCAGCTGGCGTGGACGTTTCAGGCGGCCAACGAGAAGTACGCGACCGATTATCCCGCGTCCGTCGGCTCACACATGACCAACACCGACTCGGCGCCGTTCCAGGATCTCGTAGCGGCGATCAGTCTACGCGAAAACGAGCGCGGGACTCACATCGGGGCGGGCTGGGATCCGAACTGGCACCAGCCGACCGACCTGTACTCCACGTACAGCGACAAGGACTTCCGACTCGGCCTCAACGCGGCGCAAACCACCCTGGCAGGCCTCGCCGGCCTCGTGGGAGCGACGATCAAGTAACCGTTCAGCGTCCCACCCTAGTTGTAGCGGCACCTCGCCGGATCGGATCGGACGTAGTACGACTTGTAGTTCGAGGCCTTGGGGTCCGTGCACCCCACGAGATCGAGGATCTCCACTTTCCGGAAGTCGATCGGATGGCTCTCGCTTTGGAGGGCGATGTACCCTTCGGTCAGCGGCGTTCCGTCCCGCTTTGCGGCTGGATCGAAATGATTCACGGTCCCGCCGCCGATCTGTGGTTTCGAATACTCCAGAACCGTATCCCCATTCACGATGTGCCGGACCAGGGAGTCGCCGAGCACCAGCGTCTCCACGCGGACCCACTGCTCGCCGTGGTACGTCTTGGACCTGGAGTTGACGCAATGCGGCGTGAACAGCTTTCCGTCCATGACCACATGCGTCCCCGGCGTGCACAGGTTCGCCGTGGGGCGCTCGCCCGACCCCGGGCCGCCGAGCAATTGGACCTCGATGGAGATCGGGAAGTCCTGATCCTTCCCCATGCTCCGCGCGGACTGCGAATGCACCATGATCCCGCTGTTGCGGACGGCCCAGGCCGGTCCCCCGGTGGCCTGGTCTCCAACGAAGCGGTACTCCACCGCCACGACGTAGTACGAGAACGCGTGGCCGTAGAAGATGTGGCCGAATCGACCCGCGAAGGTGTCGTATCCATCATAGCGGACCTTCAGGAGCCCGTTCTCCACCCGGAACGTGTTCCCGAAGTTGTCGTTGAGATCACGGCCGGTGATCTTGACGTCCCACCCGTTCAGGTCCCTGCCGTTGAAGAGCTGGATCCAGTCCTTCCGGTCTGGAGCCGCCTGGGCTCGGGCACTGGCGGTGCTCGCCAGGAGCAAGGCCAACACGGGGGTTAGGTCGCGCATGTTCTAGCTGACCTCATTATCCTCGGTCGACAGGCCGGGCGGAAGACGCCATTTTCGGTCGCCATGCAAGACCTCACCACCGGCCCCATCACCCGCCATCTGTTGAAAACCACGGGCTTCATGCTCGTGACGATGCTGTTTCAAACCCTCTATTTCCTGATCGACCTCTACTGGGTGGGCCGCCTCGGCACCGCCGCGGTCGCCGCCGTCGGCGTCGCCGGCAACCTGACCTTCATCGTGCTCGCCTTGACGCAGATGCTGGGGGTCGGCACGACGGCCGTGATCTCCCACGCCGTCGGCCGCAAAGATGCACCCGAGGCGGTGATGTTGTTCAACCAGGCGCAGGTGCTGGCGATCGTGACGGGGGCCCTGTTCCTCGTGGTGGGCGTGGCGACGCGCCTCCCCTACGCCCGCGCCATGGCGGCGGACGCGCGCACCGCCGAGCTCGCGGCGCAGTACCTCCTCGTGTTCGTCCCCGCCATGGCGCTCCAGTTCGGCCTCGTGGCGATGAGCTCCGCCCTGCGCGCCATCGGCAACTTCCAGACCGGCATGGTGGTCGGAACCGCGACAGTCATCCTCAATATGATCCTGGCGCCGTTCCTCATCTTCGGCTGGGGCACCGGCCATCCGCTCGGCGTCGCCGGCGCGGCCCTGTCTTCGCTCGTCGCGATCGTCGTCGGGCTCGTATGGCTCACGGCGTACTTCCGGAAGGTGGGCTCCTTCCTGCGATTCGACCCCGGCGCCTGGCGGCCGCGCCTCCCCATCTGGAAGCGCATGCTCGGTATCGGCCTCCCGAGCGGCGTGGAGTTCGGCATCACGACGGTGTATCTGGCCCTCGTCTACGCGATCACCCGGCCGTTCGGCGCCGCGGCGCAAGCCGGATTCGGCATCGGCATGCGCATCCTCCAGGCGGGTTTCATGCCCGTCGTGGCGCTGGCCTTCTCCGTCGCGCCGGTGGCCGGTCAGAACTTCGGCGCGCGCCTGGCCCAGCGCGTGAAGGACACGTTCAAGGACGCCGCGTGGATGGCGGCGGCCCTCATGGTGGTGTTCGCGATCGCGTGCCACCTGCTGCCGGGACCGCTGGTGCGCGTTTTCACGACGGACCCCGACGTCATCGCGGTCGGGACCGAGTACCTGCGCATCATCTCGTTCAACTACGTCGCGTCGGGCCTCGTGTTCGTGGCCTCGAGCACATTCCAGGCGATGGGCAACACCGTCCCCTCGCTCATCGCCTCGGTGGTGCGCATTGCCCTCGTCGCCATCCCCGGGGTGATCGTCTCGGGTCTGCCGGGCTTCGAGCTGCGCTGGCTGTGGTGGTTGTCGGTGGCATCCGTGTTGGTCCAGCTGGTGCTCGCGATGGTCCTGCTCCGGCGGGAGTTCGCCCTGCGGCTGGCGTGGAGCTCAACCTGAACCGTTGCTCGGCGCTCGCCCGATGGCTCCTCGTCGCCTTCGGCGTATCGTGCCACCCGCCGGGACAGGGAGGTCCCGCCCCGGAGGCAGGCACCGGCGTCGCGATCCGCGTCAACCAACTTGGCTACCGGCCTCAGGCGCCCAAAGTGGCCGTCGCCTGCGCGCTCGAGGCCCAGGTGATCCCGAGCTTCCGCGTTCTCGACACGCGCAACAGGACGGTCTTCGGACCGCGCGCCGCCGACGCGGCCGGGCCGTTCGGGCCCTGCGCGGCCACGTATCGGCTCGACTTCACCGCGCTGCGACGGCCGGGCGTCTATTCGATCGTGGCGGGGGGTGCGATCTCACTCCCGGTGCGCATCGCGGACGACGTCTATCGCGGCGCGGCGGACTCGCTCCTCGCCTACCTGCGGCAGCAGCGCTCCGGCTACAACCCCGTGTTCCGTGACTCCGTGCACCAGCGCAGCGACGGCGTGCTCGTCGATCATCCGACGCGCAGCGGCGAGTTCATTCCGGTGAGCGGAGGGTGGGCCGACGCCTCCGACTATCTCCAATACGGCGCCACCACGGCGCACGCCACGATCATGTTGCTGCTCGCCTACCGGGATCATCCGGAGGCGTTTGCCGACCGGTTTCAGGCGAACGGTCTTCCCGGCGCGAACGGGATCCCCGACGTCCTCGACGAGGCACGCTGGGGGCTCGCCTGGCTGCTCAAGATGTATCCGGAGGACGACCTGCTCCTGAACCAGCTGGCGGACGACCGCGATCACACCTTTTGGGACCTGCCGGTCAACGATTCCGCGGACTACGGGTGGGGACGGGGAGGCCGGCGCCCGGTGTATCCCTGCACCGGGAAACCGCAGGGACTGTTCGAGACCAAGAACCGCTCCACCGGCCTCGCGTCGACGGCGGGGAAGTACGCCGCCGCCTTCGCGTTGGGCGCCGGCGCGTTCCAGGAGCGCGACAGCGTGTTCGCCCGTCGGCTCGAAGGGCGCGCGCGGGCGGTGTACGCGCTCGGCGCCGCGCATCCCGGCGTCTGTCAAACGGCGCCCGCCCGGTCGCCGTACTTCTACGAGGAGGACGACTGGGCGGACGACATGGAGCTCGGGGCCGTCGAGCTGTACGCGCTGACGCGCGAGGCGACATACCTCGATGCCGCCCTCCAGTACGCCGCGCTCGAGCCCGTGAGCCGGTGGATGGGTCAGGACACGGCCCGCCACTATCAGTGGTACCCGTGGCACAACAACGGCCACTACGAGATCTGGCGAGTGGGGGCGGGGCCGGGGGGGCCGGGGGGGCCGGGGGGGCCGGACAGCGCCCGTCGCCTGGTGGCCGAGTACTACCGCCGCGGGCTCGAGGCGGTGGCCCGCAGAGCCCGCAACGGCTTCCGCATCGGGATTCCCTTCATTTGGTGCTCGAACAACCTGCTCGCGTCGTTTGCCACCCAGGCCACGTTCTATCGACGCATGACCGGCGACTCGACCTACGTTGAGTACGAGACGGCGGCGCTCGACTGGCTGTTCGGCACCAATCCCTGGGGCGTGTCCATGGTCATCGGACTCGGAGACACGTTTCCCCGAACGCCGCACTCGGTCGTCTCACAGAGGCTGCAGCTGCAACTCACCGGCGGGCTCGTGGACGGCCCGGTCTACCGTTCGATCTTCGGGAATCTGCGCGGGATCCGGCTACTCGAGGCCGACGAGTACGCTCCGTTCAACACCGGCTTCGTCGTGTACCACGACGACGTGGGGGACTATTCCACGAACGAGCCCATCATGGACGGTACCGCGAACCTGGCATATGTCCTCGCCGCGTTGAGCGCTCGGTGACGACGCCTGGCCGGCGTCTACCGGCACGACGGAACCGAAGCGAGCATCGCTGAGGACCAGCACCTCGACGGCAAAGCTGTCCTGCCAGGGTTCTCCTGTCGCTTGAACCTGGTGCTCTAGGCGCCCTGGCGCTTCGCGCCTGACCAAGGCGCAGCAAGTGCTGCTCGAAGCGTGGTTGAGCTCGCGTTGACGCGGCCGGCCATCACCGTGTTCCGACGCGCGCCCCTATCGATCCGACCAGACCGCCAGCTCATTGCCGCTCGGATCGGCGAAGTGAAACCGCCGGCCCCCCGGAAAGCTGAAGACGGGCTTCACAATCCTGCCGCCCGCCGCCCGCACGCGTTGCTCCACCGCCGCGAGATCGAGTGCGAACATCACCACCAACACCGTGCCCGCGCGCGCCGCATCCGCCTTGTAGAACCCGCCCGTGAGCCGGCCGTCCTCGAAGCTCGTGTAATCCGGGCCATAATCCGTGAACTTCCATCCGAAGACGTCGCTGTAAAAGCGTTTCGTGTCGCCGATGCTGGTGGCGGCCATTTCGACGTAATCGATGCGGCGATCGTGCTTGGCGTCGTGAAGAGGGCGGGGCGGGGTCATGGCTGCTCCAGGAGTGCCTTCAGCGTCTCGAGATCCTTCTGTACGGTCGTCGCGTCCTGATTGAACTGCCGTGCCGAGACGCCCGGTTGCCGCAGCAGCGTAAAGATCACCGTGCTCCCCGATCCGTTGGGAACGACCCGGATCGGGTTGTGCACCGTGACTCCAGACGCAAGCACCACATCGTGGTCCGCCACGCCCAGGTCGTTCGGCGGTGCGAAGCGCACCCGCACGGTGCCGATCGGGCCCTCCGCGACCCACTCGCCCTCCGCGCGCCGGATCTTCGTCCCCAGCCCCGCCGCCCACCGCGGGACGTTCTCACCGTTGGAGATGAATGCGTACACGTCGCTGGGTGAGCGACGGATCGACACGCTGACGTTCCTGACCTCGAGCAAGCCGTCCACCGAGGATCCTCCTGCCCGCGGCCCGGCGCATGCCGCGAGCACGAGGGCGACGATGGCCGCAGCTCTACGACCTCGGCGCGGCGGGCTTCGCGGCGTAGATGAACTCGTAATAGTCGCGCATCGTCAGACCGGCGGCCGCCTCCGCGTCGACGATGACGGCGGCATCCCGGTGCAGCTGGATCGCGCTCGCCGTCACCATGCTCGTGACGGGTCCCTCGATCGCTTGCGCAATCGCTTTCGCCTTGGCTTTGCCGCTCGCCACCAACACCAACTTGCGCGCATCGAGGATCGTCCCGACCCCCATGGTGATGGCATAGACCGGCACGTCTTCCCGGCGTTCGAAGAAACGCGCGTTGTCGTCGATCGTCTGTTTCGACAGCGTCTTGAGTCGCGTGCGAGAGCTGAGCGAGCTCCCGGGCTCGTTGAAGGCGATGTGGCCGTCACTGCCGATGCCCAGGACCTGCAGGTCGATGCCGCCGCATTCCGCGATGCGCCGCTCGTACCATTGACAGAAGGCGGGATAGTTGCTGGTCGTGCCCGACGGGATGTTGATGTTGTGCCGCGGAATATTCACGTGCTGGAAGAAATGCTCGTGCATGAAGTAGTGATAGCTCTGCGGGTGATTCGCGGGCAGCCCGACGTATTCGTCGAGGTTGAAGGTCGTCACCCGAGAGAAGTCGACCTCCCCCGCCGTGTGCAGCCGCACCAACTCCTGATAGAGGCCCAGCGGCGTAGACCCGGTCGCCATGCCGAGCACGGCATTCGGCTTGGTGTTGAGCACGTCGACGACGATCTGCGCCGCCGCCTTGCTCATCTGCTCGTAGTTTTTCTTGATCACGACTTCCATGCAACCTCCCTCAGCCCGCCGCCTCCCATCGCTTTGCCCGCTCCAGCGCCTTCCGCCACCCGCTCTCCAGCTGCTTCCGCTGCGCCGGCTTCATGCCGTGAGTGAAGCGGCGGTCCACCTGCCACTGCGCCGCGATCTGTTGCTGGTCCTTCCAATAGCCGACGGCCAATCCCGCGAGATAGGCCGCGCCCAGCGCCGTGGTCTCCGTCACTTTCGGCCGCACCACGGGCACGCCCAGCAGGTGCGACTGGAATTGCATCAGCAGGTTGTTCGCGGACGCGCCGCCATCCACGCGCAGCTCCTTCAGCTTGATCTTCGCATCGGCCTCCATCGCCCGCAGCACGTCCGCTACCTGAAACGCGATGCCCTCGAGCGCCGCGCGCGCGACATGCGCCGCCGTCGTGCCGCGCGTGATCCCCGCGAGCACGCCGCGCGCGTATTGATCCCAGTGCGGGGCGCCCAGACCGGCAAATGCGGGGACCAGATACACGCCCTCCGTATCCGCCACCTGCGAAGCCAGGGCTTCGACCTCGGACGACGCCTTGATGATCCCCAGCCCGTCGCGCAGCCATTGCACCACCGCGCCGGCGATGAAAATGCTGCCCTCGAGCGCGTAGTCCGTCCGCTTCCCGATGCGCCATGCCACCGTCGTCAGGAGATTGTTCTTGGACGCAATCGGCTTCGTGCCGGTGTTCATGAGCATGAAGCAGCCGGTGCCGTAGGTGTTCTTCACCATGCCGGGCTCGGTGCACGCCTGGCCGAACAG
>DASYQX010000120.1:0-10837 GCA_036004985.1 Gemmatimonadales bacterium
GCATGGCCACCTTCCGAACCCCAACGCCGGCGCCGAGCTCACCGAGACGGTGCTGTTCCTCTACGTCGCGAACGGCGTGACGCTGGTGCGCGGGATGCAGGGCAATACGGCGCACCTCGACCTGAAGCGCCGCATCGCCGCGGGCGAGCTGCTCGGCCCCCGGCTCTTCGTCCCCGGGCCCGCGCTCACCGGCAACCTCGCCCCTTCGCCCGATTCTGGCCGCCGCCTGGTCGAGGCGTACCGCGCGGCGGGCTTCGATCACCTCAAGATCCACGAGTGGCTATCGCGACAGACGTACGACACGATCGTCGCGACCGCCAAGCGCCTCGGACTGTCCTTCGCGGGTCACGTCCCGGACGACGTCGGCGTCTACCAGGCGCTCGCATCGGGACAGAAGTCGATCGACCACCTCGACAACTATGTGGAGACGGTCGGCGGGCCCGAGTCAGCGGACGAGGCCCGCGTCGGGCGGGTCGTCGCCGCCACCTGCGCCGCGGGCACCTGGACCGTCCCGACCCTCGCCTTGTGGGAGGTGTTCCTCGGGACCGACGATCCGGCGGCCCTCGACGCCCGCCCCGAGCTGCGGTACGTGCCGCCCCAGTGGCGCGCCAATTGGGCCCAGCAGGTGGTGCGGACGCGGCAGAACGGCCCTGCCCCCACGACGCGGGTCGCGACCATCGCGCTCCGGCGCCGCATCCTCAAGGCGCTCCAGGACGCGGGATGCCCGATCGCCCTCGGCACCGACTCGCCGCAGCTCTTCAGCGTCCCGGGGTTCTCGATCCATCGGGAGATGGCGGCGATGGCGGCCGCCGGTCTCACCCCGCAGCAGATCCTCACGGCGGGGACCCGGAACGTGGCGCGCTACTTCGGCGCCGAAGCGGAGTTCGGGACGGTGGCCGCGGGGCGGCGCGCGGACCTGTTGTTGCTCGAGGCCAATCCGCTCGCCGACGTGGCCAACGTGGCACGCCGCGCGGGAGTCATGGTCAACGGCCGCTGGCTCGCGGAGAGCGAGATCCAGGCGCGGTTGGAGCGGATCGCAGAAACCTATCGGTAAGAGGCGGTCAGGGTCGGTAAGAGGCGGTACCCATTCTCGTCGGCTACCGTCCCGTACCGTCCCGTACCGTCCCTTACCGCCCCTTACCGCCCCTTACCGCCCCTTACCGCCCGCCTCTACGGGACCGGTTTCACGTCCAGCGGCGGCTTGATCCGCACGATCCACAGGCCGTTGAACATGTCATTGACGTAGGCGAGGCCGTCGCGCACCACGACGCCCCACGTCATCGGCGTATTCTTGACGTTGCCGTCCATGTCCCCGGTGTGGACGTGCACGATCTCGCGCTGCTGCGCCCGCAGGTCGCCGAGCAGCTCACCCGAGATGTCGAAGGCGTGGAACCCGCCGTTGTACGCGCCGAGGTACAGCGTGTCGCCGGCGACCCAGACGTTGTGCACGCCGCCGTACTCGGGCTCGTACCAGGCGACGGGGCGCGGATGTCGGAGGTCGCTCACATCGAGGACCTGGAGCCGGCCGAATGCTCGGAAGGCGGAGGCATCGCGCGCACCCTCCACCTGTCCCGCAGGGAACACCTCGTCGGCGATGAACACGTAGTTCCGGTGGCGCCAGGCGGTGTGCGTCCCGCGGATGAACCCGGGCCCATGGCGCAGCTCGACGTCCCGATACAGCTCGTTCAAGTCGTACTTGTATTGGGAGACGAGCTGCGGGTTCGACGGGCTGCCGCCGGCCATCCCGTTGCCGATGTCGAGAATCACGAGACCGTCGTTCCAGTAGGACAGATAGGCGAGCCCGTCCTGGACGTCCACGTCGTGGAGCGTCCGGCCCGCGTCGGCGCGTGGCGTGCGCCACTGCGCGACTTCCTTCGGATGATACGGGTCGCTGATGTCCAGGATGTGGAGCGCCCCGGTCCCGTCGTTCGTCAGGTAGACATGCGTGCCGTACTTCTCCTGTCGGTACACGAACGCCGAGTGCACGCCCGCGGTGACGCCCTCGGTGAACTCCGCGATCGGCTTCGGGTGCGCCGGGTCGGCGAGCGACGCGATCACGATTCCGTTCTTGCGGTCGGCCGCGCCTTCGCGGGTGAACACGAGGAACTGGCCGTCGGGCGTGGTCATGATGTCGTTCACCCGGCGGGTGTTCGCGACGATCGAATCGGTGACGACGGGCTTCGCCGGATCGCTGATGTCGATCGTGTACATCCGATCGCCGCCCGAGCCGGTGCCGAGGTAGGCGACGCGGCCGTTGGGGTGGATCCACACCTCTTCGGTCGTGAACAGGGAGCGCGGCACACGGCTCACGATCTCGACCGGCCGGCGCGCGTTGCGCGGCCCCAGGGTGACCGGCACCTGGGCCGACTGCGTCCCGAAACTCGCGGTGACGGTGTACTCCCCCGTCTCGTAACCGACGAAGCTCCCATCCTCGGTGATCATCCCCTCGCCCGGCGCGAAGCTCCAGGTGGGCGTCAGCCCGAGGATCTCCCGGCCCGCGGCGGTCAGCGGCCGGGCGACGAACTGCACCACGTCGCCCTGCCGCACCTTGGCGCTGCGCGGCTGGATGTCGACCGACGCAATGGCGTTCGCGACGACCTCGACGGGCACCCGCTCGGTGACCGGGCCGAGCGCGGCGGTCACGCTCGCGCGGCCCGCACCCGCGGCCGTGACCATGCCGTTCGCGTCCACCCGCACGACGGCGCGATTGGAGCTGCGCCAGGTTACGGTATCGCGGCGCGCATCGCCGTCCTCGCTGAACACACTCGCCGTGAGCCGCAGACGCTGCCCCACCACCAGCTTCGTCAGGCGCGGCGCCACCGCGATCCGCGCCGCCGGGCCGGCAACGATCCGTACCTCGGTCCGCTTGATGAAGGGCTTCGTGCCCGTCACGAGCGCCACGACGGAGACCGGAATCGTCCCCGTCGACCCCGCGACCACGGTGCCGGTCGTGTCCACGCTCCCCTCGAACCGCCCGCCGGCGGCGCGGAACAGGATCCGGACGTTGGCGACCGGTTGACCCGCCGAGTCGCGAGCCTCGGCACGGAACCGCAGGGTGTCGCCCGGGGTCAGAACAGCGCGCGCCGGGGTGAGCACGACATCGGCGACCGGCGAGGCCGGGAGCTGCGGCGCGGCCGGTGGTGTTTGCGGCTGTTGCAGGACGGCGAGGGCGAGGCAGGCATTCAGCATCATCGGCGTGTCCCCGGTGGAGGGTTTAGATTGGGACCGGGAATGTACACCCACGACGCGAGCGAGGGGAGCGGGTGCGCAGGATTCTGACGTTCGCGATTGCGACGCTCGCCGTCACATCGACGGCCCAGGGTCAGACGCCGGCCCGTCAACCCGACTACCTCGTCTGGGTGGCCTCCGAGGCGACCGATCGGATCGCGCTGGTCCGCTTCGGGCCCACCGGCGCCCGTGTCGAGCGGGAATTCACGATCGGCCTCCTTCCCACCGACCCCGACGGCCCGCACGGCCTCGCCGTCTCGCCCGATGGACGCTTCCTGTTCATTTCCACGGCGCACGGCCAGCCGTTCGGGTTCCTGTGGAAGATCGAGGCGGCGACGGGCAAAGTCCTGGGCCGCGTGGAGCTGGGATACTTCCCCGCCACATTGCAGCTCACGCCGGACGGCGCGTTCGCCTACGTGGTGAATTTCAACCTGCACGGTGACATGGTGCCGTCCTCGGTGTCAGTCGTCGAAACCGACTCGATGATCGAAGTCGCACGGGTGGCGACTTGCACCATGCCGCACGGCTCCCGCATCAACCCCCAAGGGACGAAGCAGTACTCCGCCTGCATGATGGACGACATGGTGGTGGAGATCGACACGCGCACGCTCGGCGTCGCGCGCCGTTTCAGTGTGGCCAAGGGCGCAGAGCAAGGCGCGGAGGCGGTGGCTGCGCACACCACGCACGACGTACCACGCACTACGCACGCCCCATCGTGTTCCCCGACCTGGGCGCAGCCCTCGGCCGACGGCGCCCGCGTCTACGTGGCATGCAACAAGTCCAACGAGATCCTCGAGATCGACGTCGACCGGTGGACCCTGGGGCGCCGCTTCGCGGCCGCAGAGGGCGTCTACAACCTCGCGGTGACGCATGACGGCCGGCTGCTCGTGGCCACCAACAAGCGGGGCCAGTCGGTGTCGATCTTCGATCTCGCCGCGGGGACAGAGGTGGCGCGCGTCGCGACGCGACGGCGAATCGTGCACGGCGTCGTCGTATCGCCGGACGACCGGTACGCGTTCGTCTCGGTCGAAGGCGTCGGCGCGCAACCAGGGACCGTGGAAGTGATCGACCTGCGGACGCGCACCTCCGTGGCCGCAGTGGACGTGGGGCAGATGGCGGGAGGAATCGACTTCTGGAAACTGGAAGGAGGTCGCTGAGCCATGGCAACCCGGGTTGATCGATGGAAGCGCGCGGCCCAGCAGGCCGCTCAGAAAGCCAGGCAAGCCGCGATGCGGGCCATGCAGGAGGCCGACCGCCTCCTCAAGGCGGCGCGCCAGCGCGCCGAGTCGGCCGCGCGGCGGCGGCGCCTCAAGCAGGCGCTGCAAAAGACGGGACGCGTCCTCAAGGCGGCCGGCAAGGCCGCCCTCGTCGCCGGAGTGGCGGCCGGGATGGCCGCCGTCCGCAACGAGCGCGGCGGCGGCATCGGGTCCCGGCGGCCCGGCCGGCGCCCGCGCCGCAAGGGCTAGGTCCCCCTAGCGGACGATCACCGCCGGCACGTCGCTGTCCTTCACGAGCTTGTTGAAGGCCGGGACGTCGGCGTCCAGGACTGCTTTCAAGCGGTCGAGCTGCACCTGCAACGCGGCCGACAGCTCCTCGAACACGCGCACCGACTGATCGGTGGGCGGGGCGTCGGCGCTCGCCACCACGCCGGCGAGCGCGGCAATCTTGTTGTTGAGCCGGATCGGGTAGTTCAGCGGATCCTGGTTGCTCCGGTTCCTCACCTGGTAGATCTCGGCCTCGACCGCGCTCAGCCGCCCTTTGAGCGAGTCGGCCTGCTGGGCGATCCGCCGGCCGGCATCGCCGGGAAGGCCGCGGGCGCGCGCCGCCGCGCCGTCCAGCTGCTCCTTCACATCGCGGATCCGCTTCACGGCGTCGTTCGCCGCGGTGACGCGGTCGCGCACGCGCATCAGGAGATCGAACTGCCGCTGATAGTCCTCCTGCGTGGTCGCCACCCGCGGGTCCTTCTTGAGGACGAACGACTGCGTCTGCGACGCGTTTCCCGCCGTCAGCCGCACGCGGTAGGTGCCGGGCACCGCGACGGGTCCCTGCGTGCCGGCGGCCCAGAAGATCATGCCGGGGAACCGGGTCGCGTCGGGGTAGCGCAGGTTCCAGACGAAGCGGTTCATGCCGGCGCGGACGCGCAGCGAGTCGGCGGGGTCGCGCGGCCGCGTGGTGAACCGCCGGATCAGCGAGTCGCGCGCGTCGAGGAACTCGAGGCGCACCTCCGCGGCCGAGTCCGGTGCGTCCTTCAAAAAGAAGAAGACGACCGCTCCGCCCGGGGGATTTCGGCCGATGCCTGACGCGCCGCCGCCGCCGAAGCCGCCGCCCCCCATGCGGTAGGGGTCGCGCGGCTTGAACAGGAACCGTGCCGCCCGCGCCACCGAATCGGCCAGCTGGTGCAGCGGGGTCACGTCGTCGAGGATCCAGAACGAGCGGCCGTGCGTGGCGGCGACGAGATCGTTGTCCCGCACCGCCAGGTCGTGGATGGGCACCACCGGCAGGTTGCGCCGCAGCGATTGCCAGGTCGCGCCGTCGTCGAACGACACGTACACGCCGAACTCCCCGCCCGCGTACAGCAATCCCCGCCGCACCGGGTCCTCGCGCACGACCCGGATGAAGTGGTTGTCCGGGATCCCGGCCACGATCCTGCGCCAGGTCCTCCCGTAGTCCCTCGTCTTGTAGACGTAGGGGCGGAAGTCGTCCAGCTTGTAGCGCGTCGCCGCGACGTAGGCGGTCGCCGGGTCGTGCGGCGACGCCTCGATGATGCTGATCAGCGCCCACTCCGGCAGGTCCCGCGGCGTCACGTTGGTCCATGTCTTGCCGCCGTCGCGGGTGACGTGCACCAACCCATCGTCCGTCCCCGCCCAGAGTGTGCTCGAGTCGTGGGGCGAGGGAGCGAGCGCGAACACCACATCGTAGTACTCGATGCTGGTGTTGTCTTTCGTGATCGGACCCCCCGAGGGCCCCTGTTTCGATTTGTCGTTGCGGGTCAGGTCGCCGCTGATGGGCTCCCAGCTCTGCCCGTCGTTCACCGACTTGAACACGACGTTGGCCGTGGCGTACAGGACCTTCGGGTTCTGGGGCGAGTGGACGATGGGGAAGGTCCAGTTGAACCGGTACTTCAGGTCGGCCGCGCCCCACCCCATCGGGTTATCGGGCCACACCGAGACGGTCCGCTCCTGCCCGGTGCGCCGGTCGTGGCGGCTGATGAACCCGCCATAGCAGCCCGCGAATGTGACATCGGGGTCGTCCGCCCGGGCGGCGATGTAGCCGCTCTCGCATCCCCCCACCTCGTACCAGTCTTTCTCCGTGATGGCGCCCCCGTCGCTGCGGCTCGCGATGCACACGGTGCTGTTGTCCTGCTGCGCGCCGCAGACCTTGTAGGGGAAGTGCGTGGTCGTGGTGACGTGATAGAACTGCGCCGTCGGCTGGTTGTCCTGACCGGTCCAGGTGACGCCGCCGTTGTAGGTGACGTTCGCTCCACCGTCGTTGCCGTTGATCATGCGGAGCGGATCGTTCGGCGCGATCCACAGGGCGTGGTTGTCACCATGGGGCGTCCGGATCGGCGTGAACGTCCGTCCCCCGTCCACGGAGCGGTAGAACCCCGTGTTCATCACGTACACGGTTTCGGGGTCCTTGGGGTCAGCGTGGATGTGGGTGTAGTACCAGGCGCGCTGCCGCAGATTCCGCTCTTCGTTCAGGCGGCGCCACGTCTCGCCGCCGTCGTCGGACCGGAACACGCCGCCCTCCTCGGCTTCGACGATCGCCCACACTCGCTCATGATTCGCGTGCGATACCGCGACCCCGATCTTCCCGATCACACCCTTCGGCAGCCCCTGGTTGCGCGTGATCTCCTTCCACGTGTCGCCGCCGTCGGTGGACTTGAAGAGGCCGCTGCCGGGACCGCCGCTCGACATGAACGAGGGACCGCGGCGCGCCTGCCAGAAAGCGGCGTACAGGATCCGCGGGTTCGCCGGGTCCATGGCCAGGTCGATCGCGCCGGCGGAGTCCGACCGGAACAGGATCTCCTCCCACGTCCGGCCGCCGTCCTTCGAGCGGAACACCCCCCGCTCGGCGTTGGGGCCGAACACATGTCCCAGCGCCGCCACGTACACCAGATCGGGATTGCCCGGATGGACGCGGATCGCGCCGATCTGGCCGGCATCGCGCAGGCCGGCGGGCGTCCAGGTCTTCCCCGCGTCGGTGGACCGATACAGGCCGTCGCCGGGGGAGACGTTGCCGCGGATCGGGGACTCGCCGGTGCCGACGTACACGACGTTGGGATCGGACGGCGCCACTTCGATCGCGCCGATCGAGCCGACCCGAAAGTCCTTGTCGGAGACCGGTTGCCAGGTCAGGCCGCCGTCGAGGGTCTTCCACACGCCGCCGCCGGTGGCGCCGAAGTAGAACGTGTACGGCTCTTTGGCGTGTCCGGCCACGGCGGTCACGCGGCCGCCGCGGAACGGGCCGATCTCCCGCCACTCGAGCGCGTTGAAGAGCGAGGTGTCGAATCCGAGCGTGGGAGCCGCAGCGGCAGGAGCGGGACGGACGTTGCGCCGCTGGGCGGCGGCCGGCGCGGCCAGGGCGAGGGCGCACGCCGCAAGCGCGACGAAGCGGGACATGGACTACGGCACTCCGGTTGGATGGAGCCGCTATTATATCCCGCCCCGGACGGACGGTAAGGTCAGCGCGGCTCGGACTTCGGCGGCGGCGCGGGAGGCGCGCCCTGCTTCGCCTGCCGCAGCTTGCGCTTCTTGCTCGGCTTGGGACGGGTGTTCCCGTACGTTCCGCGATACAGTTTGCCGCGCCGACTGCGTAGATCGCCCTTGCCCATCAGTCCCCCCCATCTCCCCCGAGCTGCAGGAGCTTACGGTATTGTGCCGCCGGTACCGGCATGACCGAGAGCCGGCCGATCCGCACCAACGCGAGGTCGGCGAACGCCTTGTCCTTCTTCACCTCGGCCAGGGTCACCGCGCGCCGCTGCCGCCGTTTCGCCTTGAGCTTCGGTGGGTCGCCCGCCGCCGCGACCGTCGCGAGCCCCACGATCGACTTCTCGTTGCCGGTATGGTAGAACAGCACATCGTCGCCCGGCTGCATGGCGCGCAAATGTTTCTGCGCGACGGGGTTCTTTACGCCGTCCCAGGTCGTGGCGCCGTCGTGCTCCAGATCGTCAAAGCTGTAGGTGCTCGGCTCGGTCTTGACGAGCCAGTAGTTAGGCATGGTCTCCCGCCCACGTTGCGATGGTCGCCGCGAGTTCCGCAAACACGTCGGTCTCGGTGCGGCCGGTGCGCTTCGGCACCTTGAATGAATGGTCGCCGTCGTCGATCAGATGCAGCGTCGCCCGGTCGCCCAAGGCCTGGACCACCGGCCGGAGCAGATCGAGGCCGGCGAACTCGTCGCGCGTCCCCTGAAGGAATAGCATCGGGATTCGCACTTGCGATAGGTGCTCGGCGCGCGACGTGCCCGGCCGGCCCGGCGGGTGCAGGGGAAAGCCGAGGAAGACGAGCCCGCGGACGCCAGAGAGCGGCTCCTGGGCTTGGGCCGTGGAGGTCATGCGGCCACCGAACGACTTGCCGCCGGCGAGCAGGGGGACTCCCGGTGCCGCGCGCGCGGCCTCGCCTACCGCTTCGCGCACCCAAGCGGCGGCGACGGCGGGCGGATCGGGGCGTCCGGCGCGCCGCTCCATGTACGCGAACTCGTAGCGGAACGTCCCGATGCCCTTCCCTGCCAGCGCCTGCGCGATCTTCTCGAGAAACGGGTGCCGCATCCCCGCGCCGGCCCCGTGGGCCAGGACCAGGAGCGCCCTGGCGTCCGGCGGCGCGACAAGCAGATGCTCCACGTTTCTCGTTTCCCGCTTCCCGTTTCTCGTTTCCCGCCCCTACCGGATCCGCCCCAACCTATCCGGTCCCAGCTCCACGACGGTGAAGCGCTGCTCGAGCTTGCGCTTGCCAAACGTGAGCCGGACGATGTACTCCCCCGGCTGGGCGCGGCGCAGCTCGTCGGGCGACGTGGGGTCGCCGAGGCCGCGCGGGCGTGGCCGCTCCCGGTTCAAGTCCCAGGTGACGCGCTGGAGCCCCGGAAACCCGGAGCCCGTCAACGTGCGCACGGTGTCACCCGCCGCGGTCGTGATCACGAGCTTCACGCCTTCCGGCTGCATCTCGCGCAGGTAGTAGGCGATCGTCGCGCCGCGCGGCGGGTTGGGCGCGATGAAGCGATGGCTGCCGAAGGCGGGGTGCGTCCGCCGCTCGCGATACTGGTACGCGGGCGCGACCTCGAAGAGGTGAATCGAATCGGTCAGCACCGAGTCGGCGTATTCCTCGACGGGCCCGACGCCCACCACGTAGAGACCTCGGCCGTGGGTCGAGACCACCAGCTCGTGCTGCCGGAACGACATCGCCATACGCTCGACCATCACGCGCGGGAAGGTCTTGCCGAACCGCCGCCAGCGCTGTCCGCCGTCCACGGTCACGTACACGCCGTCCGAGGTCCCGACCCAGAGCACGCGCGGATTGCGCGGGCTCTCGAACACCGTGATGCTGCCGCGGTCGGCCGGGAGCCCATTCACCAGCTCCGTCCAAGTGCGGCCGTAGTCGGTCGTGCGCCACACATGTGGGCGGTAGTCATCGCGGAAGTGACAGTCGTACGTCACCCACGCCGTACCTGCGGCGTGGTAGGAGGCGGCGATGGTGGATACCCAGCAGGTCGTCGCGGCGCCGCGGGGGAAGTTCGCGGTGACGTTGGTCCACGTGCGGCCCGTGTCGCGCGACACCCAGATGAACCCGTCGTCCGTCCCCGTCCACAAGACCGCTGCCGACTTGGGGCTTTCCGCGATCGAGAAGATCGCGTGGTAGCTGGTGTGTCCCGCCTCGGGCGTCGGGGCCTGGCGCGGCGTGCGGGTCATGTCGGGGCCGAGGGTGTCGTAGTCCTTGCCGTGCTCGCGCAGCCGGAAGAGGCGATTCGCCCCGAGGTACACGGTCGTCGAATCGAAGGCGGAGATGAGAATCGGCGCCGTCCAGTCCCACGTGTAGTCGTAGCCGCTCTCGGTCCCGGCGTCGAGCGCCGCGGGCTGGATGTCGTCGCGCTTCCAAGTGCGCAGATCGAGCGCCGAGACGACGCCGAACTGGGAGCCGGAATACGCGGTCCATGGGTCGTTCGGGGGGATCTGGACCCACATGCCGTCGCCGCCGTTCACGGGATACCAGTCGGCGTCGGTCACGCCGATCGCGTCGCGCGTGGCGCTCGGCCCGCACCACACGCCGTTGTCCTGGAGGCCCCCGCAGATCTGATAGGGCGTGAGCGAGCTATCCACGATCACCGTGTAGAACTGCCCGATCGGGATCGGCATGTGCCACCAGGCCTTGCCGCCGTCGAACGTGACGTAGGCGCCCCCGTCGTTGCCGAGGATGCGGTGCCCGGCGTCGCGCGGATCGAACCACAGCGCGTGATGATCGCCGTGCACGCGCGCCAGCGACTCGGGCGCGAACGACTTGCCGCCGTCCTTGCTCTCCATCAGCGGCGCTGCGTTTACGTAGACGTGCTGGCTGTCGGCGGCATCGATCCAGATTTCGTTGTAGTAGTAGTGCGGAATGGCCTGCAGGTCGTTGACCTG
>DASYQX010000121.1:0-28010 GCA_036004985.1 Gemmatimonadales bacterium
GAAGCGGATATTCCCTACGAGAAGCTGGTCGACATGGAGGAAATCAATTCCGAGATGCCGCAAGCCGACGTCGCGCTCGTCATCGGCGCGAACGACGTCGTGAATCCGGCCGCGCGATACGACGAGAAAAGCCCGATTTATGGCATGCCGATCATCGACGCCGACAAGGCCAAGACGGTCCTCGCCATCAAACGCAGCAAGAACCCAGGGTTCGCCGGCATCGACAACGAGCTGTACGCGCAGGACAACACTTGGATGCTGTTCGGCGACGCGAAAGCGGTGATCGGGGACCTGGTCAAGCAGCTCACGGGGGGAGGCCTGCACTAGGGGGTGTGCATAAGTATGCACGGCCCTGGGGCATTTACGCACGCTTGCGGGTTTCGCGAACGGCACGCACGTTCACCGAACCCCGCAACAGGAGCCACCGGTTATGCGTTGCTGCCTCGTCACCGGGATGGCCGCCGCCCTCACCTTGGGCGCGTGTAATCCGGGTGAGCGGTCCGCGGTGTCCGCCCCGCAGTTCGCCCACGTGCAGGACCTGGACGGCACGCCGGACCTGATCGTGGACGCCAAGAAGCTCGCGACGTCGTGGGTCGTGTACGACCAGGATCTCAAGGAGTCGTTCTGCAGCATCGAGGAGGCCGACCTCGTGCCCGGTACGTACCGGGTGCTGCGCTTCACGGTGAACACGCCCAACGTCGGCGACGCCGACGTGTTCATCGGCAGCCCGTGGAAGCACATGGACCCGAACGGGGACGGCAGCTTCGCCGACTCCGACGGCTTGTACGAAGAGTCCACGTGTCACCGGCATTTCCACTTCCGCAATTACGCGCTGTACCAGCTCATCGACGCCCAGACCGGGAAAGTCTTCCGGGCTCGCAAGAACGGCTTCTGCATGATCGACATCACCCCCTGGTCGGAAGAGGTCGCCCCCGGGACCTGGGTGTACCGCAGCTGCGGGAACTCGGTGGTGCGCAACTCGGGCTTCCAGGGGATCAGCGTCGGCTACGGCGACGAGTACTTCAAGTGGCTGGGCGGCCAGTACTTCGTCTTGAACGGCGACCCGAACGCCGAAGAGATCCCGCCCGGACAGTACTTCCTGCGCATCACCGTGAATCCGCCGTTCACGCCGGCGACCAAGAAGGATCCCTGCCCGGCCAAGGACCCGGACGGCTTCTGCCACATGTTCGTGGAGAGCGACTACAGCAACAACGTCGGCGAGGCGCTCATCACGATCCCGGCGGGTCGGCCTGGGAAGACGGGCTACGGCCCCGGCGGCGGTCAGGAGCCCAAGGACGAGATGATCGACGACGAGAACCGGCCGACCAAGTAGGACACCCTCACCGGATGAGGCGGGGCCCGGTATGATTCCGTACCGGGCCCTTCATTCATGGATACTGCCACATTCGCACTCGTCGGCGGCGTCATCCTCGTCGCCGCGCTGCTGTCGGGGCTCGTCGAGCGCTCCCGCTTCCCCCAAGTCGCCCTGTTCCTGTTGCTCGGTCTGGCCATCGGGCCATTCGGGTTCGGGCTCGTGGACTTCCGCCTCGACTCCGCGATCCTCGAAACCATTTCCGTCCTCGCCCTCGTCCTCGTGCTGTTCACCGACGCGGTGGCGATCGACGTCGGCGAGGTGCGGCGCCACCGCACGCTGGTTCGTCTCGTGCTCGGCCCCGGCACGCTGGTCACTGCGGCGCTCATCGCGGTGGCCGCGTGGGCCTTGCTCGGCCTCGCGCCCGGCCCCGCGGCGATCCTCGGCGCCGCCCTCGCGTCGACCGACCCCGTGATGATGCGGGGGCTGCTGCGGGGCGGGACGGTGCCGGCCGACGCGCGCAACGTGCTGTCGCTCGAGAGCGGGCTCAACGACCTGGTCCTACTGCCCATCGTCCTCGCCGCGATGGCCGTCTTGAGCGGGGGTGGGGGGGGAGGGCACTGGGGACGCGCCGCGCTCGACCTCTTCGTCGTCGGCCCAGGGGCGGGGATCGCCGTCGGGTTCATCGGGGTCACCGTCCTCGAACGCGCGCGGCGCTGGGTGGGAGTCCGGCGCGACTACGAATCGCTCTACGCGCTCGGCATCGCCTTCACGGCCTACGCCGCGGCCGAAGCGGCGCACGGCAGCGGGTTCCTCGCCGCGTTCGCCGCGGGCCTCACCGTCGCCGCCGCAGACGCGGAGTTGTGCGATTGCTTCCTCGACTTCGGCCAGGCCGCCGCCGAGATGTTCCTGCTCCTGACGTTTGTGGCTTTCGGCAGCTCGCTGATCTGGACGGGCCTCGCAGGACTCACCTGGCGTGGCGTGGCGTTCGCCGTGCTCGCGCTCGGCGTACGCTCGGCGGTGCTCGCGGTCGCGCTCATTGGGCGGGGGCTCGACCCGCGCAGCCGCCGCCTCATCGTCTGGTTCGGGCCGCGCGGCCTCTCGACGCTGCTGCTCGTGCTGCTCCCCGTGTTCGCGGGCCTGCCGGGCGCGGACCGCCTGTTCGCTCCCGCCGCGCTCGTCGTGTTGCTGTCGGTGGTGATCCACGGTGGGGCCCTGATGTTCACCCGGGAGCGGAGAGCGGGGAGCGGGATCGGGCCGTCTCTCGACCCGACGCCTCCCGCGCGCAGCCCGGAGCGTATCACGCTCGGGGAGCTGCGGGACCTGCAGGCCCGCGGAGAGCGCGTTGTGCTGCTCGACGTGCGCAAAGACCGCGCGTGGAACGAGAGCAACGAGAAAGCCCTCGGCGCGATTCGGCTGCCTCCCGGCGGCGCGGCGCCGCGCGCGGCCGAGCTGGCGCTGCCGCGGCACGACTGGCTCGTCGCCTACTGCGCCTGAGCCAACGAAGCCACAAGCGCCCGGGTGGCGCGAGAGCTGCAACAGGCCGGGTGGCCGAAGGCGCGCGCGCTCGTCGGCGGGTGGGATGTGTGGCGCGCGGCGGGATTGCCGGTCGAGCCCAAGCCCGCCGCCCGATGATCCCCGCCGCCCGATCGTCAACGCTCTTGCACGAAGCTCAGCTTGAACCCGTCGGGGTCCGAGATCATGAACAGCCGCTCACCCCACGGCATGTCCTTGGGCTCCTGATCGAGCACGCCGCCCCGTTCCTTGATCTGCGCGGCGAGCCGATCGATGTCCTGGGCGGTGTGGCACCGAAGGCGAAAGCCGAGGCCCTTGCGGCGATCCCGCCCCTTGGCGAAGTCGTCCTGAGTCACCATGAAGGTTACGCCGCCGGCTATGAGCTCCACCCCCGCCAACACCCCATTCTCCCGCCACTCCTCCCCCACCAGGAACCCCAGGACATCACGATAGAAGGCGATGCTGCGCTGCAGGTCGGTCGCGGTGAACGACGGCGCGGTGAGGCGAAGGCGCAGCGTCTCCGGCTGCCGGCGCGCCGGGGGGCGCGTGGTGGGAGTCCGCTTCGCAGGTGCCTTTTTCGCGCGCTTGCGCTTGGTGGCCATACGGTTTCGCTCCGTAACGAGAGGCTGGGGCCTCAAGCGTAGCGAAGGAGTCGCCTGCTCGCCAGATTCCCCGATTCCGCGAACCTCCCAGCCAGGAGTCCAAGCCATGATGGTGCCCCGTTCACTGATAGCCGTCACCCTCGCCCTGCTCGGCGCCGCGGCCGCACCGGCGGCCGCCCAGATCGTCCAGGAGCGGGTGGACCTGTCGGTCGTGCAACGCATCCGGGACGAAGGGCTGAACCGCTCGCAGATCCCCGAGCTGGCGAGCTACCTGACCGACGTGATCGGCCCGCGGCTCACCGGCTCGACCAACATGCGGAAGGCCAATGACTGGGCCGCTGAGCAGTTCCGTGCCTGGGGCTTGGCCAACGTGCGCGTGGAACCCTGGGGACGATTCGGACGGGGGTGGGAGCGGGTGTCGTTCAGCGCCCGCATCCTGGAACCGTTCGTGCAGCCGATCCAGGGTTCGCCGCTGGCGTGGAGCGGTTCGACGCGCGGAACCGTGACGGGACCCGTCGTCTACCTGGCGGTCGGCGACACGACGGACTTGGCGAAGTACCGCGGCAAGCTCCGCGGCGCGCTGGTGATGCGCGACACGCCGGTCGTCGTCCTCCCCGAGTTCGATCCGACGCCGTTGCGCACGCCGCTCGATCGCCTGTTCGACACGACCCGTCAGCAGCCGGGAACGCCCCCCACGGCCGAGCAGCAAGCGCGGGCGCAGGCGCAGCAGGCCCTGAATCGCAAGGTCTACGAGTTCGCCAAGGCGCAGGGGGCCGCCGCGTGGCTCAACTACTCGAGTCGGCAGTACGCGATCATCCGGCCGCAAGGCGGTCCGTACTCGGCGGCGGTGCGCCTCGACACCATCGCCGATCCACTCCCGGCGGTGATGTTGTCGCAGGAGCAGTATTTCCAGATCTTCCGGAATCTGAAGCGCGGGCTCCCGGTCCGGATGGAGCTGAATGTCCAAAACCGTTGGCTCACCCGGGACTCGATGGCCTACAACACACTGGCGGAGATCCCGGGCGGCGATCTGAAGGAGCAGGTGGTGATGCTCGGCGCGCACCTCGACAGCTGGTTCGGCGCCAGCGGCGCCACCGACAACGGGGCAGGGTCGCTGGTCATGATCGAAGCGATCCGGATTCTCAAGACGATCAATGTCCAGCCGCGCCGCACGATCCGCATCGGTCTCTGGAGCGGCGAAGAGCAGGGACTGCTCGGGTCGCGCGCCTGGGTCAGGAACCATCCCGAGGAGCTGCCCAAGATCTCGGCTTACGTCAACGTGGACAACGGCACGGGTCGGATTCGGGGGATCTGGAACCAGTCCAACGACGCGGTCGTGCCGATCTTCCAGCAGATCCTCGCACCCTTCGAGGACCTGGGCGTCGTGGTGGTGCGGCGCGGGAACACCGGCGGGACCGATCACCTGGCATTCGACGCGGCGGGCGTGCCCGGGTTCAACTTCATCCAGGACCCCATCGAGTACGGGACCCGGACGCACCACACCGATGCCGACAGTTACGAACGACTCGTGATGGATGACCTGCGACAAGCGGCCGTGGTGGTGGCGTACACCGTCTACCACCTCGCGATGCGCGACGACATGATGCCGCGCAAACCCGCGCCGGCACAGACGGGAGGAAACTGATCATGGCGACGACGAGTCACGCCACCGCCGTGTGGGAGGGGAAGCTCCGGGACGGCAAGGGCAGCTTCAAGGGCGAAAGTGGCGCGTTCAGCGGCGCCTACTCGTTCGGCACGCGCTTCGAAGGGGCGAAGGGCACGAACCCCGAAGAGCTCATCGCGGCGGCGCACGCGGCCTGTTTCAGCATGGCGCTGTCGGCAGGGCTCGAAAAGGCGGGGACGCCGGCGACGCGCATCGAGACGCGGGCCGCGTGCACGCTCGAGATGATCGACGGCGCGCCCAAAATCAGCCGCATGGAGCTCGAGGTCCGCGGCCAGGTGCCGGGGATCGACCAGGCCAAGTTCGAGAAAGCCGCCGAGGACGCGAAGAACGGCTGCCCCGTTTCGAAAGCCCTCAAGGGGAACGTCGCGTTCAGACTCGAGGCGAAGCTGAAATAGAGGTGCCCTGGATCGTCTACGTGCTGCGCTGCCGCGGCGGCTCGCTCTACACCGGCATCACGAACGATCTGCGGCGCCGGCTCGCCTCCCACCGTGCCGGGACGGCGAGCGCCTACACGCGGTCGCGCCGCCCCGTGCGGCTCGCCTATCGTGAGCCGGCGCCCGATCGGGGTGCCGCGCTGCGCCGCGAGGCGGCGCTCAAGCGTCTGACGCGGGCGGAAAAGCTGACGCTGATCCGACGCCGGCGATGACGCTGCGGCGCCGGGACGTCGTCGCAGCACTCGCGGCGATCGGCATCGCCGTCGTGTGCGTGTGCCTCGGCGTCTGGCAGCTCGACCGGCTGCACCAACGCCGGGCCCGAAACGCCGAGATCGCCGCGCGCCTCAGCCTCCCGCCTCTGGAGCTGGCGGGGCAGGGCATCCCGGCGGACTCGGCGCGCCAGCGACGCATACGCGCCCGGGGCACGTACGACTATGCGCACGAGCGCGTCTGGCCCGGGCGGAGCTTCGACGGCACGCCCGGCGTCGGCCTGATCACGCCGCTGCGCCTGCCCGATGGAGCCGCGGTCCTGGTCGACCGAGGCTGGGTACCCTCGCCCGATGCGTACCACGTTGATCGGAGCGCCTACCAGGAGCCCGACACGGCCGCCGTCGAGGGCCTGGGCGCCGTTCCGCCGCGCGGTCGCGCAGACGTCGACTTGGTCCGCCTCCGGGATTCGGTGCCGTACGCGCTCCTGCCGTTCGTCGTCCAGTTGATGGACGCGTCCCCGCCGCGGGGCCTCCCCCGGCGCTGGCCCTCTCCGGTGCGCGGCGACGGGCCCCACCTGTGGTACGCCATCCAATGGTTCAGCTTCGCGGTGATCATCGTGGTGGGGACGTGGGCGCTGCTGCGACAGGTGGCTCAGCAGCCAACCCCTTCCATTTCAACGCGTTTGTAGCGATATTGCCCGTCCATCAGCCCGCAGGACGTGCGTCCCGCTGATGCACCCTGCGGGCGTTTCATTTCGCGACGCGAGAGGAGTACCTATGGCGGCTGCCCTCCCCCTGAAGCGCCCCGTCAAAGTCGGTGAGCTGGTCCGGCGCCGGCTGCGTGAGCTGAAGCGCACCCCGCGCGAGTTGGCGGAAGCGGTCCAGGTGTCCGAGATCTACATCGCAGACCTCGTCGCGGGGCGGCGCGTGCCTCCGGCGCCCGGCCGGATGGACGTGTACGCTCCGATGACCAAGTTCCTCAAACTGCACCGCAACGACTTGCCGACCTGCGCCAAGGCGGAGCGGGACGGGACCACGAAGAGTCGGCGGCGCCCGCATCCCGACGTCCGGCGTCAGCTGCTCGAGCTGTGTTGCGACCCCGTGCGGGCCCGCGCCCTGGCGCGGCGGCTGGGGCGCAAGGACGGCGTGCCGCTGGAGCGCGTGATCGTCGGCCGGCTGCTCGAAGTCGCCCAAGGCTTCATCCGGCGGCAGTTGGATGACGACGTCGGGATCCGAATCGCGGCGAGTCGCGATGGCTGCACGTATCTCGAGAAGCGGATGAAGCTGATGGAGTTCCTCGATGCGACGCCCGAGGGGCTCACCCCGTCCGACTGCGACGAGTTCGTCCGGCCCCGGATCGCGGCGTGGGACATCGAGTTGGAGACAAACGCGATGCGGATCGTGCTCCGCTCTCAGGAGCCGGCGCCGCGGCAAGTGCGGGCGCTGAGTATCTGACGGTCAGGGGCGGTCGGGGGCGGCAGGGGGCGGTAAGGGTCGGCACGAAACGGTCCGGGTGATTCCCGGGCCGTTTTTTTCTGCCGCTACCGCCCCTGACCGCCCCGGACCGCCCCGGACCGCCTCTGAGCGTCCTTGACCGTCTAGTAGTCCGCCCGCAGCTTCCAGCGTTCCCTCACGCCGTCGCTCTTCACTCCGGAGAAACGCCCGATGCGCCGGTCGCTCGCCGCGACGTTCGCCGCCGCCGTGCTGTTGTACGCGCTCCCCGCCGTTCCCACCGCCGCCGCGCAGGCCACGCCGGCCGCACCGGCCGACACGACCAAGAAAAAGAAAGACGATGAGCTCCCCCTCGCGACGACGCGCACCGTCGAGTTCGAGGCATCCGAGGGCACGTGGATCTCGCTCGACGTCTCGCCGGACGGGAAGACGATCGTCTTGGAGCTGCTCGGCGACCTCTACACGCTGCCGCTCGCGGGCGGCACCGCCACCCGGATCACGTCGGGACCGGCGTTCGATTCCCAGCCGCGCTGGTCGCCCGACGGCAAACGCATCGTGTTCCTCTCCGACCGCAGCGGGGCCGAGAACATCTGGCTGTGCGACGCCGACGGCGCCAACGCCAAGGCGCTCACGAAGGGCAACAACAATCTCTACGCCTCACCCGAGTGGACGCCCGACGGCAACTATCTCGTGGTGTCGCGCACCAGTGGGGTGCTCGGCAGCGTCTATGAGCTCTGGCTGATCCACAAGGACGGCGGCTCCGGGGCCGCGATGCTGCGCGTCCCGCCGCCGGGTCCGGGTGTGCCGCCGCCGATGAACACGCTCGGCGCGGCGTTCGGGAAGGACCCGCGCTACGTCTGGGTCTCGCGTCACCGCGGCGGGTTCGGCTACAACCTGCAATACCCGTTGTGGCAGCTCGCGATCTACGACCGGCAGACGGGCCGCATCTACACGCAGACCGACGTGTACGGCAGCGCCATGCGGCCGGTGCTGTCTCCCGACGGCAAGTGGCTCGTGTACGCGACCCGCTACGACGCCGAGACGGGCCTGCGGCTCCGCGACCTGGCGACCGGCGATGAGAAGTGGCTGGTCTATCCCGTGACGCGCGACGATCAGGAATCGCGCTTCACGCGCGACCTCTACCCCGGGGCGTCGTTCACGCCAGACGGCCGGGCGCTGATCGTTTCCTACGGCGGCAGGATTCGGCGGGTGGACGTTCCGTCGGGGCAAGTCACCGAGATCCCCTTCACCGCTAAGGTCGCGCAACAGCTGGGACCCATGGTGCACCTGCCGATCCGCGTGGACACCGGCGACGTGTTGGCGCGACAGATCCGCAACGCCGCGCCGTCACCCGACGGCCGGCGGCTCGCCTTCAGCGCGCTGGACCGCCTGTACGTCATGGACCTGCCGAGCGGCGCCCCGCGGCGCCTCACCACCGACGACGTGAAGGAGCAGGTGCCGGCGTGGTCGCCCGACGGCCAGTGGCTCGCCTACGTCACGTGGACCGATCAAGGCGGCACCGTGAACAAGATCCGGGCCGACGGGCGCAGCCGCCCGGTGCGGCTGACGAGCGACACCGCGTTCTACGACACGCCGGTGTGGTCGCCCGACGGGCAGCGGATCGTGGCGGTGAAAGGGCCGCGGGCCCCGCGGGTCGCCGAGCATTTCGCGCCCGGCTACGAGCTGATATGGCTGCCCGCCGCGGGGGGAGCCGCGACGCGCATCTCGCCCATCAACGCATGGGGAAGGCCGCACTTCAGCCGCGAGCCGAACCGGATCTACATCTACGAGGGGCCCGAGGGGCTCGTCTCGATGCGCTATGACGGCACCGACCGTCGCGCGCACCTCCGGGTGACCGGGTACACCTATCCGGGTCCCGGTGCCGAGCCTGAGCCGGCGGGCGAAATCCTGATCAGTCCCGACTCCGATCGCGTCGTCGCCCAGGTCGGGAACTACGTCTATGTCGTAACGCTGCCGCTCGTCGGCGGCCAGACGCCCACGATCAACGTGTCGGATCCCTCCTCGGCCGCGTTTCCGGCGAAGCGGCTCACCATGATCGGGGGCGATTTCATCGGCTGGACCGCGGACGGCCGGCAGGCCTATTGGTCCATCGGCCGGACGTTCCTCCGCTGGGACCTGGCGGTCGCCGATTCCGCCGATAAGGTCAAGACCCGGGTCGACTCGCTGCGCGCCGACTCTCTGAAGAGCGACAGCGTCAAGGCGCGGCCGGACTCGGTGCAGAAGCGGCTCAAGGCGCGGTCCGACTCGCTCGCCAAGCTGCCGGCCTACGAGCCGCTGCGCGTGGAGGTCACGCTGCGCACCGCCCGGGATGTCCCGCGCGGGACCGTCGTGCTGCGCGGGGCACGCATCGTCTCCATGAAGGGCGACGAGGTGGTCGAGAACGGCGATGTCGTCGTCACCGACAACCGCATCGTGTCGGTCGGGCCCCGCGCGCAGGCGCCGCCGGGCGCCCGGGTGATCAACGTCGCGGGCAAGACGATCATCCCCGGCTTCGTGGACGTGCACGCGCACCCCTGGCCGACGTGGGGGGTTCATGAGACCCAGGTGTGGAAGTACCTCGCGAACCTCGCGTGGGGCGTCACCACGACCCGCGATCCCCAGACTGCGACCACGGACGTGCTGACGTACGCGGATCTCGTCGAAACCGGCGAGATCCTCGGACCGCGCATCTTCCACACGGGCCCGGGGGTGTTCTGGGACGAGAACTTTCAGAACCTGGATGACACGCGGAGCGCGCTGAAGCGCTACAGCGAGTTCTACCACATCAACACGATCAAGATGTACATGACGGGGAACCGCAAACAGCGGCAGTGGGTGATCATGGCGGCGAAAGAGCTGGGCCTCATGCCCACGATCGAGGGCGGGCTCGACTTCAAGATGAACCTCACGGTGGTCGTGGACGGTTATCCGGGGCATGAGCACAGCTATCCGATCATGCCCTTGTATCGGGACGCCGTGCAGCTGATCGCGCAATCGGGCATCACCTACACGCCGACGCTGCTCGTCTCCTACGGCGGGCCGTGGAGCGAGAACTACTTCTACGAGCGGTTCGACATCCACGACAACGCGAAGGTGCGGCGGTTCGTGCCGCACGAGGAGATCGACCGGCGCGCCGAGCGCCGGCCCTGGTTCCGCGACAACCAGTATGTCTTCCCCCGGATCGCCGGGGCGGCGAACGCGATCATCCAGGCCGGTGGGCACGTCGGCCTGGGGGGACACGGTCAGCTGGACGGCCTCGGCGACCACTGGGAGCTGTGGGCCATGGCGGCCGGCGGCATGAAGAACCACGATGTGCTGCGCGTCGCCACCATTCACGGCGCCAATGCGATTGGCATGGAGCAGGACCTCGGCTCGCTCGAGCCGGGAAAGCTCGCCGACTTGATTGTGCTCGACGGGAATCCGCTCGAAGACATCCACAATACGAACACCGTGCGGTACGTGATGAAAAACGGGCGGCTGTATGAAGGGGAGACGCTCAATGAAGTCTGGCCGCGCCAAAGAGTGTTGCCCCGGATGTGGTGGTGGGGGACCGAACCAGTGGTCGGGAATTAGACGGATAGGCGGCTACGCAGACGCTTAGGGGCCGAGACGCCTAGCGGGTGTGAGGTGTGAGGAGATAGGGAAGGCCTACCTGCTCACTCCCTCCTAGAGCCCGCTAGGCGTCTAGGCGTCTCGGCGTCTGCCTAGGGGCTTTGTTTCTAGGCACCGTGTAGTTAGCTTTAGGCCGCTTAGAACCGCGAGCTGGCATCCTGCCTTTGTAGGACGGTCCCGCTCAGGAGCGGGTTCCGGCGCTGTACACACGCCCGGTCTCATTCCCCAGGTTCAAGAACGTAGCGACACCCCGTGGTGACATAGGGTCACGACGCGTGGTGTGTGTGTGAACCCGGGCTGAGAGCCCGGGCTCGGCGGCGTGGGCGTCCTGTAAGGACGCACTCCGTGCCGAGCGCGCCCTCGCAGGGCGCGTTATCCAGAAAGGGACGTGTGTTATCAGCATGCCATTTGCAGCCCTGGGCCTAGCGCCCGAGCTCGTGCGCGCCGTCGCCGACGAAGGCTACGCGCACCCAACCCCCATTCAACAGGAAGCGATCCCGCTCGCCCTGGCGGGCCGGGACCTGATCGGCTCCGCCCAGACCGGCACCGGGAAGACGGCGGCGTTCGTGCTCCCGATCCTCCAGCGGCTCGCGCCCGGCGCGCGCGGCGTGCTGCGCGCGCTGGTCCTCGTCCCCACGCGCGAGCTCGCCGAGCAGGTGACCCAGAGCATCCGCGCGTACGGGCGCCACACCCATCTCAAGGGCGCCGCCGTGTACGGCGGCGTGGGGATGGAGCCGCAGACGCGGGCGCTGCGCCATGGCGCCGACATCGTCGTGGCCACGCCCGGCCGCCTGCTCGATCACATGGAGCGCGGGCACGTCGACTTCTCCCGCCTCGAGGTCCTGGTTCTCGACGAGGCGGACCGGATGCTGGACATGGGATTCGCCCCCGATGTACGGCGCATCCTGAACGCGCTGCCCGACGAGCGGCAGACGATGCTCTTCTCGGCGACGATCTCTCCGGAAGTCGACGCCCTGGCCCGACGCGCGCTGAACGGCCACGCCTCGGTCGAGATTGGGCGCAGGGCCCAGCCGGCTGATGGCATCGAGCACATCATCGTGGCGGTGGACAAGCTCCAGAAGCGCGGCGCCCTCGCCTCGATTCTCAAGGCGAAGCCGGCCGGCCAGACGCTGATCTTCACCCGCACCAAGTACGGAGCCGACAAGCTGGTCACGCACCTGCGGCGCGAGGGAATCGCCGCGAACGCCCTGCACGGCGACAAGGCGCAGAGCCAACGCCAGCGCACCCTGGACCAGTTCCGCTCCGGGGACGCCGAGATCCTGGTCGCGACCGACATCGCGGCGCGGGGGATCGACGTGGATGGGATCCGCATGGTCGTGAACTACGACGTGCCGACCGATCCCGAAGTGTACGTGCACCGCGTGGGACGGACGGCGCGCGCGGGCGCGCGTGGGCTGGCGCTGACGTTGATCTCGCCCGACGAGTGGCTGTTGATGGCCGACGTCGAGCGGTTGATTGGGAAGGCGTTCCCCCGGGAAATGATCCCCGGGTTCGAGCCGTCGGTGCCGCCCCTGCAACCGAAACCGCTCGAGGCGGAGGTACGCCGCCCCGAGCGGTCGGTTCGGCCGCGAGTTGGGGGACGGAAACGGCGCTAAGCCGTCAGCACGTCCCGTTGATGTAGCAGTTCGCCAGCCGCTCCGTGTTGGTGATGGGGAAGACCGTCCCCGGTTGCAGCCTCGCTTCAGCGTTCGCCGGCCACTTGTCGGCGGGCACACCGAATCGATAATGATCGGCCAGCCGCCGTCCCTGTAGGAACAGGTTCACGCGGCGCTCGTGCTGGTACATGGCGAGCGCGCGGGGATGGGCGGCGTTGAGCGGGTCATACGGGGTGAGCCCGGTATTCAGCGCGCGGATGTTGTTGATGAATGCAGCCGCCCCCACCGAGTCGTTCTGCGCCAGCCGCGACTCGGCGAGAATGAGGTACATCTCGCGCGACGACGCGACCGTGAGGGAACCATACTGCACTCCGGTGACGAAGTCGTTGATCGTCTTCGTCAACACCGGATCGGGAACGTTGTTGATCGGGTCTCGGAGCCGGATGCTGTCCACGCGCTTGTTGTCCGCGGTCGGGAATATGTAGAGATCGCCGAACCGGCTCTCCAGCCGCTGGTTCACTTCGAATCCAATACTCGTGCCGATGGTCCCCGAGCTATAGTTGAACCGGTACATCCAGTCGGTGGTCGCAGCCGCGAGCACCAGTGCTCGATTGGCGTCCGTTACGGCGCCGGCGTCGTCCACCAGCGGGTTGGTCAGCGTCGCGGGCGTGAAGGGGTTCAGCTTCTGCCACACTACCTTCGCGTGCCGAGCGCGTGCCCGCATGGCCGTGAGGTTGAGCTCGAGGGTCGCGTTGCCGGTTGCCTGCGCGATCGCGATCCCTCGGGTCGTGTAGGCGATCGCCGTGTCGTAGACCTGGGCCATGTTCGCCGGCCCGAGGGGCGGCGCCGCAGTCGTCCGATCCGATCCGATCGGCCAGTCGTCGAACATGTCGCCGATCGTCGTGTAGGCGATCGCCCCGTACAAGTACGACCGGGCCAGGTCATTGCTGTCGGGGAGGACTCCGGCCGCGGCAAAGGCCCCGAGCCGCTTGATGGCTTCGTCCGACAGCCACCGCGCTTGTGCCAGCGAGGGGAACGCGGCGTCCACGAACTCGTTCGTGATCCCGGACAGGTACCCCTGGTCGAGATCGCTCCACGCGTCCCGCGACCCGATCCACGTCAGCTCGTCCGTGGCCTCCGAGTAGGGCGTCAAGACGTTCCCGAAAGCTCGTGCCGTGGCGGAGAGGGCCCCGTTCGCGAGCGCCGAAGCAGCGGCAGGGTTGTTGAGGTTGTCCTGGTTGACGTTATTCGGATTCTCAACGTCCAATAGGGAGCTGCAGCCGGCCACGACGGCGGCCAGATACAGCGTGACAAGCGCGCGGCTCGGGGCCCCGAGGCTCTTGGTCAACATGGCATCTCTCTCCTTTCCAATGCCGGGGTCAGAACCCGAAGCGGACGGCGAAGGTGAACCGCCGCGGGAGCGCAAAGCCGAAGGCGTCGATCCCGTCGCCGAAGTTCTGGTCGATCCCGTTCAGGTCGGCCGAGGCGGCGCCGCGCCCATAGACGTTCAGCTCGGGATCGATGCCGGTGTAGCCCGTCCACAGCGCTAGGTTCCGCACCGATGCCCTGACCGAAACGGAACGCACCCCGAGGTGCTGCTGGGACCAACGGCCCGGCAGGTTGTAGGTCAGCGACAACTCACGCCAGCGCAGGAACGCGCCATTCTCGTTCTGGTTCAGGCCGTCATACGGCGTGAGGGCCCGGAGCTTCAGCCACTTCTTGGCGGCCTCCAGCCGCTGTTGCGGCGTGCTCGCGGGATTCATCACCGTGGCTTCCACCTCGGCCGTCGCCCGGATGTTGCGTCCGATCCCGGCGTTCGACTGGCGGAACGCGTCGGTCAGGTTCGTAATGATGTAGTTGCCGAACTTGTATTCGAGCAGCGCGCCCAGCTCAAAATTACGCATGAATGTGGCATTGGCCCCGAAGGAGCCCTGCCAGTCGGGATAGGACTTCCCGAGGTAGTGGTCGAGGTAGTCGGCGTCCCCGTCTTCGTCCACGCGGATGGGGGCCAGATCGTTCAGGGTCCGGGGCACCGCGAGGTAAGCCAGCAGATCGGCGTCGGTGTCAAAGACGCCATCGCCGTTCACGTCGTACGGATTCTGGCCGGCTGCCAGGCACGCGTACGTGGCGCCGCTGGGCCGTTGGCTGCACGGCTGCACCAGCTTCGCCCCGAACAGCGAGCCGACCGGGTACCCCTGGATCACGAAGTTGCGATACCGCGGGTAACTCCCGCCCACCTTGAGGGGCGGAGCGCCCCCCAGGTCGGTGACGTACGTCCAGCCCCAGGCCCCGTTCGCGAACAGGTTCAGCGAGAGGCCGGGCCGGTTGAACACCAGCGCCCGGACGTTCAGCTCCCAGCCCCCGCCCCTGATCTCCCCGATGTTGTCGAGTTGCAGGTTCGTGAACCCGCCCGACACGGGAAACTGTCGGGGGTAGAGCGCATCCTTCGTGGTGCGCCGGTAGTACGTTGCCTCGAAGGCCACACGATCCTCCGCGAGGCCGATCTCCATCCCGATTTCACGCTCGGTGCTGATCTCCGGCTTGAGGTTCGGGTTCCCCAGGTTATCGGGCTGCAACCCCGGCCCGGTCTCGGATGGCAGGGGGGAGAACGTCGTGAACTTGTCGAACGCTCCCGGCTGCAGGCCCGACTGCCCGATCGCGGCGCGCAACCGCAGCGTGGAGATCCTGCTCGTGAGCGCCGAGTGCCCCCAACTGGACAGGTCGCTCGGGATGAACGAGAGGCCGGCCTTGGGATACCACACGCCCTCGGATGTTTTCCCGAACGCGCTGTTGCGATCGTACCGCACGCCGACCGTCGCGAACGCGACATCGCGATAGCCGACCTGCTCCTGGACGAACGCGCCCACGTTCACCGTTTCCAGGATCCGCTCGTACGTGCCCTTGTAGAGCCCGGCGCTGGTCACCTCGAGCCCCGGTCCCGGGAACACCTCTCCACCAATGCCTTCGTCGTCCAAATGGGCAAGGAATCCTTGGCCGCCCGCGACGAGTGTCGATTGGAACGAGGTCCCGAAGGGACGCGCCCATGTCCCCTTGAGCTCCGCCGTGATTTCGCGCCGGGTGCGGTTATCGAGGAACTTGAAGCCCTCGGGGTCGAAGCCGGCCACGCCGTCCACGTTGTGCCCAAACGGCGCGAAGTCGGTGCTGATCTGGTTCGTCATGTCCACGCCGAACGTTGCTACCCCGCTGAACTGCCGCACCGGCTGATACTCGAGGGTGATGCTCCCCGTGAAGTGCTTCGTGTTCTGGGCGTACAGCTCCTGCATCGTCTCTCGCACGGTGTTGAAGGCCGGCGACCCGAACGGGTTTCCCGGGGCGATCGCCGCCCTGGGATCTCCACCAATCCGGCAGTCGCCGCGTCCCGTGACATCCGCGTCCGAGTTGCAGCTGGCAGTCTCCGGCTTCCCGAAGATCATCGTCGAGATCGTGCCGAAGATGTTGTTGTTGTTCGCGGGCGTTTCGTGGTGCGCGTCCACGTATTGCGTGTTCACCCGGATTCGCAGGTTGTCGGTCGGCAGCAGGACGAGCGACGCGGACCCTTGCACCTTGCGGGTCCGGTCATTGGCCGGGCCGAGTTCCGTGTTGCCGAAGGGGCCGTTCTCCCGCTGCAACCGGGCGTTCACGAAATAGGTCACGGCTGCCGTGCCGCCGCTCACCGAGCCGGAGTACGTCTGCGCGTAGCCGGGCTCGAACAGCGCAGGAATGAAGTTGCGCTCGAACACCTGGTACGGTTGAATCGGGACGCCGTAGAACTGCGTGAGGTAGTCCGCGAATCTCGCAGTCTGCCCGCGGCAGTTACTCTGCGTCGCCGTCGTGTCTGGGAGGCGCGCGACGCAGTCCGCCAGGTTGGCGTACCGGGCGAAGCCGGCATTGGGATGGTAGCGCCCCCTGGGATAGGTAGAGACGCCCTGCTCGCTCGTGAAGTCGAACCGGACCGCGCCGCGCGCGCCGGTCTTCGTGAAGACTTGGATCACCCCCGCCGATGCCTCGGTGCCGTACAGCGTCGCGGCGGCCGCGCCTTTCAAGATCTCGATGTGGTCGATCGCGTCCGGGTTGATATCGTCCAGCCGCGACGGCGTGCCGCCGCCGCCTGTCCCGATGTAGTCCCCGAAGCCGCCGCTGCGGTCCACGCGCACGCCGTCGATATACACGATGGGCTCGTTCGCCTGTGACAGGGAGGCGGTGCCGCGGATGCGGATCCGCGCGCCTTCACCGGCGAGTCCACCGGACGGCAGTACACTCACGCCCGGCTCGCGCGCGGCCAGCACCTCCGAGATGTTCGCCACTGGTGCGTTCCGCACACTCGTGGCGTCGATCGTCGAGACGGTGTTCCCGAGCTTGCGTTTTTCAGTCTCGGCGCCCGCTCCGGTCACCACGACCGCGTCGAGACCGATGGCCGCCTGGTTGAGCTCGAAGTCCACGGTCACGGCTTCGGCGGGCGGCACCGTCACCCGCTTGGTGGCGCTGGCGTAGCCGAAGCGCCGCACGCGGACATCGATCTCGCCGGACCTCACGTTCAGCTCGTACCGGCCGTTGGCGTTGGTCAGCGTGCGGAGGTCGGTCCCCACCACGTACACCTCGGCGCCGTCCACCGGGCGACGCGTCGTCACGTCGATCAACTGGCCCCGGACAGTCCCGGTCACCTGCGCTGCCCCCGGCGTTGCCGCGAGCGCGCACACCACGACACACGCGGCCCCGGTGAGGGCGCGTTTCCACCAACGAAGCGGAGAGTTCATCTCCACCTCCTGTGAAGGAAGACACGGACGGCAACAGCGCATCTGAGGCACGCGTGCGCCTCGTCGTGAAGCCTCGCTCAGGACGACTTCAACTCCGATCGAGGACGGCGGGAACCCGATCGGTCGGTAAGGATTGACGCCCCGAGTGTGCACGCCGTTTCGGGCGACGTCAAGAAGGGGGGTTCGGGGTAGCCGCGGGCGGCGCGCACGATAGAATTCCCCAGGTGAACCGCCGTCACCGTCCCGCGCTCTTGGTGCTCGCCCTCGGCGGGGCCGCCTGCGCGGTCAGCGAGCCCGGCTTCGATCCGCCGCCCGTCGACGCACCCTTTGCCGCGGTAGCGGTGGGCGTGTTGCACACGTGCGGCACCACGACGACGGACCGTGTGTATTGCTGGGGATGGAATCGGGATGGCGAGCTCGGTGACGGCACCCGGAGCGACCGCCCCTTACCCGTGCGGGTCGTCAGCGAGTCCAGCTTCGTCTCGGCGATCGGCGGCGGTGGCCATAGCTGCGCGGTCACCGGCGCCGGCAAGGCCTACTGCTGGGGGTTCAATCTCAGCGGCCAGCTGGGCAACGGGGGCAGCGCCGGAGCGGCCACCCCCGTAGCCGTCGCGGGAGACCTAACGCTGGTCGGCGTGGAGGCGGGGGGCGCCTTCAACTGCGGCGTCGCCGCCGACAGCACGGCCTGGTGTTGGGGCTGGGGCGCCTATGGGCAGCTCGGGGACAGCGGGCGCGTCGATCGCCGGGCGCCGGTGGCGGTCAGCGGCGGCCTGAAGTTTTTGACAGTGAGCGCTGGGGCGCGGCATGCCTGCGGCCTCGCCGCGGACAGCACCGCTTGGTGCTGGGGCGCCAACGACGCCGGCCAGCTCGGCAACGGTTCGACCGCCGACACGCTGGTGCCGGCGCCTGTGACCGGCGCGCGGCGGTTCACGGCGCTGAGCGCCGGCTTCACCCATGCCTGCGCGCTCGAGGCGAGCGGCGACGTGTATTGCTGGGGCGACAATGCGTTGGGTCAGCTTGGCGACACCCTGGTGAGCAACGCGCTCGCTCCCGTTCGTGTGCTCGGAGGTATCGCGTTCGCCTCCATCAGCGCCGGCGCCGCCCACACCTGCGGCGTCACCGCGACTGGGGCCGGCTATTGTTGGGGGTCGGACGCCAGCGGGCAGTTGGGGAGCCAGCCGGTTGCGGTGTGCGCCGCTGCGCAGCCCTGTACCCGGGTCCCCGCGCCGTTGCTCGGAGGTCTTACCTTCCGCTCCATCAGCGCCGGGACTCAGCACAGTTGTGGCCTCACCACCGACCAGGTCGCCTATTGCTGGGGCCTCAACGACAAGGGCCAGCTCGGCGACGGCTCGACCCGGGGAAGCGTGACGCCGGTGCGCGTCGGCAAGCAATTCGGTTTTTGAGATCGGAGGCCCTAATGCGCGGATTGTGGCCGGTCTTGCTCGTGGTCGTCGGCGGCTGCTATCGCTATGTCGCCGTGGGCGGCACCGCGCCCAGCGACGGCGCCGACGTGCAGCTCGAGCTTGCCCCACCCCGGGACGTGGTGCTGCAGGATGTGACGGTACACGGCATCACAGCGTTGCAAGGCCGGCTCCTCGGCGCGAGCGCGGACTCCGTGGCGCTGGCGGTGGTCAAGCTGTGGGGGCTGGAGGGTCGGACCTACGAGGCGACCGGCATCGGTGTGACCCTGCCCAGACAGGGCATCGCCGCCGTGCGGGAGAAACGGATGTCGGCCGCACGCAGCGGGCTCGCGATCGGCGCGAGCAGCGCTGGGGTCGTCGCCATGATTCTGGGAGTGAAGGGGCTGCTCGGCTCGGGCGGCGGCTCGGGCAAGCCCAAGCCGATGCCCTGACGGTTATTTCAGGTTCCGCACGAAGTTCGCGACGGGCATCGCGGGCAGCGTGAGCAGGCGCACGCTGCCGCGCGAGGACAGCTCGACCGAGACGCGGGCGATGGTCTCGTTGTCGGGGCACTCCACGATGCTGACGAAGTCGTAGGGGCCGAGCACCGCGTACTGGGCGGTGACCTTCGCCCCGAACCGCTCGATTTCCTTGTTCACTTCCTGGAGACGCTTCGGTTTGGCCTTCAGCGCCTTCGCGCCGTCGTCCGTCAGATTCGACAGCAGGATGTACGTGGGCATGAGACCCCCCCAACGGCGTCGAAGAAAGGCGTCGAACAGAAGCGTCCCGGGACCCTGTAATAGTACGTCGTTGCGGGACGCCTCACTACTACAGCTCTACTCGATGCCTATCCTGAACGGATTATCGCTTTTCGATCGGCACGTAATCCCGCAGCGGTGCGCCGATGTAGATCTGGCGGGGCCGCGCGATCTTTTGCTCCTTGTCGAGCAGCATCTCCTGCCACTGGGCCAGCCACCCCGGGGTGCGCCCGATCGCGAACAGCACCGGGAACATGTCCACGGGGAAGCGCATCGCCTCGTAGATGATCCCCGAATAGAAGTCCACGTTGGGGTAGAGCTTGCGCGAGACAAAGTACTCGTCTTGCAGCGCGATGCGCTCCAGCTCGAGGGCAATGTCGATCAGCGGATTCTTGCCGGTCACGTCGAACACCTGATCGGCGGTCCGCTTGATGATCTTGGCGCGCGGGTCGTAGTTCTTGTAGATCCGGTGCCCGAAGCCCATCAGCCGGACCTCGCCCTGTTTCACCCGCTGGATGTACGCGGGGACGTGCTCCTTCGAGCCGATTTCGCGCAGCATGCGCAGCACTTCCTCGTTCGCGCCGCCGTGCAGCGGGCCGTACAGGGCCGCCGCCGCCGCGGCCATCGCCGAGTAGGGATCGGCGTGCGAGGACCCGACCGCGCGCATCGCGCTGGTCGAACAGTTCTGCTCGTGATCGGCGTGGAGAATGAAGAGCACGTCCAGCGCCCGCTCGAGCGTCGGGTTCGGAACGTATTTCACCTCCGTCGCCTTGTGCATCATATTGAGGAAGTTGCCCGTGTAGCTGAGATCGTTGTCGGGGTAGGCGTACGGCATGCCGACCGTGTGCCGATGGGCGAAGGCCGCGAGCGTGGGCGCCTTCGCAATCAGCCGGAAGATCTGATTGCGGCGCGACGTCTCGTCGGTGATGTGTTTGGCCTCGCGATAGAACGTGGACAGGGCCGCGACCGTACTCACGAACACGCCCATCGGGTGCGCATCGTGGTGGAAGCCGTCGATGAACTTCTTGATGTTCTCGTGGATGATCGTGTGGTGCGTCACGTTGTACACCCACGTATCGAGCTCCGCCGCCGACGGGAGCTCACCGTGCAGCAGCAGGTACGCCGTCTCGAGGAACGTGCTCCCCTCGGCCAGTTGCTCGATCGGATACCCGCGGTAGCGCAGGATCCCCTTCTCGCCGTCGATGTAGCTGATCGCGCTGCGGCACGACGCTGTGTTCATGTAGGCCGGGTCGTAACACATCAGGCCGAAGTCGTCGGGCGACGTCTTGACCTGGCGCAGGTCGGCCGACCGGATCGTCCCGTCCTGGATGGGGACGTCGTAGGCCTTGCCGGTCCGGTTGTCGGTGATGGTGAGGGTGTCCTTCGGCACCGCCGCATCCCAAGTTGAGGGCGCGGGAAAGATAACGTATCTTCGCGAGCCGTGACCGCGTCGCCGCCGTCCCGCTCCAGCCTGTATCCCACGCGCTCCAGCGCGGGGGCCCTCCTCGGCCAGCAGCTCGTCGCCCGGGGCTACCAATCGTGCGTGCTGCTCGGCATCACCCCTGAGGGGGTGGAGATCGCGGCCCACGCCGCCCAGGCGATGGGGGCCCCGTTTGACGTGATCGTCGCGTCCTTCATCAAGCTGGGCTCGAATCTCGCGCCGATCGGCGCCATGGCCGAGTCGGTGCCGGCCGAGATGGATCCCGACTTCCAGCCGGGGATGAGCTTGCTCGAAAAGTTGCAGGCGGCGATCGACGAGTCACGCGCCCGCGTGCGCCAGGACCTCGTGCTCTTCCGGACGCAGCGCCCGGTCAAGGACCTGAAGGGGCGCACCGCGGTGATCGTGGACGGCCAGATCGTGTATCCGTGGAAGGTGCTGGCGGCGGCGCGGGCCGCCGAGCAGCTCGGCGCGCAACAGGTGGTGGTCGCGACCCCGGTCGCCGCCCAGCCGGCCGTGGACCGCATCCGCGCGCGGGAGTATCCCGTGGTGTGTCCCAGCGTGCTGCTCGAAGCGGAAGGTCACCCGGCGCCGTATGGCGACGTCAATGCGGGGAGCGACGCGCCCGAGCGCCTGAAGAGCATCATGATCGCGCACCAGGCGGCGTAAGATGGAAAGCCATCTACGGTAGATCCACCATCCCCCGCTCCAGCCACCGGTGCTCGCCCTCGAGCACCTGTTGCGCGACTTTGTAGGTCGGCACGTCCTCGTTGCGCCACAGCCCCTTGAACTTGGCGGCCACGCGACCGCGGGCCTGCCTGCAGAACAGATCGGCGAGCTGGACGGCACGCTCCCCGGTTGTGCGGTCGCGCACGAGCAGCTGCTGGGCGCGGGCGCAGGTCGCCGCCATCGCGAACAGCTCGGCCCCGACGTCCACCAGCCGGAACAGCACCGCCTGCCGCTGCTCGAGCTTCGGTCCGAACCGGACCATCGAGTGGAACACCCCCCGGGCCAGCCGCCGCGAGGCCCGCTCGACGTAGCGCACGTGCGTGGCCAGTCGCCCGAACGCCGCGTATTTCGGCCAGAAGCTCCAGCCGATCCAGCGCGACGGGTACCACCAGCCGTAGAACAGCGCCGACCGCGCCAGTCCCGCGAGCCGCTGGCCGAGCGTCTTGCCGGGCATGACGACGTCGCCGGCGACCTGCAGGTGCTTGTCGACCGCCTCGCGGGCGATGAACAGGTGCATGATCTCCGAGGAGCCCTCGAAGATCAGGTTGATGCGGAAGTCCCGCATGATGCGCTCGACCGGGATGGGCTTCTCGCCGCGGGCGCGCAACGAGTCGGCGGTTTCGTAGCCGCGGCCGCCGCGGATCTGGACGGTGTCGTCGATGATGCGCCAGCCCGCCTCCGAGTTGTAGAGCTTCGCGATCGCCGCCTCGAGCCGGATGTCGTAGCCGCCGCGCTCGGCCATGGCGCCGCACAGCTCGGCGACCGCCTCCATCGCCAACGTGTTGGCCGCCATGGCGCCGATCTTCTGGGCGATCGCGTCGTGTTGACCGATGGCCCGACCCCACTGGACGCGGTCCGCAGCCCAACGCCGCGAGATCTCAAGACACCGCTTGCCGGCCGCGACGGAGGAGATCGGCAGGGTCAGGCGCCCGGTGTTCAGCGTGACGAGGGCGAGCTTCAGGCCCTTGCCCTCGCCCCACAACACGTTCTCCTTCGGCACGCGGACGTTGGTGAAGCGGATCACGCCGTTGTAGATCGCCTTGAGCCCCATGAAGTGGCAGCGGTGCGCGACCTCGACGCCGGGCGAGTCCGTCTCGACGATGAACGCGGTGATCTGACGCCGCTCCTGGCCGCGCACGACCTTCGAGGGCGTGCGCGCCATCACGACCATCAGCTCGGCCTTCGTCCCGTTGGTGCACCACAGCTTCTCGCCGTTCAGGATCCAGGCTTCCCCGCCGTCGCTCGGCAGCGCCGTCGTCTCCATCGCCGCCGGGTCCGAGCCGACGCCGGGCTCGGTGAGGGCGAACGCCGAGATGGCGCCCTTCGCGAGCCGGGGGAAGTACTGTTTCTTTTGCGCCTCGGTGCCGAACATCTTCAGCGGCTGCGGCACGCCGATCGATTGGTGGGCGGAGAGCAGGGCGGTGATGGAGCCGTCCACCGATGAGACCAGCTCGATCGCCTTCATGTACGAGAGCTGCGACAGGCCGAGCCCGCCGTATTCCTGCGGAATCTTGATCCCGAACGCCCCGAGGTCGCGCAGGCCCTGAATCACGTCGTCGGGGATTTCCCCTTCCCGGTCGATCCGGTCGGAGTCGACGCGGTCGCGCAGAAACCGTTCGAGCTTTTCGAGGAACGGCTTCGCGCGCGCGATCTCGTCGAGGCCCTGCTCCGGGTACGGATGGATGAGCTCCATCCGCAGATTGCCGAGGAAGAGGTCGCGTACGAAACTCGGCGCGGCCCACTCCTGTTCGCGTGCGGCCTCGGCGACCTCGCGCGCCTCGGCGGCGCTGACCTGGCGGCGCGGCTCGGTCTCGACGGTGGTCATGCGCACAATCTATACGGCTTGACACCGCTGACGTTAGAGGGAGATTCGCCTCGCCTCCACAGGAGCCCTCGATGCGCCGCGCTGTCTTCTGCATCGCCCTGACCGCCTTCGCCTTGCCCGCGCCCGCCGCCGCCGCCCAGGCCGCACGGGTCTTCGTCAAGGCTGGCCGCCTGATCGACGGGCGGTCCACTCAGGTCCAGACCAACGTGGGGATTCTGATCGAGGGAGAGCGCATCCGGGCCGTCGGGCCGGTCGCCCAGATCCAGGCCCAGGCAGCTGACGCCCGCGTGATCGATCTGTCGCAGCTGACCGTGCTCCCCGGACTCATCGATACCCACACGCACCTCCTGCTCCAAGGCGACATCACCTCTCAGGAGTACGAGGACCAGCTGCTCAAGCAATCGATCCCATATCGCGCCATCCTCGCCGCCCGCAACGCCCGCATTGCGCTCGAACACGGGTTCACGGCGATCCGCGACGTGGAGACCGAAGGCGCGATGTACGCCGATGTGGACGTGAAGCTGGCGGTGAATCGGGGCGAGATCCCGGGGCCGCGCATCTTCGCCTCGACCCGGGCCATGGCGCCCACCGGGATGTATCCGATCGGCACGCCCAACTGGGAGATCGACCTGCCCCACGGTGTGCAGACGGTGGACGGCGTGGAGAACGCCCGGCTCGCGGTCCGCGAACAGGTCCAGCACGGCGCCGACTGGATCAAGTATTACAGCGACCGCCGCTACTACTTCGGGCCCGACAGCGTGCTGCACAGTTGGGTCAATTTCACGGACGCCGAAGCCCGGGCCATCGTCGAGGAAACGCATCGCTTGGGCCGGAGCGTGGCCGCCCACGCGATCGGCTCCGACGGCATCGCCGCCGCGCTGCGCGCCGGCGTGAACTCCATCGAGCACGGCGATGGACTCACCGATTCGCTGATGGACGTGATGGTGCGGAACAACGTGTACTGGGTGCCGACGGTCACGGTCGGCGTGCACGTCATGCCCCGGGGCGGGGTGTGGCCGGCGCTCGTGGCCCTGGAGCGCCGCGCCTTCGCGCGCGCGCTCCGGCGCGGCGTGAAGATCGCCATGGGAACCGACGTCGGGGGGTTTCCCTGGACGGAGATCAATCAGGCGAAGGAATTCGAGTACTACGTGCAGTACGGCATGACGCCGATGCAAGCGATCCAATCGGGGACGTCGGTCGCCGCCGCGCTGCTCGGCCAGGAGCAGAACCTCGGCGCCGTCGCCCCCGGTCTCTACGCCGATCTCGTCGCCGTCGCGGGCGACCCCCTGCGCGACATCACGGAACTCCAACGCGTGAAGTTCGTTATGAAGGGTGGCACGGTATACCTTTCCCAATAGTGCGACGCGCGCTCGGACTTGCCTTCTTCCTTAGTATCGGCGCCGCCGGCACCGGCGTGGGACAGCTGGCCCCACCTGGCACCGGCGGCGTCGCGGCGTTGGCCGGTCTGCTGGAGCAGCTCGGGGCGACCAAACGCGTCCTCGTGATCGGCGCCCACCCCGACGATGAAGACACGCAGCTGCTCGTGCTCCTCTCCCGGGGGTTGGGCGCCCACGCGGCCTACCTGTCGCTGTCGCGCGGCGAGGGCGGGCAGAACTTGATCGGCCCCGAGCTCGGCCCCAGCCTCGGGATCATCCGCACCGAAGAGCTGCTGGCCGCCCGCGACCTGGACGGCGCCCGCCAGTATTTCACCCGCGCCTACGACTTCGGCTTCTCCAAGTCCGCCGACGAGACCTTCCGGTTCTGGCCCCGCGATTCCCTGCTGCGCGACGTGGTGGACGTGATCCGCCGCTTTCGGCCGCAGATCCTCGTCTCGGTCTTCTCGGGGACGCCCGCCGACGGGCATGGCCAGCACCAGGTGGCGGGCATGCTGGCTCGGCAAGGGTTCGACCTGCTGCGCGACTCCACCTGGGGGCCGGTCAAGCTCTTCCGCTCCACCCGGTTCGACTCGGCGGCCACGACCCTGAGTCTCGCCGGCGGCACGCTCGATCCCGTGCTCGGCCAGTCGTACTTCCAGATCGCGATGGCGAGCCGCAGCCGCCACCGCTCCCAGGACATGGGACAACTGCAGCGCCCGGGGCCCAGCACCGTACGACTCCAGCTCGTCGCCGCTCGGGGCGGGGGCAGCGGGGGCCCGATGGGCCGCGGCGACGCAGCGCTGTTCTCGGGCGTCGATACGACGGTGCACGGTCCCAACGCCGCCCGGTACGCGGCCCTCATCGATTCCGCCCGGGCCGCACTCAATCCCTGGCGGCCGGCGGGTGTGCTGCCGTACCTCACTCGTGCGGCCCGCGCGCTCGGGGGCGGGGCCGACGCCGAGCAGCGCGCGCTGCTCGAGCGGGCGATCGCTGGTGCCGCCGGCGTCGCCATCGACGGCACCGCCGACGACGGGATCGTCACCCAGGGGCAACGACTCCAGGTCGAAGTGACCGTCTGGAATGCGGGCGATAGCGCGGTCAGCGTCGAGGGCGCGGACCTGGTGGCACCGGCCGGGTGGATCGTGGAGCGACTCGACGCCTCGACGGCGACCGTCGCGCCCGGCGCAGTGACGGTGCGGCGGTTCATCGTCACCGTCGCGCGCGACGCCGAGCGCTCGCAGCCGTACTTTCTGCGGCGGCCCCGCACGAACAACGGCGGGCTGTACGACTGGTCCGGTGTGCCGCCCGTCGTGCGTGGCCTGCCGTTCGGACCGCCCCCGCTCGAGGCGCGCGTCCGTCTCACGATCGCGGGTGAGCCGGTGACCCTGAGTCGCGAGGTCGTGTACCGCTACCGCGACCAGGCGATCGGGGAGATCCGCCGCCCGATCTTCGTGACGCGTGATTTCGACGTGGCCGTCGCGCCCGACGAGGTGCTCTGGCCGATCGACGGCACCGGCCGCGAGGCGCGGCGCTTCACGGTGACGGTCACGAGCCGCGCGCGCGGCGCCGCGACGGCACGGGTCGCGTTCACCACCCCGCGCGGTTGGCCGCCGATTCCCGCCGAAAGCCTCACGTTCGGCCGGGAAGACGAGACGCGGAGCGTCGTGGTCGCGTTGACGCTGCCTCCCCCTCCGGGCTTGGCGCCCGGCGCGTACGAGCTGCGGGCCGCCGCGTTCGGGACGGACGGGCGGCGCCACGACGGAGCGCTGGAGATCATTGATTACCCGCATATCCGGCCCCGCGCGCTGGCGCGCCGGTCGGCGGCGGACATCCGCGCGGCGCGCATCACGCTGCCCCCGCTGTCGCGCGTCGGCTACGTGCGGGGTGCGTCGGACCGCGTGCCCGAGGCGTTGCTGGCCGTAGGCGTGCCGATCGCGCTGCTGGGCGCCGACACCCTGGCGCGCGGCGACCTGTCCCGGTACGACGCGATCGTGATCGGCAGCCGCGCGTACGAGACCGATCCCGCGCTCGTGGCGAACAACAGCCGTTTGCTCGATTACGCGCGCGGCGGCGGCCTGGTAATCGTCCAATACCAGCAGTATCCGTTCGTCGACGGCAACTTCGCGCCGTACCCCCTGCGGATCGCGCGGCCGCATGACCGCGTGGCCGACGAGACGGCTGCCGTGACACCGCTCGATCCCGGACACCCGGCCTTCCGCTATCCGAACGTGATCGGCGCCGACGACTGGCGCGACTGGGTCCAGGAGCGCGGCCTCTACTTCGCGCACGACTGGGATTCGACCTACGTGCCGCTGCTCGAAACGCACGACGGCGCGGGTCCGGAGCTCACGGGGGGGCTCCTCGTCGCCCCGGTCGGCCGGGGCACCTACGTGTACACGGGGCTGAGCTTTTTCCGGCAGCTGCCGGCCGGCGTCCCCGGCGCCTATCGGTTGTTTGCGAACCTCCTCGCGCTCCGGAAAGCGAATGGTCCGTAACTCACGCGGGAGCGGTGAGCGGGGAGCGGTTTGTGGCGCCCCCCGGAGAGTCTCGCTGCCCGCTCGCCGCTCCCGGCTTCTGGTCGGAGCGTTGTGCCTCACAGTGCTCGCCGCCTGTTCGCGGGATTCCCGCACTCCGCTCGTCGTCTACACCCCCCACGGCCGCGACCTGTTGACGCTGCTCGAAGGCCGATTCGAGCAGGCACACCCGGACGTCGACGTGCGCTGGCTCGACATGGGCTCGCAGGAGGTGTACGAGCGGGTCCGCACGGAGCGGGCGAACCCGCAGGCGGACGTGTGGTTCGGCGGCCCGGGGACCATCTTCGCGCGCGCGGCGCGCGACTCGCTGCTGGAGCCGTTCCGGCCCTCCTGGGCCGGCGCGATCGACGCGCATGGCCGTGGCCCTGGGGACCTCTATTTCGCCGCGTACGAAACGCCGGCGGTCATCGTCTACGCCGAGCGCGCCGTCCCGCCGGCCGAAGCCCCCCAGGACTGGGACGACCTGCTCGACCCAAAATGGCGCGGCAAGGTGCTGATCCGCGACCCGATCGCGAGCGGGACGATGCGCGCGGTATGGGGGATGATCATCGAGCGCGGCCTCAAGGCGACGGGCGACACCGCGGCGGGGTTCGCGTGGCTGCGCCGACTCGACGCGCAGACCAAGGAGTATGTGCTCAACGGTCCGCTGCTCGATCAGAAAATCGCCCGGCAGGAAGGCCTGGTGACGGTGTGGGACTTGCCCGACATCCTCCTCAACCGCCGCGACGGGCTGCCGTTGGGCTACGTGTTCCCGAAGAGC
>DASYQX010000122.1:0-28990 GCA_036004985.1 Gemmatimonadales bacterium
TCCGAGACCCAGCGCCGGATCGAGAAGCGAGCCGAATTCGTGAAGTGGGCGGTGGACGACATCATTCGGGACGCGACTCGGCCACAATGATTACGGGGCATGGGGCGTAGGGCGTGGGGCGTACGAAGGTATCACGCCCCAGGGGCTTCAGCCCACGGATCACTAAACGAGTATCCGCGGGTCGGAGCACCGTTCCCTCATTCTCCGAACACGCGGCGCGCCACCCACCACGCCGCCACCCCCCCGGCGATAAAGCCGAACACCGCCCCGAACGCGCCGAGCAGCGAGTTGCCGAGCACGCCGGCGACGGTGCCGACGCTGAAGCTGACGAGCGCCTTGAGCAGTTTCATGGAGTCACGAGGATGCGCATGGCGGTGGCGGTCGCAACGCCGGCGATCTTCACCGTCTTGCGCCGGCCGACGCGACCGGCGGTGATCGCCACCGCGCTGCGCGGCACGTTGAGCCGCGCCGCGAGGAAGCGGACCAGCTCGTCGTTCGCCGCGCCATCCACCGGAGGAGCGGCGAGCCGGATCTTGAGGGCGTCACCGTGGCGGCCTGCCACCGCGCTCGTCCGGGCGCGGGGGACGACGTGCAGCGTCAGCGTGGCCGTCAGAGGCTCAGTCCCATCAGGAGGAACTTCTTCAGCAGCCACAGCACCAGCCAGGCCACCAGCGGGCTCACGTCCATGGCGCCGAGCGGCGGGACGAAACGGCGTAGCGGCTCGACCACCCAATCGGTGAGGGTGTACGCGGGGCGCATCCACCACGTGTAGCGAAACACGCCGATCCACGTGCCGATCACCCGCACGATCAGCGCCAGGATCAACACGTTGTAGGCGAGCTCGATCACGACGGCCAGGACCACGCGGGGCCCGCCGCGCACGGCCCCCTGCAGCGTCCCGTAGGTAGTGAGGCCCCACCCCAGGATAGACAGGAAGATCACGCCTGCGACGGCCGCGAGGACGACAAGCCACCCTCCGGCATGCACGGGATTGCCGCCCATCCGCACGAGGCGACGCTCGACGGGCATGATGATCCAGTCGGTCGCCGAGCGGAGCCCGCGGCCCAGCGCGCCGAACGGCGAGATGCGGCGGGTGCGGACGAGCCACGACCCGAGGGCCGCGAGGACGACCAGCGCGAAGACGGCGAACACGGCGTACCCCGCGGCAGTGCGAACGTCGAGCATGACGTAAACTTAATGGATATGAATCGAACCCTCCTGGCGGTCTTGGTGGCGCTGGCGGCCGCGGCGGCCGGCGCCGGTGCGCGGGCGGCGCCACGCCCCCGCGTGGTCCTCATTTCGGTGGACGGCTTGTGGGCGCGCGACTTGCAACGCGCCGAGTCGCTCGGCGTCCGGCTGCCGGTGCTCGACTCGCTGCGACGCGAGGGCGCCTTCGCCGCCGGCGTCATCGGGTCGTTCCCCAGTGTGACGTATCCGTCGCACACGACCATGGTGACGGGCGTGCCGCCCGCCCGGCACGGCGTCTATTCGAACGGCCGCTTCTTCCCGCCGACGGACACGACAAGGATCGCGCGCTCGTACTGGGAGGCCGAGTGGGTGCGCGTGCCCGGGTTGTTCGAGGCGGCGCGGGCGGCAGGCCTCAAGACCGCCGCGGTCAATTGGCCGGTCACGGCGCACCATGGGAGCATCGACTACAACATTCCGGATGCCTGGGACCCCCGAATGCCCGATTCGGTTCTCGTGGCCCTGCGCCGCCTGGGGACGCCCTGGCTGCTGGACTCGCTCGGCGCGCCGCGGGGTGGAGGCTGGTCCGACTCGCTGCGCGCCCGGTGGACGGGGGAGATCGTCCGCCGCTGGGACCCCGACTTCGTCCTGCTGCACCTCCTGGATCTGGATCATTGGAAGCACGAGCAGGGACCGGTCGGCGACTCGGTGTGGGTCGCGCTTCGGGGCGCCGACCGCTACATCGGCTGGCTGCTGTCCGCGCTGCGCGAGCGCCCCCGCGCGACGACCGTGATCGTCACGTCGGACCACGGGTTCCTGCCGCATCGGCAGCAGGTTCGCGTCGGCGTGTTGTTGGCGCGCGCCGGCTTGGTCACCCTGGACAGCGGGGGTCGGGTGACGGCCTGGGACGCCGCGGTCTTCTCGAACGGGGGCAGTGTGATGATCCTACCGCGTGACTCGACCGATCGAGGGCTCGCGGCGCGAATCCGCGCGGCGATCCCCGATTCGCTCGTCGGGCCCGGCCGGCCGGTCCGCGCGGTGTGGCTGCGGGATACGGTCGCCGCGCTGGGCGGCGATCCGCGAGCGCTCTGGGCGCTGGACATGAACGAAGGGTTCTATGCGGCGGGCGGATACCGGGGTGCCCTGATTGGGGACCGGCTGGGCGGCGCCCACGGCTACGACCCGCGCCGCGCCGAGCTGCATGCGTTCTTCCTCGCCGTCGGACCGGGCATTCGCCGCGGTTCACGACTTCCGGTGATCCGACAGGTGGACATCGCACCGACGGTGGCGAAGGTGCTGGGACTGCGGCTCGAGGGCGTGGAGGGGCGGCCGGTCTTCTAGGGCGTGAAGACCTCGACCACGGCGGTCTGCGCGAACCCCGCCCTCGGTCCTCCGCCGATCACGTAGATCTTGCCGCCGACCGTGGCGGCTGCGAGGCCGTGACGCGCGGTCGGCAGCGGGGGCGCGACGGTCCAGCGATCGGTGCCTGGATCGTACACCTCGTGGTTGGCGAACACGCTCGCGCTGGTCTCCCCGCCGAAGGTGTGGATGCGGCCGGCGAGCAGGGCAGAGGCGAGCCCGCCCCGCCGGGACGGCATGGGGCTCTTCGTGGTCCAGCGGTCGGCCGCCGGGTCGTAGGCTTCGACGACGTCGAAGTTCCGGTCAGGGTCGTGTGGTCGCCCCCCGATGGCGTACAGGATCCCGCCGACCGCCGCTGCCGTCAGGTGGTCGCGTCTGGTCGGGATCGGCGCGGCGTGCCGCCACGTGTCCGTCGCGGGGTCGTAAATCGCGGTCGAGTCCACATGCGCTTGCGTGGGGCCCATGCCGCCCACGACGATCAGCTTGCCGTTCACGACGCCGACCGCCGAGGCCCCGCGTCCCAGGGGAAGCGAGGCGCGCGGCGCCCACGTGTTCGACGCTTCACGGAACAGCCACAGGTTGTCGGCCCCGTTGAACGTCGTCCCCGCGAGTCCGCCCACGGCGTACAGCGAGTCGCCGACGACGGCGAGCGGCATATGGTGGCGCGTGGCGGGAAGGTCCGCGATCCGCTCCCAGCGGTTGACCGCCGGATCGAAGCGATAGGCGGCGGTCGTGGGGGCATTCGACGCATCGAACCCGCCAGCAACGTAGATCTTTCCATGGAGGACCGCTGCGTGCATCTCCTGCACGGGCGCGGGGAGCGGCGCGGCGGTGGACCAGCGCGCGTCGGCGGCGGTGCCGCTGGCGCACGCCGCGAGCCCGAGGGCCAGAAGTCTCATTGCTTCCTGCCGTACGTTCCCATCACCTGCGCCTGCGCCAACACGTGTCCCTGTATCGCCCGCTCGACGTCGGCCTTGGTCGCGCCCGCCTTGAGCGGGAGCGGGCCGTCGAGCGCGTACAGTTTGAAGTAGTAGCGGTGCGGCTTGCCCGGCGGCGGGCAGGGGCCGTAGTACCCAACCTTCGGCCACGTGTTGTTTCCCTGGAGCGCGCCACCCAGCTCCTTGGGCTCCGCGGCCTTCGGGACGCTCTCCGGCAGCGCGCCCCTGGTGGCCGGGAGGTTCCAGAGCACCCAGTGGACCCACGTGCCCATGGGCGCATCGGGATCGTCCATGATCAACGCGAAGCTCTTCGTGTTCGCGGGCGCGTCGGTCCAGGCGAGCGCGGGAGAGACGTCCGGGCCGTCACAGGTGTGCTTGACGGGGATCGTGGTCCCCTCGGCGAAGGCGCTGCTCGTCAGCGCAAACGTCATGCGCCGTAGGCGGCGGCCACGATGCGGTCCTGCTCGACCTTGTGGGCCGCCGGATAGCCTTCGGCCGGGCTCGACCGCTCGGGCCGCGAGACATCGGTGAGCGCCACCGTCTCGGGAATGACGTCGCGGATTTTCGGGAGCACGAACTTGCGCGCGCCCATGTTGCGCGGCTCCTCCTGCACCCAGACAATTTCCTTCAGGTTTGGATGCCGCGTGGCGTACTCCGCGATCTCAGCCGCCGGGAACGGGTACAGCAGCTCGACGCGGCCAATCGCTACACGCGACGTCTCGCCCCGCCGCGGGGACGCGAGAATGTCGTAGTACACCTTCCCGCTGCACAGCACGAGCCGGGTCACCTGGTCGAAAGCCGTCCGCTCGTGATCCCAAAACACGGGACGGAACCGGCCGAGCGTCAGGTCGTCGAGCCGGGACGTCGCGGCGGGGAGCCGCAGCAGGCTCTTCGGCGTCATGACGACGAGCGGCCGGATTTCGCTGTGGCGGCCCTGGCGCCGCAACAGGTGGAAGTACTGGGCCGGCGTCGTGCAGTTGGCGACGCGGATGTTGCCTTCGGCGCCGAGCGCGAGGAACCGCTCCAGCCGGGCGCTCGAGTGCTCCGGGCCCTGGCCCTCGTACCCGTGCGGCAGCAGCAGCGTGAGCCGCGACGTCTGCCCCCACTTGGCGAGCCCGGCGATGATGAACTGGTCGATGATCACCTGCGCCCCGTTGGCGAAGTCGCCGAACTGCGCCTCCCACAGGACGAGCGCCTCGGGGGCGGCGGCGGCGTAGCCGTACTCGAAGCCGAGGCAGGCGAACTCGGAGAGGGGGCTGTTGTGCAGCTCGAACGGCGCCCGCGCGCCCGCGACGTGCTGGATCGGCGCGTGCCGCTTGCCGGTCGCCGTGTCGTGCAACACGAGGTGACGCTGGCTGAATGTGCCGCGCTCGGTGTCCTGGCCGGTGAGCCGGATCGGCGTCCCTTCGACCAGCAGCGAAGCGAACGCGAGGGCCTCGGCGTGCGCCCACTCGATTCCACCTTCCGTGCCGAACGCGTCGCGCCGCCGGTCGAGTTGCTTCTTGAGCTTCGGGTTCACGGTGAAGCCGCCGGGCACGACCAGCAGCTGCTCGTTCAGAGTGGTGAGCAGCTCCGCCGGGACGGCCGTGTCGGGCTCGGGGACGCCCTCGTGGGTGATGCGCTGCGGCTCCTCGCCGCGGCCCCCCTGGCCGAGGCTGGCCTTGAGCGCCTGCTGCACCGCGGCCAGGCGCTGGTACGCCGCCTCCGCCTCGGCGGCGGCCCTGGCGGCGTCCACCACACCCTCGCGGACGAGCTGCGCGATGTACTTCTCACGCACCGGGGGCGTTTGCCTGATCCGCTCGTACATCAGGGGCTGCGTGTACGCGGGCTCGTCGGCTTCATTGTGGCCGTGCCGCCGGTAGCCCACGACGTCGATCACCACGTCGGCGTGGAACTTGTCGCGATACATCATCGCGAGCCGCACCGCCGCGAGACAAGCCTCGGGATCGTCGGCGTTCACGTGGATGATCGGCGCGTCGAAACCCTTGGCGAGGTCGCTCGAGTAGTCGGTCGAGCGCCCGTCCTTGGGGTCGGTCGTGAACCCCACCTGGTTGTTCGCAATCAGGTGGATCGTGCCCCCGGTGGTGTAGCCGCGCAGCCGCGCCAGGTTGAACGTCTCGGCCACCACGCCCTGCCCCGCGAAGGCCGCGTCGCCGTGGATCAGCACCGGAAGGGCGATCGTACCGTCGTGGTGCGCCTCGGCGCCGCGCCGCGTCGTCTGGTCGGCGCGCGCCCGGCCCTCGATCACCGGGTTCACGGCCTCGAGGTGGCTCGGGTTGGGCGACAGCGTCACCGTGACGGGCTTCCCCGTCGCGGTCTGGTGTACGCCTTCGGCGCCGTGGTGGTACTTGACGTCGCCCGTGCCGCCTTCCGGCGTCAGCGTTTCCTCGACATGCCGGCCGCCCTCGAACTCCGCGAAGATGGTTTCGTAGGGGAGGTTCACGACGTGGGCGAGCACGTTGAGCCGGCCGCGGTGCGCCATCCCGATCACGACCTTGCGTGCCCCGCTCGCGCCCGCGAGCTCGACGGTCAGGTCGAGCATCGGGACCGTCACGTCGAGCCCTTCGATGGAGAACCGTTTTTGGCCCAAGTACGCCTTGTGGAGGAAGCGCTCCAGCGTCTCGACGGCGGTGAGGCGCCCGAGCAGCTGGCGTTTCTGTTCCGGCGACAGCGGCTTCGCGTGCTCGCCGGACTCGATCGCCTGACGCAGCCACACGCGCTCCTGGTGGCTGCCGATGTGCTCGACCTCGTACGCGATGGTGCCGCAGTACGTCGCCCGCAGGTGTGGCAGCGCGTCGGCGAGCGTGCGCCCGGGGACGTAGATGCGCAGCACGTCGGCGGGAATGCGGGCCATGATCTCGGGCGTCAGCCCGAGCGGCTCCGGGTCGAGGGCGGGATCGCCGGGCGGCTCCGAGCCGAGCGGATCGAGGCGCGCCGCGAGATGGCCGAAATTGCGGTGGGCGCGGACCAGGGCCGTCGCCGCGGCAACGAACTCGGGGTTAGGGCCTGGGGCCTGGGGACTGGGGACAACACTCGCGGACGCGCCCCCTAGGCCCCAGCCCCCAGCCCCTAGCCCCAAGCTCTCCGCGACACCCTCGTAAAACCGGTCCTCCCCCTGCAAGAGACCGTCAAGCCGTCGCAGGAACAAGCCCGACTCCGCTCCCTGAATGATGCGGTGGTCGTAGGTGCTCGTGATCGTCATGACCTTGGCGCCCCCCCCCGAAGAGTCGCGGATCGCGCCGGTGGCGATGATCGAGCCCTGGCCCTTCATCAGGCGCGGCACGGAGGCGACGGTGCCGATCGTGCCGGGGTTGGTGAGTGTGATCGTCGCACCCGCGAAGTCGTCGGGGAGGAGCTTGTTGCTCCGGGCCTTGTCGACGAGCGTCTCGTAGGTCTGGTGGAATGCGGCGAAATCCATTCCCTGGGCGCCCTTGATGACGGGGACGACGAGCCCGCGGGAGCCATCCTTCCGCTCGACGTCCACCGCGAGACCGAGGTTGACGGCGGCGGGATCGACGCGGTGCGGCTTGCCCTCGACCTCCTGGAACGCGTGAGTCATCACGGGGAACTGCTTCGCCGCCTGGACGATGGCGAAGCCGATCAGGTGGGTGAACGAGATCTTCTTGCCGGTCGGCGCCAGCTGCGCGTTGAGCGCCTTGCGTTGGGCGTCCAGCGTGCCCACGGCGATGTCGCGGAACGAGGTGGCGGTGGGGACGGAGAGCGAGTCCGTCATGTTCTGGACTAGACGAGCCGCTGGCCCGGTGATGGGCGTCGCGCCGGGAGCGGGGAGCGGGGAGCGAGGAGCGGTCTGCGGCGGGGCAGCGGCAGGTACCGCTCCCTGCTCCCCGCTCGCCTTCAAGACTTCCGCGCGCGTGGTCGGGATGATGGGCAGATCGCCGGCCTTGCCGTTGTCGAACAGATTACGCCACTCTTCGGGCACGGACGCGCGGTCGCGCAGGTACTGCTCGTACATCACCTGCACGAACGCCGCATTGTGGGTGCCGAAGACGAACTCGCTCACGCATGCAATCTAAACCGGACGTCTAGGCCATGGGACTCCTGGCGGTGTTGCTCGTCGTCGCGCAAGCGCCCGACACGGGGCTCCGCGCCCGCATCGAAGCGCGCATCGCGCAGGCACCGGCGCGCGCCGTGGGCGTCTACTTCCGCGACCTGGCGACCGGTGATTCGCTGCTCGTAGGCGCGCGCCTGCGCTTCCATGCGGCGAGCACGATGAAGGTCCCCGTGATGATCCAGCTGTACCGCGATCGCGACGCGGGACGCCTGTCGCTCGACGACTCGATCCCCGTGACGAACACGTTCCACTCGATCGTGGACAGCTCGGCGTACACGCTCGACAAAACGGACGACTCGGACTCCACGCTGTACCTCCGGGTCGGCGGCCAGGCGGCGATCCGCGAGCTGATCGAGCTGATGGAGACGGTGTCGAGCAACCTGGCGACGAACCTGCTGATCGCGCGGGTGGGAGCGCCGCGCGCGAACGTCACCGCGCACGCGCTGGGCGCCGACTCGATCCTCGTCTTGCGCGGCGTGGAGGACGGCAAGGCCTATCGCGCGGGCCGGAATAACACCACGACGGCGCGCGACTTGGGTGTGCTTCTCGCCGCCATCGCGCAGGACCGCGCTGCGTCGCCCGCGGCGTGCCGCGAGATGCTCACGATTCTGGGCCGCCAGCACTTCAATGAGGGGATCCCGGCCGGCCTCCCGGCGGGGACGCCGGTCTATCACAAGACTGGATGGGTGGGGGGGGTGGTCTATCACGATGCCGCGATCGTCGAGCGGCCCAATGGCCGGCGCTACGTGCTGGTGGTGCTCACGGGCGGAATTCAGAAGGACGACGATGCCTATCGGCTGGTGAGCGACGTATCACGGATGGTGTGGGAGGCCCGGGAACGCGGAGACGCCGTCTCGCGTTAAGGGAGCTTGGACGCGCCGCCACCGACCGAGACCTTTGTAACCGAGGGGAACCATGACTGCTCTGACCTACGACACCAGCAACGACCTGCCTGAAAACGTCCGGACGCAGGTCGCCGACCTCCTGAACCAACGCCTCGCCGACGCGATCGATCTTGCGACGCAAACGAAGCAGGCGCATTGGAACGTGAAAGGGGCGCAGTTCATCGCCCTGCACAAGTTGTTCGACGAGATCCACGACGCGGTGCAGGAGTACGCGGACCTTCTGGCCGAGCGGGTGGTGCAGCTCGGCGGGATCGCCGAAGGGACGGTGCGCGTCGTCGCCGAGCGCTCGGAGCTCACCGACTATCCGCGCACGATCGCCGACGGGCCCGAGCACGTGAACGCCCTCGCGGGCGCGCTGGCGGAGTTCGGCACGCGCATCCGCCGAGCCGTCGACGAAACCGACGACCTCGGCGATCGCGACAGCGCGGACATCTGCACGGAGATCTCCCGCGGCACCGACAAGTGGCTCTGGTTCGTTGAGGCGCACGTGCAGGCGCCATCCCGGGCGGGAGCGGGGGCGGGGGCGGGGGCGGGACGATGATCGACACGGAGACGCGCATGACCAGCGGTCCTCTTTCGCCGGGGACCCGAGCCCCGGACTTCACGCTGCACAGCGGGCCTGATCGCACGGTGTCGTTGCGCGACTTACGTGGCCGGCCGGTGATCCTCGCGTTTTATCCGGCGGACTGGAGTCCGGTGTGCGGCGACCAGATGGCGCTGTACAACGAGATTCTCCCGGAATTCAAACGCTACGGCGCCGAGGTGCTGGGCGTGTCGGTCGACGGCGCGTGGTGCCACAAGGCATTCGCGGACCATCGCCAGTTGCATTTCCTACTGCTGGCGGACTTCGAGCCGAAGGGAGCAGTGGCCAGGCGGTACGGCGTGTATCGGGACGGGGAGGGGATCACGGAGCGGGCGCTCTTCGTGATCGACGGCGGCGGCGTCATCCGCTGGAGCTACGTCTCCCCGATCGACGTCAACCCGGGCGCGGACGGCATCCTGCGGGCGCTCGACGAGCTCGAGCCGGGCGGCGCGGCCCGATGAGCCGGAAGGACGAGACCGGCATCCTGGTGCTGCCCGTCGGGGAGCGCGACCATGTGCAGGGACCCGCGGACGCGCCAGTCACACTGGTCGAGTACGGCGATCTCGAGTGCCCCTACTGTCGCCAAGCGTACCCGATCGTGAAAGAGGTCCAGAGTCGCGTGGGGTCGCGCCTCCGGTTCGCATTCCGCCACTTCCCCCTGACGGAGATCCACAGGCACGCCCAGCACGCCGCCGAGGTCGCCGAGGCAGCCGCGGCGCAGGGGGCGTTCTGGCAGATGCACGGTCGGCTGTTCGAGCGGCAGTTCGCGCTCGAGGACGACAACCTGATCGAATATGCCCGGGACCTCGGCCTCGATGCCGATCGGGTGGCGGGCGAGCTGGCGGCACGCACCTACAAGGCGCGCGTGCGGGAAGACTTCATGAGCGGGGTGCGGAGCGGGGTGAACGGCACGCCCACGTTTTTCATCAATGGCGTGCGCCACGATCAGTCGTGGGCCGCGGATAGTCTCACTGCCGCGATCGAGCGGGCGATTACGAAACCCGCCGAGTCTTCCTCCGCATGAAATCCATCAAAATGAACTGGCCCAGCGTCATCGTGTTCGTGAAGTAGGCCTTCCCGCGGCAGATCGCGGAGACCTTCTTCACGAACTCCACCAGGCTGCGGTCCCGCGCCAGCATGAACGTATTGATCAGGATGCCGCTGCGGCGGCACAGCGCCACCTCGCGGTAGGTCGCCTGCAGGATGTGCGGATCGAGCCCCATCGAGTTCACGTAGATCCGCCCGTCGGGCTGCGTCAGCGCCGACGGCTTGCCGTCGGTGATCATGATGATCTGCCGCATGTCCTTGCGCTGCCCCATCAGGATGCGGCGCGCCAGCTTCAGGCCCTCCGCCGTGTTCGTGTGGTACGGCCCCACCTGCGCGTGCGCCAGCTGCGCCAGCGGGATTTCCTCCGCCGTGTCGTGGAACAGCACCACGCGCAGCGTGTCGCCGGGGAACTGCGTGCGGATAAGGTGCGTTAGCGCCAACGCCACCTTCTTGGCCGGTGTGAAGCGGTCCTCGCCGTACAGGATCATCGAGTGCGAGCAGTCGAGCATCAGCACCGTCGCCGATGACGAACGGTACTCGGCCTGGTGCACCATCAGATCGTCGTACTCGAGATTGATCGGCACCCCCAGTCCCTCGCGCTCGAGCGCGTGGGTGAGCGTGGCGTTGACGTCGAGGTTCAGCGTGTCGCCGTACTCGTAGGGCTTGCTCGCTGCTTCGGCTTCGATGCCCGTCGCGAGGTGCTCCGTCTCGTGGGCCCCGAAGCTCGACTTCCCGATGCTCCCGAGCAGGTGCTTCAACGTGCGGTAGCCGAGGAAGTCGATCCCCTTCTCGGTGAGGTTGAACTGCACCTGCTGGGCGGCTTCTTTCGCCATGCCGCCGGGTCCGAACAGCGGCTGCTGGCCCGCCGGCATCTTGGGCGCCTCGGTCAGGTTGAGGTAGCCCTCGTCGATGAGCTTCTGCACGATGTGATCGAGCAGCTCCGCCAGTTGGTGCTGCAGCTCGGCGTCGCGCTGAGCGTCGCCGGTCGATTCCCCACGCAAGACGCTCAGCATCTCCGGCGTGAGCTGTCCTGACTCCATCAGGGCCTGGAGGATCGCCTGGCGCAGGGCGTCGAGCGAGCGGTCGGGATCCTCCTCGCCGAACTCCCCCCAGAAGGGGTGCGAGTACGAGCCTCCGGCGAAGCCCGACTGGAGGAGGAAGTCGGCCAGCTGGTCGAGCAGGGCCTGGAGGTTGAGCGTCTCGAGCAGGCCCGGCACGTAACGACTGTACGTGGTGTAGCGCATCGGCCTGACGGGAATGTTCACTCCTGGTTCCGTTTGGCGCAACGCGCCGGCCGGGCCTCCCCTCGAGCGGTTACTGCATCACGACCGGGTTGGCTCCGTGCTGCCGCGCGACGCGCAGGAACTCCGCCTGGGCCCGCGGCGTCGGCAAGACGCGGCTCGAGGCCACCAGGTTCAGGCCGGTGACCTTGAGGACCAGCACGGCAAACGCGGCCAGGACTTCGGCGTCGGTGAAGTTGCAGTGCCCGTACCGGTCGATGGTGATCGAATTGTCCAGCAACTTGCCGAAGAACGACAGCTTCTTGCGGTACAGCGACTCATGCCAGATCGGGACGACCGGGTCGCCCGTGGTGTGAATCCGCACGAGCGGTCGCCGCAGGTTTCCGGACGTCTGCAGCTTTGCCACCAACGCCGGATCGGCCGTCGCCTCGAAGCGCTCGACGCCGGCGTTCAGCGCGGCGTCGTCGAGCGACCCGCTGTAGACGCGGCCCACGTTGCCGAACGGCATGCCGCTCAGCTTCAGAATCGCGTCGTTCGTGCCCCGGAAGCTGTACCAGAGGAGCCCGAGCGTGGTCGCCTTGATCGTCCGCGGGTCATTCAGATCGATCGGAGCGTGGGTCACACTCAGGACCTGCTGAATCCGATCGGCGTTGGCCGGGTCGTCGAGCGCCGCGCCGCTGCTTTGCTCGGCGGCTCCCCAGGCGCTCGCATCGACGAATCCGGGGTCCGCCGGCAGGGTCTGGTGCCACACCGGCCATCCGGCGATCGCGGACGCAAAGGAGTAGTCGAAAACCACGCGGAAGTCGGCGACGTAGGCGATCTGCTTCCGGTAGTCGCCGATCGGGCCGCACGCGGCCAGCCCGCCGCTGAACGTGCCGGGGTAGCGTTCCACGGCCATCACGGTGCCCAGCCCGCCCTGCGATCCCCCGGTCTGGTAGACGAAGCGGGTACTCCGGCCCGTGGTGTTGTGCAGCAGCGTTTTCGCCGTTCCCACCAGCTCGAGGAGGTCTCCTCCGATCCAGCTGTCGGGCTCGACCAGGCCGCTGCCGCGGAAGCTGGTGCTCGCGAACGCATAGCCCAGCTCGGTGAACAGGAACGAGATCGGCGACTCGGTGAGGTCGTCGGGCAGGGCCGGCGCTCTGGCGGGATCACGATAGCCCGGAATGAAGACGACGACGTCGCCGTTCCACTTTTCGGGGCGGACGCACACTTCGAACAGCGCCCCGGAGGTCAGTTTCGCCTCGGGCTCGGTGCAGGAGAGTCCGTCGGGCCGCGGGACCAGGGCGGCCTGGAGGTCAGGCGCCAGGGGCAGATCGGAGCACGCGCTCGATGCGAGGAGCAGGAGCGCGGCGCTCGCGAATGTAAGAATGCGGTTCATAGCGAGACCCTCGTGTCTCGTGGAACCCGTTTTTACCGCCGGTCTTCCCGTGGGTTTCGCCGCGCCGGGTGATGCGTTGCCGCCTCAGGGAAGCATTACCTTTCCCCGCGATGACCGAGGCCGCGCGGCGCTACGGATTCGGGGCCCTCGCCCACCGCAACTTCCGCCTCTTTCTCTTCGGCCAGACCGTGTCGCTCACCGGCACCTGGATGCAGTCGATCGCCCAGGGGTGGCTGGTGCTGCAGCTGACGAACTCTCCGTTCTACGTCGGCCTGGTGTCGGCGCTCGGCTCGCTGGGCGTGCTGCTGTTCACGCTCTACGCCGGCGTGGTCGCCGACCGGACCGACAAGCGGCGCGTCGTCATCGTGACCCAGACGTTGCAGATGCTCCAGGCGTTCGCACTGGCGGGGCTCGTCTGGAGCGGCCACGTCACCGTGGGCAACGTGATGGTCCTCGCCGCCTTCCTGGGCGTCGTCAGCGCATTCGACATCCCCACCCGCCAGTCGTTCATCGTCGAGATGGTGGGCAAGGACGACCTGATGAACGCGATCGCCCTCAACACATCGACCTTCAACCTGACCCGGGTGCTGGGGCCGGTGATCGCGGGGTTGCTGATCGGCCCGCTGGGCGTGGCGGTGTGCTTCTTCCTGAACGGGGTGAGCTACCTCGCGGTGATCGCGAGTCTTCTCGCGATGCGCCTCACGCCCCACATCCCGCGTCCCACGCCCTTGTCCGCCTGGCAGGGATTCCGCGAGGTGTTGGGCTATCTGCGGAGCGACCGCCGGGTGTCCACGCTCGTCGTGCTCACCGCGGTCACGAGCATCTTCGGGTTTCCCTACCTGGTCCTGATGCCGGTGTTCGCGCGCGACGTGCTGGGGGCGGGCGCGGCGGGGTACGGTGCGCTCACAGCCTCGGTCGGCTTCGGCGCGGTCGCCGGGGCGCTCACGGTGGCGGTGTTCAGCCGCCGCATCCCCAAGGGCCGGACGCTCGTCGCCGCCGGCACGAGCTTCGGGCTGCTGGTGGCGCTGTTCGCCACGTCGCGGTCGTTCGTGCTCTCCGTGGCCCTCCTCGCGCTGGTGGGATGCGCGATGATCGTGAACAATGCGCTCACCAACACGCTGCTCCAGACGTCCGTTCCCGACCACCTGCGGGGGCGGGTCATGGGGTTCTATTCCTTCATGTTCGTCGGGATGGCGCCGTTCGGGGCGTTCCAGGCGGGGGCGTTGGCCGAGCGGTTCGGTGCGCCGGCCGCGGTGGCGGCAGGGGGGCTGGTGACGGCGCTCGCGGTGGTGGTGGCGGGGTGGCGGGTGCCGGACCTACGAAGGGCGCTGTAGGATCGCCGCCAGGTAGACCGCCCCACGCTTCATCGTATCACGCCGAACGTGAACACCGTGCGCGAGCGATAGGTACCCCCCGGGCGCAGGATCGTCGAGGGGAAGGTGGGATGGTTGGGCGAGTCGGGAAAATGCTGCGTCTCGAGACACAGACCGGTGCGGTGCGCGTACACGCGGCCGCCCTTTCCTCTGATCGTGCCGTCCAGGAAGTTGCCGGCATAAAACTGCACGCCGGGCTCGGTCGTGCTGATATCGAGCGTGCGCCCGCTGCGCGGCTCCGCCACGTGCGCGGCACGCGCCAAGCCGCCGCCGCTCACCCGGTCCAGCACCCAGTTGTGATCGTACCCGCGGCCAAAGCGGAGCTGCGTGTCCTCCTGCGCGATGCGCGCGCCGATCGCCGTCGGCGTGCGAAAATCGAACGGAGTCCCCGCGACGGACGCCACCTCGCCGGTCGGAATCAGCGTCGCATCGACGGGCGTGAACGACGCGGCGTTGAGCGTCAGGACGTGGTCGAGCACCTCTCCGCCTGCCGTGCCGTGGAGGTTCCAGTACGTGTGCTGTGAGAGATTCACCGGGGTCGCCTTGTCGCTCGTGGCTTCGTAATCCACCACCAGCTCATCGCGCGGGGTGAGCGTGTACGTCACGCGCGTGACGAGCGTTCCCGGGAAGCCTTCCTCTCCATCCTTGCTCGTATAGCGCAGCGTGACGCCGGCGCCACTGTCGGTCTGGAACGGCTCGCCTGTCCATAGGACCTTGTCGAATCCGCGCACACCGCCATGCAGCGAGTTCGGCCCGTTGTTCGCGGCCAGTCGATAGGTCGTGCCGTCGAGCGTGAACTGGCCATTGGCGATGCGGTTGGCGTAGCGTCCGACGATCGCGCCGAAGTAAGGCGAACTCTTGAGATATCCCGCGAGACTGTCGAAGCCGAGCACGATGTCGTCGAGCTGTCCGGCGCGGTCCGGGGTGCGGACGGCGGTGATGATTCCACCGTACGTGATCACCCGCACTTCGACGCCGTGCGCATTCGTGAGCGCGAACTGGTCTACCGCCCGCCCATCGGGCAGTCGTCCAAATGACGAGCGCGTCACACCTGCCTGCGGTGTAGTGGTCATCGTGTCGCGGAGCACAAAGAGCACCGAGGGATCCACCGGATAGCGCCCGAATCGCGCGCCATAGATTGCGAGGCCGCCGGGGAAAGCCGCATCGACCTCCAACCTAACGATCATCTCTCCGGTGCGGGCTGCCTCGCGGATCGCGTCGGGCGAAATCGGCACCCGCAACAGCTCCCCATACGATCCCGCTTCATAGAGATGCCCGTCGTGGGGCTGGGCGTGCCAGCTCAAGATGCCGCGTGAATCCGCGGGATCGTCAGGCAGGTCCGAGCGGCCTGTGAGCCGGCCGTTCACGCGCACCGTGACGGCACTGCGAAATGGGGTGGCCCCGGTCATGGGATAACTGTTGGGGTTGCGGCTGGGGTCGTGAAACCCGCCGCCCCGCATGTAATCCTGATTGGCGGCCGCTGTCGAGTCGCGATCCTTGCCGTTCAGCCGCTTGGCGGACGCCTCGACGAGAAACGTCGCGCTGGCGACGTCGTCTGCAACAAGCCCCGCAGGCCAGGGAATGTGATACTCGAAAAACCCGCTGCCCGCGCCGTTCAGCTTGTGATCGCCGAGGACGGTCCACTGCTTGAGCGTCCAGTGCGCATCGCGCACCGCCGTGGCGGACACGCGGGCGACTCGCACCTCGCGGCCATCCTGGAGCCTGGCAACCGCGGGTGCGTCGCCTTCGACGACAAACGTCGTGAAGTTGCGCTGCAGCACGGAGTCGTTCGCATCCATGAGCCGGGTCGCCAGCACCACGGTGGCGGGCTGGTCCGGCATCGTGATCGCGAGGGGCGGGAGGGGTCGAGCCATCCACGGCCGGTACGGCACACGCGTCTCGGACGTGCTCCACGTGCGCCGCTCCCCGAGCGCATTCCAGCCGTACAGCTCGGCGCGCAAGGTGAGCGAGTCGCCGAAGGCCCTGCTGCCGGTCAGGAACGACGCATAGAGCGGCACGGCGATCTGCTCGCCCGGACGCACGGTGCGGCTCAGCTCCGGATCACCTACGGCGATGTAGAGTGGCGCGTGCAAGTCGCGCAGCGACATTCCGGCCACGATGTCGCCGAACCCGGTCTCTTTCCACGACCGGTCGTAGCGCCAGTAGCCGTTCCACTCGTTGATGACGTCGTGATGCTCGGTGTAGAGCCAGCCGCAGACTTTGGGGTGACGGCGGAAGGCGTTGATGGCGCGGTGGTAGTCCCAGCTCCAATCGACGTCGCCCGTGCTGCCCTCGTAGCCCCACACGTTCCCGAACTCCGAATTGCACATCGGCTGCCGCCCCTGGCGCCACGGGGACCGAAAGTTCCAGGTCGAGCCGGGAAACGTGCTGTCGCTGAGCCGCTCGACGTGCGCTTCCCAGCGCCAACCCGGCAAGTAGTCGTGCCACGTATTGAGATCGGTCTCCGTGTGCCCGCTGCGGCAGCACACCGAATTGTCTTCGACGAGTCGCGTGGGATCGAGTGATTTCGCGAGGCGGTAATCGCGCGCGACGCGGCGCTCGGTGGCGGGCAGATAGCGATTGCGTCCATCGACTTTGGTTTCGAGCCCCCACGTCTCGTTGAACAGCACCCAGGAGAACACCGACGGATGGTTGTAGTCGCGTTCGATCATGCCGCGCAGCGCGACGTCGTGCTCGCGGAACGCCGCGGAATCGGGCGGGCCCCACCAGTTCGGCACGTCGGCCATGATGAGCACGCCCAGTCGATCGGCCCAATACAACTTGCGCGGCGCCTCGATCTTGATGTGCTCGCGGAGGCCGTTCAGACCGATCTGGCGCGCGCGGGCGATCTCGTCGCGCAGGACGCTGTCCGAGGGAAACGTGTAGTAGCCCTGCGGATGATACGCCTGGTCGAGCGCCAGCTGGAGATAGACGGGCGTCCCGTTGAGCGCGACGTAGGGGATGTCCGTGCCCGGCAGGTTCGCTACGCCGATCGTCCGCATGCCGAAGTAGGCCTGTACCCGGTCCTCGGCGAGTCCGCTGCCGCTCACGGACACCACGACATCGTGCAGGAAGGGATCGTCGAGCGACCAGCGCCGAGCGTTGGGTAGCGGCACGTCGAGGTGCGCTGTACGGGCGCCGCGAGGAATCTGGTGCGTGACCACCGGTGCGCCGGGGCGATTTGTGAACTCGAGGCGCAGGGTGAGCGCGCGCGGGGCAGGGTCGAGCAGGCGCACGTCAACACCGACACCCGCGAGGTCGGCCTGCGGCGTGAAGTGCACGAATTCCAGCGGGTCGCCGCCGCGTGCCTCGAGGTACACGGTCTGCCACATGCCGCGCGCTTTTCCGTAGCCTTGCTTTCCCTCGAGCTTGAAGGGGTGCGGCGTGTCGTCGACGCGGACCACGAGCCGCTGTGACTCGCCGGGTCGAGCCTGCGTCAGCTCGAAGGAGAACGGCGTGTAGCCCCCCTGATGCTCGCCCAGCTTGTGGCCGTCGAGCCACGCGGTCGTGCGCCAATCGGACGCCCCGAACACGAGAAACACGCGGCGTCCCCCGCCCCCCCATGCGGCGGGCACGGTAATGGCGCGGGCGTACCACCCGATGTCGGCGCTGTCGGGGACAGCGGAGAGCGGCGCGCCCCAGGAAAACGGCACGAGGATCTCGTGGCCCCCCCTCCCCCCCGTCGGCAGGCCGCGGGTCGGCCAGCCGTCGCGCTCGCCGCGGTCGTGCGGGTCGAATGCGAATTGCCAGCGGCCGTTGAGATTGAGCCACTCCGCGCGCTCAAAGTCGGGACGCGGATGCTCGGGAAGTGGGATGCCGCCCTGGGCGCTGGAGGCACCGGCAGCGCCGACGAGGAGCGCTAGGGCCAAGCAATGCCGTGCTCCTTCCACTACCTCCACCCCCGCCGTTTCGCCTCTGCCACGACCAGCGCCGCCGCCCCCTCGAACCCGAGCGTTTCGGCGTTGAGCACGAGATCGTAGTTCGTCAGGTCCTGGCGGTCACGGCCGTAGTAGGTTCGCACGTAGCGATCGCGCTGCCGATCGGTCTCGTCCACCACCCGGTCGACCTCGGCGGGGTTCACGCCGAGCCGCTCGACCGCGAGCTTGCGGCGCCACGGCTTGCTCGCAATTACGTACACGTGCAGGGCGTTCTCGCGCTTGGCGAGCACGGCCTGCGCCCCGCGTCCGACGAGCACGACGCGCCCCTCGGCGGCGGCTTCGGCGATCACCCGTTCGGTCAGCTTCACGATGGTGGCCTCGTCCGCCTCCACCTGCGGCGCCGCGACGGCGGTGGTGATGAACAGCTCGGGCGAGCCGACCGCCAGCGTGCGCGCCAGCCGCTCGAGCAGCCCCGGGGCCCGCTCCTCCCGCTGCGCCACCTCCTCGGGCGGGAGGCCGGCGCGGCGCGCCACTTCGTCCACGAACTCGTTGTCGATCAACGTCCAACCGAGTGCGTTCGCCACCAGCCGCGCGATGTCCGACCCGCCCGACGCGTACTGGCGCGTCACCGTGATCAGGGGCGGGGCGTGACCGGTCACGGGCGCCGCAGGTTCTGCCGCAGCTCGCCGAGATTCAGCACGGGGATGCCGCCCTCGGTGGGCACCAGGATGACCAGGTTGTTCGATGACTTCAGCTCCCGCAGCACATCGAAGTACTGCCGGGTCAGCGCTTCCGCGGTGAGCGTTGTATTGAGCAACCGCTGTTGCTCCGCCTGGAGCCGCGCCACCTCGACCCGATGCCGTTCCGTTTCGACCTGCTGCTCTTGCGCGATCTTGTTGTTGATCGCCTGCACGACCTGCGCCGGCGGCTGGAGGTCGCGCAGGAAGAACGCGGTGACCGTCGCGATCCGGAAGCGGGGGCCCCCGACGCGCGGCTGGGTAACCAGCGCCGAGTCCACCAGGGCCTCCATCGTCGTAGCGATCTGGGTGCGCTTCGAGATGTCGTTGATGGAGTACTGGACCATCCCGTCGCGCACGCCCTTGCGGATGGCGTTGCGCACCGCGCTGTGGATCTGGTCCTCGTTGCCGATCTCGGTGTAGATGTGCGCCGCCTGCTGGGGGTCGATTTGCCACCGCAGGCTCACGTCCACGGTCATCCCCATCTGCTCGCTCGAGAGCGCCGCGATCTCCTCGATCTGGTCGCCCGAGAAGGGGTACTGCTCTTCGCGTGTGGAGTAGCGCTCGATGGAGGACCAGGGCGCCACCATCCGGATGCCCGACAGGAGCGGCGTGGGAGTCACCCGCCCGAACGCGTGTTGGACGCCGACTTCCCCGGCATTGATCACGACCAGTGCCGAGCCGAGCACCACGAGTATGCCGACGACGAGGGAGGCGAGGCTCGCGATGCGCAACGCGCCGCCCACGGGCCTCGCGCCTTCGGTTCGGACCGCCGCGGCGGCGAGCCGCAGGAAAAAGGCGACACCGAGGAGGACGAGACCGAAGACCAGCTGTCCCATGGGGACTCCAGGTTGGAGACGTGGGGGACTACGTGGGGACTATGTGAACAGATTCGGTCCTGTTCCCCCCGGGCCTCCTCCCGCTCCTCCCCCTCCAGGCTTGCCGTAGGGCGGGCCCTTGGGCTCCGGACGGGCGCGGACGTAGCCGAGCTCCTCGCTGCGGGCGATGCGTTTCTCCGCGACGAGGCCCTCGAGCACCAACTCGGACGCCGCAACCATGACGGCCGGGTCCTTCTTGGGGGCGAGCCCCACCTGGCCGACGAGGTCGAGCAGACCCGGCACGACGCTGAAGCCCTTGAGCAGCGTCTCCGACCGCTCGTCGGGGGTGATCTTCAGAGCGCCGCCCTCGTCGAACCAGTGCACGATGTCGTCCACGTTCGCACCGCCCACCCGCGCCTCGAACGTCTTGCCGGCGGCGCGCCGGATCAGATCCTTGGCGATCGTCTCCGCCCCCTGCAGCTCCCCTTCGTACTCGAGCTCGAGCTTGCCGGTGATGGCGGGGAGCGCGGCGTACACGTCCGACACCCGGGGCACGACCGCCCGCTCCTTCGTGGCGATGGTGCGCCGCTCGGCGTTCGACACGACGTTGTCCATGATGCTGATCGGCAGGCGCTGCGACACGCCGCTGCGCCGGTCCACCCGCTTGTCTTCCCGCGCCTCGAAGGCGATCCGCTCGATCAGCTCCTCCATGAAGTCGGGGACGCGGATCGGGCGGCCGTCGCGGGCCACCCACGCCTCCTGGCGGGTGATCGCCGTCCCCAGCTCGACCGTGAGCGGGTAGTGCGTCGTGATCTCGGAGCCGATCCGGTCCTTGAGCGGCGTGATGATCTTGCCGCGGGCGGTGTAGTCTTCGGGGTTCGCGGTGAAGACGAGCGCCACATCGAGGTTCAGCCGCACGGGGTAGCCTTTGATCTGGACGTCCCCCTCCTGCATGATGTTGAACAGCCCCACCTGGATCTTGCCGGCGAGGTCGGGGAGCTCGTTGATGGCGAAGATGGCGCGGTTGGCCCGCGGCAGCAGCCCGAAGTGCATCGTCAGCTCGTCGGACAGGAGGTGGCCGCCGCGCGCCGCCTTGATCGGGTCCACGTCGCCGATGATGTCGGCGATCGTCACGTCGGGCGTGGCGAGCTTCTCTACGAAGCGCGAGTCGCGCGGCAGCCACGCGACCGGCGTCGCGTCGCCGTGCTCGGCGATCAGCTCGCGACCGTACTTGGAGATCGGCCGGAACGGATCGTCGTTCACCTCGCTCCCCGCGAGGATTGGAATCTCCTCGTCGAGCAGGTCCACCAGCTGGCGCAGGATGCGGCTCTTTGCCTGGCCGCGCAGGCCCAGCAGGATGAAGTTGTGGCGCGAGAGGATCGCGTTGATGAGCTGCGGGATGACCGTCTCCTCGTATCCCACGATGCCGGGGAACAGCGGCGAACCGTTCTCCAGCAGGCAGATGAGATTCTCGCGGAGCTCGTCCTTTACCGTGCGGCGGCGGCGGGCGGGGCTCGCCCACTCCGTCTGCTTCAGCTCGCCCAGAGTCGTCGGCTGTGTCATGGCTCGACGTTAACCTCGCTTGACAGGGGATTGCCAGTCCCCCAGCGGTTACGGCGTGGTCACGCTCGGCAGCACGGATCAGGCGGTGACGCTGATGGGAGGTTACCCGTTCACCAGCGAGTCGATCGCGAACGAGCCGATGTTCATGCTCGGCGGCGAGACCCGCATTGGGGGGCGCACCAAGCTCATGACGGAGCTGTGGAAACTTCCCGAGGCGAGCGAGATCCCGACGGTGTTCGGCGTGCGCTGGTTCGGCGACCGCCTGGCCGTGGATTTCGGGTTCATCTACGTTTTTGGCACGGGTACGAGCGGCTTTCCCTTCGCTCCGTGGGTGGACTTCGCCGTCAATTGGTAAGATCCGGCAAGCCTACACCGCGGGCGTGAATAGCCGGGCTGCCGCGACGCCCCACGCCGGTAGCTCGACGGCGGCCTTGCCGTCTGCAGTCACCGGGATCGCGTCGCCGTTCATCTCCACCAGGCTGGTCCGGCGCGCGAGCCGGAACGTATACGCGGCGGGCCACAACCCCACCGACCGCGCCTGCCCCTGGACGTCGAGCAGCTTGACGACCGCGCCCTCGCCGTCATCCGCCGGCTTGGCGCCCACCACGAGCACGTTCTTGTCGGCCAGAAAAAACGCCCGGTCCTTGCCGATCAACGGGCCGGCGACGCGTGTCTCGTACCCAGGGCTCACGTACAGCGGATCACACGCCGCCCAGCCGCGGCGCACCGGCTCGGCCGGATCGCCCGGCGCGAGCAGCGACAGGCGGAACCGGAACGTCGCGGGTCCGCCCTGGCGCGCGGCGTAGTTCGTGTGCCAGTAGTTGTTCATCGCGTAGGCGAACAACGTGCCGTCGGGCGCGATCGTGCGGCGCCACGCGCCGCGGCAGAGATCGTTCAGCGTGAACAGCGGCGTATCGGGCCCGCTCCACAGCACGCCTTCTGTCCCCTCGCGCAGCCACACCCAGTGCGTGTGGCAGTACCAGTCCCGGCCGCTGCCCGGCTGCTGGTCGCGCTCGACCGTCATGCGGCCGAGGGGCACCTCGACCTCCACGCTGGGCTGCGTGAAAGCGAAGGGGAATGCGACGTACAGCGCCTCCTTGGCGAGCGTCGGCTCCTTGATGAGCCGGTTCTCGATGTCCACCCACGGCAGCTCGTCGTACAGCGTCACCGTGGAGACGAGTGTGGGAAAGCCCTCGAGCGCGCGCTCTGCGATGAGCCGCACGCCGATCCCCGGGAGCCGCTCACGCCGGGCACGGACCAGCCGCGCCTGGGTGATCGCGAGCTGCGGCGGGTTCTTGAGATCGGCCCGATCGCCGGTGGTCCAGAGGGCGCTGCGCTCGCCGCCCCGCGCGTACACCAGCTGATTCAGGCCCGACCACTCGGACGGCTTCACGCGTTCCTTGCCGTCGGGACCGGTGAACGAGTGCATCGCGCCCGTCGCGGGATCGAGCTGGACCGCATGGCCGCCCGCTCGCGCGTCGAGCGCGTCGCCGTCGGCGACGGCGGGACGGGGTTCACGGTCCGCTTCTGCGAGCGCGAGGTAGCCGAGGGGTGGGACCTCCCGGAAGAGCACGAGCGCGTCGCCGCTTTCGAGATCGACGCTGGGCAGCTCGCGGCCGTCGAACGCGAGGCTCTTCCCGGCGCCGCCGGCCACGCGGGCGACGTCGGTCCGCTCCCAGTTGGCGGCGTTGAACACGATCCGGCCGCGGCCCGAGGCGGTACCACGCCCCAGGCGCAACAGCCCCTCGGTCACCTGCTCCCGCACCGACGCGGCCGCGCCGTCCACGAACCGCTTCTTGTAGGACCATTGCGCCACGGTTTGCCGGGCGTCGGGCGCCGACACGCTCACGTCGGCACCCCAGGTGTGCTCCCCGAAGAGCAGCAGGTCGCGCCACAGCGCCTGGCGCTCCTCGGCGCGGCGGCGCAGCCGGCGGGGCGTCTCCGGGTCGCGCGGCTCGAGGCGGTCGTCCCACAGCGCCAGGATCTCGGCGGTGCGCGCGGCCAGCTGCGCCGCGCGGAACGCCGCGAGCTCGGCCGCTGTCGAGGCGGCGCCGTCTTCCCAGTAGAGCCCCGTGTCGCCGCGCCGCACCGGGATCCGCGGCCCGTAGCGCCGCTCCAGATCCCGGAAGAAGTCTTCCGGCCGCCCCGGCACGACGCGCGGGAACGTGTAACGGCGATTGAACTCCTCGACGTTGCCGACGATCTGTTCTTTCATCGGCGCGTTGTCCTGCCAGTCCGCGCCGTAGAGCAGGGCCAGGTCGTACGGCCACTCGGTCGAGAGGAAGACGGGATGGCTCAGCAGCCAGTCGGAGAGTCGCCGCGCCATCTCGTCAGGGCCCGCGTCGAAGCCGTAACGCGTCGCGTCGCCGTAATGGTAGGCGCGCCAGTGCAGCACGCGACTGCCGTCGGGCCCCTCCCAGTAGTACAGCTGCGGGTAGCTGGTCCAATCGCTGGCGATTCCGCCGAGGCCGAGCGCGGCGGCTTGCGCCGGAGGAAGGAGGGGCAGGGCGCGCTCCGGGTTCGCGCCGCTCGCGAGGTACTTCACGCCGCTCGCCGCAAGCATCAGCGGGAAGGTCAGCGCCTGTCCCGGCACGTCGGTGATTTGCGCGGCGGCGTAGGTGAGCCCCCGCTCGCGCGCCAGCTTGCCGGCGGGCCACACGAGCCGCGCGAACGTCTCGTGTTCGAGCAGCCCGGTGAGCATGTTCGCGAACAGCGCCCCGACGCCGACCTTGCCCTCGTGGATCGCCTGGACCAGCGCATTCCCGGCCTCGGAGGGCCGGTTCTCGAGGTACGACAACACTTGGAGCGCGCACTCGGCGGTGAACCGGTAATCCGGGTGCGCGGGGAGCCGCGCCAGGGCGGCATCCAGATTCTGGCGGTGAACCTCGAGCGCGTTCTCCTGGAGGTCGGTGTACCCGACGTCGGTGTGGACGGACGAGAGGAGATAGACGGTCCACCGTTTAGGCGGTGTGAGGCGCACGCGGCGGCGCGCCGCGCGGTCCCGCCCTACCTCGATGTCCACCTGGAAGTCGGAGGGCTGAGAGAGCGGCACCCCGACTTCACCGGTCAGCGTCAGGCCTTCGCCGAGGGGCAGGAGGCCCGCGGTCCCGACGAGGGCGCCGCGGCGGTCAGTGACGCGCGCGCGCGCGGCTGGAGCGCCGAGGCCGGCCACGGTGATTCGGACGAGGTTCCTGCGGCCGTCCGGCTGCTGGTACAGGGCGGTGGGGCGGACCTCGATGCTCGGCTGCTGCGCGCCGGAGCGCCGGACGCCGCGCCACAGAGGGAGCGACGCGATCCAGCCGAGGAAGGTGCGGCGATCCTGGGGCGTCATCGTGCCCTAAGATACTCCCCTTGACTCTGGAGGTCCCACTCATAAGTTCCCCGCCGTTTCCAGCGCCCCCGCAACTTTCAACAGGAGTGAGCATGAAGCGCATCGTATTCGCCCTGGCGCTCGTCGCTATGGCCTCGGCCGCGTGCAAGAAGGCCGATGAGAGCGGTCAGATGTCGTCGGACACGACGCACATGATGGCCGACTCGAGCAAGATGATGGGTGACACGACGCACATGATGAGGGCCGACACCGCGAAGCGGCCGTAAGCACAGCCGCCGGTTCGGCATGACGAAGCCCGGGCCGATCGCCCGGGCCTTTCGTTTTCTAGAAGCGGATGCCGAACGTCACCGGGATCAGGGAGCGCGTGCTCCTCGACCGCAGGAGTTGATGGTAGCGCAGGTCAACGGACACCGACTGCGACAGCCGGAGCCCCCCGCCAACGTTCCATCCCAGCCGCGTAGGGTCGTTGCTCGCGATGTACGCGCCCACCCCGGCGATCCAATACAGGGCGTTTCGGTCTCGCTCTTCCATGAACCGGAGATTCACGGTCCCGATTGCGAACATGAGGCGCGTGCCGGTGACCCGGACCGGTCCGCACGCCGGCGAGCCGGACGAGGGTGGCAGGCAAGGGGTGTTGTAGGTGACGTCGGGGGACTTGCCGAATGCCACGTAGGACGCGTCGAACTGCATCGCGAGCCGCGACGTGAGGTTGACCCCCAGCGTGCCGCCCAGCTGCACCCCGACGCGGTGATCCGGATCGCCCCGCTCGAACGTGACCCCGCTGACGAGTTGCCCGGCGGCCGTGGCCGGCGTGATCGCGAGACTGGCGATGAGACCCAAACGAAATGATGCGCGCATGACATCCTCCCCTCGCTGAAGCCAGAGCCGAGCTGCATCCCCCCGCCGGCGTTCCATCCCACTCGACTGTAGAGCGGGTGAGGGCGAGAGCAACGCCCGGAAGCGTGGCATCCGCCTAGTCTACCCTGTGTCTCGTGTGCCACGTCACAGACCGCCGGATCGCCGCCCGCGCGTCGAACGGCGGCTGCCAACCCAGCTCCTGTCGCGCCCGCGCCGCGCTGTAGGGATTCTCGCCGATCAGGAAGCCCACCGCGGCGCCGCCCAGGCCCGCGTAGCGGTGCGGGTCGAGCAACCGCAGCCAGCGGGTCCAGAGTTTCACGCCAAGCCGCGCCACGAAGATCGGCACGGGGATGCGTCGCAGCCGCACCCGCAAGGCGTCGGCAAACGCGGCGAAGAACTCGCGCTGCGTCAGGTGGGGTGGGGCGTCGGCGGTAACGTTGTAGGCGCGGAAGCCAGTTTGCCGGCTGCCGAGCGCGGCCACAACCGCCGCGGCTACGTTACCGGCGTAGACGCAGGAGAGATGGTTCCGGCCGGGGCCGATCTGCGGGATCACGCCCTTCCGGACGGCGCGAACCAGCCGCGGCGTGAACAGCCGGTCGCGCTCGCCGTAGATGACGTTAGGTCGAATCGCTGCGGCCGAGATCCCGGTCGTCGCCGCGTGCTCGCGCACCAGCTCCTCGGCCGCACGCTTGGTGCGGGCGTAGAAGTCGTATTCGGGAATCGGGTGGAAAGGGAAGGCTTCGTCCACGACGCCACCGCCGGCGGCGTAGACCGCCGTGCGCCCATACACGGCCACCGACGAGACGTGCACCAGCCGCGCCCGCCCACCGGCGGCGCGCGTGGCCTCGATGGCGAGCCGCGTCCCGCCGACGTTCACCCGCTCGAACTCGGCGAACGGGGCCCGGGCCGCGACCAGCGCCGCGGCGTGCACGATGCCCTGGACGCCCGCCGCGGCCCGCCGCCAGGCGTCGGCGTCCGTGACGTCGCCGAGCACCGCCTCGGCGCCGAGCGCCTCGACGGCCGCGCGGCTCCGCTCCCGCACGAGCGCCCGCACCGGCTCACCGTGCGCCCGCAGCGCCTCGATCACGTGACTCCCGACGAGGCCGCCGCCGCCGGTGACCAGCACGGTCATGCCGGGCCGATGCTGGGAACGTCGAAGGGGAGGGCGACGACCCGCGCCTCGCGGCCTGCGGCGCGCACCACCGCCCCCGGTGGCACCTCGCGGCGCACGACGGCCAGCCCGATCCAGCGGCCCAGGACCGATCCGCCGCCGTTGGGGAGCCACGCGACGCTCGTCACGCGGCCCACGTCCCGCTCGTCGTGCGAAACCGCGCTCCACCCCTCGGCCGGCGGGCCTGAGGGGTCCATCTCGAACAGCAGGCCACGCAGCTGCCGGTTCGCGTGGCCGCGGAAATGCAGCCGGCTGACCGTCTCCTGGCCGGGGTAGCACCCTTTGGTATACGACACGCCCGCGATCTCGTCGTAGCGGACTTCCTGCGGAATTGTCTTTTCGTCCACCTCGGAGGCGAGGCGCGGCCAGCCGGCGAGGACCCGGGCCAGCTCGAGCGCCGGCGCGTCGGCCACGAGGGCGCCGGCCTGCGCGAGCCGGTCGACGACCCCGGTCTGGTGCCCGGCCTCGCTCGTGACCTGGAGTGCGAAGGGAGCCTGGTCAGAGGCGCGGGCGATTTCGAGCTCGTCGGCTTGGGCAACGCGACCGGGGCTCGGCGGAATGGGCAGGCCGGCGGCGCCCGCTACCGCGAGGGCATGCGCGCCGGCGACGCGCAGCACGGCGCAGTCGGCACTCCGGTCCAGCGCACGCGCGAGGCGGGGCGGCACCGCGTGGTGAAAGGTGCCGAGGGTGCGCTCGCGCCCTTCGGTCGGGACGGTGAACCGCACGCGCGCGCCGAGCCGCGCCGCCCATCCGTCCACCACGATCATCCCCTTGGGCGTGAGCAGCGCGCCGTAGACGAATGCCCCGTCGCCGGGCTGCTCGACATCATTTGTGAGGAGCCCCTGCATGCAGGTGACCGCGCCCGGCCCCGTGAGATCGATGGCCACGACGTCGGCGAGAGCGACGACCGCGCCCGTGCGGAGGTGGTCCACGACCTCGGCCCGCACGTCGTCCGGGTTCAGCCGCGTGACGTTCGGCGCCGGAGCGCTCGACGGGGCGGAGGGGGGGGGGACCGCGTCGCTCATTTGGCTGGAATATATCCGGGCGTCAGCGTCTCCTTGAGCCAGCCGGCCACGCGCGGCCAGCAGCCGTCCCGGGCTCCCGGGGCGAGCACGAGCCCGCGGTGCGACAGCCCCGGCTCGACGAGCAGCGACTTGCGGTCGGCGCCGACGCGCTCCACCACCTGACTGCACGCGGCCGGCGGCGCGAACACCCGGTCCGATGCGCCGGCGACGCCGAGGTACGGCGTCCGCACCGCGGCCAGGGAGGCGAAGTAGTCGAACCCGTCCGCGCCGATCCAGCCACCGCGCACGTTCCAGCCCATCCACTGGGCGAGGATCCCGGCCGCCTCGTCCTCCGAGCCGAACCCGAAGCCCCTGGCCGGGAACCGGCCGAGAGCGCGGGAGACCGCGACCGAAGTCGCGGCGAGGATCCGGCGGAGCGGGCCCACGCCGTTCGGGCCCGGGGTGCCGAACGTGACGATGGCGCCGAGCGGCGACGCGGCGGAGAAGCGCGCGAGCCAGCACAGCCCCGCGGCCCCGCCGGCAGAGTGGCCGACCCAGGCGATCGCGGCGCCGTCCGTCTCGTCCTGGATCCGCGTGACGAGGGCGGGGGCGTCCTGCAGCACCCAGTCCTCGAACGTCCACCGCGCGCCGCGCGGCTCGCGGGCGGCGTCGCCGTGGTGGCGCAAGTCGGCGAGCCAGACGTCGAACCCCGCGGCGCCGAGGAAGTGCGCCAGGCCGCCCCTCCCCTCGTCACTGCCATGGAGCCAGAGGCGGTGGTTCGCGAACGCCCCGTGCGCGAGCAGCAGGGCGGGGCGGCGATCGCGGTGGGCGCGGAGCCGGTGCAGCGCCAGCTCCACCCCATCATCGGTCGGCACGCGGCGTACGCTCATTCGTAGCGCCCCGCAGCGCGGTACGATGCGTCGAGCAGCTCGACCGGATGGCGCACCGCCGCCGACATTCGCGCCGCCGCGAGTCCGGCGCCGAGCTGCATCAGGCAACCTGGGTTCCCGGTGGCGACGACTTGAGGCGCCACCTCGCGCAACCGCTCGAGCTTGGGGTTGAGCACGGCGCGCGACATCTCCGGCTCGACCAGCGTGAACAGTCCCGCGCTGCCGCAGCACTCTGCGGCGCCGGGGACGGCGACCAGCCGGAGGACGGGGATCGCGGCGAAGACCTGCAGCGGCGGGTCGGCGATGCGCTGCGCGTGCAGCAGGTGGCACGGCGGATCGTACGCGACGTGCAGATCGAGCGGCGCGCCGGGAACCGGACCGCCGTTCGCGGCCAACAGCTCGGTGACGTCGCGGACGCGGGCGGAGAACGTCCTCACCCCCTGGCCCCCTCTCCGTTCCGGAGAGGGGGAACCATCGGGGAGATCGGCCAGCAGATGGTCGTATCCTTTCATGAACGCCCCGCACCCGGCGCTGTTCACGACGATCGGCTCGTCGCCGTCGCCAAACGCCGCGACGTTGGCGCGCGCGAGGACCCGCGCCTCATCGAGCAGGCCGGCGTGGCCGTGCAGCGCGCCGCAGCACACCTGCCCCTCCACTTC
>DASYQX010000123.1:0-23309 GCA_036004985.1 Gemmatimonadales bacterium
CAACGGCTCGCGGTGGAAGTCGTAGAAGCGGTTCTCACGGTGTGTGAAATCGATGGCGAGGCGATCGGTCACATCAGTAAACAACGGCTCGGGCGGCAAGGGCGGCAAGGGCGGCGGGGGCGGCGGGGGCGGCAACGCGGCATCCTGCTGCGATAGCGTGAGCGTGTGGTCGACTGCTACGCGGGTCAACCCTTGTTGCCGCCGATCGGGCCAGATCACCGTCAGCGAGTCGATCCGCTCCGCGGACCCCAGTCCAAAGTGCAAGCGGGGGTCGACCGACGACTGGAACCCGCGGGTTGGGTACTGCTCGAGCATTTGCATCGTGCCGCCCGTGCCGCCCGTGCCGCCCTGCTTCACGATGACCTTCGCGCCGATCCCCGCCGTGTTGGCGCCGGATCCCCGCAGCACCACTTGGAGGTAATGGTTCTTGTTCAGCTCGCGCGAACGGTTTCGATAAATCGCGGCCGGGGCGTCGATCCTGTTCACAATCAGATCGAGCGCCCCGCTGTTGTTCAAGTCCGCGTAGGCGGCGCCGTTCGAGAAACCCGGCTGCGCGAGGCCCCAGGCTCGCGCCTGGTTGGTGAACGTCAGGTCTCCGTTGTTGCGATACGCGTAGTTGGCGACCGGAACGTGCGGCATCTTCGCGATGATGGCGCGGGAGAGCCCCGCCATCCCATCGCGCAGCGACGCCTGGACGGTGGGGTTGCTCACATACGCGAGGTAGTCGAGGTCGTTCGGCCGGTGATAGATGCCGCTGGTGATGAACAGGTCCTTGTAGCCGTCGTTGTCAAGGTCGGCAAACAAGGGGGCCCAGCTCCAATCTGTGGCAAACACACCGGCCAGATAACCGATTTCACTGAAGCGCCCCCGGCCGCGACTGAGCTGCAGCGTGTTGCGGGCATATTGCGGATGATAGCCGGCCTCGAGCTTCTGGTTGTAGACGTCGAAGCTCTCGGCATTGGCAGAGGTCTTGAGCGTCTGCTCCCGCTCGGGCAGCATGTCGAGGACCATCAGATCCGGTCGGCCGTCGTTGTTGAAGTCGGCGGCGTCCACACCCATGGACGCGTGACTCGTGTGGCCCACGGAGGTGGCGATGGACTCGGTGAACGTGCCGTCGCAGTTGTTGTAGTAGAGAAAGTCGTCTTCCTGAAAATCGTTGGCGATGTAGAGGTCGGGACAACCGTCCCCGTTCAGATCGCTCGCGACCACGCCCAGGCCGTATCGCGTGGCGCCCCCGTAGAGGCCGGCGCGCTCACTCACGTCCACAAAGTGGCCCCCGTCGTTCCGATACAGGCGGTCACCGATCCCCGGACGCCGGGGATCGCGCGAGCCGCGCGTGGCTGAGGCGCGCTCGGGGTGGGCCGCGTGCGTCAGCAGGTACATGTCCAAATCGCCGTCGCCGTCATAGTCGAAGAAGAGGGCCTGGGTGGAAAAGCCGTCAAAGTCGAGGCCGTACTCCTTGGTGCGGTCGATGAACGTGCCGTCCCCGTTGTTGATGTAGAGGACGTTGTGCCCATGCATGTTGAGATAGTCGACGCCGGAGACGTAGATGTCGACGTAGCCGTCCCCGTTGACGTCGGCCATGGTGACCCCGGTCTTCCAGCCGTCGGAATCGGCGACGCCGGCCCGGTCGGTAACGTCCTCGAACCGATAATCCCCCTTGTTCAGGTACAGCCGGTTGGGCCCGACGTTCGAGGTGAAATACAGGTCCGGCAGGCCGTCGTTGTTGACGTCACCCACCGCCACGCCGCCGCCGTCGTAGAAATACATGTAGTCGAGAATGTTGAACGCGGTGTCGTCGGGCAGACGATTGGCGAACGTGATGCCGGTTCGGCCCGGCGACAGGAGCTCGAAGAGCTGGGGCTCGCGCGCGCGTCCGCAGCCCGCGAGCGCCAACGCCGCGAAGAGAAACAGCATCGGCGCCGCAAGCATCGGCCCCGCCGACCGGTGGCCCCTGCGGTTCGGCTCCTCGACAGAGCCCCCCCGCACCACTGGGAGCCTCACCTCCGGGACCACCGGTCGCGTCGCCGATGTGCAAGCGAGTCCGAGGGGCGGTCCCGAAGGCGAAGACGCAAGGGGTCGGGTGGGGTGGCTGTCAGGCGTCCCGAGCCGGAGGGACCGCCCCTCGGCCTCGTCGGTATTCCTTCGAGCGTCATCTATCTGGCCGGCCTGATCCGGATCGCCTGCCCTCCCCCGGGCGCGAGCACCAGGTGCAGGCGGGACGTTGCGTCCACCGTTCGCTTGGAAAGAGTGACCGGGAGCGGATTCGTGAGCCAGTTCGCGCCGGGCGCATCGGCATAGATCTCGGCGACGTACTTCCGTCCGGGCGTGAGGAACGAGAGGGGGGTGTCGAACGTGCGGCCCTCCTCGTCGGTGATGGCCCCCACGTACCAGCTGGGTCCATTGCGCTCGCGCCGCGCCACGATGACGTAGTCGCCGATCTTCCCCGCGAGCACGCGCGTCGTGTCCCAGTCGACCGCCACGTCGCGGATGAACTGGAATGCCGGCTGGCGCTCGTAGTTCTCCGGCAGGTCCGCCGCCATCTGGAGCGGGGAGTAGAGCACCACGTACAGCGCCAGCTGCTTGGCGAGGGTCGTGCGGATGCGCGGCTCCTCCGGCGTGCGCGGCCGCCCCGTGCCGCGCTCGATGAGGATGTCGAAGATGCCCGGCGTGAAGTCCATCGGGCCGGCGAGCAAGCGCGTGAAGAACAGGATCGTCTCGTGCTCGGGGGGATTGCCCCCCTCGCTGCTCCACGCGTTGTACTCCTGCCCCCGTGCGCCCTCGCGACTCATCATGTTCGGGTAGGTGCGCCGCTCGCCGGTATCGTGGATTGGCTCGTGGACGTCGAGCATGATGCCGTGTTGCGCCGCCTTCTCGATCACGCGGCGGTGGTGCCGCACCATGTACTGGCCGTAGTGCGAGTGTCCCTCGCCGACGAGATCCGTGACGTAGCCCGACTTGATCGCGTCGAGGCCGAGCGACTGATACAGCGCGAAGGCGCTGTCGATCTGCCGCTCGTAGTTCTCGAGGCCGCCCGACGTCTCATTGTGCACGATCAATTTGACGCCCTTTTGATGCGCGTAGCGGGCCACCTCGGCGAGATCGTAATCGGGATAGGCTCTCGTGAACGAGAAGGCGTTGCGGTTCTGGATCCAATCGCCGTCCCACCCGACGTTCCAGCCTTCGACCAGCACGCCGCCGAACGCGTTGGCCGCGGCGAAGTCGATGTAGCGTCTCGTGTTCGCCGTCGTGGCGCCGTGCTTCTCGCCCGAGCTCCACGTCATCGTGTTGATGTGCATGCCCCACCAGATGCCGACGTACTTCATCGGCTTGATCCAGCTGGTGTTCTGGATGACGCTCGGCGGATTGAGGTTCAGGCCGAGCACCGACGGCGCCAGATCGGTGACGCGGTCGGCCAGCTGAATCGCGCGCCATGGGGTCGCGAACGGCGTGCGGCCGTGCACCTTGGTCCCGTCGGCGTAGGGCGCGAGCGCCGCGTGCAGGGTGCGATCCTGCATCCGCGGCCCGCGCAGGAACATACGGGCGTAGTCGACGAGGTTCGCCTCGTGAATGACGATGAACGTCCGGCCGTCGCGGGTCTCCATCGTGACGGGCGTTTGGATGCTGTCGGTCACGCTCACGGGGGATGACGAATAGAGCATCTCCGAACGGTCGAGGCGCGGCCGGTTGGACGGGATCCACCACGCGCGCGCGTCGTCGGCCAGGGCGAACTCGGTCAGCTCCTCCATGATGACGAACTCGCCCAGATTGGGCTGCGCGGGAAACTCGTAGCGGAAGCCCACGCCGTCATTGAAGAGGCGGAACACCACGGCGAACTGCCGAGCGGGGGGGGCCGCTTCGGCGACTGAGACCCTTAGCTCGTTGTGCTGGTCCCGCACGCGTGCGACTTCGCCCCACGGCTGTGTCCACGTCTCGTCAATGCTCGCTCTGGCGGTGTCGACGATTCTGAGGCCGTCGCGGAGCGGCGGCGCCGCGCGGAACTCGAAGCCCAGGAGCGACGGCGTGAACAGCGGCCGGCCGTCCCGCTGCACGCTGTAGTACAGCTTGCCCTCGCGAACCTGGACGGTCACCTGGGTCCGGGCGTCGGGGGAGGCGACTCGGACCTGAGCCTGGGCCGGAGCGGCGGCGGCCGCTGCCGCCATCAGTAACGCGAGGTACAGACTGCGCATCACCATGCGTATCTCCATTTCCGAGTGAAACGGGTATATTGGCGGCAAAAGGCGGTCCCATGAACTGGTACCCAATGCGCGTCCTGCCGCCAGTCGGCATCGTCACGGGACTCGTCCTTGCCTGCGCCCACGGGCGCGGTGCGAGCCCGAGTGTGGTTGTCCCGATGCCGGATCCCTCCCCGCCTTCCTCCTCGACGGTGACGTCGGACGACGTCCAGCAGGCTCCCCAGTCGCTTGCGGAGCTGCTCGCGGGCCGGATCTCCGGCGTGATGGTGACGGCCCTGCCGGGCGGCGGCATCTCGGTGCGCATCAGCGGCCCAACGTCCTTCTATCTGAGCCAAGAGCCCCTCTACGTGGTCGACGGCATGGAGATCCAGGCGGGTCCGAACGGCTCGTTGAGCTGGATCAGTCCCCGCGACATCGAGTCCATCGAAGTGCTCAAGTATGAAGCCAGCAAGGCGATATACGGGGTGCGCGGTGCGAACGGCGTGGTCGTCATCAAGACGAAGGGTGCGCACGAGTAGGCTCGCCTTGGACGTGCGCGCGTCGTTCCTGCTCCTCGGCCTCGTTGCCGGGTGCGCCCGCACGCGCGGTACCGCGCCGGCGCCGAGCTCGCCGCGCGCCAACATCCTGACCGCGGAAGACATCGCACGCTCGCCGGGCTTGTCCCTCGAGCAGCTGCTCGTCGCCCGGGTCCCAGGCGTCACGTTGACCCGGGCCGAGGACGGCCGCCTCGTCCTTCACATCCGAGGAACGACGACCATACACGGCGCGCAGGACCCGCTGGTGGTGGTTGACGGCATTCCGCTCGAGCCGAACCCGGCCGGCAACTTGAGCGCGGTCAATCCGTACGACATTGCGACGCTCGAGGTGCTGCGGGACGCCGCCGGCACCGCCATGTACGGGGTGCGCGGCAGCAACGGCGTGATCGTCATCAAAACGAAGCAGCCGCCACAGTAGCGGCGCGCGTCCGGAAGACGAGCGGGCGATCGTCGTTGCGGGTCACGGCGAACACATCGCCCCGCCGGGTGTGGAGTCTCTGAATGTCGCGCGCCTGCCCCGGCACGAAGAATCCGCTCTCCGCCGCCCTCACCGGCTTGAACGTACCGTCGCCCGCCCCAGACAGGAACAATCCGTAGCTCGCGCTCATCCGACCGATCTCGGGCTTCACGCCGTCGAAGTTGCCAGCCAGCAGCAGATCCAGGTTGCCGTCCCGATCGAAGTCGGACGCCAGGATGCCGTAGACGGGGGCGAGCTGGGCCTCGCGCGGCAGCGGCAGCAGCGTGAACGCACCGTCGGGCTCGCTCCGCACCAGCGCCGTCGCGAACGTGTACGCCTCTTTGCGCAGCGCGCCCGCCAGGTCGGCCGAGGAAAAAATGTCGGTCGCCGCCCGCCGCGCATAGTCCTCATAGTCGGGGAATCGGGGTTTCAGCGACGGCAGGGCGCCAACCAGGTCGTCACGTAGGGCGAGGGGACGGCTCACGCCGTGGACGAACGTGGTCACGAACTGCTCGACGCGTCCCCTGCCGTCGAAATCCTTCACGTACATGACGGCCGGCTCTGCCGCGGTGGCGGTGAGGCGCGTGTTGAGACCGAGGTTGCCGACGACGAAGTCGAGGCGGCCGTCGCCTGTGAAATCGCCCGCCACGATCCGGTTCCACCAGCCGTTGCTCCGCTCGAGCCCCCGCGCCGGCAATGGGACGAGCCTCCCGTCGCCCGCATTGCGGAACAGCCGGATCGGCATCCATTCGCCCACGACGACGAGGTCCAGGCGGCGGTCGCCGTCCAGGTCGGTCCAGAGGGCATCGGTGACCATACCCACGCGCGCCAGGTCGGGGGCGAGCTGCGCCGCCCGGTCGCTGAAGCGGCCGCGGCCGTCGTTCACGAGCAGGACGCTGGTGGGATCGACCCCATACTGCCACGGGACGACGCGCCCGCCCACGAACAGATCGATGTCTCCGTCCCCGTCGTAGTCCGCCGCGCGCACGCACGAGCCGCTGAGGTACAGGAGCGGCAGCGCGTCCGCCGCCCGGCGGAGGCGGCCGTGCCCGTCGTTCAGGTAGAGCCGGTCCTCGAGGGCGGGCGCCAGCTCCGAGAACTCGCTCCCGCCGGAGACCACGTACAGGTCGAGGTCGCCGTCGCCGTCGGCGTCGAAAAACGCGGCACCGACATCCTCAGAGACACGGTCCTGATCGAGCGCGGGCTCGGCGGCAGCCAGGAAGCCTCCGCCGGCACGCTGCAGCAGGAGGCTGCCTGGCTGGCCCTTCGCGCCCCCCAGGAACACGTCCTCCAGCCCGTCGCCGTTCACGTCTCCGACCGCCATGAGCGGCCCCTCGGTCGAGACGAGCTTCGGCATGAGGGGCTCGCGGTCGAAATCGACGAACGCGTTCTCGTGGTGCACGAACGGGAGCGTCACCTGGTCCGTGACGTCGGTGAAGAGCGGCCGGCCGGGCGGGACGGTTGGGGCCACGCGAGCGTCCTTCTGCATGACCGTAATCCGCTGGTTGGCGGCGATGCCATGCAATGCGGTGCGCCGCCCGTCCGGCCACGCGACGGTCACCGAGTCCACGGTGTCGGCTACACCCAGGCCGAACGTGAGGACGTAGTCCACGCTCGACTGGAAGCCGCGCGACGGCTGGAGCTCCTGGAGTTGCAGCTCGGCGCCGCGCCACAGCGTCACCTGAGCGCCGACGGCGAACGGGTTCGGGCGCTCGCCCTGGAGGGCGACCTGGAGGTAGTGGTGGCCCAGGAGGCGCCGGGCGTCGTTGCGGTAGACGAAGGCCTCGTCGTTGACGTTGTTCACGACGAGGTCGAGCGCGCCATCGCCGTCCAGGTCGCCGTACGCCGCGCCGCTCGAGAAGCTGGGCGTCGCGAGGCCCCAGGCGGGGGCCGCGCTGGTGAAGGCCAGCTCGCCGGTGTTGCGGAAGGCGTAGTTGGGCAGCCGGGTCGAGCTCATGGCGTGGACGAGCGCGAGCAGGTCCACGCGCTGGCCCGCCGTGGCGGCGCGCAGCGTCCGGTCGTTCGCGAGGAACGCGATGTAATCCTGCGACGTGAGGTCCCGGACGATGCCGTTGGTGACGTAGATGTCCTTGCGGCCGTCCAGGTCGTAGTCGGCGATCAGGGCGCTCCAGCTCCAGTCGGTGCGCGCCACGCCGGCGAGCTGGCCGACCTCGCTGAAGGTGCCGTTGCCGTTGTTGCGTTGGAGCGTGTTGCGGGTGAACTGGTGGTGGTATCCCTCGGTGATGCTCGCCTGGTAGCTCGCCCAGGTCTCGAACGCCGAGACGAGCTTCAGGCGGTAGTCGTCCTCCGGCAGCATGTCGGTGACGTAGATGTCGGGCCAGCCGTCGTTGTCCAGATCCGCGGCGTCTAGACCCATCGACGAGTAGCTGATCGCGGGCATCGCCTGCTCGAGTCGCTCGCTGAAGGTGCCGTCGTGGTCGTTGAGGTAGAGAAAATCCCGCTCGAAGAAGTCGTTCGACACGTAGAGGTCCGGCCAGCCGTCGCGATTCACGTCGGTGACGGCCACGCCCAGGCCGAAGCCGGTCTCGCCCCCGTAGATGCCGGCGGCGGCGCTCACGTCCACGAAGTGGTCGCCGTCGTTGCGATACAGCTTGTCCCCGCCCAGAGAGTCGCGCACCAGGCGGAGGTTCTGCCGGCCGAAGATGGCGACCGGCCGTGACGAATTGTTGACCAGGTAGAGATCCAGGTCGCCGTCGCGGTCGTAGTCGAAGAACGCGGCATGGGTGGAATACGCCCGGTCGGCGATGCCCCAGGCGGCCGCCGCCTCCACGAACCTGGGCACGCCGTTCGCATCGAGGCCCTGATTGAGGTAGAGCTCGTTGGCTCGGGCCTCGGCGGGCGCGTGGCCGGCGTAGCAGATGTAGATGTCGAGCCGGCCGTCACCGTTCACGTCGGCCAGGACGACGCCGGTGGCCCAGGTCCCTTTGCCCCGAACGCCCGCTCGGTCGGTCACATCGCGGAAATGGAACCTGCCCTCATTGAGGTACAGCCGGTTGCCGCCCTGGTTGGACGTGAGGACGAGGTCGGGCAGGCCGTCGCCGGTCAGGTCGCCGAGCGCCACCCCGCCGCCGTTGTAGAAGTTGCGGTACGTGAAGACGTTCACGTCGCGGGTATCGGTCAGGTGGTTCGCGAAGCGGACGCCGGTCTCGCTCGAGGGGAGGCGGGTGAAGAGGGTGGGGCCGCCGGGCGCGGAGCCGCCCGCGCCGGCGCAGCCGCCGAGCAGCGCCACCCCGGCCACGAGAACACGCAAGGGCGCAGCACCCTGCGCCCCTGCCACAGCACTGCCCTGATCGATTGACCTACCCGTCACCCGCGGCAATCAATAGCCGGGGTTCTGCACCAGCAGCGGGTTGGCGTCCAGCTGCGTCTGCGGAATTGGCATCAAGACGCGATGGGCCGCGCTCGCGGCCTTGAACTGCCAGGCATCGTCCCACCGCCCGAACCGAATCTGGTCCTGGCGGCGCCTGCCCTCGAAGACGAGCTCGAACAGACGCTCACGCAGGATGGCATCGAGATCGACGGTGGCGAGCGGCTCGTCCGGGTTGAAGACGCGCGCGCGCACTAGATTGATCGATGCCAGCGGATTGCCCGACCCGTCCGCGAACTCCGCCTCGGCCTTGATCAGGTAGATCTCGGCGAGCCGGAAGAACGCGTAGTCGTTGCCGTTGTCCGGCCCGGCGTGGCTCGGGTCATACACCCACTTCCCGATCCGGGCCCCCTCGCCCTCGGTCGCCGCTGTCACGTCGCCGATGCTGGTCGTGAACACCAGGGGGTTGCCCTGGCGGTCGTTCACCGGCAGTCCGGTCTCCAGATTGACCTGCGGCCCGACGAGGAAGCTCTCCAGGCGCTGATCGTTGGCGTCGAACTGGTTGTACACATCCGCGATGCTCGAGAAGCCGTTCCACGGGGTGGGCGAGAACTGGCTGTAGTGCAGCGTCGCCTGGAAGAGGCGGAAGCCCAGGTCGGCCTGGGCGACGAGTTTAACGACGAGAATGTTCTCGGGTGACTGGTCGTTGTTCGCCCGGAAGTTATCGCGCCAGTCCGTGGCCAGGCTGTACACGCCCGAGTTGAGGATCCGATCCGCGGCTGCGATGGCCGAGTCGCAGGCGGTGCCGCCACCAATCGTCACCGTCGCGCACGAGTTATACGCGGTGATGCTGATGCCGGCGTCCTTGGTGAACACACCCGCGTTCAGATACAGGCTGGCCAGGATAGCGTCGGCGGCACCCTGCGTCAGGCGACCATTGCTGCCCACGGGCCATGAGGCCGGGAGGTCGGCGCGAGCCGCCGTGAGCTCCGTCCGGATGAAGTCGAACACCTCTTGGCGGGTCGCGCGTGCCCGGGGCTCGACTTTCGAGTCGGTCGCCAGCGGCACGCCGCCGAACAGGTCCTGCAGCAGGTAGAAGTAGAACGCGCGGAGGGTGCGCAGCTCCGCCCTGACGCGCGTTTCGAAGGTGTCCGGCAGGGCAACCCTGTCCAACGCCTCGAGCAGCACGTTCGCGCGGGCGACGCCGATGAACGGCGCGATCCAGGCTCCGTTCAAGTCGGTGAGGCCGGCCGGGCTGATCGGCTCCCAGGTGTGGCGGTCGAGCTCCAACCACCGGCCGTCATCCTTCCAGTCCTGGCCGCGGGTGGGCACGATCATCTCGTCCGAGCTCGTTTCGATGACGTTGTAGTAGTCACCGTAACCCGTGAGGGTGTTCCGCATCTGCGCGTACACCCCCGCCAGACCGCCCAGGACCTCCGACTCGGTGCTGAAGAAGTTGTCGGGCGTAGCCTCGCTCTTGGGCGACTCAGTCAGATCCGTGCAACCCTGGACGAGAATCGGCGACAGCAGCAGGAGCCCGCAGGCCCACGCGGCGCTTAGCGGTTTTTTCATGAGTGGTGCCCTCATTGGACGCGCCCTCAAAACGTGACACGCAGGCCCGCGGTAAACGTCCGGGCGCGTGGGTAGCTGAGGTAGTCGACTCCGCGAGTAGCGAGATCCTGGAGTCCGGCATGGACCTCGGGGTCGAGGCCCGAGTAGCCGGTCAGCAGGAGGAGGTTGTCTCCGGAAACGTAGACCCGTGCGCTCCGAGCCGCCCCGAAGACACTCGGCGTGTTGAACGTGTATCCCGCCGTGATGTTCTGCAGGCGCACGAACGAGCCGTCCTCGATCCACCGGGAGGAGTAGGTGGCCGGCTCGTCGATGCGGTCCGGCTGGTCCAGGGCCTCGCGCAGGAAGTTCTTGGTCTGCTGCGCGTTCCCCTTCGTGGCGTAGACCATCGCCGTATTGTTGAACACGTCGTGCCCCACCACGGCCCGGACGAGCACGCTCAAGTCCCATTTGCCGAAACTCACCTGGTTCGTCAAGCCGAGCTCGAAGTCGGGGTTGGCGTCGCCGATCACGGCGAAGTCACTGGCCGACGGCGTTCTGCTCTCCCCGTTGACACACGTGAGCGCCGCGCTGCTGCACCTGAACAGCTGCTGCCCGGGCCTCCACAGCGTATCCAACCCGGCCACGGCCGGGTCCAGGTCGACCACCGGACCGAGCTCGTCGGCCACCCTGATGAACACGCGGCCGTAGAACGTGCCGAGCGGGTACCCGGGCAAGATGCGCTGGGTCCGCTGGTCGGACTGGCCCTGGCCGCTGGCGAGGCTGGTGCTGATGAAGCTCGTCGGGCCGAGATCGACGACGCGGTTTCGGTTCGCGGAGAACACCAGCCCAGCGCGCCAGGACAGCCTCGGCGTGCTCTTGGCCAGGGCGTCGAGGGCGATCTCGACCCCACGATTGCGCACCTTCCCGATGTTCTCGATGCGGGTGGTCACGAGCGCCGGCATGAGCACGCCGACCTCGAGCAGCAGGTCCGACGTGTTCTTGACGTAGTACTCCGCACTCCCCGAGATCCGGTTGTTCATGAAGCCGAAGTCGACGGCGGCGTTGATCTGTTCCGTCGCCTCCCACTTGAGATCGGGGTTGGGGTTCCGCGTGCCCACGATACCCGTGGCGGTCGCGTCGCCCCACGGATACCGGGCCCCGCCGGTGGGTTCGACCAGCGGCAGGGACGAGTACGCCGGGATGCCGTCCTGGTTGCCGTTCTTGCCCCAGCCGAGGCGCAGCCGCAAGTCGGTGAGCCCGAGCGGGAGATTCTGCATGAAGCTCTCCTGACTGATGTGCCACGACCCCGACAGGGCCGGGAACAGGGCCCACTTGTTGCCGGAGCCGAACTTCGTCGACCCGTCGTAACGGAGCACCCCGGTCACGAAAAAGCGGTCTTTGTAGCCGTAGTTTGCGCGACCGAAGAAGGAGATGAGGCGGTTCTGTGACCAATTCGAGGACGGCGGCAGGAGCACCGCCGCCGCGCTCAGATTGTCGTATCCAAATGCATCCGTCAGGAAGCCGCGCCCTTCCGCGCGGAAACTCGACCGGCGGTACTCGTTGAACTCGTAGCCGCCGACGATGTCGAGGTCATGGTTCTCGCCGACCTTCCGCTGCAGCGTGAGGTAGGATTGGAAGGTCACGGACGTGTTGTCCAAGTTCTCCTGCTGGGCGCGCCCGTCGAAACTCAAGCCCACCGGACTCGCCAGCGGCCAGTAGATCTGGCGGAGGCCGTCGGACCGGTCGACGCCGACGTTGATTTGCCCCGTGAGGCCGGGGACCAGGTCCAGCTCGGCCATCGCGTTGCCGAACACGCGGGTCGTGTTCCCGAAGTCAGCGAGCTGGTTCGCCAAGCCCACCGGGTTGCGCACCGAATACGGCGGACCGGTCTCGTAGTACTTCCCGGTCGCCGGGTCGATCACCGGGTGCGTGGGATCGAACACGGCCACGTTCTGGAAGACGCCGCCCTCGAACCCGCCGCCGATCTCGTAGGGGAGGTAGTCGTTGTCGACGTGCGAGCCGGTGACGTTGAGCGTCAACCGCAGCCGGTTCTCCAGCGCGCGGTGCCTGGCATTGAGGCGTCCCTGCACGCGCTTGAATCCGTTGGCGATCGTGACGCCCTGCTGATCCATCAGGTTCAGCGACGCGCGGTACTGCGTGGCCTCCGTCCCGCCCGTGAAGCCGAAGTTCTGATTCGTGGTAATGCCGGTGCGGCTGACCTCGTCCTCCCAATTGGTGTTGGAGAAGACCCTCAGCGTGTCACCAGGGTTGGGTCCGGTCCGTGTCAGAGTGCCGAGGTTCGACAGTATGGTGTTCGGCAGCCTTCCCGCCGCGACTTCACCCGTCACGAAGGCGCGATACTCGTCGCCGTTCAAGAGGTCCAGGCGTCGCGCCGGCGACGCGGCGGCCATGTAGGAGTCGTACTCGACTGTGGACCCGCCCGCGGAGCCCTGCCGCTTCGTCTCGATGAGGATCACTCCGTTGGCGGCGCGGCTCCCGTAGATCGCCGAGGCCGCTGCGTCTTTCAGGATCGTGATCGACCCGATGTCCGACGGGTTCAGCAGGTTCAAGGGGCTGCGCGCCAGCGGCGGGTCGCCGCCGACGCCGATGCCGCCCGGCTCGGTGGCCACGTTCTGAATGGGGACGCCGTCGATCACGTAGAGCGGCTCGTTGCTGGCGCGGATCGACGTGCCGCCGCGGATCCGGATCTGCGCTCCCGAGCCGGGCTCTCCGTTGTTCGTCGTGACGTTCAGCCCCGCGACGCGGCCCTGGATCATGTTGTTGACGTTGGACACGACGCCGACGTCGGCGGTCCCCGCGTCGACGGTCGCAACGGAGCCCGTGATCGCTTCGCGCCGCTGGCTGCCGTACCCCGTCACCACCACCGCTTCGATCAGCGCCGCCTGAGGCGGCAAGGCGAACATTGCCTCGGCCGCCCCGCCGGCCGTCACCGTGACGTCCTGCGCGAGCGGCGCGTACCCGATGCGGGTCGCGCGCAGGCGATGGACGCCCGCCGGTACGCCGCCCAACGCGAAGCCACCGTCGTTGCGCGTGAGCGTTTCGAGCCGGGTGCCTCCTTCGATCCGGATGGTGACGCCCGCGAGCGGTACTTGGCTCACGGCGTCGGTGACTCGCCCTGTGATGGTGCCCGTGGGCACCTGCGCAGCGAGCGCGAAGGGATACAACAGGGTGGCGACGAGTGCGGGAACGACGTAGCGGACTAGGGCCATCGAAACACCTCCGCGGCAGGTTCAAGCTCGAAGGGGGAGGATTCTGCCCCGGGTTCAAGTGGCGCCTTGATGTTGCCGATGTCAAGGACACGTGTAAGGACATGTGAAAAGAGGAACAATCTGGCCGGACGGGCCGACTTCGGGTACGATTCCGCGCCATGTACGCACTCGCGCTGCTGCTGCTCACGCAGGGGGCCCCCCCCTACGTCGCCTTCCCCGAGCCCGGCCTCGACGATCCGGCCGCTTACGAGGGCTACACCACGCGCGTGTACCGCGACGCGCGCGACAACGCCGTGCAGATCTACCTCGACCGCACGACCGGCCGGGTGGTGCATCTCTGGGCCGACGCGCTGAACGAAAGCATCGGGTTCACGGTGCGGGACTCGGGCGGTCAGGGCGGTCAGGGCGGTCAAGAGGCAGCTGCGGCGATCGCTTTCGGTGACGGGGGAGCAACGGTTGGTGTGACGGGCGGTCAGGGCGGTCTGGGCGGTCGGGGCGGCCGGCGCTGGCTACGGTACTCGTTGACGGTGCAAAGCGGGCGGTCAATACGCATCGGGCTGTTCCTGCTCGGCTCGATGCGGGTCGAGCGCGACCTGCAGTACGCCGACCGCCACCGCGGCGCGCTCGACGCGCCGTTCATCCCGCCGGAGATCCTCGAGCTCGTGGCGACCGTCGAAGGGCTGCCGCCCGCCGAGCGGCGCCGCGCCCTGCGGGCACTCCGGGCGCGCGAGCCGGCGGTGCTCCGCGCCCGCCTCGCGCCCCGCATCGTACTCGAGCCGGGGGCGGTGAACGCGCCATGGCGCGTCCGCGTCGCACAGCGCAGCCTCGACGGCCGGCACCAGCTCTCGCTCATCTTGAGCGGGGACCCCCGCCGCTCGCACGCCTCCCTCGCACGCGGCGTCGCCACCGTCCGGCCGACGGGCGCCGACGCGTTGGACCTGACGGTCGAAATCGCGACCGACGGCCCCGCCCTCACCCCGCTCACGCGGGACCAGATCTTCAACGACGCCTTCCGCCGCTTCGCCGACTCGGCGCGCTCGCCGCGCCTCGAGCGCGAGATCCGCGGCTTCGAGCTGCTCAGCTCGCGCGAGAAGCTCATGGCGGGTCTGCCGAACTACGCCACCTACTTCGGGCGCGACATGCTGATGACCGCCCTCCTGATGGAGCCCGTCTGGTCCGACACGATGCCGGAGCACGTCATCGCCGCGGCGTTGCGCAAGCTCGCGCCCACGGGAGAGGTGAGCCACGAGGAAGCGCTGGGCGGGCAGGCGATCCGGGAGAACGCCGCCGAATACAACCGGCGCCGCGACCCCGCGATCCTCGCGAACCTCGAGGCGGTGCGCGAGAACTACTTCATGGTGGACGACGACTTCCAGCTGCCGGTCGTCGCGGCGCGCTATTTCGCGAATCCCGCCGTCCCTGTCGAGCGCAAGCGCCGCTTCCTCGCCCAGTACGGCGCGGCGCTGGCGCGGAACCTCGCGTACGTCTGGCGCCGTGCCGAGCCGTACGCGCGCGAGCCCGTCGCGACGAACCTGGTGGGCTTTCAGCAGGACCCCGACGGCTGGTGGCACCCCGGGAGTTGGCGCGACTCGCGCGTGGGGTACGCGGGTGGCCGGTTCGCCTTCGACGTGAACGCGGTCTGGGTGCCGGCCGCGTTGCGGGCGATCCTGGTGATCCGCCCGTCGCTCCCTTCCGCCGCGGCGCTTCCCGACTCCGCGACGCTGGCGCGCGCCATCGAGACGTGGCGTGGGGCGGTGCGGCACTTCGAGGTGGCGCTGGCGCCGCAGGAGGTGCGGGATCGGGTGCGCGCCAAGCTCGGCTCGCTCCCCGAGGCCGAGCGGGAGTACTGGGAGCGCGTGCTCGCGCGCTCGGGCTTCCCGGCCGACACGGTGCGGTTCCTCGCCGTCTCGCTCGATTCGGCGGGGCAGCCGATCCCCGTGATGAGTACCGATCCGGGGATGCTGCTGCTGCTCGAGGATCTTGACCCCGCGCGCGAGGCCGAGCTGCTGCGGCCGTTCGTGCTGCCGTACCCCGTGGGCCTGTTCGTCGACGGACTCGGGCCGCTCGCGACGAACGACGTCTATGCTTCCCCCGAGGTCTGGGCGATGTTCGAGCGGGACCTGTATCATTCGCCCCGCGTGGTGTGGGGGCGGGAAGTGAACGTGCTGCTCGCCGCACTGGCGCGGCGCGGCCGTCCGCCGGCGCTGCAGTCCATCCTGGATGCCGTGGAGCGCTCGGGGTTCCGCCACGCGGAGCTGTGGAGCTACCGGATCGACCGGAACCGGTTGCGACCGGTGCGCTACGGCAGCGGCTCGGACGTGCAGCTGTGGAGTCTCACCGATCTCGCCGTCGAGTACCTCCTGGCACAGGCACCTAGACAATGAAGCTCGTTCGCTGGCTCGCTCCTGCGCTCGTTCTCGCGGTTGGATGCCGGCCCGTTGGAAGCGCCGCGCGCTACGACCCCGCGCACGACCTCGGCCCGCTGTTTCAGGACGTGCAGCTCTCGGGGATGTTCCCGGACTCCAAGACATTCGTGGACGCGCGCCCGCTCGTCGCCCCCGCCGAGATCGCGGCCCGGTATCACGGCGCAGATGCGAGAGCGTTCGTGGAGCAGCACTTCGAGCTGCCCCGGCCGGTCGGGGAGGGGTTTCACACCGACCCGTCGCGGACCATGGAAGAGCACATCCGCGCACTCTGGCCCGTCCTCACGCGCCCGCCCGACACCGCCGACGCGCGCTCCTCCCTGATCCCGCTCCCGCACGCCTACGTCGTGCCGGGCGGCCGGTTCCGCGAGGTCTACTACTGGGACTCGTACTTCACGATGCTGGGGCTCATCGAGAGCGGCCGGACCGACCTGGTGCGCAACATGCTCGACAACTTTGCCTACCTGATTGCGACGGTCGGTCACATCCCGAACGGCAACCGGACGTACTATCTCAGCCGCAGCCAGCCGCCGTTCTTTTCCGCGATGGTCGGGCTGTACGCGCGGGCCACCGACACGACCCAGGCGCTGCGCTACCTCGAGGCGATGGAGGCTGAGCACGCATTCTGGATGGATGGAGCGGACCGTCTCGCACCCGGTCAGGTGTATCGCCGCGTGGTCCGGCTGCCCGACGGCCCCGTGCTCAACCGTTACTGGGACGACCAGGCAACGCCCCGGCCTGAGTCGTATCGGCCGGACTACGAGCTGGGGCAGACGCTGCCCGCAGCGCAACGCGAAGCCTTCTATCGTAACGTGCGCGCGACCGCGGAGAGCGGCTGGGACTTCTCGAGCCGCTGGATGCGCGACCCCAAGGATCTGCGGACGCTCGAGACGACGGAGCTGATCCCCGTGGACCTGAACAGTCTCCTCTATAATGCCGAGCGGACGATCGCGGCGTTGCGGGCGTTCCGCGGGCAGGCGGGCGACGGGGCGGTCGCGCAGCGGTTCACGGGCCTGGCCGAGGCGCGGCGTCTGGCCCTGATCGGCATCGCGTACGATCCCATCGCGGGCTTCTTCTTCGACGTGCGGTGGCGCAGCTGGGAGCGTGTGACGGACCGTCCCACGCTGGCCGCCGCGGCGCCGCTGTATTTCGGGCTCGCCTCGCCCGACCAGGGGTTGCACGTCGCCGCGCGGCTCGAGCAGGAGTTCTTGAAGCCGGGCGGGTTCGTCACGACGCTGATCGCGTCAGGGCAGCAGTGGGACGCCCCCAACGGCTGGCCGCCGCTCGAGTGGCTGACGATCGAAGGGGTGCGCCGCTACGGCCGGCCGGACCTGGCCGATCGCGCCCGCGACCGCTGGCTCGCGCTCAACCGGCGCACCTATCGCTCGACGGGGAAGATGACGGAGAAGTACGACGTGGTCGATTTGCGCCGGCGGGCCGGCGGCGGCGAGTACGCGACGCAGGACGGGTTCGGGTGGACTAACGGCGTGGCGCTGGCGCTGGCGGCCCAGAGAAAGAGATCCTTGGCGCCTGCGGCGCTCAGGGGATCCTTCGCGCCGATCCTTCGCGCCTCCGGCGTGGAGAAAGGGATCCTTCTCGCCTGCGGGCTCAGGAGATCCATCGCGCCGGCGTGGGGAAAGGGATCCTTCTCGCCTGCGGGCTCAGGAGATCCTTCGCGCCTGCGGCGCTCAGGATGACAGGCTCACTCGCTCCTCAAAGAAAGCAAAAAAGAGGAACGATACTCAGATGCAAGGTTTCGCTCCAAGCCGCCGAGGAATGATGCCAATCGCCCGACCGAGATGCGCGATCTTGGTGGGCCATGCGCACCTACTACGTGTACATCATGGCCAGTCGCTCGCGGGTGTTATACACGGGCGTCACCAATGACCTCGCTCGGCGCGTGGATGAGCACAAGCGCGGCCTCACCCCCGGGTTCACGAGCAGGTACCACATCACCCGGCTGGTCTACTTCGAGGAGTTCACGGACATTCGTGACGCTATTGCCCGCGAGAAGCAGATCAAGGGCTGGATGCGTGCCCGGAAGATCCGGCTGATTGCAGAGCGTAACCCTACCTGGGAGGACCTGGCGGATGCGACGCGAAAAACAGATCCTTCGCGTCTCCGGCGCTGACGCGAAAAACGGATCCTTCACGCCTCCGGCGCTGATGCGAAAAACGAATCCTTCGCACCTCCGGCGCTGATGCGAAAGACGGATCCTTCGCACCTCCGGCGCTGACGCCAAAAGCGGATCCTTCGCGCCTCCGGCGCTCAGGATGACAGCGTCCGCTCACTCCGCTAATACAATAAAATAATTGAGTAGGGGAGCCGCGCGGAGCTGTCATCCTGAGCGAGCGCGCGGAACGCGCGCGAGCGAAGGATCTACTTGCGGATGTGCGCGCGGAACGCGCGCGAGCGAAGGATCTGCTGGTGGATGTGCGCGCGGAACGCGCGCGAAGCGAAGGATCAAGCTGGTGGATGTGCGCGCGGAACGCGCGCGAAGCGAAGGATCTGCTTGCGGCGTCAGTCCGGCGGGTACTTGCTGGCGTCGACGCAGACGAGCGCCTCTAGGGCGCCGCTGATCGGTTCGATCCTGTAGCTCGCATACGCCAGCCTCCCCGCGTCGTCTTTTGCGGCGCTCTGCAGGGAGCCCGTCACACCCTGACTGGTGAGAACGAGCTCGACTCGCCCCCACTCGCCCTGAATCGCCCCACCCCACGATACGTCGCTCGGTCCTCGGCGTGTGACCCTGTCGCCGACCACGACAACCGAGCGACCGGGGGAGACGGTCAGCACGACGCGACTCCCAAGCCGCAGCAGGGAGTCCGCTGCCGGCGACAGGTGGGCGAGGTGTAGCTCAGCCGTGGTCGGTCGCGCGCGGATGCCGGCGAGCAGTCTCTCTTGTTCGGCCGAAAGGGGCGGTGCCGAATCGAGCGCCCACAACGATGGATGGGCCGCCAGGGAAGAGTCGGCTGCGGGAGTCAGCGGCGTGCACAGCGCCTGGCCGGCCGGCTCTCCGGGAGCCGGAACGGAACAGGCCACCACAGAAAGCAGCGGCAGGAGAAAGACGACGCGGGCGTTCATGCTCACACGTAGATACCCAGCACCCGCCATTGTCGTCACCGCGGAACCGCGTCCAGCCACCCCCCCGTAAACCCCGCCCGCTTGAGGCCCCGCACGATGTGCGGATTGCGCCGCATCACCTGCCACACGAAACCGGTGCGGTGGTTCTCGACCATGAGCAAGATCGGCCCCTGGTCGATCCCCAGGTAATCGACGTCGAACCAGCCCAGCGTGGGGTCCACCGTCCCCGTCTGTTGCTGTCCCGACGCCGTAAACGTGGGGTTGAAGGCGTCGAGAAAGCCGTACTGCTTGAAGAGGGCGTCCCCGTAGGTGCGCCGCATCGCCATCAGCGCGGGGATCGTGATCTCGGGTGCGAACGGCACCGCCCCGCCCACGGCGGTGGGGCAGATCGTGCCGTCGTCGCGGATGTCTCCCAGCGCCGCGCCGCGCGCCCAATAGGTGTGAAACTCGCGCGACCGGCCGGCGAGCGTGAGCGTCACGTTGGCCGGCCCATCGCACGCGGTGAGTCCCCACACGTCGCTCGTGTAGCCGCGCCAGCCGCCCGGGTTGGCGATCGCGTAGGCGCGCTGCGATAGGGTCGCGCGACGCGAGTTCTCGAAGTAGTCGATCCCGCGGCCGCGCATGTACGAGTCCTTGATGCCGCGGAAGTCGATCCATACGTGCGAGTACTCGTGCCCGAACAGCGGCGCGAACTGCACGAACGCCTGCCCGTAGTAGGTCCCCCAGTCGTAGCCGCTCACCCACGCCGACCAACCACTCGTGGAGTCGATGGGGTGCGTGGGCGAGCCGAGGGCGAGGAACAGCAGGATCATCGCCTCGTTGTAGCCGATCCAGTCGGCGTTGATGAAGCCGGACTCGGGGCGCCAGCCCATCGAAACGGCGGGGGCTCGCGCCTGTGCCCAGTTCCAATCGACGCGGAAGTAGATCGAGTCGGCGAGCGCGCGGATCTCGGTCTCGGTGGAGTCGTTCCTATCGAAGTACGACTGCGCGAACAGGATCCCCGCGAGCAAGAGCGACGTGTCGATGGTCGAGAGCTCGACCGTCTGGAACCGCTTGCCAGTCCCCATGTCGAGGAAGTGATAGAAGAAACCCTTGTAGCCGGTGACGTTCGTGGCGGCGGAGTCTTGGGTCGCAGTCCAGAAGAACCGCAGCGTCGTGCGGGTGCGGTCGGCCGCTTGGCCGCGGGTGATCCAGCCGCGCTCGACGCCGACCGGGTAGGCCGTGAGCGCGAACCCCACCGCCGCGATGCTGGAGAAGGAAGGGGTTGGCCAGCGGTCGGGGGTGAGGCCGTTGGTGGGCGGCGTCAGCTCCCAGAAGAAGTCGAAGGAGCGCCGCTCGAGCGTATCGAGGAACGCCGCCGTGTCGCGCGGGACGCCGGGGCCCCCGGGGTGGTTGGCGAGACACCCCCCTCCCCAGAGGGCCAGGACGGCGACGCCCGCCGCGAAGCCGGCGCGGCAGCGGATCAGAATGTGTACTCGGCGCCGATCTGCACGCGTCGCGGATCGCTCACGACCGAGTTGGGCCGGCCCACGGTAAAAGTCCGCTGGTCGGGGATCACCGAGATGCTGTAATCGCCGAAGTTCGAGTAGTTGAACACGTTGAACACATCCACGGTCACGCCGAGCGTCGTCCCACGGATCTCCGGGACGTCTTTGCGGAGTCTGATATCGACCCGCCTGTACGCCCAGCCGCCGAGCATGAAGAAGTTCTGCTGCGGAGGTACGAACGCGTTGGGGAAGTACGTGGAATCCCGAACCCCTCCGAACCGGGGGTGCGTTCCCACGTCGCGCACAGCGCCGCTCCCCAGCGTGATCAGCCCGCTGAACTGGATCCCGAACAGGTACGGCATGTCCACGATCCAGTTGGCCACCATGCGGTGCCGCTCATCGTTGCCCCCCCCGTCGATGCGTTTGGGGATGGTACGGGCCTTGGGGAATCCGCCGGGGAACGATCCCGTGATGTCGCCGAGGGCATCGACCCCCGCGATGTAGCGCCGGGCGTAGGTGTACACGACGCCGCCACCCCAGCCGACGCCGTCCGTGGACGGACGGTAGGGGCGGTCCAGCTGGAACGACAGCGCGTCGTACCACGTCTTTCCATCGTTCGTGGAGTTGATGAAGTTGCGGAAGCCGTGAGCCGAGATATTGAAGCTGACGCAGCAAGTACCGGCAGTCGTGAGCCCGATATTTGCCCAGTTGTACGTAAACAGATCGGTTCCGCGCTGGCCCTGGTAGGTGAGCGAGGCCACCATTGAGCCGATCACGCGGCGCACGCCCAGGCTCCACTGCTTCGACTTCGGTGGCCGCATCTTGTTATCGAGCAGGAACGCCTCCGGCTGCCCCGTGCTCCTGGCGAGGCTGCTGATCGCGCTCGTGTCCGCCGTCAGGTAGCTGTCCTGCCACCGGACCTGTCCCGGTGTCGGGAACGTGTCCGGATCGAACCGGACGACATACGTGGGTCGCGCGAGCTTCTGGATCTCGTCGACCGAGAAGTCGAAGATCGACCGGTCATAGTAGATGCCAAACCCGCCGAAGACCGTCGTGATGTTGTTGTCGTCCAGCGCGTACGAGAATCCGAGGCGCGGCTGAAAGGCCCCATAGAAGGGCTTGCGGTTGTTGCCGGTGCTGATGTACCGGTTCAGATCCAGGGGCGTCGGCAGCGAGTCATTGTAGCGGGTGAGGGTGTCGACGACCATTTGCGGTGTGACGTAACTCGTATTGATCATGTTCGACTCGAAGTCCCACCGGACGCCGAGGTTCAGCGTAAGGCGCCGTGTGGGGCTCCAATCGTCCTGGAGATATGCCCCCACTTGCGTGTTGTTGACGTCCACCAACCCAGCCCCGCTCGCGTACGTCAGCTGGAACGGATGACGGTACCCGAAGTCCAACCCGGTTGTGCCGCGGCACCAGCAGGACGTGTTGACTGTGTCGGCGTAATCGAACTTCGGGGTCGCGTCGTTCAGTTTTCTGATGTGGTAGTTCACGAAGTCGATGCTCACACCGGTCTTGACAACGTGCTGCTCCCGGCCGCTGTACGTGAGATCGTTGCGAACGCCGAGGCGCCTCTGAATGAAGTCCTGCGTAGAGAGGTCGCTGCCGATCCAGGCGTTCTGCGCGTTCTGCCCCGCCGCGTAACTCGCGTAATGATAGATGCGGGCCGGGATCCCGGGCACGTTAGGAGAGGGATCCCGCCGGAACCGGGAGTAATCGACCTTGGCTTCGTTCAGCCAGCCGCCCCAGAAGCGATTGTACCTCACCTGGCCGATCGTGACGTCCTGCCGGAAGTTGTTCGCCGCTGAGAAGGCTCGATCCCCCCCGAAGTCCCTGACGTCGGTCTCGTGGCGGGTGTTGAGGCTGAACTCCGCAGACGAGTTGGAGTTGATGGCGTAGGTCAGCTTGCCGAACAGCAGGCTCTCGCGGAAAGGTGAGGTGAAGTTGCCGCTGTACCGCGCGAGGTTCACGGTGTCGAGCTGGGGGAACTGGCCGGTCGCCGGCGGGGTCAATGCCACGCGGTTCGCCCGGTCTTGGTGGTTCCCTTCGTAGGATCCAAAGAAGAACAGGCGGTCGCGCTGGATCGGGCCCCCGACACTAAGGGCCGTGAGGTACCGGGTGTAGTCGGGCACGCGGAACGTCGTGGGCGACTGCCGCTTGTCCCGACGTTGGAAGGTGTCGAGGGCCACCAGGTCCTTGCCTTGATAGCCAAAGAAGGCGCTCCCGGTCCACGTGTTGCCGCCCGACCGCGTGGTCGCGGTGATGATCGCGCTCGAGGCCTTCTGGTACTCGGCCTTGAAGTTCTGCGTGAGCACACGGTACTCCTGAATCGCGTTGCGGGGGAACGGATTCCCCCGGCTCGCGTCCTGACCTGACGTCCCGCCCTGGGTGAGATCGTTCTTGAGGCTGGTGCCGTCGACGAAGACGTTGCCCTGATTGGGGCTGGCGCCGCCAGCCGAGAACGTTCGGCTCGTCCCGTTCAAGCGATCCTCGGTGACGGTCATGCCTGGCGCGAGCGTGGCGAGGTCGAGGAAGTTCCGGCTCGGCGTGGGCAGCCGCTCGATCTGCTGCGGCGTCACGTTCGTCGCGACTTCCGACGTGCGCGTCTCGATCGCGGGCGCCCCTTGCACCGTCACCGCTTGCAACTCGACCGCGCCGGCCTGCAGCACGAAGTCGATAATCAGCGTCGCGCCGATCTGGACCACGACCTGCCGCTGCTGGGGAGTGCTCCCGATGTTGCGGGCGGTCAGGGCATACGTCGCCGGCACCAACCCCGGCAGGATGTACGAGCCGTCGGTGCGCGTGGTCGCACTCCGCGTCACGCCCGTCTCGACGTTGCGGGCCTGTAGGTCGGCGCCGCTCAGCCCGGCGCCGTTCTGATCCTTCACGTAGCCGCGGATGCTGCCGGTGGTGGTCTGGGCGCGCGCCGGTCCGGCCAGCGCCAGGGCGGCAGCGCCAACCATTAAAACGTGTCGTAGATTCATGGTCGCCTGCGTCTGGAAAAAGTGGTTGTGGGT
>DASYQX010000124.1:0-20735 GCA_036004985.1 Gemmatimonadales bacterium
CCGTTTGATGCACCTCGACCGACGCCGAGGAGGGGGTGACGTCCACCGTAGCGACGGGCCGCGGCTCGGTGACGGTGATACTCGCGCTCCCGCTCTTCCCCTCGCTCGTCGCCGTGATCGTCGCCAGGCCGGGGGCTTGGCCGGTCACGAGCCCGGTGTCGCTCACCGTCGCCACCGCTGTGTCGCTGCTCGTCCAACTAATAGGGCGTCCCGCGAGTGGGGTGCCGGCGCTGTCTTTCGGGGTCGCCGTGAGCTGCACCGTTTGACGCACCTCGACCGACGCCGAGGAGGGGGTGACGTCTACCGTAGCGACGGGTGCAGGAGTGGTAGTGTCTGACGGCGGGGGGAGTGTGTCCAACGAAGACGCCACACCGACGATCTGGCGCGCATGGTCGGACGTGCAGGCGAACACGAGAAGCGCAGAGATGAGAGCGACCCAAATCAGGCGTGCCATGGGGTGGTCTCCATCGGTTGCCAATCCATGCGACTGAACGGGCGACGTGAACGGCGCCAGGTTGCGAAACCGTCACACGCTCCTTAAGTAGGGCGTCCGGTGCGGACGCGGCAGCGGAGGGCCTGCAAAGAGCGCGCCGCAGTCGGGTCGCTGGGGCGACTGCGCGCCGTCGGGGATGTGTCGTGTTCGCTCAACGACGTTGTCGCGGAGCGCGCACCACAACGGCTCGCGGGCCGTTTCACTTCCGTGCGAGCGCGCCTTGTCAGAGGGCGGTGGGGCGGATAGAATCCGCACGTCACGGCCTGTCATTTTGACCGACCTCCGGGAACCCATGCCCAAACGCGACTTCCTCGCCATCACCGACTTCACCCGGGACGAGATCCAGCGGCTGTTCGAGCTGGCTCACCGGATGAAGGCGGGCAGCTACCGGGAGACCCCCCTCTCGGGCAAGACCCTGGCGATGATCTTCGCGAAGTCCAGCACCCGCACCCGCGTCTCCTTCGAAGTGGGCGCCTATCAGCTCGGCGGCCAGGCGCTGTTCCTCTCGAGCCGCGACATCCAGATCGGCCGCGGCGAGCCGATTCCCGACACGGCGCGCGTCCTGTCGCGCTACGTGGACGGCATCATGATCCGGACGTTCGACCACGGCGAGGTGGAGGAGCTGGCGCGCTTCGCCACGATCCCCGTGATCAACGGGCTCACCGACCTGTCCCACCCCTGCCAGGTGCTCGCCGACCTGTTCACGGTCAAGGAGCACCTGGGGGGGTGGGAGGGGAAGCGCATCGCGTGGGTGGGCGACGGCAACAACATGGCGAACAGCTGGCTCGAGGCCGCCGCGGTTCTCGGCTTCGAGCTCCGGCTCGCCTGTCCCGAAGGGTTCGAGCCGAGTCGCGCCAAGTTCGAGCAGGCCTGCAAGCGAGCGCGCGTTACCGTCACGGAGGTCCCCGAAGAGGCGGTCGAGGGGGCGCACGTCGTGAACACCGACGTGTGGGCGTCGATGGGACAGGAGGGGGAGGCGGAGGCGCGGCGCAACGCCTTCAAGGGCTACACCGTCGACGCCGACCTGATGAAGCTCGCCGCGCCCGGCGCCATCTTCCTGCACTGCCTCCCCGCGCACCGTGGCGAGGAAGTGACCGCGGACGTCATCGACGGGCCGCAGTCGCGCGTGTGGGACGAAGCGGAAAACCGGTTGCACGTACAAAAGGCGCTGCTAGGGACCTTGCTAGGGTAGGCTAACCCCGGGCCCATGGCCCGGGGCTAATGGAGACACGACATGACAGGTGAGGGTTTGAAGCGCACGCCGCTCCACGATGTGCACGTCCAGCTGGGAGCCAAGATGGTGGCGTACGGCGGGTACGAGATGCCGGTCACGTATCCGGCCGGGATCACCGCCGAGCACAAGGCGGTGCGCGAGGGCGTGGGGGTGTTCGATGTGTCCCACATGGGCGAGTTCGAGGTCACCGGGCCCGACCGCAACGCCTTCGTGCAGCGGGTCACCTGCAACGACGTCGGCGCCCTGACGGCGGGGCAGGCACAATACTCGGCGATTCTCACGAACCAGGGGACGTTCGTGGACGACTGCCTCGTGTACCGCTTCGAGGACAAGCTGATGCTCGTCGTCAACGCCGCCAACCTCAAGAAGGACTGGGACCACGTCGTGGCGCAGAAGGGCGGGGCGAACGTGCGGCTGCGCGATATCTCCGATGAGACGGCCCTGCTGGCGGTGCAGGGGCCGAAAGCCGAAGCACTGCTCGCTCCGCTCACCAGCCTGGGCGTGGCGATGATCCCCTACTACCACTTCGAGCAGGGCAAGGTGGCCGGCGTGCAGTGTTTCGTCTCGCGCACCGGATACACCGGCGAAGACGGCTTCGAGCTGTACTGCCGCGCCCAGGATGTCGAGACGCTGTGGCACGCCCTGGTCGGTGCCGGGCGCGCGGAGCCGTGCGGACTGGGCGCCCGCGACACCCTGCGGCTCGAGGCCGGTCTGCCGCTGTACGGCAACGACATCGACGACACGATCACCCCCTTCGAGGCGGGGTTGAACTTCATCGTGAAGCTCGACAAGGGCGCTCCCTTCACGGGGCTCGACGCCCTGAAGCGGCAGAAGCTCGAGGGCATCACGCGGCGGCTCGTCGGGTTCAAGGTGCTCGAGCCCAAAGCCGTTGCGCGGCATGGGTTTGCGGTGTTCCAGGGAGATCGCCAGGTGGACATCGTGCGCAGCGGCACGGTGACGCCCACTGCTAACGCCGCCGTCGGGACGACGTACCTCCCGGCCGCGGACGCGAAGCCGGGCGCGCAATTCGAGATCGATGTGCGGGGGAAGCGAGTGGCGGCGGAGGTCGTGAAACTGCCGTTCGTGGCGCATCGGACGAAAAAATGACGGGCGACGGGCGGACGGCCCGACGGCCGGAACTCGAGAGATGAGAATCGGGATCCTCACGATTTCAGATCTCGGCGCGGTGGGCCAGCGCGCCGACGCGTCGGGCGACGCGATTCTCGACTGGGCTGCGGCGCGCGGCTACGAGGTCGTGGTGCGCAGCGTCGTGGCGGACGAGACCGACCGCATCGCGGGGAAGCTCGCCCGCTGGGCCGACTCGGGAGAGGTGGACGTCGTGCTGACGACCGGCGGCACGGGACTGACGCGGCGCGACCTCACTCCCGAGGCCACCGCGGCGGTGCTCGATCGCGAGGCGCCCGGCATCGCCGAGGCGCTGCGGGCCGCCGCCGCGCCGCGCTTCCCCCGGGCCTGGCTGTCGCGGGGCCGCGCGGGCACGCGGGGACAGACGTTGATCGTGAACCTCCCCGGCTCGACCGGGGGCGTAAAGGACGGGCTCGCCGTGCTGGAGATGTTCCTGGAGCACGCCGTCGAGCTCGTGACCGGGTCCAACACCACGCACGACGCACCACGCACCACGCACGGCAATGGCTGATCGCGTTCTCGTCACCACTGACGACCTCGAGCAGGCGGTGCGCATCAACGCGCATCTTGAGACCGCGGGGTTCAATACCGCGCTGGTCTCGTCGTTCGACGACGTGCGCCAGGCCGTGCGTCGCGAGCCTCCCCCCGACTGCATCATCCTGACGGGTGGGCTGCACGAGGCGTCGGCCCAGCACCTGCTCGCCGCGGCGCGCGAGCGCGCCATCTCGACGCTGGGGCTCGTCGAGGCCACCGCGCCCGACCCGAAGGGCGTGGCCCGCGCCCTCGGCCTCACCGCCTGGCTCGTGAAGCCCGCGGATCCCGCGGAAGTCGCGGGGACGGTGCGACGGCTGATCGAGCGGCGCAAGCTGCAGCAACGCACCGGGATCATCGGGGAGTCGGCGGCGATCCAGGAAGTGTTGGTGAAGATCGAGCAGATGGCGCCGGTCACCTCGACGGTGCTGATCGAAGGGGAGTCGGGGACGGGGAAAGAGCTGGTGGCGCGCGGCATCCACGACCTGTCGCCGCGGCGCGGCAAGCCGTTCATCGCGGTCAACTGCGCCGCCCTGCCCGAGACGCTGCTCGAGAGCGAGCTGTTCGGCCACGAGAAGGGGTCGTTCACCGGCGCCGCCGAGCGGCGCCTGGGGCGCTTCGAGCTGGCCGACGGCGGCACCATCTTCCTCGACGAGGTGGGCGAGATGCCGCCCGCCACGCAGGTGAAGCTGCTGCGGGTGCTCGAGGACCGCAGCTTCTTCCGCGTGGGCGGCGTCCAGCCGATCAAGGTGGACGTGCGCGTCATCGCGGCCACCAACAAGTCGCTCAAGGAGGCGGTGGCACTGGGCCGCTTCCGCGACGACCTGTTCTACCGGCTCAACGTCCTCTACATCTACCTGCCGCCGCTGCGCGAGCGCCGCAGCGACATCCCGCTCCTTGTCGTCCGTTTCATCGCCGAGTTCGCGAAACAGCATGACCGGCAATTCCGCGGCATCACCCCCGAAGCGCTCCAGATCCTGGTGGACGCCGACTGGCCGGGGAACATCCGCCAACTGCGCAACCTGATCGAGTCCATGGTCGTCCTCGCCCCCGAGGGCGAGATCCGCGCCAGCGACATCCCGCGCGACATCCGGGAACGGATGATTGGAGGCGGGGCGGGGCTCCCGATGCGCCTCCCCGGCGCGATGCGCGACGTGGCCGGCCAGGAGCTGGAGTTCATCCTGCGCAGCCTGGTCGAGCTGAAGCTCCAGGTGGAGGAGCTGCGCCGGCGGCTGGAGGAGCGGCCCCCCCCCCAGCGCGTCGAGGTCATCGAGGTGGGCGGCGCCGCCACCGCCGGCCGTCCCCTGGGGGGGGCCCTCGACGCCGAGCCGGCGCCCGAAGGCGCCGTCATCTACCGCTCCGGCATGACGATGGCGGACGTCGAGCGCGCCGCCATCGAGGCGGCGCTGCGCGACACCCGCGGCAACCGCCGCAAGGCCGCCGAAATCCTCGGCATCGGCGAGCGCACCCTGTATCGCAAGCTCAAAGAATACGCGCTCGCTTGACGGGGGGTGCGCGGAGGGCCATGTTTGCTCGGCCCTTCCCATAGTTCCTCGGCCGGAGCCAGTGTGGATTTTCGGATCGACCCGGAGAAGTGCGTCGCGTGCTTGGCGTGTGTCCGGGTGTGCCCCGCCGATGCCGTAGCCGTCGAGGAGCAGCGGGTCTGGATCGTGGACGAGGCGTGCACGCGCTGCGGCCTGTGCGTCCCGGCCTGCCCGCACGACGCCATCACCGCCCACGGCGACGCAACCCGGGCGGTGGAGTTGGCCCTGGGCGGCCGGTCGGTGCTGATCCTGAGCGTCGAAGCGGCCGCCTATTTCTATCCGGCCACCCCGGAGCAGGTTGTAAACGCTTGTTATGCAGTCGGTTACAAGACCGTGCACCGCGGCGTGCTGGGCGATGAGCTGGTTGCCCAGGCGTACATCGACCTCTGGGCGGATGACGGGTGGGGCACGGTCATTCGCAGCACCTGCCCCGTCATCGTCGAGACGGTGCGGACCCAGTATCCCGAGCTGATCCCCTACCTCGCCCCGGTCTCGACACCGGTGGCGGCCGAGGCGCGGTACCTCAAGGCGTTGTACGGCAAGGACACGCCGATCGTCTATGCGGGGGTGTGCCTCACCGAGGGCGGGACCGACGTCGACGCGGCCGTCACATTCGCCGACCTGCAGGGGATCTTCCGGCGGCGCAACATTCGGGTCGAGGACCAGCCGCTTTACTTCAGCCGCATTCCGGAGGAGCGGCGGCGCCATGTGAGCACGGCGGGGGGGCTGCCGCTCGAGATCCTGCAGAACGAGCGCCACGCCAGCCGGCGGTTCCGCAAGGTGCGCGGCTTGGGTCAGCTCGAGGGGATCGCCCGCGCGGTGGCAGTGGACCGGATCGACCTCGGCTTCGTGGACATCCTGCCGTGCGAGGGATGTATCGATCATCCGTTGCTCGGGCCCCGCGACGAGCTGTTCCGGCGGCGGGAGATCATCAGGGCGACGGAGCCGCCGCGCGCACCGCACTCGGTCCTGGCCGAGGGGGTGGAGATCAAGCTCGGCGCCGTGTTCCCGGTGCATCGCAATGGGCACGAGGCGGCGCGCGAGGTGGTGGACGAGCTGCTCGAGAAGATCGGCCTGGCGCCGAACGGCCGCCCCTGGGACTGCGGCGCCTGCGGGTACGGGACGTGCCGCGAGTTCGCGATGGCGGCGGCGCAGGGACGGACGACGCTCAAGTCGTGCCCGCCGTACCTCGACCGCCAGGCGAGCGTGGCGCAGCAGCAGGCGGCGGTGGATGCGCTCACCGGTCTCGCCTCGTTCCGCGTGCTGCGCGACCGGCTGGCGACCGAGGTGGCGCGCAGCCACCGGAACGGCGAGCGGTTCGCGGTGCTGTTCTTGGACCTCGACAACTTCAAGCAGGTGAACGACCAGTTCGGGCACGAGGCGGGGAACGAGGTCTTGAAGAACACGGCCAAGGCGTGCGGCGCGCACGTCCGCACCACCGATGTGGCGGGGCGCTACGGTGGCGACGAGTTCGTGGTCGTGTTGGTAGGCACCGGCAAGGACGGCGCGCAGGTCGTGGGGGAGAAGGTGCGCGTCGCGGTGGCGGAGATGGGGGAGCGGCTCGGCTATCCGCAGGGCCTCGTGACGGCGAGCATCGGGGTGGCGGAGTACCGGCCCGACAAGGAATTCGAGGACGTGCTGGTCGCGGCGGACCGCGCGCTGTACCGCGCCAAAGCCGGCGGCCGGAACCAGGTTGCGACGGGAGAGTGACGCTGTGATGCCTTCGAACCCTTCGCGTAGCTCGGGAGACGAGATGGAGCCTGAGCCGATCCCATTGGCGCCGGGGCAGAATCCCGATCCGTGGGGCGTGAAGCGGGTCGAGAACCTGATCACCGCGCTGACCGGGGTGTTGTCGGCGCGGGTGGTGGTGACGCCGCTGGGTGAGGTGAGCGAGATCCACGTGCTCACGCGCAGCGACGTGCAGGCGAAGCAGGTGGTGCGCAACATCGAGTCGGCGCTGATGGCGCAGCTCGGCTTCAAGATCGACCACCGCAAGATCAGCGTGGCGCAGACCGCCGACGTGCGGCCGATCGAGGCGATGCAGGAGGAGGCGGTCGCCGAGCGGGCCAAGCGCCGGGTGGTGGTGTTCCGCGGGCTCGAGGTGCGGCCGGCAGAGCGGGCGCAGCGGGTGCAGGTGCGGGTGAAGCTCGCGTTCGGGGACCGCGAGGCGCAGGCGGACGAGACGGGGACGGACACGGTGCGCAACCGGGTGGAGGCGGCGGCGCGGGCGGCGGCGGCGTGTCTCGACGAGTTGATTCCCGACAACTCGATCGCGCTCGAGGGGGCGCAACTGATCGACGCGTTCGACCGGAAGTTCGTCTTGGTGGCGGTGCACGGGTTGGGGGGCCGCGAGGCGCAGCTATTGACTGGAACGTGCGAAATCCGCGAATCGGCGGAACGGAGCGCGGTGCTCGCTGTGTTGGACGCTACGAATCGGTGGGTAGATGCGAGACGGTAAATAGTTGTAAAACGCTGGTTTAGGCAGGATCACTCCGGGCAGTGCCTCCGTCGTGCAGTATCCTACCTGACGGGGGTCTAGCGCACTTTCGGTTTTAGCAGTATTTCGTGTTCTGTGACTCCGACCAGACCGACTAAGCGCTATTGGGGGACGCAACGTGTTGCGCGCGTGCTACAGGTGACGCCCGCGACAGTTGCGGCGTGGATCGATCAGGGCCATCTCAAGGGGCACAAAACGCCGACGGGTCGGCGGCGGGTGGCCTCGGCAGACCTCGTGGAATTTCTGCGGGCGCATCAGATGGCGGTGCCGCCCGATCTGGCGCCGGTGCAGGAGCGCGACGTGGTGGTGGTGGTGGAAGACGACGCGAGTTATCTCAAAGCGTTGGCGCGGTGGTTGGCGCGCGAGGCGCCGGAGGTCGAGGTCGTCGAGACCATGACGGCGATGGATGGGCTGCTCGAGATCGGGCGGTTGCATCCGGCGCTCGTCGTGTTGGACTATCGGTTGCCGGATCTCAACGCGGTGCAGGTGGTGGAGCGGTTGCTCGACCCGTCGCGCCGGCTCACCGCCGACGTGATGGTGGTGACGGCGGGGATGCCGATGGAGGCGGAGGCGGAGCTGCGGCGGGTGGGCGTGCGCAGCATCCTGAACAAGGCGGAGGGGATGCCGGAGGTGGTGCAGGCGATTCGGCGTGCGTTGCAGGAGCGCAAGCGTGGTGCACTGGATGCGGACGCCCGCGAGTCGGTCAGACGCGCGGGTTGAGTGATACTGGACACTTTGGAAAAGGGGCCCCCGAAATCGGAGCTAGCTGAGCGGAGCTGAGCGAACAGTAGACGAGCGGAGCGTCGGGTACGTCGTAGCGAGGCGTACCACTCCAAGCTACAGAGTTCAACTCGTAGCGCCTAAGGGGGTGACGCTCAAATGTTGATCAATCTGCTCGCGGGACTGTTTGCGGCGATTGCCAAGTTGTTTTTGGCTGATACGGCAATCTGGCATTAAACTAGCGACGGTGCAGGGGGCTTCCCCAACTTCTCTACACTCCTCTTCGAGAGCTGATGGACCAGCGGCGCGCGATTCGGCTCTACGTCATGCTAGTGGCTGCAACGGCCATTGGCGTTCTCGTTCTCGCCCGCCTGAACCTGGGTGACACGTTTGAATGGACCCGTGCGAACGTGCTCGCTGCTGTGGGCCTCGGCATTCTCGCGCTGATCACCGGAGCCGTCGAGAGCAGGACGTCAGCGGGGATATCGGGATCCGTCGTGTTTGTGTCTCACCTTGCTGCTGTGGTCATCATAGGGCCTCTAGGAGCCTCGCTCGTCGCCTCAGTGGCAATGCTGGTGTCGCAAGTGTGGATGAAGCGAGAGGCGATAAAGATTGTCTTCAACGTCGCGCAGATCACGCTGTGTACGCTCCTTGGAGGCGTGGTCTACCTTGAGGGTGGAGGGCACCTGCGGCCGGAAGCTCTCGAGAATCAGGATTTTGTAGCGTACGGCGTTCTCGTCGTAGTCTACTTTGCCGTGAACTCGGCCGCCGTCAGTGGAGCGGTCGCGATCACACAGAAGAAGCCCTTCACGCACGTGTGGCAGGGCCAGTTGCTTCGGGCGGCAGGTTACGACCTAGTGGCGAGCGCTCTAGGCCTCCTCATTGCCTGGATGTACGTCCGTTTCGGGTTCTGGAGTATCTTCGCGGTCACCGTACCTATCCTAGCGCTTCGGCAAGCGTATAGGGAAAACGTCGAACTGAAGCGGCTCAACGCCGAACTGCTTGAGCATCATCGGGAACTCCTCGAATACACGGTGAAGCAAATTGAAGCGCGGGACCCTTACACATCTGGTCACTCGAGGCGTGTGGCCCAGTACGCCGAAGCACTGGCGCGGGAGTTTGGTCTGCCACAGCGCCAAGTCGAGGAGGTTACAACCGCCGCTTTGCTGCACGACGTCGGAAAGATCTACCACGAGTTCGGGTCGGTTCTGCAGAAAGAAGGCAGGCTAACGCCGGATGAGAAGCAGCTTCTGCAGTCACATCCGGTTCGGAGTGCGGAACTGATCGGTACTATTTCAAACCTGCGCGGCTCGGTCGAACTGGCGGTTCGACATCACCACGAGAACTTCGATGGTACTGGCTATCCGGAGGGATTGGCTGGTGATCAGATTCCCATCGGCTCCAGAATCATCATGATTGCCGACACTCTCGACGCAATGACCACTGACCGACCATATCGAAGGGCCCTGCCGTTTGAGCGCGTGCTTGAGGAAATGAGGAAGTACGCGGGCAAGCAGTTCGATCCACGGCTGGCTGATCTCGCGATCCGATCGACGGCCATTCGTCGGCTCGTCGCAGTTGGGTCGCAGTCGTCAATTGCCTCGTCATCGCCGGCGCTCAATCGAGCGAAACCGGCTTGGGCTACAAAAAGTGCGGTCTAGCGACGTCTTCATCTCGAAGCTTGGTGAGGAGATTCTTGGGGCAGGAAGCCTTGAGCAATGAGGAGTGCCTTCTTTCCAGGTGCTCCGAGACTGTCGAAGATCCTTAGTTCCTCTTGGGTCTCTGGACGAATGGTCCCTCCAGACCTCTGCTCAAGCCAGGTCGTTACTCCCAATATATCCAGGTAGTAATAGGGGCAGTTCGCGCTGAAAACCCTCCCGAATTTGGAGGCCATCGACAGAGCCTCCTCGGTCCTCCCAAGATGCGCCTCCCGAAAGATCCTAAGCTTCCAGTAGGGGCCCGGCATTGGGATCGCATCTTCTCGGCCTCGGGTGAGAGCCTCTACTTGCGCCGTCAAGTCCAACGCCAAGTGGGGATTGCCCTGAATCAGCGCGAATGCTGCTCTCTCCAGCAGGAAAGCGCAGCGGATCTTCCACCTTCGTTCGGGGCCCAGCGATATCCCTGCGTTCTCGATGCACTCGAATGCCTTATCGTTGCGGCCGTCGAGCACGTAGGCGTCAGCGAGGTTAGCGTAACTAGTCATTAGGATTGGATAGCTACGTGAACTCTCGACGCCCAGCTTGACGCTCAGCTCACCGTATCGGATCGCATCTGCGTAGTGACCACGAACCATCTGCAGCGTACATAGGTTTGAAGCGATTGAGGAGGCCCTCGCGTCGTCGCCAACCCGCCGTGCCAGGTCGAGACCCCGTAGGAATATCTCGTGAGCGTGCAGAAAGTCGCACAAGAAAAGGTGGGCGATGCCTATTCCTGAATAGATGAACGACAATTGTGCTGCGTTAGCCTTAGGCCCGCCAAGTTGGGCACATCGGGACAGGGTGAGGAGTGCCGCCCGAGGTTGCAAGAAGAAGAGGCTGCAGAACCCCTTCGTCAGGCCTGCTGCGGGAATCGCCTCAACGTCGATGGTCTCGCCGAGGTCTTGGATCCCCTGTTGGGCGGTCGCGACGAGTTCCTGCAGGCCGGCCTCCGTTCCGGCACGCGCGTACTCGAACAGTGCGCTCGCAATTAGTGCAGGGTCCTTCGTCCTCCTCGCCACACTGAGCGCGAGCTTGGCCGCCTCGCAGTATCTCTCGCCAGGCTCACGATTCAGGGTGTACTCGGCGGAAGCTTGGAGCCTTGCGACCTCAGCTTGCTGATGCAGGGCCAGTTCCTCACTACGAGCGAGTTGCTCAAGAAGCGGTACTGCCTCTCCCGCTTTTGACTGATCTAAGAGTGCCCTTGCAAGCAGGAGTTGCGCCCGCTGGGCGTGCGTTGAAAGCTGCGCCCCGCCCGCGACCGCCTTGAGGATCTCTTCAGCTTCGTGAGGTGCGCCAACCGCGAGAAAACCCTCTGCTCCTTCCAGCGCGAAGCCGACTGCCCGTCGCACGTCTCCCCCCCGCAACCAATGCCACGCAATTTCCAGGCTCAATGCCTGGTCTTGCTCACTCTGCCTCCCCTCCAACAACTCTGCCACGCGCCGATGCATGTGCTGCCGTGCCGGGCCCGCGACAGCATAGTACGCCTGCGCCCGGATCAGCTCGTTCCGGAACTCGAGATCTCCCCGCACCTCGCGCAACAGCCCCTCGTCCTTGAGCCGAGAGAGCGCCTCGGCGGCTACGCCGGGGGCGAGCTCGACGGCCGCGTACAGCGCGAGATCGGTGAGCCGACGACCCGAAACGGCAGCGAGGTCGAGCGCAGCCCGGGTGGGGGGGTCGAGCCGCCGGATCTGACGCTCGAACACCGCCCCGATCGCCCGCGGAATGCCAATGACAGGCACGGGCTGCGTGTTCAACGCCTCGAGATCGTGCAGCAGCGAGGCCGATCCATGCGCCACCCACTCCCGCGTCAGCAGCTCGATGGCAAGCGGGTTCCCACTGCTCGCACGCAGAATGCGCTCGGTCGGCGGATCGCTCCCCACCGCCAGCTGCGCGACGAGCCGCTCCGCCGCCTCGGGCTGGAGCACGTCTAGCTCCAGCCCCTTCAGCCCCTCGATCGAGGTGTCGGCGGTGAGTGCGGCGGGCGCCCCCGAGAGTCGCAGCTCGCTCGTGCGCCCGGTGAGAATCACGAGCACCCGCGCGTCGGCAAGCTTCCGCGCCACCACGTGCAGGATCGCGGTGCTGGCGTTGTCTGACGCGTGAATGTCGTCCACGACCAGCACGACCGGGCTCTCTTCCGCCGCGGCGGCGACCGTCTTGAGGAAGGCGTCGGCGAGACGAAGCGGCGTGATCTCGGGCGACCAGTCCACGGGTTTGGGCACGCCGGGGAATTGGCGCAGAATCTCGGCGGTGACGCGGGTCAACTCGCTCAGCGCCTCGGGATCGGCGCCGCCGATCGCCCGCTGCGCCGCGAGCTGCCGCACCAGCTCGCCCAGCACCGCAAACGGCAGCTCCCGCTCGGCATCGTACGCTTGCGCCCGCGCCACGACGGCACCGTCCATCTGGCAGCTCGAAACGAACGCGTTGGTGAGCGTGGTCTTGCCCACTCCCGGATCGCTGGTGACGACCACGATCCGCGGTGCCTTGCGACGTACCTCGATCCAGGCGTCGTACAGCACGCTGAACTCGCGCTCCCGGCCGATCAACCGCTCCGGTTCGAAGCGCCGCGCGATGCGCTCCAGCGGCGCACCGGTCGCGGCAGCCAACGGCCGCGGTCCCGAGCGTCGCCCCTCGCGCAGCAGGTTGGCCATGCGGACGAGGTCGGCGCCGGGTTTCGCCCCCAGCTCCTCGGCAAGTTGGGTCTCGTAGCGGGCGAACGCCTTGAGAGCGTTGCTGCGGTCGCCCGCCCAAGCCCGGGCCTCCATCGTCCCCCGGATCGCCTCCTCGGCGAGGGGGTCGAGCTCCTGGAGTCGGGCGGCTTGGCTCTCGACGGCTTGGAAGTCACCGATCCGGCGCGCCGCGTCCATCTGTCGCACGAGGCAGTCGCGGATCGGGGGCAGCAGGCGTGCCCGCCACTCGTCCTTCCACTCCTCGAACGGGCGGGCGGCGGGAATCTCGAACCCGTCGAGGAACGGCCCGCCGACCTCGACGTGGCCGTCGTCGAGGTGATGCGCGTCCACGTCCACCCAGCCGGGCGCAAGGCTCACCGTAGCGCGCTGAATCAGCACGGCGTCGCGTGCCACCTTCGCCTTGATGACGGACAGGCCCTGAGCAAGGGAGTGATTGGCGAGGCGCGGCGCCGCCGTAGGCCAGAGGAGGTCGGTGAGGTAGTCGCGAGTGAAGCGCTTGCCGGGCTCGAGGGCGAGCCGCACGAGGAGAGCGAAGTGCTTGCGCGTGCGGAAGCGCACCGGCTCACCGGATGCCGAGAGCAGGGAGGGACCACCGAGGCAGCGCAACCGGAACCCGTACGGCAGGACACCACCCGCGTTTTCTTGACCCGCAGGTACTATTAGGCGTCCGAATCAACGATGTGTCAACACGTTGATTCGTAGGATGTTGGATCGGTTTTGGAGGGGTTTGCTAAGCGCCTGTCAACAACTTACCTGGGCGGCCGTTCTCCCGCCTTCGGACAAATCGGGCGGGCCCCATTCGCGGATCCCCCTGAGCTGCCCCTTCACGGGGCCGACGTGCGCGTCGCCACGAGGTCCCACACGCGGGCCTGACCGAAATGGAGCGCGATCACCCGGCCCCGCCTGTCGCGCTCAAACCAGACCACGCCATCACCTGTAAACGCATCCGGATAGACCGGCCGAAACCTCCGCACCGCCCCGGGACGCGGACTCACCGTCAGCGTATCGCCCGCCAGCGCCACCCTGTAGGTCACGCCTAACTCCTCACTCCGATAGCTGCCGACGAACGGCGCCAGCTCGGCCGCCGTCGGCGTCCACGGCTGCTCGCCGACGTATTCGTACCGCAGCGTGTCCTGATCCGCCTCGATGATCCGCAGGCCACGCGCTCCCGGGGCGGTGTCGCGCAGCACGCGAGACCCGCTCAGCAAGTACAGCGATCCGTCCGGCAGAGCCCGGGTCTGCCGAGCCGACTGCCGGCTCACGACGAGCGCCCCATGCGTGCGCTGCTGCCGATAGACCCCCAGGTAACGGCTGAAGCGCGCGCTGTCCACCGCCGTCGTGTCGAGCCCGCGTCCGGGGAAATCGGCGATGAGGCTGTCCGCGATCGCGTTCACGTACGCGTTGCCATTCGCGGTGCCGGCATTGCACATCACCGCGATCGACAGGTTACCCTGCGTGGGATAGCGGGTGAGGAATGTGCGGTACCCTGCCGTCGCCCCGCCGTGCGATACCTCCGGTACACCTCGGCGGCTCGTGAACGTCAGCCCCAACGCGTACTGACTCTCCCGGCCCCGGCTGCCGGCCCCGGCGAGCCGCGGCCGGCGGGACAGCGAGTCCACCACCGCGGCGCTGAGCGGCGGCGTGCGGTTCGACAGGGCCTCGTTCCAGATGAGCAGGTCGCCAACGGTAGAGAGCAAGCCGCCCGGGCCCACGACGTTCTCGAACGGCATGTCGAGATGCCAGCCGTCGGCCTCGCGGCTGTACGCCTGCGCGCGCCCCTGCGTCACGCGCGTGAAATCGTCGCGCCACCGCGTGTGGCTCATGCCGAGCGGCGTGAAGATCCGCTCCGTGGTGAAGCGGGCGAACGGCTGGCCGCTCACCCGCTCGACGATCGTGAACAGCAAGCCGTATCCGGAATTAGTGTAGGAGTAGAACTCGCCGGGGCGGTGATTCAGGGCCCGCTGCCGCGTGACGACGTCCAGCAGGTCGGCCTGCCTGTGGACGCGCGAGCCGCGCGGCCAGCCCTGCAGCTCGACGAGCCCGCTCCACTCGCGCAGGCCGCTGGTGTGCGTGAGCAGGTGGCGAATCGTCAGCGGCTGACCGTAGTCGGGGAGCTCGGGGACGTATTGGCGCACGGGATCGTCCAGGCCGAGCTTGCCGTCCAGCGCCAGCAGCACGACCGCCGTCGCCGTGAACTGCTTGGCGACGGAGCCAGTCTCGAAGATCGTCTCCGGCGTGATCGGGCGCCCGGTCTCGAGATCGGCCATGCCGTAGCCGCGCGTCACCAGGACCTTGCCCTCGCGCGCGACGCCCACGGCGCACCCTGGCGAGGTCGTGGAGTTCCAGGACGCGAACACGCGGTCCACGACCGCCGTGAGGTCGGGTTGCCGACTCCCACCTCCCTGGGACAGCACTGCGGTCGGCGTGGCGAGGAGGATTGCGGCGATCAGGCGGTGGCGCATTGGCGCTCCGTTCGGCGGGATCGCGCCATTCAGGCGCCGGCCTTCACATGATCACGAACTGACACTAACCGCTGCCCTGGGAAGTCGCGGAGCGTGCTCGTCATGTCGATTGCATCGCCGCGGGCGTAGTACAGCATCAACCCAGCGAACGACTGCTGGAGCGGATCGGTGGCTCCGCTGTGTTGTGCGCGGAGCGCCTCCTCGGGCACGGACTCGATGGCGAATCGCTTTCCCGTCGTCTGTTCCGCCAGTCGCACGACGTCCAATGGACTCAGGGCGTCGGGACCACCCAATTTGAGGACCACGTTCTTGGCTCGCGGATTGTCCAGCGCGGCCACGGCGAACCGCGCCACGTCGCGGAACGAAATCCAGCTGATCTTGTTGTCGCCTGCTCCGTACACCTGGGCCTTCCCGTTCACCAGATCGAATCCTAACGCCGGACTCAGCCAGACCTCGGCGAAGAACGTCGGCTGGAGGATCGTGTACGTCATCCGACTGCGACGCAGGCGCTCTTCGGCAGCCCGTTTCGCCGACTGCAACGGGAACGTGATGTCGATAGTCGGAAATGAGATGAAGACGAAGTGCCCCACGCCGGCGGCTGCGGCAGCGTCAATGAGGCTGAGTTGTCCCTGCCCGTCCACCGTCTCGATGGAGTCGCCTTCTTGTCTCGAGAGGGTGGATGACGCGGTCGAAATCACGGCGTTCGCTCCCCGACAGGCGGCGTCGAGGGACCGGCGGTCCTTGAGGTCGCCCTGGACCAGCTCCGCACCCAGGCTCCTCAGCGCGGCGAGTTTCTCGGGACTCGAGGTTCGCCTCACCAACGCCCGAATCGGCTTGCGTCGCTCAGCAAGGAGGCGACAGATCTCGCCACCGAGCATGCCGGTTGCACCGACGACCAAGGTCATGGTGCCATGCCCCTTTCTGAAAGGAAGGAAGCGGCCGGGTCTGGCGGACGCCGTTTCAAAGTGTCCAGCTTCAAGCGCGTGTTAGGCGCAGGCACAACGCGCTCGTCGATTGCGCGCCAAGACTACCCTTGGAATACGCGCGCCACTTCGTGTCCGTGCTGTCCAGCTGTACGGTGCGCGACGTCGTGCTGTCGCCCGGAAGGATCAGCGGTTTCCTCGAGTCGAACGCAGTCAGCAGACGTTGACGTAGACCTCGACAGTCGACTTCAACTTGTTCCACACGGTACTCGGCTCCCAACTCGGGCCCGCGCCGATCAAAATCCCAACGCAACCAGACTATAAAGGAGCCATCCCTGCGTTCGACCGCGGCGGTGTCCAAATCGACCGTCTCGCCTTCAGTAGTGAGAAGCCGCACCCAGTGGCGAGATGTGGCGACCTGGCAGGGAGCCACCGATGGAGCAAGGATAGAAGTGAGCAGAACAGCCAGGCTTACCTGAGTTTTCATCTGCCACCCGAACGCACAAAGGACCGTGCCGAGCGCTTAACGAGTAGGTGTACTGCGAACACCTCCTAACCTCGCAGCATAACGCGCAGACGCAAGATGTCTCCCGACGGTAGCGGGGGTGAATGCCTTCGGAACGTGTGGGGCGGGTCAATGCGAAAGGCTTGGAGGGGCCAGCTCGACGGCGCCAATAAGCTACATGGGCCGAGGCTCCCCCGGCTTCCGGCAAATCGGGCACGGCCCCATCCGTGGCTCTCGGCCCAACAACAGCTTCACGGGGCCGAGTGTAGCGGTGGTGTCGGCCGTGGTATCGGAGACGATCACCGTAAGCGTCAAGGCGCGGCCGCTCACGGTCCCCTGAAACCGCGCCGGCAGCGAGGGCCCGACAGCCACCGGAAAGGCGCGCAGCACGTACTCCCCCGGCACGTCGAACCGGCCCTGGCCATCGGGCTCGATCCCCTGATGGACGTTGCCGTAGGTGCAGGCGATGTGCACGTGCGCGCTCGTATCGTCGGCGATCAACCCGGCGTTTTCCCCACCCCACGTCCCCACCACCACACCCTTGAGGAGCCCCGTGGGACCGCCGCCCTCACACGGCCCGGTCGCGAGCACAGCCCCGGCCAGCAATACCGCCAGTACGGACCTCATGCTACAGAGTACCTCCGGGGACGCGGGCGCGTCACTTCGGCTGCCAGCGCTCCTCCCGCAGCACCTGCTCCACGATGTCCGGCGCCGTGCGCCCCGCCGCCTCGGCCGCGAAATTGATCACCAACCGGTGCGTCAACACCGTCGGCGCCACCGCCTTGAGATCGTCCTCGTCCGCCATCGGCCGCCCGTCCAACGCCGCCCGCGCCTTGGCGCCCAGCACCAGATACTGCGACGCCCGCGGGCCCGCCCCCCACGAGATGTACTCCTTGATGAACGGCGGCGCCTCGGCGTCCGCCGGCCGCGTCATCCGCACCAGCGTCACCGCCGCCCGCACCAACGCCTCCGACACGGGAATGCGCCGCACCAGATGCTGCATCGCCAACACGTCCTCCGCCGTCAGCGCCGGCCGCACGTCCGCCGCCAGATCGCCCGTCGTCGCGGTGACGATCGCCTCCTCCTCGGCCTTGGACGGATAGTTCACCCGCAGCTCGAACATGAAACGATCGAGCTGAGCTTCGGGGAGCGGATAGGTCCCTTCTTGCTCAATGGGATTCTGTGTGGCCAAGACGAAGAAGGGAGAAGGGAGATGGTGGGTTTGGCCCGCCGCCGTCACCTGATGCTCCTGCATCGCCTGCAGCAGGGCCGCCTGGGTCTTGGGAGGCGTCCGATTGACCTCGTCGGCCAGGACGATGTTCGCGAACACGGGGCCCTTCACGAACCGGAACGCCCGCTTGCCGGTGCCCGCGTCCTCCTCGATGATCTCCGTCCCCGTGATGTCGGACGGCATGAGATCGGGGGTGAACTGTATGCGCGAGAACTGCAGCTCCAGCGCCTCCGCCACCGTCTGGACCATTAGCGTCTTGGCGAGCCCCGGCACGCCGAGCAGCAGGGCGTGGCCCCCCGAGAAGATGGCGGTGAGGATCCCGTCCAGGACGTCCCGCTGGCCCACGATGCGCCGCCCCACCTGGGAGAGCAGGTCGGCGCGGGCGGCGGCGAGGCGCTCGAGCAGCTCGACATCCCCTAAAGGCGGGGACTGGGGACGGTGGAGAGGGGATGGGTTCGGGGTCATGAATGCAACACGATAGCACATCATACTCCCAAGTGCCACATAAAGTTGCGGGTTTGCCTCGGCCTGACGAATTGCTTGCGAAAAATTTCACAAGCGTCTACGTTTGACACGGCCCATGCGTCACGACGATCGGCCCCCGGAAGCTCGCGGCTTCGGCCAGGGCTACGCCTACTTCGGGATGGCGCTCAACTTCACGTTCGCCATCCTGGTGTTCGGGGCGATCGGCTGGCTGCTGGACGGCTGGCTGCACACGCGACCCATCCTCGCCCTCGCGGGCGCATTCCTGGGCGGGTTCGCGGGGTTCATGAGCATTTACTATCGCGTGAAGAAAGACGCGGCGGAGGACGCCGAAAGTCGGCGAAAGGGGACGCGGTGAAGGCACTGGTGATGCTCGCCGCGCTCGGCGTCGGATTGATCGTGGTGGTCACGGTCTTCGGCGGCACGCCTGCGGCCATCGGCGGCTCTGTGGCGCTCGTCGCGCAGGTGTGGGCGGTGGTGCTGCTGCGGCCCAAGATGAAAGCCCCGACGCCGGCGTTCATGGCGCACTGGCTCGGTGGGATGGGGATCCGGGTGGTGGCGCTCGGCGCGCTGGTCGTGTGGGCCGTCACGCACCGGGCCACGCTCCCGCCGGTCGCGACCATGCTCGGGTTCGTGGGTGTGCTGTTGCCGCTCCTCATTCTCGAGACCAGGTTTCTGCGATGATCCAGAAGCCCAACATCGGCAAGGTCATCTTCGACCATACCGGCGACAGCCATGTCGTCGAGCTGCCGTTCGGCCTCGGCGAGTGGCACCTGCCGGGGCCGTGGATGGTCGGGGGGATCGACCTCTCGCCCACGCGGCACGTCGTCTTCATGGTGCTTGCGGCCTTGCTCGTGTTCCTCACGATGTGGTACGGCGGCCGACAGATCGAGCGGCGCCATCGCGAGGGGCGGGGGCCGCACGGCTTCGGCGCCGCGGTCGAGGCGCTGGTGCTCTGGGTGCGGAACGACGTCGCCGTCGCCAACATCGGCCACGGCGGCGAGAAATTCGCCCCCTACATCCTCACCCTCTTCTTCTTCATTCTCTATTGCAACCTGCTCGGCCTGCTCCCCTGGGGGGCGGCCGCGACGGGCAACATCGCGGTCACGGGCGCCCTCGCCCTCACCGCGTTCCTGACGATCGAGATCTCGGGGATGGTGACGCTCGGGGCCAAAGGCTACCTCAAGACGATCGTGATGGTGCCGCCCGGGATGACGGGATTCGGCGCTGTGATCATGGCGATCATCATGACGCCGGTCGAATTGATCGGGAAGCTCGTCAAGCCGTTCGCGCTGACGTTGCGACTGTTCGCGAACATGACGGCGGGCCACTTCGTGATTCTGGTGCTGCTCGGCCTGATCTTCGTGTTCGGCACCGCGCCGCCCGCGATCCGCGGCGTCGTGGTGGTGGGCGCCGTGGCGCTCACCTGGTTCATGATGTTGCTCGAGCTGCTGGTGGCGTTCCTGCAGGCGTATATCTTTGCGCTCCTGACCTCCGTCTTTATCGGCCTCATGCGGCACGAACACTAGCTCCTACTCTCAACGGGGAACAACATGCTGAACCTGCTCATGCTGCTCCAGGCGTCGCCCGAGGCGGCACTCAACAACAACGCGCTGCTCGGTGCGGGAATCGGGATGGGCCTCGCGATCATCGGCGCCGGCCTCGGCATCGGCCGGATCGGCGGCCAGGCGGTCGAGGCGATCGCCCGCCAGCCCGAAGCGGCAGCCGACATCCGTGCCGCGATGATCCTGACGGCGGCGCTGGTCGAGGGGGCGACGCTGGCTGCATTGGTGTTCGCACTTCTCTTCAAGCTCGCGTGACCCTCCTCCTCCAGGAGGCCGCGCACGAAGCGGGCGGGGGTGGTCCGTTCAGCATCAACCCCGGGTTGATCATCTGGACCCTCGTCGTCTTCGGCATCCTGCTGGTGACGCTGTGGCGGCTTGCGTGGCCGTCGATTCTCCGGTCCGTCGAAGAGCGCGAGCGCCGCATCCAGAAGCAGCTCGAGGACGCGGAAAAAGCCAACGCCGAAGCGGCGCGCCTGCTCGAGGAACACAAGAAAGCCCTGGGGCAGGCCAAGGCCGAGGCCCAGGACATCATCGCCAAGGCCAAGGTCGTGGCGCAGAAAGAGCGGGAGGGGCTGCTCGCCAAGGCGCGCGAGGAGTACGAAGCGCTGCTCACCCGCGCCCGCAAGGACATCGACGCCGAGAAGGAGAAGGCGCTGGTCGCGCTGCGGCGCGAGGCGGTGGAACTGTCGATCGCCGCCGCCGCCAAGGTCATCGAGGCGAACCTCGATACCGAGGCCAACCGGCGCCTCGTCGCCGAGTACCTCGAGAGCCTCGAGAAGAAGCATTGAAGAGCATCACCGTCGCCCGGAACTACGCCGAAGCGGTTTTTGCGGTGAGCGACCAGTTCGGCGAGCTGCTCGACGCCGTCGCCGGCGCGATCGCCGCGGATGAGCGTATCGCGGCGGTGCTCGAATCGCCCCGCGTCTCCAAAGGGGCCAAATCGCGCATCCTCGAGCGGGCGCTGCAGGGCGCGGCGCCGCCGGAGTTCGTGCGCTTCCTGCAGGCGGTGGTGCGCCG
>DASYQX010000125.1:0-4882 GCA_036004985.1 Gemmatimonadales bacterium
GCTCTGCGGACCGACGATGACATGTCTGGCCTGGCCCAGGGCTTTGGGGGCGAACACCAAGAACCCGCCGGCCGCGACCGCCACGACGACGACCGCTGCGGCAATCAGCCTCGCGAATCTCATAAGATGCCTCCTCAGGACCCAGGCACGGCTTCCCGCGCGGACACACCCTGGCGGCGGAGCGGTCTGGGGACGGACGTTGTGGGGAACTGGTTGTCCCGATCCGTCCGATCAGACGAACGGACGGGCCGCCCGGTTTGCCCGAGAGGTAGGCTTAGAGTGTGTCCCGCGAACTTTCCTGAGGAGGCCCTGTGGCCGATCCGACGACCCCAGTCATCGACCCTGCTTCCGCCGACAAGAAGGCGAAGATCCTCGAGCTCGCCGACCGCATGAACGTCAAGTTCATGCGCCTGCAGTTCACCGACATCCTCGGCGTCATCAAGAACGTCGAGATCCCCGACCGGCAGTTCGCCGCCGCGCTCGACGGCGCGATCATGTTCGACGGCTCGTCGATCGAGGGCTTCGTGCGGATCGAGGAGTCGGACATGGTGCTGAAGCCGGACCTCGACACGTTCCGGGTTTTGCCGTATGACGATGAGGGTGGGAAGGTGGCGCGGGTCATCTGCGACATCTACAATCCCGACGGCTCGTCGTTTGCGGGCTGCACCCGTCAAGCGCTGAAGCGCCAGATTGCCAAGGCCGCGGCGCTCGGGTATGAGATGATGGCTGGCGTCGAGGCCGAGTTCTTTATCTTCCAGCTGAACGCATCGGGCGATCCCACCACGGAGACGCACGACCGGGGCGGGTACTTCGACCTGACGCCGGTGGACCGCGCCGAGGAGATCCGGCGGCTGATCGTGAAGGATCTCGTGTCGATGGGGTTCGAGGTCGAAGCGGGGCATCACGAGGTCGCGCCCGGCCAGCACGAAATTGATTTTCGGTACGCCGAAGCGCTGGAGACCGCCGACAACCTGGCCACGTTCCGGTTCGTGGTGCGGAACGTCGCGTATCGGCACGGGTTTCTCGCGACCTTCATGCCGAAGCCGATCTTCGGGCAGAACGGCTCCGGGATGCACACGCACCAGTCCCTGTTCAAGAAGGGCGTGAACGCGTTTCACGACCCGCAGGGACAGTGGGAGCTGTCGGACGTCGCGCTGGCGTACATCGCGGGCCTGTTGACCCACGCGCGGGGCTTCTGCGCGGTGACGAACCCGCTGGTGAACAGCTACAAGCGTCTCGTGCCCGGGTACGAGGCGCCCGTCAACGTCGCGTGGTCGATGCGCAACCGGTCGCCGCTCATCCGGATCCCGGATCGGCGCGGCTCGGGGACGCGTTGCGAGCTGCGCATGCCGGACCCGTCGGCCAATCCGTACCTGGCGTTGGCCGTTCAGCTCGCCGCCGGGCTCGATGGGGTGGAACGCAAGCTTACGCCTACGGACCCGGTGAACAAGAACATCTTCGAGATGAGTCACCGGGAGCGGCGCAAGTACCGCATCGACGAGCTGCCGCGCGATCTGCACGAGGCGCTGGACGTGCTCGCGAAGGACGACGTCATCACGGGCGCCCTCGGGCCCCACATCTACGAGCGGTTCGTGGAGGCCAAGCGGGAGGAGTGGGAGGAGTACATCGGCAGGGTGAGCGAGTGGGAGCTCGAGCGTTATCTCAGTGTGTACTAGCGGTCGTGCTGCTCGCGGGTTGCGAGCTGCTGCCGCGCGCCGGCGACACCCAAGGCGTGCAGCACGCCGGCCAATGGTTTTGGTACGGCCGGGTCAGCGCGGACAGCGACGCCCGGTACACGCTCGTGCGCTTGAGAGTTGACACCACCGGCCTGACCGAGCGCCACGACGTGCTGCTGGCGCGGTTTGACTTCGACCCGAGCGAGGCGACGGGGGACGAGTACGCACTCACGATCGCGCTCGAGCTCGGGGATGGGCGGCGGCTCGCCCAGAACCATGCCTACCGGTTGGGACCCAGCCCCGACATTCCGGCCCGCGGGACGGTGACCTGCATGTGCCGGCCCCTTCGCCCCGACTCGGTCCGCGGGACGTACGAGATGGCGACGCGCGGCAGTCGCCAGTTGAGCGGCCGGATCGACGCGACGCTGTACTTCACGGCGTGGGACGATCCCAGTGTCCACGCGACCTACCGCCTCCGCCAGCGCATCCACGGATTGCGGCCGTGATGAGGCGACGGCCCGACGGTCGGACGGCCCGGCGGCCGTGCGGGTGGGCCCTTCTGCTTTTGGCCGTCTGGCCGTCAGCCCGTCCGGCTGCCCAGACGATCGACACGATCGTCGTCGAGAACGCCAACGTGTTCGACCGCGCGGGCGATGGGCCGGGTTTCATCGCGCGCCTAGCGAACGCGCTGCACATCCGGACGCGGGCGTCGGTGATCCGGCGCTCGCTGCTCGTGGCCCCGGGGCAGCTGTATGACTCCGCGCGCGCCGCCGAGAGCGAGCGCGCCTTGCGCGCGCTCGGCGTCTTCCGGTCGGTGCGGGTGGATACGGCGCGGCTCGGTGCGACCGGCCCTCTCGCCCTGCGGGTGGTGACGGCCGACGGTTGGAGCTCGAAGCCGCAGGCGAACTACTCGACGGCGGGGGGAGACGAAACCTGGGAGATCGGGTTCGTCGAGGAGAACTTCCTCGGCACGGCGAGCGAGCTCGGCGTGTCCTACGGCCGCACACCCGACCGCCGGCGCCTGGATTTCCAGTACCTGAACCCCCTTTTCTTCGTACCCCGTGCGACGCTGCTGTTGCGCTACGGAGATTTGTCCGACGGCAGGAGGGGGGCCTGGCAGGTGGGTGTGCCTTTCTATCAAACCTCGGCACCGCGCGCGCTCGTGACGTACGGTGAGTGGGCGCGCGAGCACGTGCTGATGTTCAGCGGCGGCACGCTCGACTCGATCATGCAGCGGCGCGCGCTACGGGTCGGGGTCACGGGCGGCGTCGCGGTGCGCGCCACCAGCCGTGACTACCTGCGGCTGTGGTTCGGCGCCGAGTGGCGGCGTGAGGACTTCGCGCGTGACGACTCGACGACGCTCCCTCCCATTCCCTTCCCACGCTCGACGTTCGTCGCGGGTCGGGGCGGGCTCGAAATCAGGCACGTGCGGTTTCGTGTGCTCGAGCATTTCAACTCATACGCGCGGCGCGAGGACGTTGACGTCTCTCAGACGTTGCGACTCGGGGCGGTCGTCGAGTCCGGGGTCGGGTACGAGGCCCGCGGACAGGTGTCGACGGTGTGGCGGGGGGGCTTCGCGTTGCTGTACGGTGAGGCCACCGGCCTCGACTCGACGCGTGTCGGGGGGCGGCTCACCATTGTGAGCCAGAATCTGCCCCGCCAGACCCTGATCGCGCACGCCGAGGCGGGCGCCTTGCACAAGCCGAAGCCGGGCGCGGAGTTCGATCTCTGGTTCGACCAGCGCGGTCCCCGCCTGTTCCCGGCGCACGCGTTTACGGGGACGCGGATGGCGTGGCTCGCGTTCGAGGACCGCATTCTCGTCGCCGACGACCTGTGGGGGATGGTCGGACTGGGCCTCGCGCCCTTCGTCGACTACGGGGGCGCCTGGTACGCCGATGACCCAGCGCGGCTGGGCGGGGACGCGGGCGTGGCGTTGCGGTTCGGGCCCACCCGGGCGGTGCGTGGCGACGCGGGCGAGCTGGCCGTGGGCTATCGGTTCGGGAGCGGCACGGGGTGGGCGATCGCCGTCCGCAGAGGCTTCAGGTTTTGAGTACGCGCTCGATCAGCTCGGCGGCGCGAGCGAGCAGGGTAATCTCTTCGGGTGTGAGGTGGGTCATGCGGGCGGCGAGCTCGTAGACTCGGTTCATCCGCCCGCGCCGCATGACTACCCGCCCGGTGGGCGTGGGGTGAATGACGACGCGCCGCCGGTCGCGCGCGTCCCCGTCGCGCTGCACCATCCCCCAGCGCTCGAGACTGGCCACGATACGGGTCATCGTGGGGCGCTTGACCTGCTCGATGGCGGCCAGCTCGCCGATGGTCTTGGGACCTCCGAACACGAGTACCGACAGGACGGACAGCCCGGCGGGGCCGACGCCGAGGCGGGCATCTTCGCGGCGCAGCGTGCGCAGCAAGTGGATGGCGGCGGAGTGCAGGCGATCGGCGGCCTGTTCCGTCGGGTTGAGCCGCGGGGGGCGCAGGTTGCGCCCCGTGGGTTTCTGCAACGGCACGGTGTCACCCCCCTCTTGCGCCCGGGTCGTCCCGCTGATATTAGTTAGCATAGCTAACTAAATCAAGTGGGGAGAGCCATGGAAGCGTCGCAGGAGATCTTCGACGTGATCCGGGCGGGCAACCGCGGCCGGCTCGAGGCCTTGCTCGGGGCGCACCCCGGGCTCGTCAACGTGCGCAACGAAAGCGGGCACTCGCCCGTGCTGATCGCGCAGTACCACAAGAAGCGCGACCTCGTGGGCGTGCTGCTCGCCGCCGGTCCCGAGCTGGACATCTTCGACGCCGCCTCGGTGGGGCGGACCGACCGGGTCGCCGAGTTGCTGGACCGGGATCCGTCGCTCCTCAACGCCTATTCCGGGGACGGCTTTTTCCCGCTGGGCCTGGCCGCGTTCTTCGGCCATCCTGACACCGTGCGGCTGCTGCTCGGGCGCGGGGCGGACGTCACCCAGGTTGCCCGCAACCCGATGCGGATCCAGGCGCTCCACGCCGCCGTCGCCGGGCGCTCATTCGAGGTGGTGCGACTGGTCGTCGAGGCGGGCGCGCCGATCGACGCCAAGCAGCAGGAGGGGTGGACGCCGCTGCACGCCGCAGTGCATCAACCCAACCTCGAGATGACGCGCTACCTGCTGGCCCACGGTGCCGACCCCAAACTGCAGAACGACGCGGGGAAGAGTGCGATCGGGCTCGCGGCGGACCAGGGG
>DASYQX010000126.1:0-28320 GCA_036004985.1 Gemmatimonadales bacterium
CCTCTGCGACGGCTGCGGCGGCACGATTCTGTATGCGTAGGCCCAAAGGCTCTTCATAGACACAAATCTGCCTGCGGGGGGGGCAGGCGAACATCCTCCGACCGGATGAAAAGCGACTTAGCTACTTGGGTGCAGTAGACTTGTGCGCGTGAGCGGCGATCTGCAGGCGGCTGTGTAAGGCGAGCTTCTCCAGGATGTTGTGCACGTGGCTCTTGACGGTGTAGGTGGCGATGTTGAGTCGCTGGGCGATCTCCTTGTTGCTCAAGCCCTCGGCAATCAGGCTCGTGACCTCCCGTTCGCGCTTGGTCATCTGTACGGCTTCCAGCACGGCTGCAGTGCTGCGCATGACCGCTTGATCCACTATGTGGGACAGCAGCGTGCCAGTCAGGGCGGGGGGAACCACGTCTGCTCCTCCGGCGATCGATCGAATGGTTCTCACGAAATCCTCGATCGTCGCATCCTTCACGATGAATCCATTCGCGCCGGCTTTGATGAACGCAATGATGTCCTCGTGCGCCGGCAGCAGATCCATGACAATGACCTTGCTCTCGGGCACCTCTTTTCTGACGCTTTCCACCAGGCGGTGGCTGTCGTGACTCCCCAGGGTTGCGTCCACGAGCACGACGTGCGGCTTGGTCTCCCGGACCTGGAGTAGGCCCGCGTCTCCCCCTTCGGCAGTGGCGGTCACCGTGAAGTCCGGTTGCTCGTTCAGCAGGGCGGAGAGGCCCTCACGCACCAGCCGATTGTCTTCGATCACCAACACCAGGATTTTTTTTGCCACGAACCGACCTCCGGGGCTTGGCCATCATGCCCCGGATCAGGTTATGGCGCAAGAGAGGATGAGAATATCGGGAGAACTACCAGGGGGTGTCGCGAGAATCCCCGACACCCCCCACGCTCAGCTCTGCGGACTGCTGTTACGGTTTCTCGATCAGACGCAGCCGCTAAGGGTCCTGACATCCGTCAGCGTCACAGCGGCTTTCGCCAATGCGCGCCCAACGAAACTTCCACGGGTCAGTGTGATCCCTGCGCCCGAGAGAATGTTGCCCTTGAGCTCGGAATCCGTCTGCGTCGCGGCGGCCTCCGACCACCAGATGACGTTACACGCCTGCGCACCACCAACCAGAACCACCGAGAAGTTGGTGCCGGTGAAGGCGCCGGTGGAAGCGCCGTCCGTGACCTTGAACGTCCAGCTCGCGGTATCAGGCCCGTTGAGCGTCAACACGCCCGTCTTCGCTTCCGCACTGACGCAGTAGATACCCGGCGCCAGGGTCCGGCCCGCGAGCGTACCCGTCAAGAGGGCACCGCTGCACGGGGTGGCCGCGATATTGTTGTACGCGGTGAGGTAATCATTGTACGCCTGCGCTGCGAAATCGTCCCCCGCGTGAATGTTTCCGGTAATCGAGCACCCGGTGTTCGTGAACGCGGCGCTGCTGGCGACGCCTATGTCGCCGGCCGTCGTGGACCTGGTACAGGTCACGGCCGGGCCGCCCAAGATGGCGAAGCGCAGCACGGCGTCTCCCGCTTGCGCGGCGGAGTCGCGGGCTGTGACCAGCAGCGCGCCAAACAAGGCAACCACGGCCAACCGGGCCGTCAGTCGGGGTAGAGTAAACATGGTGTGTCTCCTAGGATGGGTGTGTGCATACGGGGCGGGTCTCGCGATCCAATTCGATATGGGACCTCGCTCGCCTCGACATGAAACCTGCCGGCGAGGGCGACGGGGGGGTATCGCTCGGCGGGATGAACATCGACTTACCACTTGGAGTCCGATGAGCTAGCTCCTTCGGTGCAGTCGTGTGCTTGACAGGCCCCTGTTGTCGGGACACTTTCGGGACCTCAAGCTCGGTGCCGCCCTGCAAACGATCTACGTGGTAACGGCATAGCACGCTTGTCCTTACTGCGAAGGTGGTGCATGCCGTGACCTTCCGTCCTGGGTTTGACCTCGGTGCCCACGTGGTCTTGGTCACGCTGCTCGGCGCGCCTTTGCCAGCCGTCGCCCAGCAGCCGCCGCCGCAGAGCGTCCGTATCAACTACGTCAACGCGGATCTCGGCGACGTGATCCGCTCGCTCGCCACCGAGCTCGGCGTGAACGTGATGCTGACCGACGTGCCCACCCGGCGGATCACGTTCCAGGCCCCCCAGCCGGTCCCAGTGGCGCAGGTGGGGGCCGTGCTCGAGGCGATCCTCGAGAGCCAGGGCCTGGTCATTGTGCAGACCGGGCCCGTGGCGCAGGTGATGCCCGAGGAGAAGAAACCCGCCACCGGCCCCGTCCGGGTGGGGAAGGACTTCCCCTCCCCTCCGCCCCTCGGGTTGGTCACGCAGATCGTGCCGCTCGAGTACATCCAGGCGGAGGAAGGGGTGACGCTGCTCAGGCAGGTGGCGGGCAAGAGCGCGCGCATCGAGGTGGTGCCGCGCTCCAACGCGGTCCTCATCACGGACCGTGGCGTCAGCATCGCGCGCTACCTGGACCTGCTGCGGCAGCTCGACGTCAAAACCGGCGGCGAGGCGGGGCTGCGGACATACGTGTACCCCCTCAAGCACGCCAGCGCTTCGGAGCTGGCGGCGACGCTGGGGCAGCTATTCGGCGCCGCCGTGTCGGGGCCGGCGGGCCGGCAGCGCGTGGCAGCGCTGGAGGGACGCAGCCTCTCGGACGAGCTCCGCAGCATGCGGCAGCGCGAGGTCGAATCCTTCCAGCAGCGGGCGCAGACCCTCCAAGTGCTCACCGCGCCGCAGGCCGTGGCAGAGAGCGCCCAAACCGAGGTTCGGGGGCTCGTCGGCCGGACCGCGATCGTCCCCGACCAGGCCACCAACTCGCTCGTGATCCGTACGGCCCCGCCCAACTTCCCGTTGCTCCAGGAAACGATCCAGCAGCTCGACGTCCGGCCGCCCCAGGTGTTGCTGGAAGTGCTCATCGCCGAGGTGACCCTCGACCGCCCCAGCCAGTGGGGGATCAACTGGCAGGTCTTCACGTCCAGCGACACCACACGGCGCACGACCATCGGGCTCGGGCCCCAAAACCTCGCGGACTCGCTCGGGCGCCTCCAGGGGCTCGGCGTCCAAATCATTCGGCTCGCCAATATAGACGTGCGCGCCGTCCTCCAGGCACTGGCGACGACGACCAACGTCCAGGTGCTGTCCACGCCGCGTATCCTCGCCCTCAACAACGAGCAGGCGCGCATTCTGGTGGGCAGCGCAGTGCCGTTCACCTCGTCGACGCTTACCGGACTGAACGCCTTTGTGAACCAGGTGGTCCAGTTCCGCAACGTCGGGACGCAGCTCACGGTAGTCCCCACCGTCAACAACGACGGCTACGTGACGTTCCGCGTGCTCCAGGAGGTGAGCGCGCTGTCGGCGCAGACGATCGCGGCGGCGCAGAATGCGCCCGTCATCACGACCCGCGAGGCGGAAACCAGCGCCATTGTGAAAACCGGGCACACGGTCGTGATCGGGGGCTTGATTGGGGAATCGGAACAGATCACGGAGAGCGGCGTGCCCATGCTCAAGGAGCTCCCCCTGCTCGGGTTTCTGTTCAAGAGCCGGCGCGTGACCCGCTCGCGCACCGAGATCGCGATCTTCCTCACGCCCCACGTCGTCTACACCGATGAGCAGGCGGACTCCCTGATGCAGCGCGAGCGGGCGCGGCTGCGGGAGTCGAAGGAGAAGATCGACAGCATGTTGCCGCCCGCACCGCCGCGCAAGCCGTGAGCGTCCTGTGAACACGCGCCCGAAGGTCCCGCGCGCGAATCGCGTGTCGCACACCCGGTACCGGTACCTTACGCATCGCGCTCCTTCTCGCACGGTACGGTCTCGGTAAGGTCTGCGGGGGACCTCGGGAGCTGCCGCGTCGTTTGGTCGCCGGGCGTCCGAACCCTAAATTCGATTCCCATGGCCCAACGCCGTCGCAAGCCTGCCACCGGTAAGAAGCGGGCCCCCGCCTCCCCCGCCCCGACGCCGCCGCCCGGCCCGCCCCCCGACGCACTGACGGTTTCGCTGCTCCAGTCGACCCTCGAATCCACCGCCGACGGCATCTTGGTGGTCGATCGCGAGGGCAAAGTGGTCTCCCACAACCGCCGTTTCGCGGAACTGTGGGGCATTCCCCCCGAGGTGCTCGCCACGCGGGACGCCGAGCGCCTCCTGGCCCACGTGCTCGAGCAGCTCGCCGAGCCCCGACAGTTCCTCGACAAGGTCCAGGAGCTCTATGCCCATCCCGACGTCGAGAGCTTCGACGTGCTCGAGTTCAAGGACGGGCGGATCTTCGAGCGGTATTCCATCCCGCAACGGCTCGACGGCGCGGCCGTAGGGCGGGTGTGGAGCTTCCGCGACGTGACGGCGCGGGCGCGGGCGGAAGCCACGATCGCGGAACGGGAAACCCTGCTCCGCATGATCGTCGAGTCGTCCCCCGAGTGCGTGAAGCTGCTCACCCCCGCCGGCCTCCTCCTCCAGATGAATCGCGCGGGGCTGACGATGCTCGAAGCCGACGACCCAGACCAAGTCGTCGGCCAGGAGGCGGTCGCGCTGGTCGTGCCCGAGCACCAGGCGGCCTTCCGCGCGCTGCTCGAGCGGGTGGCTGGCGGAGGCACGGGGCGGCTCGAGTTCGAGATCACGACGCTCAAGGGCAACCGCCGGTGGCTGGAGACCCAGATGGTGCCGCTCACCCGCGGCACGTCGGTGCACGCCCTGCTCGGCCTGTCGCACGAAATCACCGAGCGGCACCGCGCGGGACAGGTCCAACGCGCGACGTATCGCATCTCCGAGGCCACGCTCGCTGCCGAGAACCTGCAGGAGCTGCTGGGGGAGGTCCACCGCGTCGTCGGCGAGCTGATGCCCGCCAAGAACTTCTACGTGGCGCTGTACGACGATGCGGCGAACACGCTCAGCTTCCCGTACTTCGTCGACGAGGCCGATCCCGAGCACGATGTGAAGCCGCGCCCACCGCTGCGTGGGATGACCGAATACGTCCTGCGTACGGGAGCGCCCCTGCTGGCGACGCCCGCGGTGTACGACGACCTCGTCGCGCGCGGCGAGGTGGAGCTGATCGGGGCGCCGTCGATCGACTGGGTCGGCGCGCCGCTCATCGTCAAGGACCGGACGATCGGGGTCGTGGCGGCACAGAGCTACTCCGAAGGCGTCCGCTATCGGGAGGAAGACAAGGAGATCCTCGTCTTCGTATCGGCGCAAATCGCGATGGCGGTCGAGCGCAAACGCGCCGAAGACGCGCTGCGCCACCAGACGGACCTCCTGGGGCAGATCGTGGAGAACATCCCCGTCATGCTCGTGTTCCTGGACGAGCGAGGCTCGCAGATCCGGTGGGGCAACCGCGAATGGACCCGCGTGCTCGGCTTTACGATGGAGGACGTGCGCCACCGCGACATCTTTGCGGCGATGTATCCCGAGCCGGCCGAGCGGGAACGGGTGCAGGCCTCGGTCGGCGCCCCGACCGGCCAGTGGAGCGATTTCCGCACCCGGACCCGCGACGGCCGCATCATCGACACGACGTGGGCCAACGTGCCCCTGGCGCAGGGCGGCTGGCTGGCGATCGGCGTGGACATCACCGAACGCAAGGGCACCGAGCTGGCGCTGCGCCAAAGTGAGGAACGGTACCGCACGTTCATCGAGCAGAGCTCCGAGGGCGTGTCCCGACTCGAAATGGACCCGCCCGTCCCCATCACGCTGCCGGAAGACGAGCAGGTGGACCGGATTTACGCCGGCGCGTACGTCGCCGAGTGCAACGACGCGATGGCCCGGATGTACGGCTTCACCGAGGCCCGGGAGATGGTCGGCACTCGGCTCGCGGACCTGCATGACCAGAGCGACCCCGCGAACCGGGAGCAGATTCGCGGCTTCATTCGGGCGGGGTACCGGCTCGCCGATTCGGAGACGCACGAGCGCGACCGCGACAGCCGGCCGCGGGCGTTCCTGAACAACGTCGTCGGGTTCGTGGAGGACGGGCGGCTGGTGCGGGTCTGGGGCACCCAGCGCGACGTCACCGAGCAGCGCCGGCTGGAAGAGCAGTTCCGCCAGTCGCAGAAAATGGAGGCGGTGGGCCAGCTGGCGGGCGGGATCGCGCACGACTTCAACAACCTGCTCACGGCGATCCTGGGCAACACGCAGCTGCTGCTGCGTGATCTGCCGCCGGGCGACGCGCGCCGCAGCGACGTGGACGAGATCCGGAGGGCCTCCGAGCGCGCCGCGGCCCTCACGCGGCAGCTGCTCGCCTACAGTCGCCGCCAGATGCTGCAGCCGGAGGTGCTCGACCTCAACGTCGTCGTCGCGGACATGGACCGGATGCTGCGCCGCCTGATCGGCGAGCATATCGCGCTCGCGACGGTGCTCGCACCCAACCTGGGCCGCGTGCGTGCCGACCCGAGCCAGATCGAGCAGGTCGTCGTCAACCTCGCGGTCAACGCCCGCGACGCGATGCCGCAGGGCGGCCGGCTCACGATCGAGACCGCGAACATCGAGCTGGATGAGGGTTACGCGGACGAGCATCTCGGCGCGGTGGCCGGCGCCTATGCGATGCTCGCGGTGACCGACACGGGGACGGGCATGGACGAAACCGTGCGCGCGCACCTGTTCGAGCCGTTCTTCACGACGAAGGAAGTCGGCAAAGGCACCGGCCTGGGGCTCGCCACCGTGTACGGCATTGTCAAGCAGAGCGGCGGGTACATCTCGGTCTACACCGAGCCCGGCCACGGGAGCAGCTTCAAGGTGTACCTGCCCCGGATCGCGGCGCCGCCGCCGACCGCGGCCCCGGCGCCGCGGCCGGGCGTCACGCGCGGCTCGGAGACGGTCCTGATCGTCGAAGACGACCAGGCGGTGCTGGGCCTGGGACGCCGGGCGCTCGAGGCCGAAGGCTACACAGTGCTCGCCGCGGCCGACGGCCCGGATGCGCTCCGGCTCGTCGAGCGGCACGGCGGGCCGATCCACCTGCTACTGACCGATGTCGTGATGCCCGGCATGAGCGGGCGGGAGCTGGCTGCGCAGCTCGCCGCGCGGCGGATGGGGATCCGCGTGTTGTTCATGTCCGGCTACCCCGGCGACGCCGTCGTGCACGGAGGCGCGCTCGCCCCCGGCAGCGCGTTCCTGCAGAAGCCCTTCGGGCCGGAGGCCCTGGCGCGGAAGGTCCGGGACGTGTTGGACACGTGAGGGGCGCACGTTGCGGCGTCCGTCGCCGTCCGCCATGTTCGATAGCCAGTCTATGACCCCGCCCGCCGAGCCGATCTCCAGTCCCGCAGTCACCCCGGCTGACGAGCAGCTGCGCGCCGCGCTGCAGGCAGCCGAGCAGGCGCTGCGGGAGTCGCAGCGGCAGTACCGCGAGATCTTCGAGTTCGCATCCATCGGCATCTTCCGGTCGACGCCCGACGGTCAGATCGTGCTGGCCAACCCGGCGCTCGCCACCATGCTGGGGTACGACGGCCCGGAGGAGCTGCGCGCGCTCGACCTCGGCCGCGACGTCTACCTGCGCGGCGAGGAGCGCCGCGAGCTCGTCGCGCGCTACGAGCACTCGCACCGCCCGTGGACGGTCGAAGTCCAGTGGAAGCAGCGGGACGGCACGCCGCTGTGGGTGCAAATCAGCGCCCACGCCGTCCCCGACCACACCGGCGCGACGCGTTACTTCGAAGCTTTCGTGCAGGACGTCACCGAGCGCCGCTCGTCGGAGGAAGCCCTCAAACAGAGCGAGGCGCGCTACCGCGCCCTCGCCACGAACCTCCCCGACGCGTCCGTGTTCCTGTTCGACCACAACCTGCGCTTTCTCCTGGCGGATGGCACCAACTTCAAGGCCGCCGGCCTGTCGAAGGAAATGCTCGAGGGGCAGACGATCTGGGGGATCCTCCCCGCCGATCTGTGCGAGCGCATCGCGCCCCGGTTTCGCGCCGCCCTCGAGGGGGAGATCGTGCGCTACGAGGAGGTCTACAACCAGCGCACGTACGACGTGCAGCTGCTGCCCATCCGCGGCGCGGGTGGCGAGATCATCTACGGCATGGGCGTCTCGACCGACGTCACTACGCGGAAGGGTGCGGAGCGGGCGCTGCGCGAGTCCGACGCGCGCCTGCGGCTCGTGAGCCGCGCGACCAATGACGCGGTGTGGGATTGGGACCTGGTCACCGACGCGGTGTGGTGGGGGGAGGGGTTCCGCACGCTTTTCGGGTACACGGCCGAGGAGATCGAGCCCGGGATCGAGTCGTGGCACAATCGTCTCCATCCCGAGGATCGCGACCGCGTGATCGACCGGATCCACAGCGCCATCAACGAGGGCCGCACGTTCTGGGTGGACGAGTACCGCTTCCGCCGGCGGGACGGTACCTACGCGGACATCTACGACCGCGGCTACGTGATTCACAGCGCCGACCACCGCCCGATGCGGATGGTCGGCTCGATGATGGACGTCACGGATCGGAAGCGCGCGGAGGCCCAGCTGCGGAGCCTCGCCGCACGGCTCGAGGCGGTCCGGGAAGAGGAGCGCACGCGGATCGCGCGCGAGATTCACGATCAGCTCGGCCAGGCGCTCACCGCCCTCAAGATGGATCTCGCCTGGCTGGCCAAGAAGCTCCCGCCGCGCGGCGCCGCCCTCCGCTCCAAGCTGCGCGGCATGGAGGTGGTGATCGACACCACGATGGACGCCATGCACCGCATCGTCGCCGAGCTGCGCCCCGGCGTGCTCGACGACCTGGGGCTGCCGGCCGCGATCCGCTGGCTCGCCGCCGACTTTCAGCAGCGGACGCACATCCGCTGCTCCGTCAGCGTGACCGGCAGCGAGCCGGCCCTCGCCACCGGGCAGGCGACGGCCGTGTTCCGCATTCTCCAGGAAGCGCTGACCAACGTCGCCCGGCACGCCCACGCCCGGCACGTCGACATCCGCTTCCACGTCCTGCCCACCGCCCTCGAATTGGTCGTGGCCGACGACGGCCGCGGCATCACGCCGGACGAAGCGCAGAACCGCCGCACCCTCGGGCTCCTCGGCATCCGCGAGCGTGCGGCGACGTGGCATGGGCAGGTGACCGTGCACGGCGTGCCGGGCGGCGGCACCACGCTGCGGGTCTTCATGCCCATGGCAGCAGCCGCGCCCACGGCGCCGGCCGCGCCGGCCGCATGATCCGGCTGTTCATCGCCGACGATCACCCGCTGGTGCGCGCGGGGTTCCGCCAACTCGTCGCCGAAGAGCCGGACTTCGACGTCGTGGGCGAAGCGGTCGACGGGCACGACCTGCTCGCGCGGCTCCCCATCACGACAGCGGACGTCGTCGTGCTCGACGTCACGATGCCGGGGCCCGGATTTCTGCCCCTGCTGGGCCGCTTGCGAGAAGCCCACCCGAACGTGCGCGTGCTGGTCGTGAGCGTTCACCCCGAGGGGGAACTGGCGCTGCGCGCCCTCCAGGCCGGTGCCGCCGGTTACGTCGACAAGACGCGCACGGGCGCGGAGCTGGTGGCCGCGCTCCGCAAGGTGCACGCCGGCGGGAACTACGTCACGCCATCCCTCGCGGAACAGCTCGCCGCCGAGCTCGCCACCGGCAGGATTCCCCGCCCCCGCCACGGCCTCTCGTCCCGGGAGCACGAGGTGCTGCGGCTGCTCGGCGCCGGCAAGAGCAATAAGGAAGTGGCAGCGAGCTTTCGTGTCAGCCCCAAGACCGTCAGCACCTACCGCAGCCGCATCCTGCGCAAGCTGCGGCTGCGCACCAATGCCGACCTGGTCCGGTACGCCCTGGAGCACGGCCTGATCGGCTGAGTCCGGGCTGTCGGACGTGGCTGACACCCTCGTCGTCGCCTTCGCACAAGTCGACGCGCGCGGCGCTGCTGTTCGATTCCCCGCGATGTGCCACTTTTTGACACCATGCGAACGATGCGACGCCTTCGGGTCTTTGTGGTCGAGGACTCGGAGGCCGTGCGGAGCCGGTTGGTCGCGATGCTCAGGGAGCTGCGGGGGGTGGAGGTCGCGGGCGAGGCCGCCAGCGTCGCCGACGCCATCGCGCGGATCCCCGGCCGCCATCCCGACGCGGTCCTCGTGGACTTGCGGCTCCCCGACGGCGATGGCTTCGACGTCATCCGGGCGGTGAAGGCGCTCACGCCGGCGCCGGCCGTCATGGTGTTGACGAACTACGCGTACCCTCTGCTCAGGGCGCGGGGCCTCGCCGCCGGGGCGGACTGGTTTCTCGACAAGGCGGCGGAGTTTCCGCGTATTCCCGAGATCCTGGGCGAGCTGCGACGCGTCACCGGGGCTCGGACGCGATGACCCTCCGCATCCTGCTGGCCGAGGACAACCCGAACGACGCCGCGCTGATCGAGCGACAGCTCCGGCAGGGCGAGGTGGTGGCCACGCTGCGCCGGGCGGACTCGGAGCCGGCATTCCGCGCGGCCATCGCCGAGTTCGAGCCGGACCTCATTCTCAGCGACCACTCGATGCCGTCGTTCACGGCGCGGGATACCCTGCGGATCGTGCGCGAGCTCCGTTCGTCGGCGCCGGTCATCATCGTCACCGGGAGTCTCGACGAAGAGACGGCAGTGGAGTACATCAAGCAGGGCGCCGCCGACTACATCCTCAAGACCCACCTCACCCGACTGCCGGCGGCGGTGACGAGCGCGCTCGAGCGGCGCCGGGCGCGGGAGGCGACGGAGGCCGCCCTCAAAGCGCTGCGCGCCTCCGAGGCGCAATTCGCCACGGCGTTCTACGCCAACCCCTCGGGCATGGCGATCACGACGCTCGACGGACGGTTCGTCGACGTCAACGAGACGTTCCTCCGCACGCTCGGGTACGCGCGGGAGGAGGTCATCGGCCACAACGCCGTGGAGCTCGGGTTGTGGCGGCACCCGGAAGACCGCGCGCGGATGCTCGAGGCGGTGCGGACGGGGGGCCACGCGCGGAACCTCGAGGTCGAGTTTCGCACCAAGGCGGGCGCGATCCGGACGTTGCTCTACTCCGCCGAGCTGGTCGAGCTCGACGGCACCCCGCACCTGCTCGCGTTGTCCACCGACATCACCGAGCGGCGGCAGCTCGAAGAGCAGCTCCGCCAATCGCAGAAGATGGAAGCCATCGGCCAGCTCGCCGGCGGGGTCGCCCACGACTTCAATAACATCCTCACGGCGATCCACGGGTATGCCGATCTGGTCGCCGCCGACCTGCCGGCCGGCGACCGGCGGGCCGAAGACGTGGACGAGATCCGCAAGGCCGCCCGGCGGGCCGCCGCGCTCACTCGCCAGCTCCTCGCCTTCAGCCGCAAGCAGGTGCTCGAGCCGCGCGTGCTGGACGTGAACGGGCTCGTGGAGAACCTGGACAAGATGCTCCAGCCGGTGCTCGGCGAGAACGTGGACCTCACCGCGCACCTCGCGCCCGATCTCCACGCCGTCCGGGCCGACCCCAACCAGCTCGAGCAGGTGATCCTGAACCTCGCGATCAACGCGCGGGACGCGATGCCGCGCGGGGGAAAACTGACGATCGAGACGGCGAACGTCGACCTGGACGAGGAGTACGCGGCGCGGCACGTCGCGGTCGTCCCGGGGCGCTACGTCATGCTCGCCGTGAGCGACACCGGCACGGGCATGGACGCGCAGACCCAGGCACGGATCTTCGAGCCGTTCTTCACGACCAAGGAGCCTGGCAAGGGCACGGGGCTCGGGCTCTCGACCGTCTACGGGATCGTGAAACAGAGCGGTGGGAACATCTGGCTGTACTCCGAGCCCGGGCGGGGCACGACGTTCAAGATCTATCTCCCCGCCACCGACGCATCCGCCGCCGCCGCGGCCCCCGCGGCGTCCGCCACGCGGCTCGACGGCGTCGAGACGGTGTTACTCGCCGAGGACGACGAGCCACTGCGCCGGCTCGCCCGCCGCGCCCTCGCCAGCCGAGGGTACACGGTGCTGGAAGCCGACGGCGGTGCGGCCGCGCTCGAGGTCGGCCGGCGCCACGCCGGCCCGATCCACCTCCTGCTCACCGACGTGGTCATCCCGGACATGGACGGGCGGACGCTCGCCCAGGCGTTGCGCGCCGAACGCCCTGAGCTCCGGGTCCTCTACATGTCCGGCTATGCCGACAAGGCAATCGTGCACCACGGGGTGCTCGATCCCGACGTGGCGTACCTGGCGAAGCCCTTCACGACCGAGGCCGTAGCGCGTAAAGTACGCGAAGTGCTCGACGCGTCTTGACAACGGGGAGAGCCTTCATGGCACGGCTGTCGTGGCACTGGTCGATCGAGCGCAAGGTGCCCCTGTTCGTGAGCGCGGTGCTCGTCGCCGTGGGGATCGTCCTCTCCGGCGCCGCCTACGAGGAAGCTCGCCGGGCGGCGCGGCTCATCGCGTCGGCTCGCCTGGAGCGCGCGACCGCCGAGCTGGCCGACTTGTTCCAGCGGTCCACCACGCAACGGCGCACGGAGACCGCCACGCTGGCGGCGGATCCGGCGGTGCGCGCGCTGGTCGCCTCCGGGGGCCGGCGCGGCCAGGCGCCCGCCCTGCAGGCGCTGCGTCGCGTGGCGGCCGAGAACGCACCCACCGCTGCGGTCGAGGTGTGGGACGCCTCGGGCCACCGACTGCTCCGCAGCGGCGACTCCGCCCTGACCGCCGCCGCCGCACCGCCGCCCGGCTCGGATTCTGCGCAGGTCGGCCCGCTGCGCCTCGCGCGCGACACCGTGCTGCACTATGAGGTCCGAGCGCGCGTCGTGGACCACGGCCAGGCCTTGGGCCAGGTGGTGCAACTGCGCCGGATCGCGATGTCCCCACAGGCTCGGCAAACGATCAGCGGGTTGATCGGCGGCGACATCACGCTGCTGCTCGGGAATGCGGGCGGCGATCCCTGGACCGATCTCGGCATCGTGTTGCCGGCGCCGCCGCCCGAAGTCCGCGCCGCCCGCGGCACGACCGAATACCGCCGCGGCGAGCCGAAGCTCGGCGCCGCCACGCCCGTCCGCGGCACGCCATGGATGCTGGTGGTGGAATTCTCGCGCGACCAAGTCTTCTCCCCGGCGGAGGCGTTCCTCGAGCGGATGGCGCTGATCGCCAGCGCCGTCGTGCTCCTCGGGGCCCTCGCGGCTTGGTCGGTGAGCCGCCGCATCACCACCCCGCTGCGGCAGCTCAGCGTGGCCGCCGAGGCGATTGCGGGCGGCGATCTGACGCAGCGCGTCGAAGCCCCGACTCGTGACGAGCTCGGGCGGTTGGCGCACTCGTTCAATGCGATGGCGGAGCAAGTCGGCCGCGCTCACCACGACCTCGAAGCGCAGGTGGCGGAGCGGACGCGTGAGCTGGAATCGGCGACGCGGCAGCTCGAACAGACCTCGGAAGAGCGCTATCGGACCCTGTTCGAGCAGAACCCGCTGCCAATGTGGCTCTACGACCCCGCGACGCTCGCCTTCCTGGACGTGAACGAGGCCGCCGTCCGCCACTACGGGTACTCGCGCGGTGAGTTCCTGGGCATGACGCTCAAGGACATCCGCCCTCCGGACGATGTCCCGCGCTTCCTCGCGTCGCTCGGCACCGCCCCGAGCGGCCTCTACGAGGCCGGGGTCTGGACCCACCAGAAAAAGGACGGGACGATCATCCAGGCGGAGGTCACCCGGCACAGTCTCCGGATCCAGGGGCGCGCGGTCAGCCTGGCGCTGGCGCAGGACGTGACGGCGCGGCTCGCGGCTGAGGCGGCGCTGCAGCGCATGAACGCGGAGCTGGAGGCGCGGGTCCAGGAGCGGACCCACGCGCTCGCTTCGAGCGAGGAGCGCTTCCGGGCGCTCTCCGAGACCGCAAACGACGCGATCTTTTCGGCCGACCACCGTGGCGTGATCGTCTACGCCAACCAGGCCGCCGAGCGGATCTTCGGCTACCCCGCCACCATGATGGTGGGCCAACCGCTCACGCTGATCATGCCCGCGCGGTTGCGCGACGCTCATCGGGCCGGCCTGGCGCGCTATCTGTCAACCGGTGAAGCCCGCGTGGTGGGCCGTACGGTCGAACTCGTCGGCCAGCGTCGCGACGGGTCGGAGTTCCCGGTCGAGCTGTCGCTGGCCAGCCGCACCACGCCCGCCGGCCCGTTATTCATCGGCATCATCCGCGACATCACGGAGCGGAAGCGCATCGAGCAGGCCCTGCGCGAGACCAACGCCGAGCTCGAGTCGTTCTCGTACTCGGTGTCGCACGACCTGCGCGCGCCGCTGCGCGCCATTCACGGATTCGCCCGCATCCTCGTCGAGGATCACGGCGGCGGGCTCGATCCCGAAGCCCGGCGGGTGCTCGGCGTCATCGACGACAACACGAAGCGGATGGGTCAGCTGATCGACGACCTCCTGGCCTTCTCGCGGCTCGGTCGCCAGGAGCTGGACACGGCGCGGGTGGACATGACGGAGCTGGTGCGATCCGTGGCCGACGGGGTCCGGCGGGGCGAGGGGGACCGGACGCTCGACATCGTGGTCGACCCACTGCCCCCGGCGCGCGGGGATCGGGGCTTGTTGCGCCAGGCCCTCACGAACCTGTTGCAGAACGCGGCCAAGTTCACGCGCCGGCGCGCCGCCGCGCACGTCGCCGTGGGCGCCCGCGCCGACGGTACCGAGACCGTGTATTATGTGAAGGACAACGGCGCCGGCTTCGACCCGCGGTACGCCGACAAGCTGTTCGGCGTCTTCCAGCGCCTGCACCGCCTCGACGAGTTCGAGGGCACCGGCGTCGGCCTGGCGATCGTTCAGCGCATCATCCATCGCCATGGCGGCCGGGTCTGGGCCGAGGGCAAGCTCGGGGGGGGGGCCACGTTCTTTTTCACGCTGCCAGGAGCGACACGCGCATGACGCACTCCCAGGAAGTGGAGATCCTGCTGGTCGAGGACAACCCACAGGACGCGGAGCTCACCCTGCGGGCGCTCAAACAGCGCAACCTGGCGAATCAGGTCTTCACCTGTCACGACGGCGCGGAGGCGCTGGAGTTCTTCTTCGGCGATGTGCCGCACGGCCTGCGCGAGATCGGCGTCGTCCCCAAGGTGGTGCTGCTGGACCTCAAGCTGCCCAAGGTGGACGGGCTCGAGGTGCTCAGGCGCCTCAAGGAAGACGAGCGGACCAAGAAGATCCCGGTGGTCGTCCTGACGTCGTCCCGCGAGGAGCCGGACATCGCACGGGCGTACCGCTTGGGCGCGAACAGCTACATCGTGAAACCGGTGGATTTCGAGGCGTTCGCCCGCGCCGTGTCGGACGTCGGTCTCTACTGGCTGCTGCTGAATCACCCGCCACAATAGCCGCGTGACCGCACCCCTGCGCGTCCTGCTCGTCGAGGACCGCGACAGCGACGCGGAGATCGTGGAGCGAGAGCTGAACCGCGCCGAGCTCGACTGCCAGACGCGCCGCGTCCAGGCGGACGAGGAGTTCCGGCACGAGCTGGTCGCGTTCGCGCCCGACATCGTGCTGGCGGACTACTCGATTCCCGGGTTCGGCGGCATGGCCGCGCTCGAGATCCTCCAGCGCGTCGCGCCCCTCGTGCCGCTGCTCATCGTCACCGGGAGCCTCGACGAGGAAACGGCGGCCGAATGCATCAAGGCGGGCGCAGCCGACTACGTCCTCAAGACGCACCTCGCTCGCCTCGGCCCCGCCGTGCGCGGCGCCCTCGCCCTCCGCCGCAGCCGGGCCGAGAAGGCCGAGGCCGAAGCCGCCCTCCGCACCCGCGAGCAGCGGTTCCGGGCGCTCGTCGAGCACAGCTGGGATGCCGTGGCCCTCTTCGCCCCGGACGGGACCGTCCTCTACGGCAGTCCGGCCACCACGCGCCTGCTCGGCTACGACCTGGCGGAATTCGTCGGGCGCAACGCGTTGGACCTGATCCACCCGGACGACCGCGCCACCCTCGTCGAGCGGCTCGGCGAGGCGGCCGCCCGACCCCGCCACCGCGTGGATGTCATGGCCCGCGTCCGGCACAAAGACGGCTCGTGGCGCTACCTCGAGGGGGTCTTCACGAACCTGCTCGACGACCCGAGCGTCGGCGCCATCGTCAACAACTACCGCGACGCCACCGAGCGCCGCAGTCTCGAGGAGCAGGTCATCCAGGCCCAGAAGATGGAAGCCGTCGGCCGCCTGGCGGGCGGTGTGGCACACGACTTCAACAACATCCTCACGGCGATCACCGGCTACACCGACCTGCTGCTCGCCGACCTGCCCGCCGACGATCCCCGCCGGGCGGATGTGGACGAGATCCATCGGGCGGCCCAGCGCGCGGCCGCGCTGACCCAGCAGCTGCTCGCCTTCAGCCGCCGCCAGGTGATGCAGCCCCGGGTCCTCGAGCTCAACGCGCTCGTGGGCGACATCGAAAAAATGCTGCGGCGTCTGATCGGGGAGGACATCGCACTCACGACGGTCCTCGAGCCCGAGGCGGGCAACGTCCGCGCCGACCCGAACCAGCTGCAGCAGGTCCTGCTCAACCTCGCCGTGAACGCCCGCGATGCCATGCCGGGGGGCGGCCGCCTCACGATCGAGACTCGCTCCGCGCAGCTCGACGCGAGCTATGCCTCCGAGCATCGCTCCGTCGCGCCGGGACGCTACGCCCTCCTCGCCGTCAGTGATACGGGCGTTGGCATGACCGAGGCAACCCGCTCCCGCCTGTTCGAACCGTTCTTCACCACCAAGGAGATGGGCAAGGGCACCGGGCTGGGGCTCGCTACCGTGTACGGAATCGTGAAGCAGAGCGGCGGCCACATCTGGGTGTATTCGGAACCGGACCACGGGACGACCTTCAAGATCTATCTGCCACGCGTCGACGAGCCGGCGGAACCGCTCGAAATGCTCGTCGCCGCTTCACCGGAGCGCCTGGACGGCACCGAGACGATCCTCCTCGTCGAAGACGAGACGGCGGTCCGCGCCGTCGCGCGCCTGCTGCTCGAGCGGCAGGGCTATACCGTGCTCGAAGCCCCGAATGGCCCGGCAGCGCTCGCGTTGCTGGACGCCGGTGCCGTGGGAGTGGACCTGCTGCTCACCGATGTCGTAATGCCCGGCATGAGCGGCCGGGCGCTGGCGGAGCGAGTCACGGCCCTCTGGCCCGGAGTGCGAGTCATCTTCACATCCGGGTACACCGACGACGCCATCGTGCGGCACGGCGTGCTCGAGCCGGGGCTCGACTACCTCCAGAAGCCCTACCGCCCCGACGGCCTGCTCCGGAAGGTGCGAGAGGTGTTGGATCGACCTCCTGACTCGGCCCAAAAATAGACCGAAAGTGTAGTAGTTTCTTACGTTTTCTCGTGAGTGAATACTCACTTTTCAGCGTATCGCCCGTGTCACATGCAGCTTACATAGGCGCAAGGCCACGGCGCTGATCGTAACGCGCTACGTGGTAATAGCTTACGACAGGTGGCGCCGGCGCAACGCCGACCCCCCACTAGATTCCGCCATGCCTCTACCACCCCTATTCGGGCATGAAGGGGTCAAGAACCGGCTGGCAGGCGCCTCCGCCTCCGGCCGGTTGCCGCAAGCGCTCCTGTTCGAGGGCCCCGCAGGCGCCGGGAAGCAACGGCTGGCGCTCTGGCTCGCCCAGCTGCTGCTGTGCGAGAGGGGTGGAAAGCCGGCGCCGTCGGAACCGTGCGGCGAGTGCCAGCCTTGTCGCCTCGTCACAACCCTCAAGCACCCCGACGTGCACTGGTTCGTGCCGGTGGAGCTTGGAAAGAAGGGCGCGGACGCGGACAAGCAGCTGGAGTTGGTCGCGGAGGCGCTGGCCGAGGAAATGGCCGCCCGGCGCCAACAACCGCTGTACCAGCCACCGGGCGGGCTGGCGAATCACGGCGTCGCATCGGTGCGCCTGCTGCTGCGCCGCCTTGCCCTCACGCCCGCGATGGGCCGGCGCAAGGTATTCATCATCGGGGATGCCGAGCGGCTGATCCCCCAGCCGGGCGCCGAGGCAGCCGCCAACGCCCTGCTGAAGGCGCTGGAGGAGCCACCGGCGGACACGGTCTTGGTGCTGACGGCGGCGGATCCTGAAGCCCTGCTGCCCACGATTCGGTCCCGCGTTGTGCGGGTTCGTGTGGCACGAACCGCCGACAGTGCCGTGACAGCTTTCGCGCAGCAAGTGCTCCAGGTCACAGCGAAAGACGAGCTGACACAACGAGTTAGTGCAGCGGAGGGGTGCATTGGCAGACTCCTTGCTACCGAAGGGGAGCGCCGGCAGCCGGTGGACAGGCTGCTGGCCGCTACGCAGGGTCCAGCGGCGCGGTACGCCTTCGCTTTGGGGCAGATGCCATTCCAAGCCCGAGGCGGCTTTGCCGACATGCTGGAGGCCCTCGCGGGGCGCTTGCGCACCGAGGCGAAGGCTGGAGGCGAGACCCGAAAGTTGGTCGAGGCGATCGCCCGCGTGCTGGACGCGCGCGAGATGGCCCAGGGCAATGTGAACCCGCAACTCCTCGCCGCCGTATTGGCGGAGGACTTGGCGGAGGCCGGATGAAGCTGTCGCACGTGGACCAGGCGGGTCGTGCCCGGATGGTGGATGTGGGCGACAAGCCGATCAGCCGTCGGACGGCCGTGGCGGCGGGGACGATCCGGATGTCGGCCGACGCCTTTCAGCTCGTGGCCGACCAGGCCGTGGCGAAAGGGGACGTGCTGGCGGTAAGCGAGGTCGCCGGCACCCTGGCGGCGAAGCGGACGGCGGAACTGATCCCGCTGTGCCACCCGCTCGGACTGGACCACGTCGAGGTGGAGGCGTCGCTGGACGAGACGGTGCCGGGGGTGCGGGTTCGGGCCACCGTGAAGACCGTGGGCCGGACCGGCGTCGAGATGGAGGCGTTGACCGCCGTGTCGGTGGCGCTGCTGACGGTCTACGACATGGTGAAAGCCGCGGATCCCGCGATGGTCATCGCGGATGTGCGGTTGGTGGAGAAGCAAAAGGCGCCGTCCGACGCTTGAGCGGCGCTTGACGGCCGCACCGCAGGTTGGTGCGGGCAACGAGACTGACAAGAGAGGGGTATGCACACGAAAACTCAGCGTTTGATGCTGCAGGGCGGCGTGATTCTCGTCGGTGCCCTGCTGGTGAGTGCGGTCGGCGGATGGGCGCGCGGCGCCTCGGCGGATGCCGAGCGGGCGCCGACGTCCGGCACCGAGCTCCTGGGCGAGTTGCGCACGCTCCGGCAGCAACTCGACGCGAAGCAGGGCGAGCTGGAAGTCGCCCGGCTGCAGCTCGAGCGCGCCAACGCGATCATCTCGTACTCGGCGCACTACCGGATCCCCGCCGACCTCTCGACCAAGATCTACGACGTGGCGCTGAGCGAGGGGATCGACCCTGGCCTGGCGTTCCGCCTGGTCAAAGTCGAGTCGGGCTTCAACCAGCGGGCCAAGAGCCGCGTCGGGGCCCTGGGGTTCACACAGGTCCTGCCCAGCACGGCGCGCTTGTACGAGCCGGGGTTGACCAACGAGCAGCTCTACGACCGCGATACCAATCTGCGGATCGGGTTCCGTTATCTGCGGGATCTGCTCGACCGCTACCCCACCAACATCTCCTTGGCGTTGCTGGCCTACAACCGTGGGCCCGGCAAGGTCGAAGAGCTACTGGGCGCAGGGCGCGACCCGCAGAATGGCTACGCGACGTCGGTCATGAAAGGCTTCCGGCACCGTTAGAGACTGACGCCAAGTCGCCAAGACGCCACGTTGCAGCATCGTGCAGCGTGGCGTCTTGGCGTCTTGGCGTCTTGGCGTCTTACTTGGGTATTCTCAGCCAATCCCCTGGGCGGATCACGCTCCCCATCGTCATCCCATTCGCATTCAACAGCGCCGCCAGGCCGACGCCATAGGTCCGCGCGATGGCGCTCGGCGTTTCGCCGGCTTGGACCCGGTGCCGGATCCCCGTGGCGCCGCCACCCGCCGTCCGACGGTAGCGCGGCTCGGGCGGCACGCTCCACGCCGACCGCGGCACGACGCGCCCGCTCATGGGAACGATGATGCGCTGACCGACGCGCAGGGCGTTGGGCCGCAGTTGCGGATTCGCGCCCCGCAGCATCGCCACGCTCACGCGGTAGCGCTGGGCGATCTGGGACAGGGTCTGCCCCGCCGCCACATAGTGGTCCACAAATGTGATACGCTCGTTGACCGGGAGCGCAGCGTACCGCTCCGCCACCCGCGCCCCCGTCCCCCGCGGCACGCGCACCACCACGCTCCGGTCGGGCGGCGTGATGCCGCGGACGAAATGCGGGTTCAACTCGAGCATCGCGGCAACGGTGGTGTCGGCGAGCCGCGCGAGCACGTCCAGGCCGGTGGCGTCGGGCACGGTGACCTCGTCGAACACGAGGGGCGCGAGCGGTTGCACTTCCGTGAAGCCGTAGCGCTCCGGCTGCTTCGCGATGAGCGCTGCCGCAATCAGCTTGGGCACGTAATCGCGGGTTTCACGCCGGAGGTACCGGCGGTCCGCGATCTGGAAGAAGGTGTGGTCCCCGACCGAGTCCGGCTCGCCGGGGAGGCGGCGGATCCCGCGCTCGACGCGGCCCGCGCCGGCGTTATAGGCGGCCGCCGCGAGATACACACTGCCCAGGCGCTGCACCAGATCGGCCAGGTGATTGACCGCCGCGTCGGTGGCCTTGAAGGGATCGCGCCGCTCGTCCACCCACGGGTCGATTTGCAGGCCGTACAGCCGGCCGGTGCTCGCGATGAACTGCCACATGCCGACCGCCCGGGCGCGGCTCACGGCCGTGTTCGACATCCCGCTCTCGATCAGCGTGAGGTACACGAAGTCTTCCGGCAGACCGCGTGCACGCAGCCGCTCCCGAATCATCCCCTCGTAGCGCCCCAGCCGGGACAGCCAAATCTCAAAGCGATCGCGGGAGTCCAGCTGGAAGAACTCGAGGTACTCGAGGACGCGGCGGTTCGCGGCGAATGTGGTGACATCGATGTCGTAGGTAGCGCCGGCCTCGTCGTTGGCGCCCAGCAGCGTGCGGCCCTCGGCGCCGAACAGCCGCTCCGCCTCACGCTGCACCTCCTCGCCCCGCAGCAGCGAATCAGGGGAAGCTCGCGGCGGCCCCACGGGGGCCGCGGCCACCGTCGTGGGCGGGGGGGGGGGGGCTGCCTCCGGCGCGTGGCCGTGCAGGCTGTCCAGCGCCGTCTGATCGGCGGCCGAATCGCGCTCCGCTCCGGCGATCGCCGCCCCCATCTGCCCCAGGGCCGTCGAGTCCACAGCCGCCGCCGTCGGGGCCAGGGCCCCGCCGACGCTGGCCGTGCGTGCGCCGGCGGCGGCGCAGCCGGTGGCCAGCACCGCTACGCTCATCATCCCGAACCAGGTGGTCATCCGCCGTCGCATCATCGTGTCGCCAGATAGTTCCCAAGTAACCGGTTTGTCGCGTTCAGCACTGCAAGCGCCGCGCCGCGCGGCGGGTCGGTCTCGGTCAAGGCCGAGCCCACCAATCGCGTCGCTTGCCCGGTCTCACGGGCGGAGAGCGACACGATGATCACCGTCGCATCGAACGCCCGCACCGCCTTCACGCCGAGCAGGTCGAAGGCCAGCTTCGGCTCCACCGCCCGCTCCAGCGCGTGCACGGCGGCGACCGCGCAGCAGCGCAGCTCGCCCGCCTGGGACGTGACGCCGTCGGACTCCCCTTCGAACCGCCGCCCATCCGTCCACGTGAGCGCGACTTTGGCCCGGCAGCGGCCGTTCGCCAGCCGCTGGAACGTGAAGTCCTCGAACCGGAGTCGCGCGCTTTGTCCGTCCACCCGCCGCCCTCAGTCGAATCGAACCTCGATCTGTTGCTTCAGCCCAGCGTCGTGCGGGGCCTCAACCACATCCACCTCGAGCCGCGGGCGTCCCTGCGCGTCCCGCTCTCCCGAGATGACCAGGATGAGCCCGCTCTCGAACTCCACCTTCACGTGGCGCAGGTCGGATCGGACGGTCACATCCTTGACCGTCTCCCCCCGGAGCCGCGCCACGGCCCCGACGATGCGCCGCAGATCCTGCAGGTCCACGGTGGTCACGCGAGGCGGTCGGCCAGCACTTGCCAGAGCGCGGCGTTCGGAATGCGCTCGGCCTGGATAAACAGCGCCGACTTCGAGCTGGCCTCCAACGGAAACGGCGTCCAAAACGACTGCCGCCGGCTCGGCTCCGACGCGGCCCGGAACGACAGCACCAGCTGCCAGGCTTCCGTGTTGGGGCGCCGCTCGGCTACCGCGTCGACGTGCCAAACCTGGTCACCGTGGGCGATTACGCGCCATGGCATACGTCACCTCGTACCCGAACGAAGCGCAAAAAGGGACCCCAATATTGGAGTAAGTTCAAGTCCGGTCAATAGTTGAACGAACTGCGGATGGTCTTCGGGAGGTTGCCGGGTCTCAGGCGGGCGGGGGGGGGGGTCAGTCGCCTCGCGTGACGTACGCGCGGAACCGGGCGGCGAGGTCGCGGGTCACGGGACCGGCCGTGCCGGTGCCAATCGTGCGGCCGTCCAGTCTGGACACCCCGACGACCTCGGCTGCCGTGCCGCTCAGGAACACCTCGTCGGCGTTGTACAAGTCGTAGCGGTTCATGGGCAGCTCTTCGACGCCGTACCCGGCGTCGCGTCCGATTTCGATGACGGTGTCGCGGGTCACACCCCGCAGAATGCCCGTGTAAGGCGGCGGCGTGCGCAGGGTGCCGCGCGACACCGCAAACAAGTTCATCCCGCTGGCCTCGGCGACGTAGCCGGCGGCGTCGAGCATGATGACTTCGTCGACGCCGGCGGCGATGCCTTCGATCTTGGCGAGAATGTGCGAGAGATAGTTGAGAGACTTGATGCGCGGCGAGAGACTTTCCCGATGCGCGATCGGGGTGGCCGCCGTCAGCGCCGTCAGCCCCTTCTCATATCGGTCGGGCGACCAGAGCGCGATCGTGTCGGTGATACAAAAGACGGTCGGCTTGGCGCACTTGCGGGGATCGAGCCCCAGGTCGCCCACGCCGCGGGTCACGACCAGGCGGATGTACGCTTCCTTGATCCCGCTCCGCGCCACCCCCTCCTCGACGACCCGGCCCAAGTCGGCCTTCGGGACGGGGATCTCGAGCCAGATGGCCTTGGCGGAGGCGTACAACCGATCGAGGTGTGCGCCGAGGCGGAAGACGCGGCCCCCGTAGGCCCGGATCCCTTCGAAGACGCCGTCGCCGTACAGCAGGCCGTGGTCGAACACAGAAACGACCGCGTTGGCGCGGTCGTACCATTTCCCGTCGATCCAGACGATGGAGGGCATCGGCCAAATCTGGCGCCGATGCCCTCCGCTGACAACTAGGTGCCTTCGCTGTCGTCGTCACGCCCGTCGTGGTCGTCGTCCCGGAAGGCGTCGATGGACGCCCGGATGTTGTTCTTGACCAGGTCCTCGTTCAGGCCACCCTTATTGGCCGTCGCGGGGTCTACCAGCGCATCCCCGCTCAGGAACCACCGCGCGATGTCGAGCCGCAGGGTCACGTTCGTGGTCGATCCTTCCGCCACGGTCAGCGGCGGATTCAACTCGATTTCCTGCTTCTCGTTGAGGTCCGTGATGTACGTGAACTCCGACCGCGCACCGGCGTGGCTGAACGAGCCCGTGACGCGAATCGATACATCCGCGACCGCGGGGTGCGCCGCGATGAACGCCGCGTCCTCCAATGCGTCGGGCTTGTGAACCTCGAACTCCAACTCGTTGAACATGCCGGCGGGCGCCTCGATCGCGACCTGCGTCTCCGTCGCCGTCGTGCCGAGGGGCAGACTCACCAACGCGGGGCCGACCTCGAACTCCTCGCAGTCGTCGTTCTCCATCACGTCATCGCAGTCCGCGGTCTCCACGCGCTCGAGCTCGATCTCGCGCAGCACCATCTCGACGCTGCGGATCACGAGGGTGTCGTTGCCGGCGATGATCACGGTGCTGTCGCCGGCCGTGACCACAGTGGGCGACGGGGCGGGAGCGGAGCCCGCGGGACCCACGGGCGCCACCGCCGGCGCCGACCGAGCGGAAACCGCCAGGACGAGATTGCCGGTGGTCCCTTCGGTGCAGGCCGCGGCCAGCACCGCCAGGAGCGGTGCGCCGGTCAAGAACAGTCGCAGCTTCATAAGTCCTCCCATGAATGGTGAACGCAGCTTCACGCTCATGGACAGGCAATCGGCGTACCCCGCCGGGATCGTTCTAAGTCTCTGTTGGATCGTGAGATACGCAGGACCGACCAGCGATTGAGGTGCCCCAGGACGTGCTGCGCTGGCTCGAAACGAGGCGGTCGGGGCCGCTCTAGGTCGGGCCTAGGAGCGCCGCGAGCGCGTCAACAGCCTTCCTCGCGCCCAGCCGTCGATAGATCGCGATGGCGCGCTGCCAGGCCGCGCGCGCCCCGGTGTGATCACCGGTTGCGGCGAGTGCATGACCCAGATCGCGCTCGGTCGCAGACAACACTTCCGCGCTTCCTTGTTTGGCGGCGAGCTCCGCGGCGCGCTCCAGGCGCCGCACCGCACCTGCGAGGTCGCCGCGCGCGCGCGCGGCACCCGCCTGCAGGCGCCACACCTCCGGAAGGCCGGCGCTGAACTGGACTCGTTCATAGGCCTGCTCCGCGCCCCGCAGCTCGGCATCCGCCAGGGCCGCATCGCCCATCGCCAGATGAATCTCTGCGCGTCCCGCGAGGGCCAGACCGACGAGGCTGTCGTCCTGCACCTGGCGAGCCAGGCGCACGGCCTGATCGGCAGCCTCGAGCGCCCCTCGGTAGTCGCCGAGCTCGCGCCGGCTGATCCCGATATTGTGATGGGTCTGCGCCATGCCGCGGAGCATGCCGGCTCGCTGGTAGGCGGCGAGCGCGGGCTGATAGGCGGCGAGGGCCACGTTCGGGTCCCCGCGCAGGAACGCGATGATGCCGAGGTTATTGAAGCAGCGCGCTTCCCCAGCGGCGTCGCGGAGCATCCCCGCCATTTCGAGGGCGGTGCTGAAATGGCGCTCCGCCTCTTCGAGATCCCCCCGGTTGAGGGCGATGGCGGCTTGAAAGTTCAGGGCGCGCAGTTCGGCGTGCCGCTCGCCGCGCGAGCGAGCCAGGTCGCGCGCGGTCGCCGCCCAGCGCTCCGCCTCCGCGTACCTTCCCAGGCGCCCCTGCGCCTCCGCCGCGAGCAGGGCAATGCGCGTGCGCCCCGCGACGGCCGCCGCAGGAAGCTGCCCCAGCCGATCGAGCAGCGCCTGGTATCGGCCGGCGGCCGCGAGGCCGTCGAGCTCGAGCAGCAGCGCCGATTCGTCCGCGAGCGAGGACATTACCACGCCACAGCATGCTCCGTGAACGAGCCGATGTTCGCGTCGAGCTCGTCGAGCTCTTCGAACTTGACCGCGCCCATCCGAAACCAGGGCGCGCCGGGCCCTTCGCGCCGCCACAGGTCGAGCTCCTGCTCGATCACCGTATCGGCGGCGTCTTCGACGCCGTCGCCGTTAAAGTCGTGCTCGCACCCGAAATAGCGGACCTTGAGGCGCGCGGGGTGCTCGGGATTGAACACGAGGCCGGACGGCTCGAACTGGAAGCTGAATCGCTTCGGATCGAGGACGGTCACCGTGATGAGAATGGAGTCGCCCTGCTGGAACGCGGTGCCGTGCGGCTTGCGCAGCAGGCCGTCGCCGGGGACCTCGAAGCGCAGAAACTCGTCGCTGTCCGCCGGCGTCACCTGGTAGAAGAGCCGGATCTCGCGGCCCTCGCCGACCTTGGCCCAGAAGCTCGCCTGCGACGCCACCAGCGGCGGGGTGAGGGAATCCTGCTCTACGATGTGGAGGTCAGCGTCCGGCACTCCGCCCGGGCCGGCGTTGTCGGCGCAGCCCAGCAGTACCAGCGCGAAAAGCCCCACGATCAGTCGACGCATCGCAATCCTCCAGGGAGCGGTCTGCGGTCCAGCCGTGCACGCCGCGGACCACCGGAATCCGCTCACAATCAAGGTGTTACGGGCTGCCGCCTGGTGCGGTGCAAGCCACCTGTATCACTCCGGGTCACCGCGATCCGATTTGAGCAACCGCTGCAGGCGTGACCTGGAGACGCCCAACCGCCGCGCTGCCTCGGAGCGGTTGCCCTGCGTCGCTTCGAGCATCGCGCGCGCGGCGGCGCGGACGATGTCGCCGAGACGGGCCGGGAACGGGAGCGTCTCGCCCCCGCTCCCGCGCGGCACCGTGTGCGTGCCGCGCAGCTCCCCCAGATCGATCGTCCCCGGTGGCGACAGCAACAGGGCGCGCTCGATCGCGTTCCGCAGCTCCCGCACGTTGCCCGGCCAGGCGTGGGCGAGGAGCGCACCGCGGAGCTCCGGCCCGAGCGGTGGCTGGGGGAGTCCATATTGCGCGCTGAGCTTCGCGAGGAAGAACTCCGCGAGTCCGACGACGTCCTCACCGCGCTCGCGGAGCGGTGGGAGATGCAGACTGACCACGTCGAGCCGATAGAAGAGGTCTCCGCGGAACCGGCCGGCGTCGACCTCGGCGGCGAGATTCGCGTTGGTCGCGGCGATGATGCGCACATCGAAGCGTCGGCTGGTGGTGGCCCCGAGGCGCCGCGTGGTCTTCTCCTCGAGGGCGCGCAACAGTTTCGACTGCAGCTCCGGGGCCAGCCGGTCGATCTCGTCGAGCAGCAAGGTCCCGCCCTCCGCGGCCTCGAACAGCCCGGGCTTCGCCGTCTTGGCGTCGGTGAAGGCCCCGCGCTCGTGTCCGAACAGCTCACTCTCGAGCAGGGGGGCGGGCAGCGCGGCGCAGTTCACCTCGACGAATGGCGCCGTGGCGCGGGGGCCGCCGTAGTGCAACGCCCGCGCGAGCAGCTCCTTGCCTGTTCCCGTTTCTCCCGTGATCAGGACCGTGGCATCGGCGTGCGGGAGCAGCCGCGCCGCCCGCTCGAGGGCGGTCTTGAGCGCGGGGCTCTCGCCCACGATCTCACGGAACGCGTGCGCCTGCGCCTCGAGTTGGGCGAACGCGGTGCGGGCGAGCGTCGCGCGCCGGCGCTCCACCGCTGCGGCCGCGACATCGCGCAGCGCGTCGCGATCCTCGGGAAGCACGAAGTAATCGGCGGCACCCCCCGCCACGACCTGGGCCGCCAGCCGATGGGCGGCCACCGCCCCCACCGCGAGTAGCGGTACGTCACGAGGGACCGACAGCCCCTCGAGGAATGCGGGCACGTCGGCTTCCCGACCTCCCGCGGCGAGCAGGATGACCGCGGTCCTTGGCGGGGGGGGCCCATCTGCGGCGGGATGCCACTCGGTGTAGGGCACGCCAAGGTCCCGCGCCAGCAGGGGCCAGAAATCGCCGAACGAGTCGCTCAAGCGGACGACCAGCAGGCAGACGTCGGGCGGGGGGGGGAGGGGGGGGAGCGTCACAATGGTTAGGCCCTAGGGGGCGCCTCTGAATGTCGATGAGAAGGCCCTGATGAGCCGGCTGGGAATCGAACCCAGGACCTACGGATTAAAAGTCCGTTGCTCTACCAACTGAGCTACCGGCTCGGTGTGCGAAACATAGCGGGGCCGATTAGGTTTTGCCTCCGCCATGCCCACCCTGACGTGGCTGTGGCGCCCGCTGGCGCGGCTCGCACCCCAGGCCAACCCGAAGGAGACTGTCTGTGAACATCCTGCGCCCCGCCCTCCTCCTGTCGCTGTCGCTCGTTGCCTGCTCGCCCCGTGCGGCGGCGCCCGGGCCCAACGTCGTCACGATTACCGCGACCGATTACGCCTTCGGCGCGCCCGACACGATCCCCGCTGGTCTCACCACGTTCCGCATGGTGAACCACGGACGGGAGCCGCACCAGGCCGTCATCGCGGGGGCGAGCGGCAAGACGTGGGGCGAGCTGGAAGCCGCGATGCGCAGCCTCGACGCCTTCCCGGCCTGGCTCACGTTTCCAGCGGGGCCCGGCGTCGTGATCGGAGGGGACACGTCCAACGCGACGGCGCATCTCGCGCCCGGCAACTACCTCATCATGTGCTTCATCGCGAGCCCGGACGGCCAGATGCACGTCGCCAAGGGGATGTATCGGCACCTGGTGGTCGTCGCTGGCGCAGCGCGGGCCAGCGAGCCCCGGGCCGACATTAGGGCAAGACTATCCGACTATGCGTTCACCCTCTCCGCGCCGCTCACAGCCGGCACGCACACGATTCGCGTCGAGAACGCGGGGCCCCAACTGCACGAGCTGGCAATCGAGCAGCTTGCGCCCGGGAAGTCTCTGGCGGACTGGCAGCAGTGGGCCGCGGGCGGCATGAAAGCGGCTCCTCCGACGCGCCCGGTCGGCGGCTTCATCGGGCCCGACGTCGGCAAGGTGGGCTGGTTCACGGTCACACTCGCGCCCGGCAAATACCTGTTGACGTGCTACGTCCCCGACGCCAAGGATGGGAAGCCGCATGTCGCCCACGGGATGGTGCAGGAAATAACAGTCAGCTAAGATGCCAAGACGCTAAGACGCCAAGACGCTAAGACGCCAAGGGGTTCGTAGGAAACCGTGGCCTTGGCGTCTTGGCGTC
>DASYQX010000127.1:0-81826 GCA_036004985.1 Gemmatimonadales bacterium
GTGGTCGCTGGCCGGTGCCGCCTCCGGAGCCGAAGGTCGTGGGTTCGAATCCCGCCTGGCGCATGGAAAGGGGGCGAAAGGCCGCTCCGCCCTTCACCCCCTCTCGACCGTGGCTAGAAGCCCCGCACCCGGACAGCTTCAGTTCTTCTTGCCGCCCCGCCGCCACAGGAAGCCGTGGACCGTGTTGGTCGCGTCAGCGTAGCTGCCAACCACCTCCCCCTGCGGATCGATTCCGAACACCCGGGTCCACTGGGCACCCGGGACGTCGATCTGCGTCAAGCCGCCGCCCACGTCGCGCGCAAAACCGTGCGACGTGACCGGGTTGAAGTAGCCGACAACCGTCCCCGTCGGACTGACGTCCCAAGCCTGCGTGAACGTCGCACCGGGGTAATCGAATTGTGTGTACTCACCCCGCTCCAGGACGTAGCTGTGCACCAGCGTGGCGGACTCGAACGAAATTCCCGCGATCACCCCAGCGCCCGGAGTGACGCCGTTGTGCATCGTCGACGGCAGCAGCTCGAACGCTTCTAGCCCATCAGCGTGCTGCATGTATCCCCTCATGTCGACGAGGAAGTTCGTATCGTGAAAGCAGCCGACGATCTCACGGGCCGGACTGATCTTGATCGGCAGCGTATTGAGGTGTCCGGAGACGGAAATGTCGGTGAACACACCGCCGCTCATTAGGAACCCGTAAGTCCGCGTATCATTCGCCTTCCTGTAGCGCCCCACGATGTCGCCCTGGAGGTTGATCCCCCACGCCTCCGTCCCAATGGCCCCAGGGAACTGGATGCTAGTGACGTTGCCTTTGGCCCACAGGTAGCCGAATGTCGCCCCCGCCGCATTCGTGTATGAGCCGACGATCTGGCCGACGGCGTTGATACCGAACGCCCGCGTGGCCACCGCGCCGGGGACGTCGATCGACGCGAACCCTCGAGCGTGTGCCAAGCTCGCCGAGAGGGGGTCCAGTGACCCGGGTTCGGCTGCAGTCCGAACCCCTTCGATTCCACCCCCTGTGAAGGTCTCTATTCCGCCTCCCATGAAGATCATGAGGAGGTCGTCGTCGGCGTCGTTCATCGACGCCTGAACACCACTGATTCCAACCAGGTCGCTCGCCGGACCCCGCGGCGCGGTCGGCCCTTGATCGGCGCAGGCAGCGAGCATGAGCGCGATCAGGGCGCCCGCCGAGTGAAAGCCTTTCATCGCAACTCCTCCTTGAGAGGGACGGTCGAGGAGGTCCCGTCGGGGAAGCCGATACAAAAAAAAAGAAAACCGACCAAGGGATCTCCCCGCTCAGTCGGTTTCGCGATTCGCTCCCCTCGAGGCATAGGCGAGCCGCACGACGTCGCGCCTCGAGATTCATAGCTTCTGAGTTGCGTTTCAATATGCGTCCCAGGGGGTGGCCCACAAGGTGGGGGGGACGCCCAAATGCACGCGGAGGAGCCGTCGCCGCCTCCGGAGCCGAAGGTCCCGCGTTCGAATCGCGGCTGGCGCATCCGCCCCCCCGCCCCCCTGAACTTCCCACCCACCACACGGGTACCCGACGCCATGCATCGCTTCGCCCAGTGGTCCCCCGTGCTCCTGACCATCGCGGTGGTGGCTGGCCCGCGCCCACTGCGGCTCGTGGACCCACCCGACATCCGCTGGCGGCCCGATCCTCCGCTCCAGGGCTCGCTGGTTGTCGTCCTCGTGCGGCCGTCCGGCGACGACACGGCTGCCATGGTCACCGGGGACGTCGCAGGCGAGCCGCTGCACTTCGAGCCCGATGGCCACGGCAGCTTCGCCGCGCTGGCCGGCGTCCCGTTCTCCGACGCCGACACGGTCACCGTGCGGGTGACCGTGGGCAGCCCCGGCCGCGCCAGCGGGACATTCGCCGCGCCGCTCACCGTGGCCAAGCGCACCGTCACCCGCGAGCAGCTCCGCACGCCGCCGCAGTTCACACGCCCGCCCGATTCCGCCTTGGCGGCGCGGCTCGAACGGGAGCGCGCCATGGTGCTCGCCGTGGTCGAGGGTGCACACTCCACCCCGCGACTCTGGTCCGAGCCGTTCGCGCGCCCCCGCGCGGCGCCGATCCGCAGCGACTTCGGGCTGGAGCGGGAGTTCAACGACGTCGTGGAGAGCCGGCATTTGGGCGTCGACTACGCCGGCCGGCGCGGCGCGCCGGTGCGCGCCGCAAACCGGGGCGTCGTCGCGCTGGTGGAAGATCTGTTCTACGCCGGCCGCACGGTGTACATCGACCATGGCGCCGGCCTACTGACGGCCTACATGCACCTGGACCGCGCGCTCGTCGCCCCCGGGGATACGGTCGAGCGGGGTCAGGTGATCGGCCGCGTGGGCTCTACGGGACGAGTGACCGGCCCTCACCTGCATTGGCTCGCGCGGTATGGAGCGGTCCTGTTCGACCCGCGCGACCTGCTGACGCTCGATCTGACGCCGCTGCTCCCGCCGGACGCCGTCAGGGCGGGTACACCACCGTCCCGTCGGCCGTCCGGATCTCCAGGACCTCGCCCCCGCCGTCCCGGAATCCCAGCAACCTCACCCGCCGCTCCGGCCGCCCGCCCGGCGGAGTGAACGTCTCCAGGCCGATCCGCGGCATGCGGATCTCCCAGCGCTGCACGATCCACGCACCCGACGGTAGCCGGAGAAAGACGATCGTGCCGCCGACCCGCTCGTCCTCCACCCCCTCCGGGACGTCCGTGTAGCTGAACTCCAGCGTGCGGAGCTCGGCCGTACGCGCGTCAAGCCACAGCACCCCGCGCACGTCCGGCAGACGCCGCCCCGGCTCGGGCTCGAACGACAGCCCGACCTGTTCCTGGCCGGCAGACCGGCGACGCACGAGCTTGAAGCAATGGCTCGCCAGGAACGCGTCGTTCTGGAGCACCTGCGCGTCGGGGCCGTAGTAAGCCGTGGAATCCCGCTCGGCGACGATGTAGCCGTGCTCGGCGAGCTCCGCCGCCGGACGGCTCGCCCACGGCGCTCGCCAATAGCCGTCGAGCGTGTCGGTGATCTCGAGCGCCGCCCGGACACGGCCCGCGTCCCACACTCGTCGGTACGCCACCGCTCGGAACCGATACGCGGGGTGGGAGGCCATCCACACCGCGGCGGCCAGTGCCTTGCGCACCTCCTCCCACACTGCTGACGTCGCCTGCTCGCGGTCGGGGCGCGTCCGGCAGCGGCTGCGGCCTGCGATGACAACGGGCGTGAGCTCGACCCCCACCGCCGTGATCACCAGGCGGTGGGTCACCGTTTGGCCCTGTGCCAGCGCGATCGGCGGGGAGACGAACGCGACATAGCCGATTCGCTCCGACCGCAGCCGATAGGTCCCGGGGGCGGGCGCGCGGAGGAGGAACCGACCGTCGGTGCTGGTGAGCGACCGCGCGACCTCACGGTCCCGTTCGTCGAGGAGCACCACGAACCCCTCGCCGACCGGCACCCCGGTCACGGCCTGGACGACCTGACCGGTGACTGTTTGAGACGAGAGGGACGGAGCGGTGAGCGCGACGAGGACGCTAGAACGCCAGAGCGATCCCCACCCGCCCCAGCGACTGCTGGATCGGGACATCGACTTCTCCGGAACCCGAGCCGGTGGTGCGCGCGATGCGCTGGAAGTCGTAATCGACCAGTAGGCGTCCGCGACCCCGCACCGCGTCGACGGTCATCGACAGCCCCAACTCGAGGGCGCCGACCGGGGAGCTGGCGCCGCCGCCCGAGAACTTGGCGCCGAACAGCATCCCGCCGCGGACGCTCATGTGGACCCCCGGGCCGAGGAGGTACGACATGCGCACGCCCCCGCGCACGGCGCCCGCCGACTGGGCCTCGAACTCCGGCTCCGCCTTGCGATTCACGACGCCCAGCTCGGCGCTCACAGGGCCCGCGACGTAGTACCGCACCCGCAGGTCGAACTGCTTCGCCTTGAAGGACTGGGTCGCCGTGCCGCCGGAGGGCTCGTATTTGATGCTCGCGAACGACGCTTCGACGCCGAGTTTCTTCCAGGTGAACGCCCCCGCCACGCCCCCGCCCCCGCCCCGGAAATGGAGGTCGGCGGACACCTCGCGATAGTCGCCGAACACGACCTGCGGTCCGACGACGACGTGCTGGGCGTTCAGACGAGCAGGAGCAGCGGCGAGCACGACCGCCGTGACCGCCCGGACCGCCCGGACCGCCCCGACCGCCCCGACCGCGGTCATCGGGCTGCTCCGGTCTTAGGTAGCGGGACCACGCTCACCTCGACCTGCCGGCGCCGGCGCACGTTGTCCTGCGCGATCTCGGCGTTGCGCCGCGCCAGCTGCTCGCGCAGCAGCCGGTTGTACAGGATGTTGCCTCGCGCGGGCTGCGGCGCCGGCTTGCGCAACGTCACAACGAACCCCGCCAGCACCAAGCCACCGCCCACGACGCCCGGCTCGCGAAGCGACGCTGATCCGAGATCGCGCTGATTGAGGGCGGACGTACCGACCAGCACGATCCCCGTGTAAATCATGGCCAGGCCCATGGGCCGCCAGCTCTTGGGGGCCGCTTCGGTCTCCGGCAGGTAGTCATAGCCGGGCACGCTGGTGAGGTGCGGCAGCGTGTCGACGGCGCCGTGCGAGATGCGGATCGGCTGGGAGGCGGAGAAGTTGTTCTGCCCCACCGTCGCCTCGACCACCACCGTGTAGTTGCCCGGCGGCACCGGATCGCCGTTCGCGAGCCGGGCGGGCCAGCGCAGGTTGACCTGCCCGTTGGCGATACTGGAGTCGACCTTCAGCGTCTGCGGACCTTGCACGCGAGTCACGACGCGGGCCGGCTGCGTGACGGTGTACCGCATCGCCACGCCTTCGCCTCCCTGACCGCCGACGAACTTCGTGCTGTCCACGCGCAGCTGGCGGATCACGAGGACCTGGGTCAGGGCCACCTGAAAAGCGCTCAGCGCCTTCGGGGACGTGCGGTTCGGGTCCAACTCGCGCTCGGGCTCGAGCAGCACGACCTGTTTGAACGCGTCCACGGCCTTGAGGATCGAGTCCATCGCGCTGTAGGTGAACGCCAGCAGCTCGTAGGCGCGCGCGCGCTCGAACCCGGTGAGCCGTTCGCGCAGCGCGACCTGCCCGAGGGTCAGGGCTTGGCGATAGTCGAGATTGTCGGAGGCCTGCTGCGCCCGGCGCAGCGTGACGTTCTGCACGGTCTGCCCGGCGAGCGCTCCGGGAGCGAGCGCGAGGGCGACGAGTAGCCAGGTGTGGCGCCGCATCAGTCCGATCCCTCCGGTTGCAGGACCCACCGCTTGCGCACGGGGTTGTTGGGGGAGACGTCCACGGTTTCGCTCCGGGTCTTGAACCCCGGCCGTTCGACGCGGATGGTGTGGCGCCCGACGCTCACCCCGAACTCGACCACCGGCGTCGATCCCACCTCGCGGCCGTCGATGAAGACGGTGCCCGGCGGGTCCGTATCCACGGTGATGAAGCCCTGCTCCGCAACGACGGGCGGCGGGGGCGTGACCGTCTGGCGCTGCGTTTCGCGCCGCTGGGTCTGTCGCATTGGCGGCGGGGCGCGCCGGGTGGTATCGGGAACGGCTACGCGGACCGTTTCCGCCGGCACCACCACGGGCGGGGGTGGGGTCTGTTGCCCGACCTGTTGCCGCGTCCCCTTGTTGCCGGCGAAGGCGACGTAGCCGCCCACGCCCGCTGCCGCGACGACGACCACGCCGACGACGATCCCCACGCCTGACGTCTTTTTCTTGGGAGCCCCGATCTTGACCCCGCCACCGCGTGGGATCGGTGTGGTCGGGGCGCTGGTCAACTCGGTCGGCGTGTCGGCCGTGACCGCGCCGGTCCGGGGCGGCGGCCGGCGCGTGGGCCCCCCCCCCTTGCCCCCCTTCGGCGCCGTGACGGGTTGCTCCGGCCAGACGGCGGTGGCGAAGTCCTCCATCGTCGCGAACCGCTGTTCGGGCTCCTTCGCCAAGGCGCGCGAGATGGCTTCGGACAGGTGGGGCGACAGGTCCTGCCGGACGCTGCTCGTCCGGGGCGCCGGCTCGAAGATGTGCTTGTAGAGGATCGTGTGGACCGAGTCGCCGCTGAACGGCAGCTGCTGGGTGATCATCCGGTAGCCCACGACGCCCAGCGAGTACTGATCGGCGCGACCGTCGACCTGCTGGCCCTTCGCCTGCTCGGGCGCCATGTAGTGCGGCGTCCCGATGATCATGCCGGTGCCGGTGAATCCGCTGGCTGCCTGCAGCGCTTTGGAGATGCCGAAGTCGGTGAGCATCACGCGCCCGTCGTGGTCGAACATGATGTTCGCGGGCTTCACGTCGCGGTGCACGATGCCGCGCTGGTGCGCGTGTCCCAGGGCGCAGGCGGCCTCCCACAAGACCCGCTGGATGTAGTCGGCGGTGAGCGCCTGCTTCTCCTCCAGCACGTCTTCCAGCGACGTCCCGGCGATGTACTTCATCACGAAGTAGTTGAGGCCACCCTCGCTCTCGACCCGGTAGATCGGGATGATGTTGGTGTGGTCGAGCTTGGCGGCGGTCTTGGCTTCCTGCTGGAACCGCTGGATGACCTTCGGATCCTGCGAGATGTCGGGCGGCAGGACTTTGATCGCGACCTCGCGGTCGAGCGTCAGGTCCTGCGCGAGGAAGACGGCGCCCATGCCGCCCTTCCCCAGCATCCGGATGATCTGGTACTTGCCCTCGACGAGACGCTGGAGGCGCCGCTGCAGGTTTTCGATCTCGCCGCTGGTGGTCGAGGCGGTGGCGCCGCCGGTCTGATCCGCCCCGCACGCGAAACAGAACTTGCTGTTATCGGGCAGCGGCGTGTGGCACCTGAGGCATTCCATAGCGGCGGCGGGCGTAGGCTACCTCGGTAGCGCGAAGGGAATCCGCGCCCGTTTTAACCGCTCCTCGAGCGGTGGCAGCCGCGGGATTTGGTAGACCGAGGGCGCAAGCGTAACGGAGCCGGGAGCCGGTGCGCCGGGAAGCGTGGGAGGAATGCAGTTCACGCCGGCGCCGCCGTGCACCATGCAGACCGAGTAGCGCGTCGGCACCGCCGCGGCGTCCACCACGCCGAGGTAGTAGTCTCCGGCGGCGAGGTTCAGGCTGATCGTCTCGTTCGACCCCGGATTCGCGGCCGCGGCGACGATGGTCGAGTCGCTGATGCGCTTCACATACAGATCGATGTCCGAGAAGTCGAAGAAGCCGAACGGCAACGCTCTGGTGTGGATCGTCGTCATCGTGTCCGCTGGCACCACCGGCGCCTGGACGCGGAAGCGATACCAGTCGATATCGTGGGCGTTGTCGATCGTCAGCGTCGAATCGCGCCAGGGCCGGCCCAGCCCCACCACGATGTGCTTGCCCGTGATGCTCGAATCGGTCGAGTTGAAGAAGTTGGCATCGGCCCAGCGGCACCAGTTCTCATTCTCCTCGAACCGGTCCGGCCCGATGCGCCGGTCTTGCGTCTGGTACCCCCGGACCACGACGACGGCGTACCCGCCGTCCTTGCCATAGTTGGAGAAGAGATGCAACGCCTTGCCCGGCAGCGTGCGCAGCGCGACGAAGGTCGTCGGTGTGCGCGTCTCGCGGAACGAGCCGAAACCGTCGATGCCGCAGAGGTAAAACCCGAGGCCGGGCGCGTTGAGCCACGCCGGCGCGACATAATTGCTGACGCCGTCGAAGTAGATGGAGTCGGAGACGTACTGGAACGCCGTGTCGTCGAACACCTGGGAGCTGATGATCAGCGTCATGGCCTGCGTGGTGTCGGCTTGCGCGAGGCGGTACCAATCAATCGGGAAGGGCCCGTCGGTGGCCGAGTCGTACGGCTCGTAGTACAGCGCCGGGTTGTAGAACAGCACCGGATCCCCGGAGAACTTGCGCGGTCCGCCCGCCCCGTTGATGTCCACCAGGGTGGGAAGGGCGTAGTTGGGCTCGAAGATGTCGTCCTGCCCGACCGTCACGGAATCGGCGAGTAAGCCGAAGAAGCCGGGCCCGAAGTAGAACGGGTGGGCCGAGGTCGACGGAAATGGCACCCAGAAATCGAGCTTACCGAGGCCCTCCAGGCTGCCCGTGAAGGAGAACTCGTCGGGGATCAGCGTGCCGAACCCCTGATCCATGAAGAAGATCTGGTTCACCCGCACGCCGTATACCGACAGCTTGCCCGCGTACCCGATGTTCAACGGCCGGATGCTGTCGATGAAGAAGCTCAGCGCAATTCGCACCGGCATCGCTCCGTCGGACGATTGCTCGAACCCAGCCGCCTTCGCGCGGATCGCGACGGTCCCCGTATCGATGCCGGTGATCTCGGCGGCCCCACCGCTCAAGCGCTCGACCCGCGCCACCGTGTTGTCGTCGCTCGACCAGAAGAAATCGACGTTCTCGACCTTCGTGGAGTCCCCGCTCGGCAACCGCCGCCAGGCGGTCGCGAATAGGTGTTCGGTCTGCCCCTGGCCCAGCACCCCCCGGGCCAACAGCGAGTCGGAGGGGGTGACGACCACGAACACCTCGTTGCTCTTATCAGTTGGGAAGGTGCAGGTCACCGCGACGCCCGCGAGGGCGAGGGCGACCGGGGCAAGGCCAGGGAGGCGGCTGAGGAAGCGCATCGAGGCGGATCCGTCGAGCTTGGGCTCCGAAGATACTATACGAGGCATCCCCGGGCCAGACAGCGGGTTACACGGCTACAGCGTACCGCGCCGCTTGAGGTCGAGGTACTTGGTCACCACGGCCTGCGCGGCACGTTGCGGCGTAACGTCGATCACCAGCACACCCGCGCGGCGCATGTGCGCCAGCGCTTCTTCCCGCGCGTGCAGCAGCTCCTCGCCCGCCGCTTTGCGGAACGCGTCGCGGGCGGTGCCCGCCCGCAGCGCGGCCACCCCGTCGAGCTCCGGGTTGCGCAGCGTCACCGCCAGCGGCAGGTGGCGCGGCCGCAGCGAGGCGACGTTCGCGACGAGCGCGTCGGACGCGAACCGGTCGATGACGTCAGTAAACAGCACGGTGAGGGCGCGCTTGCGGTTCCGCGCCGCGAGGTAGCGGAACGCTCCCGGGTAATCAGGCTCGACCACCTTGGGCTGCACCACGGCGAGGACGTCGAGCACGCGGCGCACCGCCTGTCGGCCGCGGTCGGGGGCGACGAAATGCTGCACGCCATCGGCAAACGCCATGATGCCGACGTTGTCGTCGTGCTGCGCCGCGGCGTAGGCCAGCTCCAGGGCGGCCTGAACGGCGAAATCGAACCGCGCCACGCCGCCGGCAATGTCGGCGGTCATCAGGCGACCCCCGTCCAGGACCAGCAGCACCTGCTGACGGCGCTCCGCCTCGTACTGGCGCGTGATGATCTTGCGGCGCCGGGCCGTCGCCTTCCAATCGATGTGCCGGATGTCGTCCCCGGGCACCCACTCGCGCAACGACTCGAACAGCCGCCCCTCGCCCAGCTGCCGGACCGGCTTCATGCCGGCTTCGCGGCGGCGCAACGCCTGCGCCACCGACGCGCGGAGCCGCATCGAGATGAGCGGCGGGTACACCACGACCTCCCACGGGAGCGCCAGCCGCTGGCGACGGCGCCCGAGGCCGAACGGGCCGATCGCGTCTAAAACGAAGCCCCCGCTCGCCTCCCGCCCGCGGCGCTCGGGGACCACGGGCAGCTCCTCGCGGGTGACGCCTCCGGCCGGCACTTCGACGAAGCGTGGGGCCTGAGACCCGCCCAGGATTTCCGGCCGGACCTCTCGCACGCGCAGCCGGGCGCGGCGACGCGAGGCGTTGGCCCAACGATAGGTCACCTGGCCGGTGTGACCCACCGAGAGCGCCGGGAGCGGCTCACGCTGGAGGCTGACGCTGGCCGGGTCGAGCCGCGCCGCCAGGGTCGCGTCGAGCCAGACCAGCGCGACGAGCGCGGCATCGCCGATGAGCATCGCGTCGAGGGCCCAGGGTACCCAGAACCCCAGCGCGCCCAGCAACGCCAAGATCCCGGCCAGGGCCAACCCGCGGTTCGTCCACAGCACGCCGCCCCACGCGCCGAGCAGGTACCACAGCCCGATGAACGCAGCGACGAGGGACCAGACGAGCAGGAGTAGCAGCATTCAGGCGGTCGGTGCTTCGGTCTTGTCGAGGATGGCCTTGAGCGCGGTATCGGCCGTCACGCCCTCGAGCTCCAGCTCGGGGGCGACGCTCACGCGGTGCCGCAGCACCGCCGGCGCCAGCAGCTTCACGTCGTCGGGGATGACAAAGTCGCGATCCTCGATCACGGCCGCGGCGCGCGCCGCCTTGAGGAGCGCGACGCCGGCGCGCGGGCTGGCGCCGAGCGTGAGCGACGCCGCTTCGCGCGTCGCGCGGACGATCGACGTGATGTACGCCGTGATCCGGGGCTCCACGCGCACCCCCTCGACCGACTGGCGCAGCCGCTCGAGGCCCTGAGCGTCGGTCACCGGCTTGACCCCGTAGGTCTCGGTGCGGTCGGCCTCGAACCCGCCCACGTACCGGGTCAGGATCCCCTGCTCCACCGGCGCCGCCGGATAGCCGACCTGGGCCTTGACCATGAAGCGGTCGAGCTCCGCTTCGGGCAGCGGGTAGGTGCCTTCGAATTCGATGGGGTTCTGAGTGGCAAAGACGGTGAACACCGGCGACAGCGGATGGCTCTTGCCGTCGACGGTCACGGTGCGCTCCTGCATCGCCTCGAGCAGCGCCGCCTGCGTCTTGGCGGGCGCGCGGTTGATTTCGTCGGCGAGGACCAGATCGGCGAAGATGGGCCCGTGCCGGAACGTGAACTCATGGGACCCGGTGAGCAGCGTGATGCCGGTGATGTCGGCCGGCATCAGGTCGGGAGTGAACTGGATCCGCACGAACCGGACGTCGAGCGCCAGGGCGAGCGTGCGCACGAGCAGCGTCTTGGCGGTGCCCGGCACTCCCTCCAGCAGGATGTGGCCGCGCGCGAGCAGGCAGATCAGCACCTCGCGGGTGGCCGACTCCTGCCCGAGCACCACCTGGCGCAAGGCTTCTAGAATGCGTCGCGCGTCGTCCGCGGGCGAAGTTCCTCCCACACGTCCTCCACGGCTTGGGCGGCGGCGAGCACGCGCTCGGGGCCGCCGGGTTGACTCATGAGCCGCTGCAGCCGGCGTACGCCGGCGCGTCCCCGGGCGCTGGGCATCGCCAGCTCGAGACTGGCGAGCCAGGCCTTCAGCTGCGTCGTTCCGACGTTCCCTTCACCCGTGCGGCGCAGGCGGCGTCGCAATCCCGACACCATGCGCTGCACCGCCGTATCGACCGCGGCGGCGCTCTCGAGTCCCGCGGCCAACGCCTCCAGGTGCTCCAGGGGCGAGCGGCGGCGGCGCTCGATCACGGAGCGGGCGGGACCGAATCGGACCGCCGTCACGGCCAGCCAGACGAGGCCCACCGCCACCAGCTGCAGGACGGCCCAGCCGGCCGGTGAGTGCCGCAGCCACTCCCAGGTGTACGCCGTCAAGGACGGCCCTGCCCGCCCGAAGCCCTGGTGGTACTCGTCCCACGCCACCCGTCCGCGGCGGCGCGGCGTGAGGAGCGGCAACACGACGTAGGGGACGTCGGTATCGCGCCACACCAGATTGCGGAACCAGCCGGGGTCGGCGACAAGCGTGATCGTGCCCCCACCGCTGTAGTGGAACCGGAGGGCCAATGGGCGGCCGTCTAGGGCGGCGAGCAGCGTGTCGGTGCCGTGGGGGATCAGCACGCCGCACGGGTCGTCCAACTGGGCGACGCGACGCTTCACGAGTCCCTCGAGCCGCCGCTCTGGGGCGCGTTTCAACACGGCGGCGGCCCGCGGCAGCTCCAGGCCCGGCCGCGGCGACCGGACGGGCACGCTGTCGATCCTGGCGCCGCCCCCCGGGCGTGCCGTGTCCCACCCGGTACAGCCCGTGATCCCTCCGCCGTCGCCCGCGACGAGCACCGCGCCCCCAGCTTTCACGTACAGCGCCACCTGCTCGAGCTCGGCGGACTGCAGGGGCAGCGGCGGGTCGAGCACGACGAGCAGCGCAGGGCGTCGCGCGCTGTCCTCGGCGAGCGTGAACAGCGGCGTGCGGCGGCGCTCCGAGGGATGGCCCAGCCGGACCAGCACCTCGTGCAACGCCTTGCTGCCGTCGGGCCCGCTTAGGAACGTCGAGGCGCGGGAATCGCTCTCGGGCGGCTTGGCCGTACGGTTCGCCGCCAGCACGGCGACGGCGATCGCGCCAGCCAGCAGCAGCGCGAGCCCGATCTCAAGCCGGTACGACATGCCGCCTCAGCTGCTCCGCCGTCGCGCCGAACTCGCGATACTCCGCCTCGTCGCAGGGCAGCGCGGCGAACAGGTGGCGGTACAGCCGCGCGACCAATGTGGCGAACGTGGCGCGGCCGGAATCGTCCAGGCGCACCTCCCCGACGTACTCCGCGGGCGTCTTCGACGCGTGGAACCGCAGCGCGTTCGCCTCCTCCAGCTCGAGCACGACGGCGAGGAAGCGGTGGCCCAGGGCTTCGGCGTAGCGGCCCGCCCGCGCGAGCTCCTCGGCACGCGCCAGGTGCGAGCGGGCGTCGAGCACGACGGCCGCCCCGCCGGCGCCGCGCGCCGCGGCGGTCCGGACCGACGGCCGCACGATGCGCCACACGACGTAGGCGACGTGCGCCAGGAGAGCCACGAGCAGCAGGACCAGCCCCCACAGCAGCACCTTGAAGCTGAGGGGGTGCTGGCGGGACAGGCTGTCGATCCAGTCCATGAGCTGGCGCCACAAGTTGACCAGCCACAGCAGCGGCTGGCGCCGCTCGACCCACTGGTAGTCGGGCCGAGTGAACACCTCGCCCAGGGCACGGCGCAGCGAGTCGGGCGCGACGTCCTGGACGAGGAGGAGGAGTGTTCCGATCAGCTGATCCCCAACTGCTGACTGAGGATTTGCAGGTCGAACGCCTCGCGCCGCACGCGCAGGTCGTAGTACAGCAGGGTCCACACGCACGACGTGATCGGCGTCATCACGACCGGCATGGCGGCGGTCACCACGTCGAACGTCTGACCGATCACCGGCGACTCGAGCATGAAGTAGGCACCGAGCATGCTGAACGCGATGATCGGGACGTACACGATGAGCCACGTCACGATGGCGATCCCCGCGATCTTGCGCTTGAAGGTGCGAGTCAGCTCCCAGGAGCGGCCGAAGGCGTCGAACGCCCCTCCGAGGTTCTCGAGCACGACGACGGGAGTCGTGACGGCGTAGCCGCACGCGACGAAGACGAAGAACCAGCACCCGCCGAGGAACAGGGCGATCGTGAAGAGGACTCCCACGGCGCCGGCGCCTTGCATCGCGGGGATGGCCAGGGCCGCGACAATGCCGACGAGGACCGCAATGAGACCCAAGATGATGCCCTTGCCCAGCCCGACCACGAACAGGGACCAGATCTTGGACGCGCCGAGCGAGAGGGCGTCGCCCAGTTGCGGATCGCGGCCGAGGTAGGAGTCGGAGATGACGCGGATCGCGCTGGCGGTGAGGAACAGGCCGGCGAAGTACTGGATCAGGGTGATCAGGAGCGTCAGCACGATGTGCTGCTCCTTCCCTCCGGCGAGCTGGACATAGATCGTGAGCGCGACGGGGAGCCACAGCGCCGCGATCCCAATCTTCACGAACAGCCCGAAGTGCCGGCGGAAGATCGTGAGGGCTCCGTCCAGGATCTCTCCGAGCTCCATCGGCTTCAAGTCGGCCATACGCCTCTCGCTCCATGCGCGGGATGGCGGTAAGATGAGGACGTGATGCCTTCCGCGCGAGACCCATCACCGCCCGACCTCCGCCAGCATTACGGCGTCGAAACGCCGGAGCACGTCGAGGTCCGGCTGGAGCTGGCGGGCGTCGGGTCCCGCATGGCCGCCGGCGCACTGGACACGCTGTTGCTGTACCTGTCGCTCTTACTCATCTACCTCGTCGGGCACTGGATCCTCGGCAGCGACGGGCTCGAGGGCGTGGCAGGCGGGTGGCTCGCGGCGATCCTCATTCTGCTGCTGTTTGCGCTCAGTTGGGGGTATTTCGCGGCCTTCGAAGGGCTGAACGGCGGCCGCACCCCCGGCAAACAGTCGTTGGGCATCCGTGTCGTGATGGACACCGGCCGGCCACTGACCGGTGGGGCCGCCGCCGTCCGCAACCTGGTGCGGCTCCTGGACTGCTACTTCCCGCTCCTGCCGTTCGTGCCCGCCCTCCTCCTGATGTTCCTGAACAAGAGCAACAAGCGCCTGGGCGACATGGCGGCGGGGACGATCGTCGTGCGGGACCGGCCGACCGACTGGGTGCTGGGCGCGGCCACCGCCACCGCGCCGGCAGAGCGGGACGAGGTCCTCGAGGCCGGGCCGCCCGAGCTGTCGGAGGAGGAATTCCGTCTGTTGGATCGGTTCCTCGGCCGGCTGAACGACCTCGACCCGGCGGTCCAGGTGCGGATCACCACGGACCTGGCGCGCCGGTTCGAGGGCCGCATCCCGCGGCGCACCGGCGACGCCCAGGCGTATCTGGTGCAGGTCTTTGCGGACGAGCAGCGCAAGCGCCGCAGCCGGTTCGCGACCCGGAAGCGGGAGGGGGCCGGCGCAGGGGCGGTGGGCCGGACGACGGTCACGGCGGAGCGGTTCATCGCCAAGAAACGTGAGGGGTGGGAGACGTTCCGGACCCTGGCGGTCCGGATGGAGCGCTCGGGCGTCGGCGCGCTGGCCGCGGGCGAGATCCCCGCGTTCGCCGCCCGGTACCGGGAGGTCGCCGCCGATCTCGCCCGGGCGCGCACCTACGGCGTGGACCAGCGGGTGATCGAGTATCTGGAGCGCGTCGTGAGCGCCGGACACAACGCGTTGTACCGCAGCCGGGGCAAGGGGAGCACACCGCTGGCCCGCTATCTGCTGCGCGACTACCCGGCAGCGGTGGTGCAGTCGTGGGCCTACGTGCTGTTGGCGTTCGCCATCTTCATCGTGCCAGCGGCGGCCGGCTATGTCCTGATCCGGGAGCGCCCCGCGCTCGCCGACGAGGTCGTCGAGCCGTTGATGGTGAGCCGCGCGGAGCAGGCGGCGGCGGAGCAGGAGGAGGGGCGCGGTTACGCGCAGTCCGAAATCGAAGCTGCCGATCGACCCGCACTCGCAGCCTACCTCATCACGAACAACATCCGGGTGTCGTTCGGAGCGTTCGTGGGGGGCATGACAGCCGGCCTGCTCACCGCCTTTCTGCTGTTCTTCAACGGGCTGCAGCTCGGAGTCGTTCTTGGGCTATTCCAGAACTACGGAGCGGTCGGCTACTTCACGACGTTCGTCGCCGGCCACGGCGTGCTCGAGCTGACGGCGATCTTCATTTCGGCGGGGGCCGGGTTCCGGCTGGCTCACGCGATCATCGCGCCGGGCGACCGCACGCGGAAGGATGCGCTGGTGGTGGAGGGCCGGGTCGCGATCCGCATGGTGGGCGCGGTGATCACGCTGCTCGCGATCGCGGGGGCCATCGAAGGCCTGCTCTCGGCCAGCGATGCCCCCGCGGTGTGGAAGTACGGCGTCAGCGCGACGACCGTCGTGTTCCTACTGCTCTACGTCGCGAGCGGATGGTCGCATCTCAGGAAGCCTACGGCGTGACCGTCACAGTCCCGTTCATCCCCCCGTGGTTCGTGCACGCATAATTGATCGTTCCTAGTGTGTTGAAGGTCCGCTGAGCGCTCCCTGACGTCATGTTGGGGATATTCTCTGGCCCCCCGGTGCCGAAGGTGACGTTGTGCAGCGACGTCGTGCCTTGCCATTCGAACGTTACCACGGTGCCTTGCGGAACCGTGATGGCGTTCGGCGTAAAGGAGTTGTTCGCGACCTCCACCGTCGTGATGATTGCCGCCGTGGTCGTGAAGGTCAGCACCGGCCCGCCCGGCAACCCGGCCGCGGTGGCGGTGGCGGTCTGATCGCCCGTTCCCGATCCCAGAGTGCGCACGGCCGTGGCGTTGCCGTTCGCCTGCGTGACGTTCTGAGCCGGCGTGATCGAACCGCCGCCCGTGACGACGGCCCAGTCGATCGTTACACCGCCCTTCGGGTTGCCGTGCGTGTCCCGCGACTGCACGGTGTAATTCACCTGAGTTGACGGTGGCACCGTACCGTTGTCACCAGCGGTCTTGACGATGGACACGGCAGTACCGGCCGTCGCATTCAGGGTGATCGAGACCGGCGACCCCACGAGGCCGGTCACAGTCGCCGTCGCCGTCTGAGCGACGGACGCCGTACCATAGGTGAAGAGGACCTTCGATAGACCTGCTGCGCTCGTCGGCACCGAGGCGGCGGAGACCGACCCGCCCGACGAGGCCCACGCCACCGTCACGCCCTGCACCGGCGTGGCGTTCTGGTCGGTCACGAGCACGGTCAGCGACTCCGCCTTGGTAGCACCCACGGTGTCGGTCAGGGGGCCGGTCGTGCTGTTGGCAATGTTGACGGCGCCGTTGATCTGCGACACGGCGCTGAACTGGACCGGCGCCAGGCTCCCTGCGGTGGCGGTGACGGTCTGTGTGCCCGCGTTGGGGCCGAGGGTACGGCGCGACTTGGCGATGCCGGCGGCATCCGTCAAGCGCGACGCAGGCGACACGCTGCCGCCGCCTGCCGTGATCGCGAAGGTGACATTTGCGCCGGCGAAGGGTGCACCGCCTTGATCCCGCACGATCACCGCCAACGACTCGGGCAGGGCCGTGCCCGCCGCGCCGACCTGGTTGTTTCCCGCGCTTACCATAATCGAACCCGGCGTCGGGCCGGTTCCGCCGCCACCGCCGCCGCAATCGACCAGCGCTAGCGCGATGAACAGCACCAGACCGAAACGTTTCATGACGGCCCTCCCAGGGAAAGGACTTCCTAGGATGGCCCAGGTCACGGCTTCTGTCTAGATGCGCGTCACGGCCGCCAGCTCGGTTGGATGTCCCGCACGAAGGCCCCGGGGTCCGATCCCCGCCCGATGAGCCGTCGATCCTGGAGGTACGTCGCGGCCGTGGTCGCCGCGGGAATGCGATAGATGCGGGTATCAGCGAAGCCGCCGGGCGGCTCGCCACCCACGAGCACGATGTCCTTGCCGTCGGGTGACCAGTCGTGCCCCAGCCCGCCGGAGCTGAAATCGCACCACCCTTCTTGGCTCACCTGCGTCTCGACACGACTCTGGACGTCCACCCGCCAGTAATCGAGGGAGCAGCCGTTGTCTCGAAGGAACAGCACCTGACGGCCATCGGGCGAGAACACTGGGCTCTGGTCGAAACCCGGTCCGCCGGTGAGCTGGCGTAGGCCCGAGCCATCCCGCTCGATGAGGTACAGCGTGCGCGTCGCCGTCGAGTCGGAGGCCGCGAACACGATCGTCGCACCGTCGGGCGTGATGTCGAGCGGGCCGGCGATTGTCAGAGGACCCTTCCCCACGTCCAGGACCGGCGAGAGAGGCAGCGGCGCCCCCCCGTCGAAGCCCACCGTCCAGAGGCGGCTCGCGAGCCCGAATGCAGTCAAGCTGTCCCGCACCACGATCAAGCGCTTCGGATCGGTCGGGTCCCAGGCGAAGGAGGCTGGCCCGTCGAGGCGGTCGCCGGTGACGTCGGTCACGACAATCCGCTGTGCCTCGAGGCTGTTGAGCGTCGTGACGGCGCCAGTGACGTCGGGCAGGACGCACACGTCCTGTCCCACCGAAAAGCCATCGCCGCACTCGAACGCCAGATGGACCCCGTCTGGGCTCCAACGCGGGCGGCGCGCGCTGGAGTCGGCCACGACCGTGGCCACCGTGTCCCCGGTTGCGACGACGACAAACAGGACATTTGGGCCGCCGCTCCCGTCGTCGGCCGTAAGCGCCACGCGCCGGCGGTCGGGGGACCACCGCGGGTGCACGTCCCCAACGCGCCCCCGATCGTTGAGTCGGGAGCGTGCCGACCCGTCTGAATTGACCCGGAACACGCCGCCGTTCGAGACCACTCCGTCCGTCGAGTCCCCAGCGAACACGACCGCTGGTAGCGGCGTGCCGCTGACCGCCGTCGCCGAGAACATCACCGGCGCCGCGATGCCGCTCACGCTCGCCTGGAAACTGTGCGTGCCCGCCGCAGGCCCGAGCACTGCGATGGCTTCGGCAAAGCCGGTCGAGTCGCTCAGCACCAGGCCGGGCTTCATCGAGTCGCCCGCGGTGAGGGCGGTGAACGTGACCGGCACGCGCACGCCCAGCCCGTCGAGCGCGGTGACCCGCACCCGCAGGGGCACCGGCAGCGCGACGCCGGGCACCGCTGTCTGGCTGTCGCCGCTGATCCGGGTGAGCGCGGACGGGGTCGGCTGGGCAGTCACGAGCACGGTGTCGGCCGGTCCGGTGAGCAGCTGTGCCACGATGCGCGCCGTCCCGCGGGCCGTGCCGCCCACCACCTGCCCCACCGCGCGATTCGGGACGCGCACCCGCGTCGAGTCGAGCGAGCGCCATGCGATCGGCGTACCGGGAATCGTCTGGTCGGTGAGGCCGAGCGCCACGGCGTTGAGCTGCAACGTCTGGCCGAAGGAGACGACGGTGTCGGGCGTGGCGATGATGACGGCGACGGCGTCAAAGCCCACGCCCACGTAGACAATCGGCGTCTCAACGGGCCTGGCGCCGCCCTGGGCGGTAACCGTGACCGGCTGCGGATAGGGGCTATTGCGGAATACGGTGTCGCCGGCGTCGATGAGCCGCAGGTAGAAGAGGAGATCCTCACTCGCGGCGGCGAGCGGCACGCTCACCGTAAGGTCGATCGAATCGGCGGACGCCGGGATCGCAATCACGGTGTCGAGCACGGTGACTCCCGGCGCGCCCCCGTCCACCACGACTCCCCCCCCTCCCGGGCGGACCAGCGTGACGCGGATGCGATCGAAGGGGACGATGCCGGCCGCGCCGCCCTCGAACGCAGGAGCCACGGCGAGGTGGCCGGACACGAGCCGCGGCCCCGTCGCATCGCGCAGGCAGCTCGAGGCGACGGCGGCGGCGACGAGCAGGAGCCAAAGGCGCCACAGCCGGGGGGGGCTCGTGGCGCGCGGGAGGCCGGTCACCGGCTCCACTCGATGAGTGCCCCCAGCCGCGGACCGACCAGCGAAACGCTTTGTCCCTCGTCTTGGAGCTTGCCGAAAGCGAGCTGCGCCTGCACCACGGCGGTCGCGCGGTCGCTCAAGCGATAGCGGCAGTCCGTGCCCGCGCGCACGAGGTAGCCAAGGAGCACCATCTTGTCCGTTGGGCCGGTGAGCTCGTGGCGGAACTCGAGCAGCGGGACCAGCGTGACCTTGGGGGACATGGGCCGCTCCAGCCGGGCGCCGAGCGCCAGCACGTTGCCGCGCGGAACCGAAACGGCGCCCGGGGCGTCGAAGTGACGTGGGCGTAGGCGCCGCATCTCCCACCCGTACAGCGCCAGGTTGTTGCGGCCCAGCGGCATGCTCACGGCGGCGTACGCCAGGGCCCGGTCACCGATCACCGTCTGCTGGCCGCCCCCCAGATCGTTGGCGCCCGAGGTCGTGTAGATCAGGGCGCCGCGGAAGTACATCCCGCGGCCGAACGGCCCCTCGAGGCCGACGCGGGCGCGGACCTCGCCACCGGGCGACAACTCGCCACCGCCGGCGACGGGCGTGTAGCTCGCCCCGTAGCGGTAGCTCGCGCCGCTCCCCACCGCCCAGTTCTGACCAACCTTGAACGCCGACGCGAATCCCGCCGAGAGCCCGCCACCCGACCCAAATCCCGGCGTCGTGAACCCCAGCAGGTCCGTGGCGGTCGCGCCGAACAACGGGATGGTCGTGTCAGGAACCTCCGCGACGCCGGTGGGCAGCGTGCCCACGAGCGTGAACAGCAGCCGTCCCGGGATGACGCCGACCGTCGCGCGGATGTCGGTGTCGATCAGGCCGGAGTGGTCGATCGTGCCCCCGTTCGCGCCGCGAACCGAGGCGCTGGCGTAGGCCGTCCCGAGGTCCACCACGACGCGGTTGCCGAAGCGCTGCGTGATGGCAACGGGGACCGTCATCTCGCTGATGCGATCGAAGGCGAGCCCCGCGCCGAAGCTGTAGCTCTCGAAGAAGACGCCGCTGCGCGCGACGGTGCCGAACGCGCCGCCTGCTTGCGCCGACGCAACCGTGGCCACCGCGGCGCTGAGAAGGAAAGCGAGGGCGCGCGCGCGCATCAGGGCCGCCTGAAGATGATGCGCAGCGCGCCCGACGCCGAGGTCACGGAGTTGATGCCCTGACTGGCGGGAGTCAGCTTCGGTGTGGTCGTCTCAGGGCCGGGGGCTGACGGCAGGCCGCTCGTCGACGGCAGGCCGCTGACCGGCGGCGGCGAGGTATCGTCGTTGGCGTCGTTGAGCGCATCGAGCGTCGAGGGCTCGGCGGGTAGCGGCACCTGCTCGACGACCTCGACGACGGTGACGACGTCGCCGCCGGCCTGCACCGCCGGCGCCGCTTCGGCCGCCTGCTGCTGTTCGTGGGCGGTCTGGAAGCTCGGGTCGGCGCGGACCGCCGCACCGAACGCCGCGGCGGCGGCGCGGTAGTCCCCGCGGTCGAGCGCGTCGAGTCCGTCGCTGTAGGCGAGGAACGCCGCGAGGTTCTTCGGACCCTGACGCAGGATGCGCTGCCGCTCCGCGTCGGTCAGCTGGATCCCCAGCTGCCCCGCGAGTCCGAACACCAGCTGTTTCTCGAGGTCGAGCAGCTGCCTGAAGGTTCCGCTCGCCTGCGCGCCGGAGCGTACGGTCCCGTCACCGCGCACCACGGAGGCCGACAGGCGGACGGGCCCGTCCCGCGCGATCGACGCCACGCCCTGCACCATCCGCTCGGCGCGGAGCAGCCGGCCGACGCGCGCCGCCGTGGCGGTGTCCGCCCGCGCGGTCTGCCCGAGCTTCAGCTCGTCGAGCAGGGCGCCGATCTGCACGCGCTCGAGCAGACGGAGGGTGCGCACCATCGCCAGATCCGACGTCAGCAGCTCGGCCAGTCCGCGCGACAGCGGCCGGAACGTCGAATCACCGGCGATCGTCACGGGAAGCACCGCAATGGTGGAAGGCTCGGGCGGGCGCGTGCTGAGCGTGGACTCCTGGGCCAGCGCCTGCCGCGCCGTCTGCTCGGCCTGGGTCCGGAGAGCCACTTGGGCCTTGGCGCGCACCGCACCGACGCCTCGCGCCCGCGGGTGCTGCATCGCGAACTCGGTGTAGGTGGCGAACGCGAGGTCGTAGCGCCCTTGCTTCTCCTGGCACCCGCCCACCACGAGGGGGCCCAGGGCATCGGCGGGCGCGATGCGTTGCGCTGCGCGGGCCACGACGACGGCCGTGTCGCAGCGCCCGGCCGCGAGGAGGGCGGCGGCGAGGCGGAAGCGGACCTGAGTGTTATTGGGCTGCTGGCGGGCTTGGCTCTCGAGGGCGGGGACCTCGGCCGGCGTGACGGCACCGGGCCGGGGCCCCGCCGCACAGGCCCAGCCGAGGCAGGTCAACCCGAGGAAGACAGACCGAAGATCCGCCAATGTGAAGCTCCGACGCCACTGAAGGGGGCTACGCAAGGGGGTGTACGATGGCGGCCCTGCTGCCCGCCCCGCTATGACCAGCATCACAACGCGGAGTTTATTGATGAAAGCGCCGGCGCGCCGGCGGCCAGCGCAACCGGCGGCGCAGCACCAGCGCGAAGCGCGCTGGGAGCCACCACGTCATGGGCGGGCAATAGCGCGACCGGTGACGCCGGCTCACCCGAGCGCTTGGAGCAACTGGCGCATCTTGCGCGCCTGAGACTCGATCTGTTTCAAGCTGGTGAGCGTCTCCTCGTCGAACTTCTCGGGCGCGAGGAGCAGGAGCTGCGTCTCGGCGAGGATCGCCGACAGGGGGTTGGAGAGGTCGTGCCGCACCTTCGACAGCGCGTTCCGCGCATCCGCCATCAGAGGAGCGAGCGGTACAGGTCGCGCAGGTGGTGGTCGCGCAGGTCGCGCACCGACTGCCACAGATCCTGTTCGGACGTGGCGCAGAAGATCTCGGCCGTGGATCGCTCCGCCTCGGTGCCTTCCGCGCCGAACAGGACCCGACCGCGCCAGATGCCGTCTTCGGTGCGGCGCACGGAGAGACGAATATCTATGGGTTGTCCGTCGAAGCGAATCGGAGGGAGGTCGTGAACGACCGCGTCTTGCGCGAGCGCAGCTTGGTAGCGGGCCGGTTGTGCAGGCATGCCGAGCCTGTGGCTGGTTTGTGCAAAGATATAAGCAACCGAGACTTATGCAATACCTAGGTGGATCGGCACCGGGGCGAAGGTGAGGAGGAAGAGCACCAGGCTCCCCCACGCGAGCCGGCGGCGCGACGGCGGCAGCGGCCGATAGGCATCGAGCACCGGTGGGTGACCCAAGCGGCCGCGAGACAGCACCAACACGACGAATCCCCACACCAACCACCCCGCCCAGAGGAACCCCAGGAGCATCACGCCCACCCAGAACCCGCGGGCGACGCGCTCCTGCCAGCCGGGGAGCGCGGCGTAGAGGATATGGCCGCCGTCGAGCTGCGCCATCGGCAACAGATTGAGCGTGGTGACGAACATCCCGAGCCATCCCGCGAACGCCGTGGGGTGCAGGGCGACCGGCGCCAGATCGCCCGTCGCGAGGCGCCGCACGAGCAGCGTGAGGAGCGAGTCGCCGAGCTCGCTGCCCGGGCCGCCGAGGGCAAGCCAGCGAGCGCTGTCGCCCGGCACGACCGGGACGCTGAGGGTCAGCCCGATCCACAGGACGGGCAGCGCGACCAGGAATCCGGCGATCGGCCCCGCGGCGCCGACGTCGATCAGCTGGCGCCGATCGGTGAGGAGCGTGCGCAGCCGGATGAACGCGCCGAGGGTGCCGATCAGCGCGGGGATGGGCGGTGCGGGAATGAAGTACGGGGGCGAGACGTCGAGCTGGTACCAGCGGGCGGTAAGGTAGTGCCCCAGCTCGTGACACAACAAGATCGCGAGCAGCGGCAGCGAGAAGCTGAGCCCGGCGGTCCAGGCCTGGAAGAACCGGGGCCCCCAGGCCCCCGGCTTGAAGACCAGTTCGGGCGCGACCGCGCCGCCCAGGATGGCGCCGGCGAGCGTGGTCGAGAACAGGGTGGCGATGAACAGCAGGATGTGCAGCGCCCACGCCTCACGCCGCCGGGGCTGCGTGGGCCGCGTGAGCACGAGGTGCCGGCCGTCAGGCTCGTCCGACCAGTAATGCGTGCCGGGCCATTCGCGGAGCGCGGCGGCGAGCTGGGGAGACGGGGGTGGCCCGGCGTGGGCCGGATCTACAAGTGCGTCAACGACTTCACGGTCGCGGAGTGGGATCGTCCGCCACGCCACCAGGAACCCGGTGAGGCTCACGCGTGCTCTTGACGGGAGATGGGGCCGGGCCTACTATCATTCGGTCGCACACCGCCACATTCCCAAGTTTCCATTCTCAACGCGTTCACGCCCCCATCCGGGGTTTCCCCCGCCTTAGCGCACACGGAGCCGAAGCACACGTGGATATCGCCGAATTGAAGAGAAAGTCCGTCGCGGAGCTGCACGCGATGGCCGAGAGCCTGAACATCACCAACTACTCTGGGCTCCGCAAGCAGGATCTGATCTTCCGCATCGAACAGTCGCTGCTCGACTCCGACACGGTGTTGCGCGGTGAGGGCGTGCTGGAGATCCTCCCCGAAGGGTACGGTTTCCTGCGCAGTCCGGACTGGAACTACCTGTACGGCCCCGACGACATCTACGTCTCCCCCAGCCAGATCAAGCGGTTCGACCTGCGGACCGGCGATACGATCATGGGCCAGGTGCGGCCGCCCAAGGAAGGCGAGCGCTACCTCGCCCTGCTGAAGGTCGAGGTGGTGAACGGGGAGGAGCCGGAGAAGGCGAAGCACCGCGTCGCGTTCGACAACCTCCGCCCCCGCTATCCCGAGCAGCGACTCCGTCTCGAGCGCAAAGACGGCGACTTGTCGATGCGGGTGATGGACATCCTCAGCCCCATCGGCAAAGGACAGCGCGGCCTGATCGTCTCGCCGCCCAAGGCCGGTAAGACGATCCTCATGCAGAAGCTCGCCAACTCCATCATCGAGAACCACCCCGAGGTGTACCTCATCGTGCTGCTCATCGACGAGCGGCCCGAAGAGGTGACGGACATGGAGGAGAACGTCAAGGGGACGAACGTCGAAGTGATCTCTTCGACATTCGACGAGCCGGCGGACCGCCACGTGCAGGTGGCGGACATGGTGATCGAGAAGGCGAAGCGCCTGGTGGAGCACGGCAAGGACGTGGTGATCCTGCTCGATTCGATCACCCGCCTCGGCCGCGCCCACAACGTGGTCGTGCCCCACTCGGGCAAGATCCTGTCGGGCGGCGTGGACGCCAACGCGCTGCAGAAGCCGAAGCGGTTCTTCGGGGCGGCGCGCAACATCGAGGGCGGCGGCTCGCTCACGATCCTGGCCACCGCATTGATCGATACCGGCTCGCGGATGGACGAGGTGATCTTCGAGGAGTTCAAAGGCACGGGCAACTCGGAAGTCATCCTCGACCGCCGCATCGCCGAGCGGCGCACCTTCCCCGCGATCGACGTGCAGCGCTCGAGCACCCGCAAGGAAGAGCTGCTCCTGAACAAGGAGGAGCTCAACAAGGTCTACCTGCTGCGCAACTTCCTCGCCGATATGCCGCCGGTCGAGGCGATCGAGTTCCTGCTCGAGCGGCTCAAGCGGACGAAAACGAACACGGAATTCTTCCAAACGATGGCTCAAGGTTGAGCGAACGTTGGAAAGATGGAATGTTGAAAGTGTGAACGTTCCACCTTTCCAACGTTCCAACTTTCCATCCGCAGGTCGGTTGCTCGCCGTCGATTGGGGCGAGCGTCGCATCGGGCTCGCCCTGTCCGACGAATCGCAGACGCTCGCCCAGCCGCTCGCCACACTCACCCGCCGCCCCGGGAAGCGATTCCCGATGACGCAGCTGCTCGCCCACATCACCCAGCACGGCGTCGTCGGCGTCGTCGTCGGCCTGCCGCTCGATGCGGCCGGCGCCGAGGGGGACGCGGCCCGGGCGGCGCGCGCCCTGGCCGACGACATCGGCCGCCGCGCGAGCGGTAAGCTGCCCGTCACCCTGTGGGACGAGCGGATGACCACCGCGCGGGTGCTGGCGGCCGTGCGCGAGATGGGCGGCTCCACGCGGGGGCGCAAGGACGACGTGGATGCGCTCGCCGCCGCCCTGCTGCTGCAGCACTATCTCGACAGCAGGCGGGGATCGGCGGTATGAGAACGCGGAAGTGGGACCGCGGAACGCGGAACAGCCGCGAGAAGCTCCGGCTCCTGTTCCGCGTTCCGAGTTCCGCGATCCGCGTTCTGGCGCTAGGGGTGCTCGTCTCTTGCGGCGGCGACGGCTCGGGCCCGCGCGTCACGGTCACGATCCCCCGCGGCGCGACGTTCGCCCAGGCCGTGGACACCCTCGGCGAGCGCGGCGTGATCGATCACCCCGGCTGGTTCCGGCTCTACGCCCGGGCCCGCGGCCTGCCGGGGGCCCTGAAGAGCGGGATCTATACGTTCCATCGCGACGACGATTGGGGCGACGTCGTCACGACCCTCAAGACGGGCCGCGGCGTCGAAGTGCGCTTCACCGTCCTCGAAGGGATGATGGCGTTCGAGATCGCGGAGCGGGCGCGCGTGTGGCTCCGCATTCCCCGAGACTCGTTCTTCGCCGCGGTGCGCGACACCGCGTTGCAGCGCGAGCTCGGCATCCGGGCGAGTCCGGCCGGCGTCGAAGGCTACATGTACCCCACGACCTACACGGTGCCCGTGGGGATCAAAGCACGCGACCTGGTGCGCGTCATGACCCGCGAGTTCCTCGAACGCTGGCAGCCCGACTGGGACGCGCGCCTCGCCGAGGTCAAGATGACGCGCCACGAAGTCGTGACCCTCGCGTCGATCATCGAGGCCGAAGTACGCTACCGGCCCGACCGGCCGTATGTCTCGGCGGTCTACCACAACCGGCTGAAGCGCCGCATGCCGCTCCAGGCCGACCCGACGGTGATCTACGCCCACGGCCGGCGCTTGCGCCGGGTGTGGGAGAAGAACCTGCAGATCCGCTCGCCCTACAACACGTACCTGCACACCGGCCTGCCGCCCGGCCCGATCAGCCAGCCGAGCGACTCCAGCGTCCTGGCCGCCCTCGACCCCGCCCCCGTCGGGTTTCTGTACTTCGTGGCCCAGCCGGATGGGAAGCACGTGTTTTCGGCGAGCTACGCCGATCACCTCGCGGCGATCAGGAGGGCGCGAGAGCGACGGCGGTAAGGGCGCGCGCCGCCGCCTCGGGGTCCGGGGCGCCGAGCACGGCTCCGATGACCGCGATGCCGGCCGCTCCCGCGCCCACGATACGCGCTGCGTTCGCGGCCGTGATTCCGCCGATCCCGATCACCGGCACCCCCTCGGGGGCGAGCCGCGCGAGGGCGGCGAAGCCATCCGGCCCGAGCGGCGGGCCGGCCCCAGGCTTGTTGGTCGTCGCGAAGCACGGGCCGATGCTCCAGTAGTCGGCCGGCCAGGGGCGCGCGCGCGCCGCTTCGGCGACGGTGCCGACCGAGACCCCCAACAGGAAGCCGGGGGGCACGTGTGGGCGCAGACGGTCGAGGGGCGGATCCTCCTGGCCCAGGTGGGCGCCGGCCGCGCCGCAGGCGAGGGCGACGTCCACGCGATCGTTGACCAGCACGGGCACGGGGAGGGCGCTCACGAGCGCGGCGGCCAGTTGGAGCACGTCGGTGGCGGCGCCATCTTTCCAGCGCACTTGCACCATCGTCGCGCCGCCGCGGACGGCGCCGCGGCACACCGCCACCGGATCGCGCCCCTTGAGCAGGGCGGGATCCGTGAGCACCATCAACCGTAACCGGTCGGCGAGCGCCATGAGCAAGGTCCTGCGCGGCCTGCGCGGTGCGACCACCGCGGCCGCGAACACGAGTGAGGCGATCCTCCAGGCGACGGAGGAGCTGCTGCGCGCCCTGCAGACGGCCAACGCCATCGCGCCGGCCGACGTGGAGAGCGCGATCTTCACGTCATCCCCCGACCTGACCGCCGATTACCCCGCTCGGGCCGCGCGCCGCCTCGGCTGGACCAGCGTCCCCCTGCTGGGGGCCGCCGAAGTCGACGTGCCGCCGCCGCGCGGGATGCCGCGCTGCATTCGCGTCCTCCTTCATTTCTATACCGCCAAGGCGCCCGGCGCGCTGAAACATATCTACCTCCGCGAGGCTGCGACGTTGCGACCGGACCGATGACGACCGTCCGGCCGTCCGAGCGTCCGACCGTCCGAGTCACGGCGCGGGGCGCCGAACGATGGAAGCAGGGCCACCCGTGGATCTATCGGAGTGATGTGGCGGAAGAGCCCGGCAAACAACCGGGCATCGTCGCCGTGACCGACCGCCGCGGGAAGTTCCTGGGCCAGGCGCTGTACTCCCCCAAGTCCGAGATCCGGCTGCGCCTGCTCACGCGGGGTGAAGAGCCGGTGGACGCGGCCTGGTGGGGGGAGCGCATCTCGGCCGCCGCGCGGCGGCGCGCGGGGATCGGCGCGAGCGCCTGGCGCGCCGTCCATGCCGAGGGCGACGGGTTGCCGTCGCTCGTCGTGGACAAGTACGACCGTTGGGTCGTCGCGCAGCTCCTATCGGCGGGCCTCGAGCGGGCGCGCGACGACGCGCTCGAGGGCATCCGGACCGCGCTCGCCTGCGAGGGCATCCTGCTGCGCAACGACGCCGGTGTGCGGCGCCACGAGGGGTTGCCTTCGGAGGTTGTGTTGGCCTTCGGCCAAGTCCCCGAGGTTGTGGAGGTTGTCGAGGATGGATTGAAGTACTTGGCTGCCCCGTGGTCAGGGCAGAAAACCGGCGCGTTTCTGGATCAGCGAGAAAACCGGGCGCTTGTCGGACGACACACAAAACCCGGTGGCCGCGCGCTCGACCTGTTCACGTATCACGGCTCGTTCGCGCTGCACCTCGCCCGCCGCGCCGGCGAGGTGATCGCCGTCGATCAAAGCGCCGAGGCGCTGGCGCGCGGCGCGGAGAACGCCGCGCTGAACGGGCTGGGCAACATCACCTGGCGCGAAGGCAACGCGTTCGACCTGCTGCGGGAGCTGGAGCGGCGCGAGGAGCGGTTCGACGCCGTCGTGCTCGACCCTCCGGCATTCGCCAAGACAAAAGCGACCCTGCCCCGTGCCGTGGCGGGGTACAAGGAGATCAACCTGCGGGCGATGCGGATCCTGGCCCCGGAAGGGGTGCTGTTCACGTGCTCATGCTCCTACCACGTGAGCCGGGAGATCTTCACGGCGATGTTGGCCGACGCGGCGCGCGATTCGGGGCGGCGGCTGGAGGTCGTCGCGCTCACCGGACCGGCGCAGGACCACCCTGAGCTTTTGAACGTTCCCGAGACGGCGTACCTGAAAGGCGCCCTGCTGCGCGCGCTCGACTAGCGGTCACGGCTTCGCGTCTTGCTCCCTCCGCCAGAGGATGTACGACTGCACGACGGGAATCCCCGCCGCGGCGACGATCGTTGCGATGAACAGCGGCACGAAGGCGCGCCGCGGCGCAAACGCGGCCGCCGCGATTACCAGACCTCCGATCACGAACAGCCACCCCGCGGTCCGATGCACCTTGCGCCACACGGAGTCGCTCGACAGGGTCCAGGGCGTCCGGATGCCCACGAACCAATTCGGCTCGACGCGAGTGATGTAGTTCCCGAGGAATGCCAGGAGAAGGCCGACGCCGAGCGGCATGAGCCGGTCCACCTGCACCGAATAACCCAACCCGTTCGCAATGATGAGCGCATGGGCCACGCCCATGAACACGAGCACCGCGTTCGCGATCAGCCAGTAACTGTGCAGGAACTTGCCGTAATTCTCGCGCCTGGGATCCACCCTGGGCAGCACGGCGAAGACTCCCGTCAGCGCCAGAATCACGAGCGGCATGACGGCCACCGCCCACAGACGGGAGGAGTAGTCGTCGGGCCGCCCTTGGAGGCTCCAATGGGTCGCCACAGTCTCGGGCAGGCGGGGGTACGCCCAGATGGACAGGACGGCGGCGAGCGCCGCGACGACGAGGCCGAACCAGCGGCTACGCATTGTTCCCTCCCGAAAACCGATTCATGAGGTAGCGCACGACCTCCTGGAAGACGGTCGTGTTGAGGCGATAGCGGATGAACTGGCCTTCACGCTCCGCCGCCACGAGCCCCGCGACTTTCAAGACGCCGAGGTGGTGCGAGACTGAGGCGAACGCGATGGGGAACTGCTCGGCGATCTCGCCGGCTGTCCGGTCGCGCTCGGCGAGGAGCTCGAGGATGCGACGGCGGGTGGGGTCGGCGAGGGCGCGAAAGGCCGAGTCGTTCATGGATAGATATTTAGACAAGTATCTAATCTTGTCAAGTGAAGTTGACTAAATCCGCCTCAGTCACAAGCTTGCACCCATGTCGCTCCCGGCCTCCGCGCCCCACAACAGCACTGCCGCCGTGCGCCGCGTCCTCCTGGGGTTGCTGGTCGCCAACCTCGGGGTCCTCGCCGCCAAGGCGATCGTGGGTGTCGTTTCGGGATCCCTCGCCGTCCTGGGCGACGCGCTGCACTCCTCCGTGGACTCGAGCTACAACGTGCTGGGGCTGATCGTGGTCCGTGTGGCCGCCCGCGCACCCGACGAGGACCACCCCTACGGCCACGGCAAGTTCGAGACGCTGGGCGCGCTCGCGGTGATCGTGTTCCTGTCGATCACCTGCTTCGAGCTGGTGCGCAGCGCCGTGCAGAAGCTCGCCGGGGGCGGACACGTGATCACCATGACGGACGGGAATCTCGCCGTGCTGGTCGCCACGCTGGGCGTGAACGTGTTCGTCGCCTGGTACGAGAACCGCCGGGGAAACGAGCTTTCGAGCGAGCTGCTCATCGCCGATGCGGCGCACACCCGCACAGACGTTTTCATCACGGTAGGCGTGCTGATCGGGGTGCTGTTTGCGCGTCAGGGCCATCTGTGGGTGGATCCGGTGGTCGCCATCGCCGTCGCGCTGCTGATCGTGCGCGTCGCCTACAAGATCTTCGCGCGCACCGTACCCGTCCTGGTGGACGAGCGGGCGATCCCCGCGCGCGCCATCCGCCAAGCGGCGCAGGCCGTGGACGGGGTGAAGAGCGCGTACGGCATTCGCTCGCGCGGCGGCCACAGGCCTGGCGTGCGGTATGCTGAGGTCACGATTGCCGTGGATCGCAGCGCCAACGTGGAGACGGCGCACGCCATTGCCGACGAGGTCGAGGAGCGGCTCAAGCAGGACCTCGACCTGAACGAAGTCACGGTGCACGTGGAGCCATGCTGACGTCGTCCGAGCGCGCTGCGCACGCCCCCGGGGGAGCGGGCACGGCGCCGCCCGTGCGCCGTCCTCCCCGCTCCCTCAAGCAGGAGTACCAGGAGTTCATCCTGCAGCGGATCGAGGAGTACAAGAACGCCCTCCCGCGCGAGGAATTGCTCGTCATCGGCGACGAGGCGGTGCGGGAGCTGCAGGCGAGCGCCCAGGACCAGTACCTGCTCACCGAGGTGCTGCTGCTCGAGCACGTGGACCGCATCATCGGGCGGCGCCTGCGCCTCCCGTCGTTCCCCCGCTGGCGCCAGAAACACCGCGCGCTGCGCGAGGCGCAGCGGGAGCCCACGCACTGGGGGCTCGACCGCGACCACCCGATCGTCCCGTGGGCCTCCCGCCTCGAGCCCGGCGACCTCGTGGTGGTGGTGGGTGCGGCGGCGCTGGCCGAGGCGCTGTTCCTGGCGGCGTACGACGCCGACGTGTTCCTCGTGGATCAGGACCTCGGCGCCGTCGAGGCCGCCGAGGGCCGCGCCGTCACGGAGCAGCTCGCGGGCGCGTTCCAGGCGCTGGTCATCAAGTTCGGCAGCTGGTTCCCGGACCTCTCGCCGACCCTCGCTGTCCTCGCGCCCGGAAGCCTCGCCGACCTGCGCGCCAAGGAGCGCGCCGCCCTGGTCACCGACCTCCAGGCCCGCACCCGGTCTGGCGGCGTGCACGTCGTGCTCCCCCCCCCGAGCGGTGCCTCGCGCGAAGTGATCCCGCTCGCGCCCGAGGCCCTCCAGACCTTGTACCGGGATTGGCAGGTGCAGCGCACTCGCCGCTCCAAGCGGAGTGGATTCACCGCGACCAAGCCGCCGCGTCAGCTCGACACGGCGCTGAACGTGTCGGAGTGACCACTTCCCCACCCCCCGCCTCCCGTAACCCGCTGTAAGACGCTACGTTGGACGACCGTACCGCTGGCAGGTCATTTGCACCTACAACGTAGCATCCTCCAACCGTACAACGGTGTGTAATGACCAGTCTCCCCCTCGTCCTGGACGACGAACCGATGGGCATCATTCTGCGAGCGGGCCAGCGCGTGCTGCGCCCCGCGAAGATCTGGGCCTATTGCTGGTGCACCGATGAAGGGGAAAACGGGGACCATACACACCGGCATTTGCCGGTGGATCCTAAGGTCTAAGCGGAAGGGTTCTGAGACACGACGGGGCCGGCGACACGCCGGCCCCGTCGTGTTTCCTACCGCTGCACCTGCAGCTCCGTCTCGAGCTCATACTCCTTGAATCCGCACAGCGAGGCGCGCACGAGGTACCGGCCCGGCGTCGGCGCCGCGTCGCGCGGCAGCCGCGTCGTCTCGCGCACGAACTTCGGCAGGATGATGCTCGGCCGTTCGTTGGGCTGGTCGAGCCGGCGCACGAACGTCCAGGGGGGCGCCCCGCCCGCCTTGGGCTCCACCGAGAAGCACGCGAAGTCGCGGGAGCCCAACTGGAGAGCGACGTCGGACTCGCCGTGGTTGTTCAGGGTGTACACGATGGTAGGCCCGACGCCGGTGGGACGACCTTGCTCGTCGACCCATGCGAACGTCTGCGGCAACACCCACAACGTCGCGGCGACGCGGTGCGTCCAGCTGTTGCTCACCATCCGCCGCGCGGTGCCCGCCGGATCCACCTCGCGAACAGCGGTGACGTGCAGCCGCCCGCGGAACGGGTGACCGGCCACGGGTTCGACGCCCACCGTGCCACGCGCCTCCACGTAGTGGCTGTCGAATCCGATCCACCGCCTCGTGTCCCGCCCCCCCAGCTCGAGCTCCGCGATGACGCGGTCGCGGAACCGGAACGGGACGGGGAGCGCCAACAGCCACACGCTCGAGCCGGGCTCCTGCCCGATCAGTCCCTGCACCACCGCCGTCGTATCGCTCGGCACCGGCCCCGGCGTCGGCTGCTGCGCTCGCGCCGCCGCGGAGAGGACGGCGGCGATCCCTACCACCATGACCGTGCGTTTCATGGCCCCTCCCATGGCTGATGATGCGTCCGCGCTGCGAGTCTTGCAACCGCCGTGGCGGGAGATATCTATACCAGCATGCCGACGCTGACGATCAACGGCCGCGCTGTCACCGCCGACGATGGCCGCACCATCCTCGAGGCCGCGCGGGCCGCCGGGATCGAGATCCCGACGCTCTGCTGGTACCCCAAGCTGCCGATCGTCGGCAACTGCCGCATCTGCCTCGTCTCCGTCGAGGGCCAACCGAAGCTGCTCCCCGCCTGCGCCGCCAAGGTCGCCGACGGCATGGTGGTGACGACCGAGTCGCACGCGGCGGTGGAGAATCGCAAGGGCGTCCTGCGGCTCCTGCTCGAGCGCTACCCGGCCGATCACCTGCGGAACGGGGGACGGGCGAGCCCACGCAACGAGTTCGAGCAGTACGTCGTGCGTTACGGCGTCGGCCCGACCGCCGTCACGGGCCGCGATCTGCCGCTCCGCTCGGGGGACGAGCGTCCCGGCGACCCGATGATCCGCCACGACATGTCTACCTGCATCCTGTGTACGCGCTGCGTGCGGGCGTGCGAGGACATCCAGGTGGTGGGCGTGCTCGACGTCGGATGGCGGGGCGCGCACGCCGAGATCATCGTAGGCGCCGATGGGGACCCCGACAAGGCGGGGTGCACCTGGTGCGGGGAGTGCGTTCGGGTGTGTCCCACCGGCGCCATCTTCGAGGTGATGCCGCGCCAGCGCTTCGCCCCGGAGCAGGTCCGGCGTCCCGATAGAGTCGTGCGCTCGGTCTGTCCGTACTGCGGCGTCGGCTGCCAGGTGGACCTGCACGTGGCAGGCAATCAGGTGGTGAGAGTGACGTCGCCCGACATCGAGCTCAACACGCCCAATCAGGGCTCGACCTGCGTCAAGGGCCGCTTCGGCTATGACTTCCCGCAGCATCGGGATCGCCTGACGCGTCCGCTGGTGAGGAAGGGCTGGATCAAGGAGGGGACGCGGTGGGTGTGGCGCGGCCCACGCGACCGCCGCGACGGCCCGTGGCGCACGATCGAGGGCGAGGGCCAGCAGGACAAGCCGGGCACGCCGCCGCGCGCCACCGGAAAGTCGGTGCGCGAGCTGCCGCTGCTCCAGCGGCTCGACCTCGACATCCGCGACCGGGTGGCCACCCCGGCCGACTGGTACGCGCCGTTCCGCGAGGCCAGCTGGGAGGAGGCGCTCGAGCTGACAGCCCAGGAGCTGGCGCGCATCAAAGCGGAGCGGGGCGGCAATGCCCTCGCGTGTTTCTCCTCGGCCAAATGCTCGAACGAGGAGAACTACCTCATCATGCGGATGTTCCGGGGCGCCCTCGGGACGAACAACGTGGACCACTGCACCCGCCTGTGCCACTCGACGTCGGTGGCGGCGATGCAGCGGGCGATCAACACCGCCGCGGCGTCGGGGTCGATGCGCGAGATCGAGGAGGCGTGCGACGTCATCTTCATCGCCGGCGCCAACACCACCGAGTCGCACCCGGTCTTCGGGGCCGCCATCAAGCGGGCGCACGAGCACGGCGCGACCCTGATCGTGGCGGACCCGCGGCGCACCGAGCTCGCCGGCCGGGCCGACATCCACCTGCAGATGCAACCCGGCACCGACGTCGCACTCTATTCCGCGATGTTGAACCACATCCTCGCCCGGGGGCTCGAAAACCGCGCGTTCATCGCCGCCCGCACGCATGACTTCGAGCAGGTGCGCGCCGCCGTGCAGCCGTACACGCCGGAGAAGGCCGCCAAGATCACCGGCATTCCCGCCGAGCGCATCCGCCGCGCGGCGGAGACCTACGCCCGCGGGCCGAACACCAGCACGCTGTGGGCGATGGGACTCACGCAGCACGCCAACGGGACCGACATCGTCACGTCGCTCCTGAACCTGATGTTCGCGTGCGGGATGATCGGCCGCTGGGGCGCCGCCATGCTCCCGATCCGCGGCCAGAACAACGTGCAGGGCGCCTCCGACGTCGGCGCGATTCCGTTCGTCTACACGGACTATCAGCCGGTGGGCGACGCGCGCGTCCGCGAGCGGTTCGCGACCGTGTGGGGCGTGCCCGCCGAGTCGCTGTCGCTTCAGAAGGGCTTGATGGTCACGGAGGTGGTGAAACCCGAGAGCGGTATCCGCGGGATGTACATCATGGGCGAGAACCCGATCATCTCCGACCCGGACATCGCCCACGCCGAGCATTGGTTCCGCGAGCTCGAGTTCCTCGCCGTGCAGGACCTGTTCCTCACCGAAACCGCCCGCTACGCCGACGTCGTGCTCCCCGGAGCCAGCTTCGCGGAGAAGACCGGCACGTTCGTCAACACCGAGCGCCGCATCCAGCTGTCGCACCGGGCTGTGGACCCGCCCGGGCAGGCGCGCGGCGACCTCGAGATCCTGATCGACCTCTCCAACCGGCTCGGCCTCGCGACTCCGTTCCGCAGCGCCGAGGAGGTCATGCGGGAGGTCACCCAGGTCACGCCGAGCTGGGCGGGGGTGACCCACCAGCGGCTCGAGGGCGCGGGGCTGCAGTATCCCGTCCCGGCCCCCGACCACCCCGGCACGGCGTTTCTCTTCGACCAGGCGTTCCCCACGACCGACGGCAGGGCGACGTTCGTGGCGGTTCAGTACACCGACCCCGTCGAGCTCCCCGATGACGACTATCCGTTCGTGATGAACACGGGGCGCCAGTTGTATCACTGGCACACGGGCACCATGACCCGTCGCGCCACGGGGCTCGATGCCCGCGAGCCGACGGCGATCGTGGAGATCCATCCCGCCGACGCGAAAGCGCTGGGCGTGGCGGAGGGCGAGCTGGTGCGGCTGACCTCGCGCCGCAACTCGATGGTGACCGCCTGCCGCGTGTCCGACCGGGTCGCCCGCGGTCAGGTGTTCGTCCCCTTCCATTTCCGCGAGGCGGCCGCCAACCTCCTCACCAATCCGATCCTCGATCCGTACGCCAAGATGGCGGAGCTCAAAGTGTGCGCCGTGCGGGTCGAAGCGGTGCGGGCTCCCGCGGCCGTCTGAGCCCATCCCGTCTGCTGGTCCTCGCCGTCGCGTTCGCGGGGGCTCCCCCGCTCGTCGGCCAGGCGCGTCCCTCCCTCCCGCACGACAAAGATTCGAATGATTGGACGGCCTACTACGAGCGCGGCACGCGCGAGCTCGACCAGCGCCCCGCCATCGCCGAGACCTACTTCGTGTACGCGGCGCGGCTCGATCCCAGCGTGGCCGAGCCCTTGCTCGGCCGGTACGCGGCCTGGTGGCGGTTCCGCCCGTGGCTGCGCAACCCGCTCTGGCAAGACAAGCCGTCCGACACCGACAGCACCCGTCTGACCGATGACTGGCTCGCCGAAGCGGATCTGCGGAACCCGTTCGTACACCAGGGAGTGCTGCTGTGGACGTTGCCGAAACGCTGGGTCGTCGCGACGGACGACGCGTACGGTCGCGGCCTGCGCGCTTTCTTTCACGGGCAATGGGCAGCGAGCATCCAGGACTTCACGACGGCGCTCGGCAGGGACTCGGCGCGCTGGACCGCCTACCGCTACCGCGGTCTGGCTCGTGTTCACCTGGGGCGATGGGACGATGCGGCCCGCGATTTCGAGGACCTGCTCGGCCGGATCGGCGCGATGGAGCAGGCGGTGACCGTCCGGCGCGACCTCGGCAAGGCACGGCTCTACTACACCCTGGCGTTGATCCGTCTCTTCGGCGGGCATCGCGAGCAGGCGCGCGAAGCCTTCCAGCGCGCATTCGAGGTGGATCTTGGGTTCGGCCTGGGACACATGTACTACGGGAACCTGCTGCTCGAGGACGGTGACACGACCGGGGCGTTACGCGAGTACGCGCTGGCCGTGGAGCTGCGACCGGCCGATCCGTTGGTGCGGCAGAACTATGGGGCAATCCTGCTCAACCTCGGGCGCGCCGACAGCGCGCTTGCGCACCTGACCGAGGCCATACGCCTGGCGCCGGACTACGCGGTGCTCTACTTCAACCGTGCGCTGTGCCTCGAGCGGCTGGGGCGGTTGGACGACGCGCGGACGATGCACCGCGAGTTCGTCGCGCGGGCGCCACAGCGCCTCGCAGAGCTCCTCCAACAGTCACGTCAGCGTCTCAGCGGCGCGCCCTAACCGGGCTCCGCGGCGGCGCGTAAATTCACCCGTCGCATCAGACGAGGAGGAAGCATGGATCTCGGCGTCGGCGGCCGCGTCGCACTCGTGTGCGGCTCGACGCGCGGGCTGGGCCGCGCCGTCGCGAAAGCGCTCTCCCACGAGGGCGCGCGCGTGGCGCTCAACGGGCGGCACCAGGACTCGGTCGCCCGTGCGGCCGAAGAGCTGGAGCGCGAAACGGGACACACCGTCGTCCCCTTCGTCGCCGACGTCGGCGTCCCCGACCAGGCCGAGGGGCTGGTGCATCGCGTGGCGAAGGAGCTGGGCCGACTGGACGTGCTCTTTTGCAATGCCAGCGGCCCCCCGGCGGCGCCGTTCAAGGACCAGCCACGCGAAGCCTGGCACCACGCGGTCGAGGTCAATCTCTTCTCGACGATTCACCTCGCCGCCGCCGCCGTGCCCATCATGCGCAAGGTCCAATGGGGCCGGATCATCTGTTTGGCCTCCGTGGCGGCGAAGCAGCCGCTGCCGGGGCTGATTCTCTCGACCACCGCCCGCGCCGGCGTCCTGGGGTTTTCGAAAGCCCTGGCGGACGAGGTCGCCGCCGACGGCATAACCGTCAACTGCGTGTGCCCCGGGTTCATCGCTACCGAGCGGATCACCGAGCTCACCGAGACACGCGCCAAGCGGGAGCAGCGCGCGTCGCAGGACGTCATGCGCGAAATGGTCGCCGACATCCCGCTCGGGCGGATGGGCCGGCCGGACGAGCTCGCCGCGGCGGTCGCATTCCTCGCCTCCGACAGGGCCAGCTATATTACCGGCGCCGTGCTGCAGGTGGACGGCGGGTTCACGCGGTCCATCTTCTGACGCATCCCGCTTCCCGCTTCCCGCATCCCGAGTGTCCATGCAAGCGATCGTGAAGGAGAAGCGCGCCCCCGGCTTGACGGTCACGACCGTTCCCAAGCCGGCGCCGGGGCCGGGCGAGGTGCTGATCGCGGTGCGCCACGCCGGCGTGTGCGGCACCGACCTCCACATCGCGGACTGGGACGCCTGGGCGCAGGGACGCATCAAGCCCCCTCTGGTGGTGGGCCACGAGTTCGCGGGAGAAATCGTGGCGCTGGGGGACGGCGTCACCGAGCTCAAGGCCGATCAGCTCGTGACCGCCGAGGGCCACATCGTCTGCGGGCACTGCCTGCAATGCCGGACGGGTAACGGTCACATCTGCAAGAACACCCGGATCATCGGCGTGGACCGGGCCGGCGCGTTCGCCGAATTCATCGTGATGCCGGCGACCAACGTGTTGGCGCTCGACGGCATCCCGACCGAGGTGGGCGCGATCATGGACCCTATGGGGAATGCCTTCCATACGGTCCTGACCGCCGAGATCCCGGGCAGTACCGTGTTCGTCGTGGGCTGCGGGCCGATCGGCTGCTTTGCCGTCGGCATCGCGCGCGCCGCCGGCGCGGCCAAGGTCATCGCGTCCGACGTGAACCCCAAGCGGCTCGCGCTCGCCGCCCGCATGGGCGCGCACGTCACGATCAACGCCGCCCAGGACGACGTCGTGCAGATCGTGCTCGCCGAGACGGGGGGCGAGGGCGCCGACGTCGTGTGCGAGATGTCGGGCGTGCCGTCCGCCCTGCACCAGGCGTTCGCCGCCGTGCGGCTGGGCGGCCGGGTCCAACTGCTCGGCATTCCCAAGGGCCAGGTACCGATCGATTTCGCCACCGAGATGATCTTCAAGGGCATCACGATCTACGGCGTCATCGGGCGCAAGATGTACGAAACGTGGCATCAGATGCGCCGCTTCCTCGCGGGCGGAACGTTCGACCCCCGCCCCGTCATCACTCACCAGTTCCCGCTCGCCAAAATCGACGACGCGCTCGCTGCCATCCGGGCCGGCGATGCCGGCAAGGTCATCCTGGAGATCGCATGAGCTTTGTGGGACAGCTCGAAACCGAACTCGCGCAGTTCAAGCGGGAGGGCGTCTACAAGCGCCTCAACTACCTCGCTTCACCCCAGGCCGCGCGCGTCAAGATGGAAGGGCGCGGCGAGGTCGTGATCCTGTCGTCGAACAACTACCTCGGGCTGTGCAGCGTTCCCGAAGTCGTGCAGGCCGGCAAGGATGCCCTGGACCGCTACGGCGCCGGCACCGGCTCGGTGCGCTTCATCTGCGGCACGTTCACGATTCACCGGGAGCTCGAAGCCGCGCTCGCGAAGTTCGTCGGCTGCGCTTCGGCGCTGACGTACGTGAGCTGCTGGAACGCCAATGAAGGCCTGACCCCCACCCTCCTGGGGGAGCAGGACATCGTCATCTCCGACCAGTTGAACCACGCGTCGATCATCGATTCGGTCCGTCTCGCCAAGGCGATCACCAAGTGCCAGACCGCCGTCTACAAGCATTCCGACATGGCGGACCTCGAGGCCAAGCTGCAGGCCGCTAAGGATGCGCGGCTCCGGCTCGTGTTCACGGACGGCGTCTTTTCGATGGAAGGGGACGTCGCGAAGCTCCCCGACATCGTCGCCCTCGCGCGCCGCTACGATGCCATCGTCGCGGTGGACGACTCGCACGCCACGGGCGTGCTCGGGAAGACGGGCCGGGGGACGGCCGAGCACTACGGCATGCTCGGCCAGGTCGACATCATCACCTCGACCCTCGGCAAGGCGCTGGGCGGCGCCGCCGGGGGATTCACCGCCGGCCCCGCGCCGCTCGCCGACTACCTCACCCAGCGCTCCCGCCCGCAACTGTTCAGCAATGCGCTGCCCCCGACGGTCGCCGGCAGCGCCCTCGCGGCGGTGCGCTACGTGGAGAGCCACCCGGCCCTCGTGACGGCGCTGCACGACAACGCCCGCTACTTCCGGGAGCAGCTCCTGGCGCTCGGCTTCAAGCCCCTGCCGGGCGACACGCCGATCGTCCCGGTGATCCTGGGTGAGACGGCCAAGGCAATCGAGATGAGCGAGCTGCTGCTGGCAGAGGGGGTCTTCGTCACCGGCTTCGGGTATCCTGTTGTCCCGCAAGGACATGCGCGCGTGCGCTGCCAGCTGTCTGCCGCCCATACGCGCGACGACCTCGACTTTGCGCTCGGGGCGTTCAGACAGGTGGGTCGGAGGCTTCGGCTGATCTGACATACTGTCGCCACTATCGCGACAGTACGTTGCACTTCAAGTAGTTTCACGGTCCCATCACTTAACGTGCTTGTGCACAATAGCCTACAGCCTTATCTTCGGAGCCTCAAATACGGCGGCCTGGTGGAGGCCGTGGGAGGAATCCGATGAAGCGGCTGGTCCATCTCCTGACAGGAACCCTGAGCGTCCTGGCCCTGGCTCCGCCCGCGGCGGCGCAGCGGTCCGACAACCTCGAGTTCAACGGCTTCGCCTCCTATTGGCGGTTCGACCGGGCGTTCCTGCTCCAGAGCCGGATCGGTGGCGGCGCCCGCATCGGCTACAACCTCAGTGACCGGCTCGGTCTGGAAGTCGTCGGCGACTACGTCCAGACGTACAACATCAACACCCTGCAGGACGTGGACGTCCAGGCAGTCAGCGCGAACCTGGTGCTGACGTATCCCATGGGCAAGCGGTCGACGGTCTACGCCACGGGCGGCTACACTCGGGCGATTTTCGGGACGCCCTACGATTTCACGGAAAACATGGTCGATGGCGGCGTCGGCGCGCGCCTGTTCCTCGGCAAGCACGTGGCGCTGCGCCTCGACGGGCGTGCGATGTACACCCCCACCACACAGCTGCCCGGGGGGACGTGGGGCGGCCAGGTGGTCGGCTCGGGCGGGTTGTCGTACTTCTTCACTCCGCCGCAGCAGGGACGCGGCTACAACAAGCTGTACCAGTGGTACTGGGGCGCGCAGGGCGGCGCGTTCGTCTACAAGACCAACGTCCAACCGCTGTATTACGACCCCGTGGTTGGCGGCCACTGGCTCATCACGGCCCGCAAGACCGCTCTGTACGTCGCCTACGAGCAGGCACTGTTCCTGACCGACGCCCAGGCCGTGATTTTCGACCCAGGCTCGTCGGGCTGCTCGGTCGGGGCGCAGTGCCGCGACGTCTCCTTCCACGACATGCGCCGCATCATGTTCGGCGTGCTCGCCTTCCCCACCCAGAAAGTGATCGAGCCGTTCGCGGGCGGTGGGTTTGCCCTGATGCAGGTGCTCGACCCGCTCGTGGACTGCTCGAGCTGCGGGAGCGCGTCGGAAGTGTTCGAAGCGCAGGACCGCGCCTTTGACGCCGCCAGCAAGGCGTTCTTCTGGGTGATGGGGGGCTTGCAGATCAACTACTCCACGAAGCTCAACGTCTTCGCGCACTACATCGTGACGTCGAGCGCGCAGGGGTTCCTGATCGACAGCAACACTCACACCCTGCAGGGCGGGATCCGTTACAGCCTGGGCACGTCGAAGGAAGGAATCACCGAGCGGCACTAGGCTAGCGGGACACCCACGGGGAGTCCTCGAAATAGAAGCGCAGTGGCCAGTCAGTCGCGCTCGTGATTCCGATGCGCGGCCCCGCGACCACCGTCCCGCGCCGCCGCAGGGTGCTCCGCACGATGCGTAGCGGGCTCCCCCTCTGCAGCCGCGCGCCGTTCAAAGCTCCCGTCACCCCCAGCGCCTCACAGAGCCGGGCCGGCCCCGCGCAGAGTTGGCGGTCGGGAACATGCCTCCCGCCGCCCCCCTCCCCCCCCTCCCCCGCCCGCCGCCGCCGCATCGTCTCGATTCCAGCGAGGGGTTCCAGCGCCCGGATCAGCACCGCCGCGGGGTACCCGTCGGCCTCGGTGACGGCGTTCAGGCACCAGTGCATCCCGTAGGTGAAATAGATGTAGGCGGTCCCGGGCGGGCCGTAGAGCTGCTCGGTTCGGCGCGTGCGCCGATGGCCATAGGCGTGGCACGCGGGATCGTGCGGACCGACATACGCCTCGACCTCGACGATCCGCCCCGCCGTCCGCCTGCCCCGGGGTAGGTCGCTCACGAGCACGTGGCCCAAAAGCCCACGCGCGACCTCCACCGTCGGTCGCGCGTAGAACCTGGCGGGCAGAGGGGCGCCCGCCACTCCCCTCGTCACGCCCCGCCCGTCAGCCCACGCTTCACTTTGGACCAGAACGACTCTCCCTCGGTTTCGGGCTCCGGGGGGGGCGGGGGAGAGGCGGGTGCCGGACGAGGTGGCGGCGGCGGTGACGGCTCAGACCGCGGCTCAGCTCGCGGTGCGTGCCGCTCCATCATCGGCTCACCCCTCTCTGCGGGCTCGCGCTCACGCCCCTCCCTCGCCCCGCCGCCACCCCGGGCCCCCCCCCGTCCGCGGCCCCGGCCGCCACGTCGACCGCGACCGCCGCGCTCGCCCCGCTCGGGGCGGTCGCCGCCCTCGCGATCTTCACCGCGACCCCTTCCCTCTCCGGGACGTCCACGACCGCCGCGGCCGCGCCCTCCCCCCCCTCCCCGTTCGTCCCGCTCATCACTCCGTCCGTGCTCGGGCGCGAACGGCGTGGGACCGGGAGTCGGCGGCTTCGGCGGCAGGAGCTCCACCCGCGACCGGAAGTTCGGGTCCACCTCAACCACGCCGATCTTGGGGACTTCGGGCGGCGCGACGCGCGGCCCGCCGCGCGAACCGCGACGGAACCGCGCGCTGCGAGCCGGGATCCCGGCACCGGGTGCCGATGTGCTGTACGGCGGTGGCGGTGCCGACGACGCCGGCATCGGCGGCTCATCCTCTTCGGCCTCGGGGACGGTCGCGGCCGTCGGCGGTCCGGGAGGAGGCGGCACCTCCGCGCGCAGCTTCACGGTGTACCCTTCGTCCTGTTTCGCCAGGTCGATCATCTCTTTGTCATGCGCCTGGCGCAGCAGTTTCTGGACCTGGGCGGTCTCGAGCGGCGGCGTGTCGGTCTGAATCTCGGCCATCGCATCACGCAGCTCCTCGGCACTCACCGGCCGCTCTTCCCCGCCCATCCGGCCCAGGGCCTGCTTCAGCAGACCGAACGCGTCGCCGAACGAGAAGCCGCTCTTCCGTTCGGCGGGTGCGGCAGGCAGCGCCGCTGCCGCGGGAGGCGCGGCGGGCTCGTCCTCGCGCTCGACCGGCGCCCCCCGCTCCCCCCTTCCGCGACCGCCGCGCCGGCTGCCGCCGCGGCCCTCGCGCTCGCGCGGGGCACGCGCCGGGGCGGCGACGGGGAGCACGCCGCCGCCGAGGGCGGGCTGTGCGAGGGCGCCGACCACCTGGGGCCCGAGGGCGATTTCGTACTGGCCGTTGTCGAGCCGGGTCAATGCGATCAGCCCGCGGTGTGCCGCCTCGACGACGAACTTGCTGAAGCGGGAGAACCCCGCGTCCTTCTCGTCGAAGTTGGGGTCGATCTCCTGCATCACCTGCTTCAGCCGGTCCGAGCGCATCACGTCGTTGTGCGCCGTCATCTGCTTGACCGCCTCGACGACCAGCTCCCAGGGATCGCGGCGCACGTGCTCGACGTCGCTCTCCTTGGTGAACCCGGCGAGCTCGTTGTACGAGTAGTACTCGTCGCAGTTCTGGATCAGCAGGTCGCTGGACGATTCGCGGATTCCCACGCCGATCACGTATTTGCCGTATTCCTTGAGCTTCAGGACCAGGGAGGAGAAGTCGGAGTCGCCCGACAGGAGGATGAACGTGCCGATCTCCGGCCGGGTGAACACCAGCTCCAGGGCGTCGATCGCCAGGCGGATGTCGGTGGCGTTTTTCTTGTTGGAGCCGTAGGCCGGGGCGAAAATCAGGTCGATCGACGACTCGGAGAGGGGCACGATGTACTGCGGGTAGCGGCGCCAGTCGGCGTAGGCGCGCTGCACGGCGACTTTGCCTCGGATGATCTCGGACTGGAGCAGCCGTTTGAGCTCCGATTGCAGGTCCGAGCGGATGCCCATCGTGACGTTGTCGAAGTCGATCAGGAGCGCCGCATTGGGCGCGTGGAGGGGGGGTTCCTTGTGAACGGGGCGCGGCAGATGATTGTGTGGCTGCGGTGTCATGTAGTACTCGGTTCCTGGCTCACGACAGGCACACACTCGCGTCGCGCCGTCGTCCCGCGCTTAACGTGGGAGGAGGGCGACCTGACGAGGTTGCCGGGTCGGGCACTTGTGGTGGCGATGCTCGCCGTCGTTGTCGCTGGCAGGGTGCTTGGGGAGGGTCGCCGAACTCATCGTGGCGCGCCCATGCGCGCTACTCCGGCCCGCTGCCGGAGCCCGCAGGCGCCGCCTGATGCGTAGGGCCCCTCGCCTATCGATCTGCCAGACTCATGAACTGTTGATAATAAACAACTTGCGCGTGAAACACTATAGGTGACTGCCGAGCAAGTAACGTCCGGGCCCTCTAAGGCATTGGCATCATAGCGCATGGCTATGCACGCAGCAGCGTCGGAACGCGCGGGAGCAGCCCAGCTCGCCCGCGGCGCCAGGGACGGCGACCCGCACGCGCTGGGGATGCTGTACGACGTGTTCGGGGCCGGCCTGTTCCGCCTGGCGTACCGGCTGACCGGCACGCGGGAGGACGCGGAGGACGTCGTGCACGACGTCTTTGTGGGGCTGCCCGAAGCGCTCGGTCGCTACGAGGAGCGCGGCCGGCTCGGCGCCTGGCTGAGGCGTGTGACGGCCCGGGTCGCGTTGATGCGATTGCGCGACCGGGCGCGCCGGCGGGAGACGGGGTTGGAAGGCGCCGCCGCGGTGGTCGCGCACGCCGACGCGACGCCCGACCGGGCGGCGCTCCAGGCCGCGGTGGACGCGCTGCCCGCCGACCTGCGCGGTGTGTTGGTGCTGAAGGAAATGGAAGGATATAGCCACGTCGAGGTCGCGGAGCTGCTCGGCATCAGCGTCGTCACGTCACGTGTCAGGCTGTTCCGCGCGTTGCGTCGCGTGCGACGGCAATTGGAGGAGGACCGATGATCACCGACCTGCCTGCCGCGTTGCACCAGCTGCCGACGCCCGATCCGGCCGCGGAACTGCGGGCGCGGATCGTGGCGAGCCGCGCGGCGGGGACCCGCGTCATCCTGCCAACAGCGGACGCGGCGGGGCCGCGCAGAGTGCCACTCCGCTTTGGCGCGGGCATCGCGGTCGCCGCGGTAGTCGTCGCCGCAGTCATCTCGGGGCTGCTGCGCCGGGGCGCAGACGATGAAGCGCTTGCCTCCCCCGGCTCGATGTTCTTCTGGCCGACTGCGGCGATCGCGCAGGAGCCGGGAGGCCAGCGCTACAAGGCCTCGCATCCGCTTGCCCAGCTGGATCTCGCACGCGTCGGGCCGGGCCGCTGGATCTACCAGACACGGGTGATCATTGACGGCTTTGTGACGGACACCGTCACGGCAGACACGCTGACGATCGCTGCCGACGTATACCAGGGGACGCCGACGTGGCACATCTCCAACCGCTGGGGCAACCGCTATTTCGCCGCGCGCGACACCCTGCTCGTCGAGCGAGATGGACTTCGGCCGGTGCGGCGCGCGGGCGTCTCGGGCCGCACCCCTCGCCCCGAGGGTCGGCAGCAGGCGTACGCGTTTCCGCGCGACCCCGCGTTCGGACCCCTGCTGCTCACCCGCGTCCCGCCGGACTTCGCCGGTGCGCAGCTGCACCGCTTCATGCGCCCCGCGCTGGGGCTGCTGGACTACCTCTATCTGAAGCCCGCGCTCCAGGCACTGCCTTACCGTGGCGGTTGGCGGGGAAGCGTTTACGTGATCTGGAACTGGCGAGGCGCGACCGCCCTCGACCCGATTCCCCTCGACGTACGAGTGATCGGCCGCGAGCGGCAAATGGTGCCTGCCGGCACGTTCGAGTGCTGGAAGGTCGAACTTCAGGTCCCGTCGAACAAGGCGACAACCACGGCATGGATCAGCACGGATCACCATTGGGTGGTGCGGCTGAGCGAGCGGCTACGCGACGGCGCGTTGGAGCAGGTGCTCGTCTCGGCTACTCCCCCAGCACCTTGATGATCACGCGCTTCTTGCGCTGGCCGTCCCACTCGCCGTAGAACACGCGCTGCCAGGGGCCGAAGTCGAGCTTGCCGCCGGTGATCGGTACGATCACCTCGTGCCCCACGGTCAGGCTCCGCAGGTGCGCCGCCGCGTTGTCCTCGCCCGTCTCGTTGTGCCGGTAGCGCTTGGGGTCCCAGGGCGCGATCGTCCCTTCTAACCACTTCAGAATATCGTCCCACAATCCGGACTCATGGTCATTCACGAAAACGGATGCAGAGATGTGCATGGCACTCACTAGTACAAACCCTTCACGCACCTTGCTCGCCTCCACCTCCTTCACAACCTCCTCCGTGATGTCGATGATCTCCTGGCGACGCTTGGTGTTGAACCAGAGGTAGTGAGTGTGCGACTTCATCTGCCCCCCGCCTTTGTAGATGTGTCGAATTGTCACACGAGCACCCAGAGCCTAGATTGCGCTTGAAATATGGCGCAACCCTTCCGGCGGCGAATCTTCCTGCTCCTCGTCGCCATGACGGCGGTGCCAACGGTGCTCGCCGTCACGGGCTGGGTGCTGTCGGTGCGCACGCTGCTCCCGACCGGGGGCGCGCGGGCCTCGTCCGAGCGGGTGGCCCTCTCGGCGCGGATCCTGCTCGACGGCGTGGACACGCTGCACCTCACGCGGCAGGAGCGCATCGTCCTGCGCCACCACCTGAATCAGGTGTCGACGTCGGTGCGGATGGCCCGTCAGGCGGAGACCTATCTCCGCTTCTACACGGCGGGATTCGCGGTCGTGATCCTGCTGCTCGGCGCGATCGTGCTGTACGCCTCGGTGAACCTCGCCGGCCACCTGTCGCGGCAACTGTCGCGACCGATCGACGAGCTGGTGGGGTGGACCCAGCTGATCCGGCGGCGCGAGCCCCTCCCGGCGGGGGCGGATCCGGCCGCCCGGGGCGCCCCAGAGTTCGAGGCGCTGCGCCAGGCGCTGCGCGAGCTGGCCGCGGCACTCTCCGCGGCGCGGGACCGGGAGCTCGAGGCCGAGCGGCTCCGTGCGTTCCGCGAAGTGGCGCGACGCGTGGCGCACGAGATCAAGAATCCGCTGACGTCGATGCGGATCGCCGTAGACCAGCTGCGACGGACGGGCGGACGGGCGGACGGCCGGACGGACACCGCAGTGGAAGTCCTTTTCGCCGAGACGGACCGGCTCGAGCGCCTGGCGAAGGAGTTTTCCGACTTCGGCCGCCTGCCCGAGGGCCCGCAGAGCGAAGTCGATCTGGTCGAGCTGCTCGACGAGCTGGGGCGGACGGCGGTGCCGGAGGGCGTCACGGTCCGCCTTCAGGCGAACGGCGGGCGTCGCACGCTGCTGGGGCACTACGATCCGTTGCGGCGCGCCTTTGCGAACCTGCTCCGCAACGCGGCGGAGGCGATGCAGGGCACGGGGGCGATCGACGTGACGGTGACCGGGGACGGGAGCGGGCTCTCGGTGATCATCGCCGATCATGGCCCCGGGATTCCCGACGAGCTGCGCGCGCGCATCTTCGAGCCCTACTTCACGACGAAGTCAGACGGCACCGGTCTCGGCCTGGCCCTGGTGCGCCAGACGCTCGAGGCGCACCGCGGGACCGTCGCCGTCGCCGAGACGCCCGGCGGCGGCGCGACCTTCGGCATCGTCTTTCCATGAGCCCCCGCATCCTGCTGGTCGACGACGAAGCCAACATCCGCAAGATGGTGGGGGCCTTGCTCGCGTCCGAGGGCTTCGAGACGGTGGAAGCGCCCAATGGCCAGGCGGCGCTCGCCCTGGTCGCGGACGATCCGCCCGACGTCGTGTTGCTCGACCTGCTGATGCCTCCGGGACCGGACGGACTCGCGACGCTCGAGCAGATCAAGAAACGCGCGCCCGACGTCCCCGTGGTGATGATGAGCGGCAAAGCGAACCTCGCCGACGCCGTGCGCGCCACCAAGCTGGGCGCGTTCCAGTTCCTCGAGAAGCCGCTCACCCCCGAGGGGGTCCTGGTGGCGCTGCGCGGCGCGCTGGAGCTGCGCCGCACGCTCGCCGAGAACCGCCGTCTCCACGAGCAGCTGGGCCACGCCGACCCGCTGATCGGCCCGAGTCGCGCGATGGAAGAGCTGCGGGCGATGATCGCCCGCGTCGCGCCGACGGAGTCGCGCGTGCTGATCACCGGCGAGTCGGGGACCGGCAAGGAGCTCGTCGCCTCGGCAATCCACCGCCAGAGCGCCCGCGCCGGGAAGCCGTTCGTCACCGTGAACAGCGCCGCGATCCCGCGCGACCTGGTCGAGTCGGAGATGTTCGGGCACGAGCGCGGCGCCTTCACCGGCGCCACCGAGCGCCGGCAGGGCCGCTTCGAGCTGGCCGACGGCGGCACGCTGTTCCTCGACGAGGTCGGAGACCTGAGCCCCGAAGCGCAGGCCAAGCTGCTGCGCGTGCTCGAGACCGGCGTCGTCGAGCGCCTGGGGGGCGAGCGGCCGCTCACCGTGGACGTTCGCGTCCTCGCCGCGACGAACAAGGACCTGGCGCAGGGGGTGCGGCAGGGATCCTTCCGCGAGGACCTGTGGTTCCGGCTCAACGTCCTGCCGATCGCCATCGCCCCGCTGCGCGAGCGCCCGGACGACGTGCCCCCGCTGGTGCGCCACTTCGCGGCACGCTGCGCGGCCCGACTGGGCCGCGCCGTGCAGTTCGACGCGGGCGCGCTGCAGCTGCTCACGGCGTACCGCTGGCCCGGCAACGTGCGTGAGCTGGCGAACCTGGTGGAGCGCCTCGCGATTCTCGCCGCCGCGGTGACGGTCACCGCCGACGACGTGGCGCAGGTATTGCCGCAGGACGGCGGCCGCCCGTCCGGCGGGACCGCCGCCGAGCCGGCGTGGCACGACGTCTCGCTGGCGCAGACGCTGGATCAATACGAACGGGAGCTCATCGCGCGCGCCCTCTCCGCCTCGCGCGGGAACGTGGCGGAGGCGGCCCGGCGACTGTCCACCGACCGCGCCAACCTCTATCGGCGGATGCGGCGGCTGGGCATCGACCCGCCGCGCAACATGACGGGATGACACGGTTGCGGCCGCCGCGTCCCGGTTTCACGCTCCGGCAGGCCCGGCACGTCCCGTGCAGCGCCGCCCGACGGCCCCAACCAAGGCTCCGTGTATGCTCGCGCTTCTGCTAGCTCTGGCGACGGTCCAGGACACGACGATCGTCATTCACCCCGACAGTTCCGGCGCCACGCTCCAGGCGCGCGAGCTGCCCCGGATCGTGACCGACGAGGTGATCCGGCTCTACAACACTCCGACGACCACCCGCCTGGTGGGCCGCACCCACCTCCCGCGCGGCAACGAGTGGCGCGGCGACGTGGCGGTCCGCAACGGGCCGGTGCTGATCGGCGGCCGGATCCAAGGCTCGCTGCTCGTCATCAACGGCGACGCGTTGCTCGAGCCCGGCGCCGAGATCACCGGCAGCCTGATCGTCGTGGGGGGCACGGCCCAAGGCACGGCGGAAGCCCGGGTCGGCGGCGAGGTGCGGCAGTACCGCGAGCCGCTGTTGTACCGCGTCCGGGGCGGGGGGGCGGCGGGGGGGGACGAGATCGCGTATGCCCCGAATCTCCGGCGCCACCTGTGGAACCCCGGGGCGCGGGTGTCGTGGGGGACCGCCGACTCGCGCTCCTCGCTCACGATCGCGACCGGCGGGACATTCAATCGCGTCGAGGGCTTGCCGATCGTGTTCGGGCCGCTGTTCGACTGGAAGCTCCAGGAGAACGTGCGGGTGCGCCTCGATGCGCTCGGCGTGTTCCGCTCGGCAGGCGACCTGAGCGACAGCCGCAGCGACCTGGGCTACATGCTCCGGGCCGAGCTGCGGTCCGGCGAGATCCGCGCGTTAGGCGTCGGGTTCCGCGCGTACGATGTCGTGACTCCCGTCGAGGACTGGGGCCTGCATAACGCCGAGGTGGGATGGAGCGCGTTCCTCTTTGCCCGCGACTACCGCGATTACTACCTCAACAAGGGAGCGGCGGTGCGCGTGTTCGCGTACCCGGAGCGGCAGATCGCCGTCACGTTCGAGGTGCGGCGCGACTGGCAGACGAGCGTCGCCGGCCGGGATCCCTGGACGGTGTTCCGCAATTCGGAGTTGTGGCGGCCCAACCCGCCGATCGATGAGGGGCACTACACCACGCTGAGCGCCAGCGCGGCCATCGACACGCGCAACGACGTCGCCGATCCTACGGCCGGCTGGCTGGTGCGCGGCACGCTGGAGCACTCCCGCAGTAAGGACGTGGCGCCGCAGACCGGCGTGCCGTCGTCCGTCCGGGGCGCGATCCCGACCGATGGCTCGTACGCGTTCGAGCGGCTGTTCGTCGACATCCGGCGCTACGCCCGCGTCAGCCCGTCGGGTCGCGTGAACCTGCGGCTCGTCGCCGGCGGCTGGTTAGGAGGCGACCCGCTCCCGCTGCAGCGCCGCCTCTCCCTCGGCGGCCCCGACCCCCTCACGGGCTATGCGTTCCGGCACAGCGCCTGCAACCGCGACATCACCGCTCCGGCGTTCGCGGGGACGCTGCTCGCCGCGTGCGATCGCGTGCTCGCGATCCAGGGGGAGTACCGCGGCCACCTGTCGCTGCACTGGTCGTACAACACGACGCGCGACGAGGAGGGACGGGAAGAGACCAGTTCGCTCCTCAGTGTCGAAGGCCTGGATCTCGTGGTGTTCGGTGAGGCCGGGCAGGGTTGGCTGCTCGGCAACGGGCCGGGCCGACTGCCGAGCGATCGGCTCCCGACCCTCGGCAGCTGGCTCGCCGACCTCGGTCTGGGCGTCGACGCCGGCGGCTTCGGGCTCTACGTCGCCAAGGCGGTGACCACCGGCGAGCCGCTGCGCTTCACGGTACGACTCGACCACCGGTTCTAGGGTGCGGCTCGGGCCGGTGCTGCTCGGCTGCACCCTCGGCTGGGGGATGGCGGGGGTGGCGGGGGGGGCGGGGGGGGCCGCGACCGCCGCCGCGGCGGCACAGGCACCGTCCCTGACCGTGACCCTGCATAGCGAGGTGCCGCGCGTGCAGAACACGGGCCTCCTTTCCGACGGGAGGTTCGTCGCGCTGATGCGCTCCGGGTTCCCGCTCCGTCTTCACTACCGCCTAGAATTGTGGAAAGAGCGCGCCAGCTGGTTCGACCAGTTCGTGCGCGAAGTGCCTTGGGACGCGGTCGCGCGTCACGATCCCCTGGCCGACGACTTCGTGCTGATCCGCACCGGTGGTACCGTCACGCGTTACGCCACGCCCGAAGAGCTGGCCGCCGCCCTCGACATCCCCTACACCATCCCGCTGCGCCCCACCAGTCCGGGGCGTTTTTACTTTCTGTGCCGACTAGAAGTGACGACGCTCAACGACACCGATCTCGAGGAGCTGTCGCGTTGGCTCAAGGGCGATGTGGGACCGGCGGTGTCCGGCGAGGGGAACCTCGGGCAGGCGCTGGTGCGGGGCGCGCAACGGGTGCTGGTGCGGATCGCGGGACTGCCGCGGCAACGGCTCGAAGCGCGGAGCCCTACGTTCCGAATCGCGCGTCAATAGCGGTGCGGATTCCTTGCAGAGACGTCCCACGGGCGGCGAGCTGGGCCGCGAGCACCGCCTCGCCCATGCAGATGTCGCAGAAGCCGCCGTGTTCCGACTCGAAGCAGGTGAGCAGCGACCGGTGCCCCGAGTGCTTCGAGCAGTCGCAGTGACAATAGACGCCGTCGAGGGTGGCGGGGGCGGCGCGGGCGGCGGCGTACGCCTCGAGCGCGCCGGGGGTGCGCGGGACGGCTGCGCCGGGGAGCACTCGCTCGGCGGTGATCCCGGGCCGGGGCTCAGGGTGCGCAGTCCCGCCGGCTGACCGTGTCAGTATGAGGGCCGCGACGAGGGCCACCGCGGCCCCGCCCGCGACGATCCAGAGGCCCTTCCCGCTCACAACGCCTCGAGCGTCGCCAGCACCTCCGCCCCGTAGAAGAGGCGGATGTACTTCGCCTGCGTGCGCGTCAGGCGGCGCACCGCCCAGGAGAGGTGCACGAAATGCGGCTCGTGCGGCGGCCGCAGGGGATGCATCCCCACCTCTTCCGGCAGCAGGTTGCCCTTGCGCGTGTTGCAGCTCGAGCAGGCGGTCAGGACGTTCGTCCAGGCATTGGTGCCGCCGCGCGACAGGGGGAGCAGATGGTCGCGCGTGAGGCACTCGCGCGGCCGCAGCTCCTGCTGGTTACGGCCGCAGAACTGGCAGCGGTAGTTGTCGCGGGCGAACAGGAAGGTGTTCGTGACCTGGCGCCGGAACCGTCTCGGGACGTGCACGAACCGAACGAGCCGGATTACCGCCGGCCGCGGGACCGCCAGCCGCTCGCTGCGCACGGGCGTGCCCTCCGCCTCGACCACCTCGGCTTTGCCGTCGATGATCAGGCGGAGCGCCCGGCGCACGGGCACCATAGTCAGCGGCTCGAACGACGCGTTGAGCGCGAGGCAGCGCACTCCCCCCCCTTTTCCGGTCTAAAAAATGGCCGTCTCGCTCGCTCCCGAACGAGGCGGCCACGTATGCTAACACCCACGGCCAAGCGACGGCAAGTGAGGCGGTTACGGCTTTTTACGCGCTTCCTGGGGCCGCAAAGGCCCGCCGTAGCTCGTCGATCTGGGCCTCGACGGAGCTGCGGGACGCCCCACCCGGGGTTGCGCGACTCTCGATGCTGTCTTCCCAGCTCCCCAGCTGCCCCAACGCCGCGCCCAACGCGGGATGGATTCCTGCCGCCACGGCAGGAGGCACCTTGTCGAGCGGCACGCCGGCCTTCTCCGCTTCGCGCACGAGGCGTCCCACCAGGCCGTGACTCTCGCGGAACGGCACGCCGGCTTCGACCAGGAGATCCGCGACGTCGGTCGCACGCATCGCGGGGTCCAACGCTTGGGCCATGCGATCGGGGTTCACCGTGAGCGTGGCGATCGCGCCGGTCAGCGCCGGCAGCACGACGCCCAGCGTATCGCACGCGTCGAACAGGAGCGCCTTATCCTCCTGCAGGTCCTTCTGGTAGCCGGCGGGGAGGCCCTTCAGCGTGGTCAGGAGCGCGACGAGGTCGCCAAGCAAGCGGCCCGCCTTACCCCGCGCCAGCTCGAACACGTCGGGGTTGCGCTTTTGCGGCATGAGGCTCGACCCGGTGCTGAAGGCGTCCGATAGCGTGACGAACCCCGACTCGCCGCTCGCGTAGCCGATCAGCTCGGCGCCGAGCCTTGAGAGGTGAGTGCCGATGAGCGCGAGGACGAACAGCACTTCGGCGACGAAGTCGCGGTCGCCGGTGACGTCGAGCGCGTTGGGCGCAACGGCGCGGAAGCCGAGGGCTTCCTTGAGTAGCACGCGGTCCACGGGGAAGCCCGAGCCGGCGAGCGCGCCCGAGCCGAGCGGCAGCTCCGCCACGCGGCGGCGGGCGTCGGCGAGGCGTTGGCGGTCGCGGACGAGGGGCCAGGCGTGGGCGAGCAGGACGTAGGCCCAGCGCACCGGCTGGGCGCGCTGGCCGTGCGTGTAGCCGGGGAGGAGGGCGTCCACGCCCTCCTTGGCCCGCGCCACCAGCGTGCCGCCGAGGGCGGCCACGCCCGCGTCGAGCTGGTCGATCGCGTCGAGCGTCCACAGCCGCAAGTCGGTGGCGACCTGGTCGTTGCGCGAGCGGCCGGTGTGCAGCTTGCCGGCGACGGCGCCGACCTCCTCGTAGAGCAATCGCTCGACGAGTGTGTGCACGTCCTCGTCGGGTGCGCCGACGGCGGCGCCGTCGGCGAGCCGGTCGGCGACGCGATCCAGCCCGTCCCACAGCTGGGCCTCCTCGGCCGGCGCCAGCACGCCCACGCGACCGAGGGCGTGGACCCACGCCTTGCTCGCGGCGATGTCCTGCGGCCAGAGGCGGTGATCGACGGGGAGGCTGCGGTTCAGCGCGTCGAGCGCTTCGCTGGGGCCTCCCCCCAACGCGAAGCGCCCGCCCCACATCTGATGGATGTCAGACTGTTGGGACATCTGTACGCTCGGCGCCGAGGCCGGCGCCGATCCTGATGGCCAGGCCGTACAGGCGGATGAAGCCTTCGGCGTCCTTCTGATTGTAGACGTTGTCCTTGCCGAACGTCGCGTAGGACGGCTGGTACAACGCGTACGGGCTCTCCCGCCCGGCCACGGTCACGCCGCCCCTGTAGAGCTTGAGGCGCACCGCGCCCGTCACTGTTTTTTGCGTGGCCGTGACGAGGGCGTCGAGCGCTTCGCGCTCCGGCGTCCACCAGCGGCCGTCGTACACGAGGTCGGCATAGCGCAGGGCGAGCTCGTCCTTGAGCCGCAGCGTGCGCCGGTCGAGGACCAGCTGCTCCAACTCGCGGTGCGCCGCGTACAGCAGCGTGCCGCCCGGCGTCTCGTACACACCGCGTGACTTCATGCCCACGAGGCGGTCTTCGACGACGTCGGCGCGGCCGACGCCGTGCTCGCCCGCGACCTCGTTGAGGGTTTCGACCAACTGGACGGGACCGAGGGGCACGTGATCGACGGCGACGGGGGTGCCTTCTTCGAAGTCGATCTGCACAACGGTGGGCTCATCGGGCGCCTCGAGGGGGTTCCGGGTCATCACGAAGATGTGCTCCGGCGCTTCGTGCGACGGGTCCTCGAGAATGCCGCCTTCGTGCGAGCAGTGCCACAGGTTGCGGTCCGTCGAGTACGGTTTCTCGGCGGTCGCCTGCACCGGAATCCCCTTGGCGTGGACGTACGCGAGCAGATCGTCGCGGCCCTGGAACTCCCACTCGCGCCAGGGGGCGATGACCTGGAGATCGGGGCCGAGGGCAGCGTAGGTCAGCTCGAAGCGGACTTGATCGTTGCCCTTGCCGGTGCAGCCGTGGGCCAGCGCCTGGGCGCCGACGCGCTGCGCCAGGGCGACTTGGCGTGCGGCGGTGAGCGGCCGGGCCATGGAGGTGCCGAGCAGGTAGGTGCGGGCGTAGACCGCGCCGGCTCGGAGCGTCGGAAAGACGAAGTCGCGCACGAACTCTTCGCGCAGGTCTTCGACGATGCAGTCCTCGGCGCCGGAGCGCTTGGCTTTGTCGACCAAGCCGTGCAGCTCGCCGGCGCCCTGCCCCACGTCCGCCGCGAAACAAAGCACCCGGGCGCGGTATTTCTCCCGCAGCCAGGGAACGATCGCTGAAGTGTCGAGCCCGCCCGAATAGGCGAGCACGACGAGGGGGCCGGGGGCCGCGTGTGTTGGTTTATGCATATGGGTGAATAAAAATACATCGAGCACGCTTGGGTGCGCAAGGACGGGTATCGGGTATCGGGGGGTGCATCACCCGATACCCGGTACCCAGTACCCGATACCTTTCTTATGGCACCCCGGCCAATTCGTTCAGGCGCGTCTGCACCGCGCGGCGGGCACGCTCGCTGCGGGCGATGACCAGGATCGCGTCGTCGCCCGCGATGGTCCCGATGATCTCGGCCCACCCCGCCCCGTCGAGCGCGAGCGCCAGCGGCTGCGCCGCGCCGGTCGCGGTCTTGAGCACCAGCAAGGGGCCCACGCCCTCCGCCGACACGAGCATCGTGGGCAGCAGCTGCTCGAGGTGCGGCCGGACGCCGCCGGCGCCCTCGGGAGGCGGGGCATAGTGCGACCCGCCGTCCGGCGCCGCGACTTTGGCGAGCCCCAGCTCGCGGATGTCGCGCGACAGCGTGGCCTGCGTCACCTCGAAGCCCTCGGCCCGCAGCAGCTCGCGCAGCTGCTCCTGACTCCCCACCGTGTCCCGGCGGATGATCTTGAGGATCGCCGCGTGGCGCTGGGTTTTCATGCAGGGCAAATCTAGTGCGGCCGCTGAGATCCGGCCTGATGGACGATTCGGCCGGCGAGCACGACTAACAGGGCGGTCGGGGGCGGTAGGAGGCGGTAAGGGGCGGGAGAGGCGAAGACGGCGAGGTCCGCGGCCTTTCCGACTTCCAGTGAACCAATGTCGCCCGCCCACCCCAGCGCGCGGGCGCCGTCGAGTGTCAGCGCTCGCAGAGCCTGGTCTCCGTCGAGCCCTGCTGCCTGAGCCTCGGCCCAGACGTCGAGATCCGCGACGCTCACGACCGAATCGGTGCCGAGCCCCACCCTGAGGCCGGCTCTCCGAAACGCTCCCAGCGGCGCCGAGCCGTGACCGTGGGCGCGGTTCGAGCGGGGACAGTGCGCGATCGCAGCGCCGCCCCCCTCGAGCACCGCGATGTCGTGCTCGTCAACCTGGACGCAGTGAATGCAGAGCGTGCCGGCGTTCAGCAGGCCGAGACGCCGCAGGTACTCGACGGGCGTACACCCGCGCGGCTCGACGGTGATGCCCCGGGCGCGCCAGGCGTCGGCGAAGGGCCCGGTGCCGCTCTCGACGAACTGGCTCTCTTCCTTGGACTCCGCGAGGTGAACGGCGACCGGACGGCGCTCCCGCCGAGCGAACGCCGCGACGGCTTCGTAGAGCGGGGCGCTCACCGTATACGGCGCGTGCGGCGAAACGCCGAGCCGCACCCGATCAGAGATCAGGGGCCTCAAGCGACCCACGGCCTCCCCGAGTTCCCGCATACTGGTGTCGAGCTTCGCCGGATCGGGGCCGAAGACTTCCTGATACACGATCCCGCGCCCGCCGAGTGCGTGCAGCGCCCGCATGACCGCGCCGGTGCTGCCCGTCTCGGCGATGCAGGTCACGCCCCGAGACCAGCAGTCCCTCACGCCCTGGACGGCCGCGGCGTCGAATGCATCCGCCGGCGTCTCGTCCTTCAAGTGGCGGATCCGCCGGATCCACGTGGCGAAATCCGGCTCGGCGTTTTGCCCGGCGAGGTGGGTCAGCTCGAGGTGCGTGTGACAGTTGACGAGACCGGGGACGAGGACGGCATCGCGGAACTCCAGGACCTCTGTTCCGCGGGGCGCGGCAACCTGCGCGTGCGGGCCGACCGACGCGAGGCGTCCATTCGTATCCACGAGAACGGCGCCGTCCTCAATCGGCGGCGCCGTCACGGGGTGGACCAGCCCCGCACGAATGCGCAGCACGCCCTAGGCGCGGGTCACGGCGTGATCCCGACGCCGAACGGCGAGTGCACGCTGCACACCTCGTTCGGCTCCGTGCCCGGATAGAACCACTCCCAGCGCCGCACCTCGATCGGGCAGAACGGCGTGGCGAGGCGGCCGTTGGACCAATCCACCTCGCGCGTGATCAGCGAGTCGGGCCGCGGCCAGTCGGGGGGCGGCGGGCGGCGCTCGTAGACGTCGCGCATGAACTTGGTCCACGCCGGCGCCACGATGCGGCCGCCGCCGGCGTTGCCCATGATGCGCTGCTGCAGGTCGTAGCCCACCCAGATGCCCGCCACGATCTCCGGCGTGAAGCCGACGAACCAGGCGTCGGTATAGTCGTCGGTCGTGCCGGTCTTGCCGCCCATTGGGATGCGCAGCCCGGCGACGGCACCGGCGGCCGTGCCGCAGCGGTTGGGCCCGGTCCCCGGCTGGCAGCGCATCACGTCGCGCAGCATGTCGAGCATCAGCCAGCTGTGCTCCGGGTCCATCACGACCTCGCGCCGCGTGGTCGACTGGAACAGGATGTTCCCTTGCCGGTCCTCGATCCGCTGAATGCCAACCGGCTCGACGCGGGTGCCGAGGTTCGCGAACGCGGTGTACGCGGCGATGATCTCGAGCGGCTTCACGCCCTTCGCGCCGATGTGGATCGACGGATAGGGCGGGAGCGCGGTCGTGAAGCCGTAGCGGCGCGCCTCGCCGATCACCGTCGGCTCGCCCAGCGCCATCCCCAGCTTGATCGTGGACAGGTTGCGCGACAGGTACAGCGACATCCGCATCGGGATCGCGCCGAGGGTGGTGTCGTCGTAGTCTTTGGGCTGCCACAGCGAGCTGTCGAGCTGGATGACCGGCGGATTGAGCGGCGTGTCGTCGAGCAGCTCGGTGACGGGGTGGCCCGCGCGCACCGCGGCGGAATAGACGAACGGCTTGAACGCCGACCCCGGCTGGCGCACCGACTGCGTGACGCGGTTCCACTTCGAGTCCACGAAGTCGCGGCCGCCGACCAGCGCCAGGATGGCCCCGGTCCGCGCGTCGATCGCGACCAGGGCGCCCTGGAGGTAGGGCGAGAAGGGGCCCTGATCCTCGCCCGATGCCCGCCCCTGCTCGAGGTACTCGCGGTAGGTCGTGCGGGCCTCGAACTTGCCGCCGGAGTATACGCCGGCTTCGATCTCGTCGAGCTGCGACTGCAGGGCGCGCTCGGCGGCCTCCTGCATGTCGAGGTCCAGCGTCGTGTAGATCCGCAATCCCTTCTCGTACAAGTCGCGGCCGAAGCGGGGCTCGAGGACGCTCGAGCGCAGCCACTCCACGAAGTAGGGGGCCACGTCGCCATAGCTGGTGCGGCGCGACGTGAGCGCGAGCGGATACGCCTTCCAGTACTCGGCGTCCTCGGCCGTGATGTAGCCCTGGTCGCGCATCAGGTTCAGCACCACGTTGCGGCGCCGCGTCGCGCGGTCGGGATGCAGGCGCGGGTTGTAGGTGCCCGGAGCTTTGGGGAGGGCGGCGAGCGTCGCCGCCTCGGCCACATTGACGTCGCGCGCCGACTTGCCGAAGAACACCTGCGCCGCCGCCTCGACGCCGGACACGTTGGGGCCGAGGCTGATCTGGTTGAGATACAGCTCGAGGATCGTGTCCTTCGGGAAGTTGCGCTCCAGCTCCACCGCGACCCGGGCTTCCTTGAGCTTACGGGTGAGCTTCTTCTCCCGGCTGATCTGGTCGGGGAAGACGTTGCGCGCGAGCTGCATCGTGATCGTGGAGAACCCCTGCGAGTAACTCAGCGTCACAGCGTTGGCCTTGAAGGCGCCGACGATGCGCCAGTAGTCGATGCCGTGATGCGCGTAGAAGCGTTTGTCTTCGACAGCGACGAACGCCTGGCGCAGGTACACCGGCATCTCGGCGAGCGGCACGACTGTTCGGCGCTCGATGCCCAGCTCGGTGATCAGGCGGCCGTCCGCGGCGTACACCTTGGACGTCTGCTGCGGACCTCTGACCCGGGGGTCGATCCGCGCGATGCTCGGGCAGCGCTCCGCGGCGCACACGCGGGTCCACGAGCCGTAGACGAGGCCGCCGGAGTACAGGCAGGCGAGCGCCACGCCCGCCAGGGTGCGCGTCCTGGCCTTGCGGTCCTGCCACCAACGGCGCAGAAACGACAGGCCGAAGGGTGCTGAGGGCGGCGTGGCAGCGGTCATTTCGTTTACAACCTAGTGGAGGGGTTGCGCGCTTGCCAGCGTCCCGCGCGCTTCGTACGATTCGCCGCCATGACCCCCCCGCCCCCCCCCGATCTTCTCGACGAGCTCAAGTGGCGCGGCTTCCTGCAGCAGGCGACACCGGGCCTGGACGTCCATCTCGCGCGCGGGCCGGTGACGGCGTATTGCGGCTTCGACCCGACGGTCCCGAGCCTCCAGGTTGGCAACCTCGTGGCGCTGATGCTGCTCGCGAATCTACAGCGCCACGGCCACCGGCCGATCGTGTTGATGGGCGGCGGCACCGGGCTCATCGGCGACCCGTCGGGGAAATCGGCGGAGCGCCCGCTGCTCTCCAAGGAGCAGATCCGCGAAAACGCCCAGCGCATGCGCGATCAGGCCTCTCGGTTTCTCGAGTTCGGCGCCGGACCGAAGGCGGCGCTGATGCTGGACAACGCCAAGTGGCTCGTGGAGCTGAAGGCCATCGACTTCCTGCGCGATGTGGGCAAGCATTTCACCGTGAACGTGATGCTCCAGAAGGAATCGGTGCAGGCGCGGATGGACGCAGGCCTCTCCTACACCGAGTTCAGTTACATGTTGCTGCAGGCATACGACTTCCTGCATCTGTTCCGCGAGCGGCAGTGCACGCTCCAGGTGGCCGGCAGCGACCAGTGGGGGAACATCACGGCGGGCGTGGAGCTGATTCGCCGCGTCGAGAACGCCGAGGCGCACGGGCTCGTGGCGCCGCTCGTGACGCGGGCGTCGGGACAGAAGTTCGGGAAGACGGAGGCCGGCGCGGTGTACCTCGATCCGGCGATGACCTCGCCGTACGCGTTCTACCAGTTCTGGATCAACGTCGACGACCGCGACGTGGAGGGCTACGTGAAGCTGTTCACGCCCAAGTCGCGCGACGAGATCGGTGCCCTCATGGCGCGCCACAAGAAGGACCCGGCCTCGCGGGCGGCCCAGACGGCGCTGGCGAACGACGTCACGACCCGGGCGCACGGCGCCGACGCCGCAAAGCGCGCGGCCGCCGTCGCCGGCATCTTGTTCGGCGACTTCGATCCGCGCCGGGCGGATGCCGGCGTGTGGGACAGCCTGGCACACGAGATTCCGACGACCACGGTGTCCCGCGGCGACGTGACGACCGTGGTGGACGCGGTCGTCCGGCTGGGGCTCGCCAAGTCCAAGAGCGAGGCCCGCCGCGCCGTCGAGCAGGGCGGGATCTATGTGAACCAGCAGCGCGAGCAGGACGCCGAGCGCCGCATCGGCGATGGGGACTGGATCGCGGGGGGCAACCTCCTTGTCCGCAAGGGAAAGAAGGACTACGCGCTCCTGAGAGCGGGATGAAGCCGGCGCTCGGCGTGCTCGCCGCGCTCGGCCTGGTCGCGGCCCTGTTCGCCGCTGGCTCCTACTGGCTCGGCGGCGGATGCGAAAACGCCCCCGTCGCCGCGGTCCCGTCACCCGACGCCCGCCTCACCGCCGTCGTGTTCGTGCGCAGCTGCCGGGGAGGAGGGGGGAGGAGCGCCGCCCACGGCTTCGCGACCAACGTGTCCATCGTGAGCGCCGGGCATCGCCTGGGCGGTGGACCCGGCGCCCTCGTGATCATGGCCACGGACGCTACGCCCGAAGTGCGCGTGACGTGGCTCGGGACCCGCACCTTGCAGGTCCGCTACGGCCGCGGAGCGCACCCGTTCAAAACGGTGAACCACGTGCGTGGCGTCGCGATCGTGTACGACACCCTTCCCTGATTCGTTTGTCCAAAGGAGTGATGATGGACGCACGCATCCGGCTGCTGCTCGACGTGGTGGAGCAGGCGTTCACGAGCCCCGCGTGGCACGGCACGCCGCTGCGCGGCACGCTACGCGGCCTGACGGCGCGGGAGGCGTTGTGGCACCCGGCGCCGCGGCGGCACACCATCTGGGACCTCGTGCTGCACACCGCCTATTGGAAGTGCATGGTCCGCCGGCGGCTCGAGCGTGACCCCGCGATCGAGTTTCCCCGGCCGGGCGCCAACTGGCCCGAGCTGCCCCAGCGCACCGACTCGGCAGCGTGGCGGCGCGACCGGGCGCTGCTGGACCAACAACACGCGCTGCTGTTGCGCGCGATCGCCCGAGTCGATCCGGCCCAGCTCGGCCGCCGCGGCTGGCGGTCGAAATGGCGCACCGCGCAGGAGATCTACGGGATCGCGTCGCACGATCTGTATCACGCGGGGCAGATCCAGCTCATCAAGCGGCTGCACGGCGGGTGACGCCAAGACGCCAAGTCGCCACGCCACACATGCACCTTGGCGTCGTGGAGTCGTGGCGTCATGTTTATCGGCCACTACGCCCTCGGGCTCGCCGCCAAGCGCGTGGCGCCCCGCACCTCGCTGGGCACGCTGTTCGCCGCACCGACCCTGGCCGATCTCCTCTGGCCGGTGTTCCTGCTCTTGGGATGGGAGCAGGCGCGGGTGGTTCCGGGCACCAATCCGTTCCTCAACTTGTGGCTCGACGACATCCCGATTTCGCACAGCCTCCTGACCCTGATCGGGTGGGGAGTGCTGTTCGGCTATCTGTACCGCACGCGCACCGGTTATGCGCGGGGCGCGGTCGTCGTGGGGCTCCTCGTCGTGAGCCACTGGGTGCTCGACTTCGTCACCCACCGTCCCGACATGCCGCTCTACCCCGGCAGTCTGAACGTCGGGCTCGGACTGTGGAACTCGGTCGCTGGGACGCTGATCGTCGAAGGGGTGATGTACGTCGCGGGAGTGGCGATCTACGCGGCGACTACCCGGGCGCGGGACGGCATCGGCCGCTACGGGTTCTGGGCGCTGGTGCTCGTGCTCGCGGCTTCGTACGCCAGCTCGCTGTTCACGCCGCCGCCACAGGACGTGACGGCGCTGGCGATGTTTGCCATTGTGTTCGGGTGGTTGTTCGTGCTGTTCGCGTGGTGGGTGGATAGGCACCGGCTGGACGCCACGACGCCAGGACGCCAAGACGCCAAGACGTCATGATGTCGTGGCGTCATGGCGTCATGGCATCCAGAACCTCCACGACCTTTTCCATCTCTTCGACCGTGTTGTAGCAGTGGGGGGCGAGGCGGATGGCGCCCTCCCGCAGGCTGCACACGATGCGGGCGCGCTTCATGGCGTGAAACGCCTCCGCGCCCTTGGGCGGCGCGACACACAGGATCGCCGAGCGATGCCGCTCGTCGAGCGGCGACACGATGCGCACGCCGCGCTCCTGCGCCCATTTGACCACGGGCTCGTGCGCCGCGCGTGTCACCTCGGCGATGTCCCGGATCCCGACCTCGAGCAGCAGCCCGAGCGACGTGGTCATCCCCACGAAGTCCTGGTACGGCAGGGTGATCATCTCGAAGCGGCGGGCGTCGGCGCGGAACGTCGGGTTGTACTCGGTGAGGCGCGAGAAGTCGTCGGTGCCTTCGAACGCCATCCAGCCGGTGACGGCGGGCTCGAGCGACGCGATCAGCTCCTTGCGCACGTACACGAATCCGGAGCCCCACGGTGACAGCAGCCATTTCTGGCCGCCGCAGGCCAGGATGTCCACCGGCGTGTCGCGCAGGTCGAGCACCGAGTTGCCCACTCCCTGGATCCCGTCCACCACCAGGTAGGTGCCGTTGTCGCGGCAGGCGGCGCCCAGCTTTTTCAGGTCGGCGCGGTACCCGTTCGAGAACTGCACGAACGACACGGCCAGCACGCGGACGCGCGGGTCGCGCAGCCGTTCGAGCAGGTGCTCCTCGTCGGGCCAGCCCTCCGGCCCGCAGCGCGCCACCTCGACCTTGATGCCTTGCTTCTTGAGGAGCAACCACGGATACACGTTGGCCGGGAACTCCTTGTCGGACAGCAAGACGATTTCGCCCGGCTCGAGCGGGAGCGCGCGCGCCGCGAGGTGCAGGCCGAAACCCGTATTGGTAGCGAGCGCGATTTCCGACGGATCCGCGTTGACGAGCTGCGCGATGCCGAGGCGCGCCGCCGCGAGGCCGGCGAACAGCTCGCGGTCGGGGAGGAGGTGCGGCGCCGTACGCTTGGACGTGAACTCGTCGAGGGCGCGGCGCGTGCGCTCCGGGATGGGCCCGATGCTGGCGTTGTTGAGGTAGACGGTGTCGGCGGTCCACGGGAATTCCGCGGCGCGCAGCGCGCGGCAGCTCTCGCGCAGCGCGCGCACGCGCGTCGGGTGATAGGCGATATCGGTCATGCGGCGCGGACGTCGAGCGCGTCGCGCAGGCCGTCGCCGAGGAGATTGAGCCCCAGCACGGCGAGCCCGATGGCCACGCCGGGCACGATCGACACCCAGGGCGCGACGCGCAGCAGGTCGCGGCCCTCGGCCACCATCGCGCCCCACGACGGGGCGGGCGGCTGGGCGCCGAGGCCGATGAACGACAGCGCCGCCTCCGCCATGATCGCGCCACCGATGCCGAGCGTGGCGGCGACGATCACGGGGGCCACGACGTTGGGGAGCAGGTGGCGCGCGATGATGCGCAGGTCCGACGCGCCGAGCGCGCGCGCCGCGTGCACGTACTCGAGCCCCCGCGTGACGAGCACCTGCCCGCGCACCAGGCGCGCCATCCCCGCCCACCCCACCACGCCGATGACGACGAACACGGCGGGGAGCGACGGCTTCACGGCGGCGGCGATCGCGATGAGCAGCAGCAGCGAGGGAAAGGCGAGCGTCACGTCGGCGACGCGCATGATGAGCCCGTCCACCCAGTGTCCGTAATAGCCGGCGACGAGACCGAGCGTGACGCCGAGGGCCAGCGCGATGCCCTGGCTGATGAGCCCGACCGCGAGCGAGAGCCGCGCGCCGTACAGGACGCGCGACAGGATGTCGCGTCCCTGCGCGTCGCTGCCGAGCAGGAACGCGCGCGAGGGGGCCTCGAGGCTCGCGGCCAGGTCGCCCCGAAAGGGATCGCCGGGCGCGAACCAGGGCGCGCAGATCGCCAGGATGGCCAATCCGGCGACGATCGCGAGGCCGAGGCGGGCCCAGCGATCCTGCGCGAGTCTGGTCCAGAAGAGTGGCGCCGCCATGGGGGACCCGACTACGTTACTCGGACGTTCACCCTCCGGGCAAGCGGACACACGACGTGAAGCGGGACACACCATTCACCCTGGTGCTGGGCGGCGGCGGCATGAAAGGGCTCGCTCACATCGGCGTGCTGCAGGCGCTGCTCGAGCGCAGCCTCCGGCCTACCCGGATCATCGGCTCCAGCATCGGCGCGTTCGTCGGCGCCGCGTGGGCCGCGGGGCTGGGCATCGCGAAGCTGCGCGAGATCGCGCTAGGCCTCAAGCGCAAGGACGTGTTCGCCGTGGCGCACGCCGACATGGCGTTCAAGCGGATGCGCTCCCCCGCCCTGTTCCGCCGCGAGCCGCTCGAGGCGTTGATCCGGAGCGTCGTCGGCGATGTCACGTTCCCACAGCTCGATCCACCGGTCATCGTGAACACCGTGGACTTGAACTCGGGGATGCAGGTCTTCTGGGGGCTCCCCGGCCTGGAGGACATCCGCGTCGCGGACGCGGTGTTCGCCTCCTGCGCCCTCCCCGGCTACCTGCCGCCGCACGAGATCGCCGGGCGGTTCTACGTGGACGGGGCGGTCGTGTCCAACCTGCCGTTCCCCGCGGCCCGCGCGCTCGGGGGCGAGCCGATCATCGCCGTCGACGTGTCCGCGTCGAGCGCGTTCCGCGCCGACACCCAAGAAGAAGGGTTCGCCGGCGTGTTCTCGCGCGCGACCGAGATCCTGATGCAGTCGCTGCTCGAAGAGCGCTTCAAGACCTGGACGACGCCGCCGGTCTACTACGTCCAACCGCGCGTGGAGCACGTGTCGATGTTCTCGTTCGCCCATCTGCGGGAGGTCGTGGAGGAGGGATACCGCTCCACGATCGCGGCGCTCGACCGGCCCGACGAGTGGCCCGAGCCCGGCGACGAAGGGACCTACCCGAAGCGCCGGGTGGTGGTGCGCGTGGAGCGCGAGCGGTGTATCGGTTGCGGGGCGTGTCTGGTCCAAGCGCCGCAGGGGATGTTCGTGCTCGACGCGGACCGGAAGGCGGTGGTCACGGAGCCCGAACAGGACTGGTCCCCGGTGGACGGCGGGTTCATCCGGCACTGCCCGACGTACGCGATCATCGCCCGGCCGGCGGCGCAGGCAAGCGAGACGTTGCGTCGATCCGGATGATCCTTCGCGCCTTCGGCGCTCAGGATGACAGGCTTGCTCCCTTCCTTATCTCTCGAAGCGCGCCGCGAATTGTCATCCTGAGCGAGCGCGCGGTACGCGCGCGAAGCGAAGGATCTTACCCGCGACGTAACTCTTCGTCGATCTTCATCAGGTCCCGCACCACCCGGTCCCAGTTGTAGAACGTCTCGACGGCGCGGCGCCCAGCCGCGCCGAACCGCCGCCGCAGGTCGGCGTCGGCGAGCAGGCCGTTGATTCCGGCTGCGACCGCCTGCGGATCCTCGGGGTCCACCAGGATGCCCGTCTCGCCCTCGCGCACCGCGTCGGGCACGCCCCCCGACCGACCCCCCACGACCGCCAGTCCGCACGCCGACGCCTCGACGAGCGAGATGCCGAATCCCTCGGCCAACAGATCGTGGCGCCGTGAGGCGCCCACGTAGAGGTCGGCGGCGTTGTAGAGCGCCGGCAGCTCGGCGTCGGAAACGGCTCCCAGGAACCGGACCGCGTCGCCCAGGCCGAGGTCGGCGACGAGCCGCTCGAAGTGGGGGCGTCGGTCTCCCACGCCCGCGACAGCGTAGCGCGCCCCCGGGTGCACGCGGCGCACCGCGGGGAGCGCCTTGATTACCGTGTCGATGCCCTTGTGCCACTCCAGTCGCGCCACCGTCAGCAGCCAGAGTCCGCCGTCGAGCCCGTACTTCGCGCGCACCGCGGTCGGATCGATCCCCGGCCGGAAGACGGACGGCGTGGTGCCGAGCGGCACGGTCTCGACACGCGCGGCGAGATCGGGCCGCTGCACCGACTCGAGCACGGCCCGGGCGAGATCGCGCGTCCAGCGACTGATGGCGACGACCACGGCGGCGTTTCCCAGCAGGCTGGCGCCGGTGCGCCGCTTGAACGCGCTGCGCTGGATTTTGGCGTCCAGCAGGAGCAGCTCGGTCCCGTAGCAGATCACGCCGTACGGGATGCCGCGGCGCGCGCGCAACCAGCGAGCGGGGTAGCCGGCCGGCTTCAGCTCGCCGCACCAGGTGAACCCGGGGCGCCAACGGCGCGCCAGCGCACTCGCACGCCAGGTCCACAGGGCGAGGCCGTGCGCGGTACGCAGTCGGGTGGCGCGAATGCCGACGCGGTCGACGGGCTGCGGGAAGCGCGCATCGCTGGCGGCGCCGTCCGCGTACGCCCCGGTCGACACGACGAGCGAGCCCGGCGGGTAGCGCAGCGCCAGCTCACCCATCATGCGGGCGATGCCGCCCCCATGCGGGGGAAAATTGAAGGCTAGGAGGAGACTTGAGATTCGATGTCCCGCAGGTCGCGGATGACGCGGTCCCAGTTGTAGTGGGACTCGATCGCCTTGCGGCCCGCCTGCCCGAGCCGCCGGGCCAGGAGCTGGTCCTGGAGCAGCCGCTTCAGCGCCGCGGCGACCGACGCCGGCTCGTCGGGGTTCACAACGATCCCCGTCTCGCCGTCGTGCACCGCTTCCGCGAGTCCGCCCGACTGCCCGGCGATGACCGGGAGCCCGCTGGCGCTCGCTTCCGCCAGCGCGATCCCGAAGCCCTCGACGCGGCTGCCGTCGGCGCGGCGTGAGACGCCGATGTAGGCCATGGCCGAGTTGAACAGCGCCGGGAGATCCTTGTCCGGGACGTTGCCGACGAACCGCACGGCATCGGCGATCTGTAGCTCTTCGGCCAGCTTGACGTACGCAGCCCGCTTCTTCCCCGCCCCCACGACGAGGTAGTTGACCTCGAGCCCCTCACGCCGGCATTCCGCCACGGCCTTGAGCGCCGTGTCGACACCCTTGTACGTCTCGAGCCGCGCCACGGTGAGCACCCACGGGTCGCCGTTGAGGCGGTAGCGGGCGCGCACCTCGCGCGTGTCGATCCCGGGGCGGAACTGCTCGGGATCCGTGCCCAGGGGGACGAGCTTCACGTGCTCGGCGAGGGGATCGAGCCCCAGCTCGCGCAGCACCTTCTGGGCCTGCTCGCGGGTCCATTGGCTGTTCGCGACGACGGCCTCGGCCGAGCCGAGGAGCGCCTTCGCCGTACGGCGGGCGAAGCGGGAGTGGTGGATGGCGTGCAGCTCCTTGAGCACGTCACCGCCGTGAACCAGCACGCCGTACTTGGTGCCGACGCGCTCGTGCATCCACTTGGCCGGATAGGCCGAGGGCCGGATCGAGTCGCACCACGCGAAGCGCGGCTTGTGTTGGCGCGCGAGCGACGCGGCGCGGCGCGCCCAAAACAGCAGGCCCGCGAGGCTCTTCAACGCTCGGGTGGGGATGGGAAGGCGGTCGATCGCGGCACCGGGAAAGTGATGATCGCTGTCCTGGGAGTCGCGGTGCTGGCCCGTCGAGACGAGCAGCTCGCCGCGCGGGTAGCGGCTGGCGATCTCGCCCATCATCCGCGCGACGCCGGTGTGCGTCGGGGGGAACTCGTCGGTCAGGAGGAACGTCTTAGGCACCGCGACGCTCCCCCCCTCCCCGTCCGGCGTGCTCCCACAGGAAGGCGTACTTAAAGAAGACACCGACGGCGCTGACCCCGGCGTGGATCACGCCGAGCCGCCCGTCGAAGACGCTGCCGTGCAGCAGGTATTCGCGCCAGAAGCGGGCCGCCGGCCGGAGCATGACGTCGCTCCACGTGGCGCGGCGTCCCGCCGCCGCGAGGTCGGCCGCGCTCATCCGACTGTAGGTGATCAGCTTGTCCAGGTGGTGGCGCAGGTCGCGGTACGGCGTGTGGTCCAGCTCGTGAGCCAGCGCGCCGAAATCGGACACCCCCTCGAGGCCCGGATGCGCCGTCTTGCCGCCGAAGCGGCGGTCGCGACGGAACAGCCGGACGACCCAATCCTTTCCCCAATGCCCGCGGCGCAGCAGGTGCCCGTGGAAGAGATTGCGCCGTTTGACCCGGTACGCCTCGTGCTGCGGGGCACCGACGACCGTCGTCAGCTCCGCCGCGAGGTCGGCCCCGATCCGCTCGTCGGCGTCGAGCGCGAAGACCCACTCGTGGGACGCGGCGGCGATCCCGGCGTTGCGCTGCGCCGCGATGCTTGGCGCCACGCCGTCCAGGACCCGGGCTCCCGCCGCGCGTGCCACTGCCGCGGTGCCGTCCTGCGACTCGGCGTCGACCACGATCACTTCGCCCGCCCACGCGAGTCCGCGCACGCATTCCGCGATCTGGCTCGCCTCGTTGAGAGTGGGGATCACGACCGTGAGTGGTGCCGGCATCGTTTCAATGTTAACGGGAACGTTCCCCGCCGAGCAATCGCCGCCGTTCGAGGGCTTCCCGGTACACGACCTCGGTCCGCTCGGCCGTGCGCTCGAGCGTGAAGTCGCGGCGCACCAACTCGCGCCCCGCTCGGCCGAGCCGGGCGCGGAGCGCGGCGTCGCCCAGTACCCGGTCGACCGCCCGGGCCCAGGCGGCGGGGTCGAGCGGCGGCACGAGGAGCCCCGTCTCGCCCGACGTGACGAGGTCGGGATTCCCGCCCGCCTCGGAGGCGATCACCGGAAGGCCAAGCGCCATCGCTTCGAGCAGCGCCTGCGACAGCCCCTCGATGCGCGACGGGAGGGCGGCGGCGGCGGCGAGCCGGTAAAACGCCAGGGGACGCTCGGTGAATGGGACGAAGACCGCCCGATGCCGGCCGGGCAGGGCGTCCCGGAGGGCCGCGAGCTCGCGGTCGGGCTCGATGCCCACGAGCGCCACGGCCACCGGGCGGCGCAGCGTCGGCAGCGCGCGCAGCAGGACGTCCTGGTCCTTGCGCCGCGCGACCACGACGAGCAGGGGCCGGCCGTCGAGCACCCCGACGGCGCTCCGGGCCGCCGCGAGGTCCCGCTCGGAGGGCTCGGCGTCCACGCGCTCCAGGTCGATGCCGTTCGGCACCACGCGCAGGCGACTGCCGGGGTGGAGCCGGCGGCGCAGGGAGTGTGCGACCGTCGCGCTCACCGCGATCGTGCGGTCGGCCGTGAGCCCGATCGCGGCCAGCTCGACCGGCGACGTGAGCGGCATGGTGCGTCGCGTGACGACGAACGGCTGCGGCAGGCGCCCGCGCCACCGCAGCCAGGCGAGGGCGCGGCGGTCGCGCGTCGCGTGACTGTTCACGACGTCCACCCGCTCCCGAGCGATCACGTCGGCGAGCGCGGCCGCCAGCGCACCGAGCCGGTCGAAGGAGAGCGGCACGTGCTGCAGCCGCGCCCCCGCGGAGGCGGTGAGCCGCGCGAGCAACGTGCCGGGCCGGCAGCCGACGAGGACGCGGTGGCCGCGCCGCGCCAGGTGCAGGCTCAAGCTGAAGATCGATTGGGTGGAGCCGGCGCCCTCGCCCTGGTGCGTGAGCTGGAGCAATGTCAACGACGGAGGCGACATGTCCCGAAGCTAGTTATACTGGGGCGCCCATGCACGTCGTGGTCGCATCCCACCACCGACTGCCGGTCGAGGGCTACGGCGGCTCGCAGCGCGTCGTGGTGGCGCTGATCCGCGCGCTCGCCGCCCTCGGCCACCGGGTGACGCTGCTCGCCCAACCCGGCTCCCGCGTCGCCGAGGCCGCCCGCGTCGTCGAAGTGCCGCCGAAGATCTTCAAGGACCCCGGCGCCGACCTGGCGCCGTTCGTTCCCCACAATGCCGACGTGCTGCACGCCCACTACCCGATCAAGCGCGGGCCCGGCGCCCTGCCGTTCGTGCAAACGCTGCACGGCAACTGGAAACCCGGAGCCTCGCTGCCGCCCAACAACATCTTCTTGTCGCGCGACCACGCGCGGCGCCACGGCAGCGAGGCGTTCGTCTACAACGGGCTCGATCCCGCGGAGTTCATCTTCCGCCGGCGCAAGGAGCAGTGGGACCTGTTCCTGGGCCGGCTGCACAGCACCAAGGGCTATCACTGGGCCGTCGAGGCGGCGAAGCGCACCGGCCGCCGGCTGATCGTCGCGGGCGGCTGGCGGCCGAGCTTCACCGGATCGATCAAGTACGTGGGCGAGGTGGACGGCAGGCGCAAGGCGGTGCTGCTGGCGCGCGCACGCTGCCTCTGGATGCCGGCGCTGTGGGATGAGCCGTTCGGGCTGCCCACCATCGAGGCCCTGTTCTCGGGAACGCCGGTGCTCGGCACCCGTCGGGGCGCGGCGCCTGAGATCCTCACGCCCGCCGTCGGCGCGGTGTGCGACACGCTCGACGAGATGCTCGTGGCCGCCGAGACCATCGCCACGCGCGATCCGGCAGCGTGCCGCGCCCACGCCGAGCGCCATTTCACGCATCTGCGGATGGCCGAAGAGTACGTCCGGATGTACCGCGCCCTCATCGACGCGGGGGCGCTGCCCCCGGGGCGCGCGACGTCCGGCGGCTGAGTGCACATCGTCCAGTTCCAGCACACGCGCGTGCCCGTCGCCAAGTACGGCGGCGCGCAGCGGATCGTCGTATGGCTGAGCCAGGCGCTCGTCGAGCTGGGCCACGACGTGACGTTGCTCGCCGGGCGCGGCAGCCGGGTGCCCGGGGTGCGGGTGGTCGAGGTGGACGCCGCCGACGTCCGCCGACCCGGCTTCGACGTGCGCCGCTTCGTCGACCGGCCGGTGGACGTGATGCACTACCACGGGCTGGTGGAGCACCTCCCCCCTCCCGACGTGCCGTACGTGGCGACCCTGCACGGGAACCTGGGCGCCGGGCAAGCAGCGCCGGCGTACGTCATCTGCGTGAGCGAGAACCATGCGCAGCGTCACGGGACGCCGGCGTTCGTGCATAACGGGGTGCGACTCGACGAATACGAGTTTCGCGCTGCCAAGGGTGACTTCGACCTCTTCCTCGCGCGACTCCACTCGGCCAAAGGGTGGCGGCTCGCCGTGCAGGCGGCGAAGGCGGAGCGGTTCCGGCTCGTCGTCGCGGGCGGCTGGCGGCCGAGTTTCTCCCGCTGGGTGCGGTTCGTCGGCGAGGTGGGGGGCGCGGACAAGCGGGACCTCCTGGCGGGCGCGCGCTGCCTGTGGATGCCCGTGCAATGGGAGGACCCCTGTCCCGTCAACGTGCTCGAAGCGCTGGCGAGCGGGACGCCGGTGCTCGCGACCCCGCGCGGCTCGCTGGCCGAGCTGGTCGGCCCCGACGGCGGCGGCATCGGGGCCACGCTCGACGACCTCATCGCGCTGCGGCGCCGGCTCGGCGATTTCGATCCGCACGCGTGCCGCCGGCGGGCCGAGCGCTTCTTCTCGCACCTGCGCATGGGGCGCGACTACGTGCGCATGTACGAGGGTCTGCTCGCGCACGGCCGGCTGCCGCCCGGGCGCCGCGCCGACGCAGCCGGGTGACCTACACCAGCTGGTAGTTGCGGAATTCGAACACGCGTCGGCCCGTGAGCCGCTCGATCCAGTCCGACAGGTAGAACCGCAGGTGCTCGAGCTTGAAGTGCCGCGGCCCGATGATGCGCTCGGGGTCGTGGGCGCGCGGGGCGACCCAGTCGTGCGCTGCCTGCGGGTGCGTGCCGGTGAACGGCCGCAGCAGCGGGATCCACTCGAGGTGGTTGTGTGTGAGCTCCTGCTCGAGCCGGGCTTTGCCCCAAGGATAGATCGTCTTCGAGATCTCGAGCTTCTGTTTGATGGCCCGCGCGGGCCGGGCCCACCCGTAGTGGAACATCTCGGCGTCGGTCGCGCGCGCACGGATTTTCCGGTAGTGCTCGCCCACCCGAAACCCCTGCGCCCCCTGATAGGGGCGGATGTCCCGGTTCGCGCCGAGTCGCACGCACCGCACCTCGCGGCGATACCAGCGGCGACTCGTCGCGACGGTATCGAACCCGCCGTAGAAGTGGAGGTACTTGACCAGCAGCCCCTCCACCCGGGCGTCCCCATCCCACTCGGCGACCTTCTCTTTCAGGATGCGCGCGCCGGTTTCGTGCAGCACCTCGTCCGCCTGGATGTAGATCCCCCACGAGCCGCGGCACGCCGCCATCGCCCGCGCCGTCTCGATGGAGAGCATGAGGTTCTTCTTGGTGAAATCCCACTCGGTATCGAGGATGCGCACGCGCGGGTCGCCGATCGACGTCACCAAATCGCGGGTCTCGTCCTCCGACTTGCCCACGTTCACCACGACCTCGTCGCAGACCTCGAGGACGGACCGGATCGCCGCGGCGATCGGAAAGTCGAGCTTGACGGCGTTCCGAACGATGGTGAAGCCCGACAGCATGTCAGGTCCGGAACTGCAGGTTGTAGAGCCGTCGGTACAGCCCGTCGGCCGCGAGCAGGTCGTCGTGGCTGCCGCGCTCCACGATGCGCCCCTCCGCCAGCACGACGATGAAGTCGGCATTCTGGACGGTTGCCAGGCGGTGGGCGATCACGAGCACGGTGCGCTGCGCCATGAGGCGGTCGATGGCCTCCTGCACCAGTCGCTCCGATTCGGTGTCGAGGGCGCTCGTCGCCTCATCGAGGATCAGGATCGGCGGGTCGCGCAGCAGCGCCCGCGCGATCGCGATCCGCTGCCGCTGCCCGCCCGACAGGCGCGTGCCCCGTTCGCCGAGCAGGGTGTTGTAGCCGTCGGGAAGCCGCAGCACGAACTCGTCGGCGTTGGCAGCTCGCGCCGCTGCCCGCACCTGCTCGAGCGTGAAGTCGCCGCGGCCGTAGGCGATGTTGGCGAGCACAGTGTCGTTCAGGAGCACCGCCTCCTGCGAGACGATGCCCATCAGGCGGCGCAGCGACATCCTCGTGTAGCGGGTGATCGGCACGCCGTCCATCAGGATGTCGCCGCGGGTCGGCTCGTAGAAGCGCGGCAGCAAGTCCACCAGCGTCGTCTTCCCGGCGCCCGACGGCCCCACGATCGCCATGACCTGGCCCCGGCGCAGCTCCAGGTCCACGTCCCGCAGCACCGCCTCTCCGGGCTCGTACTCGAACGAGACGCCGCGGTATTCGATCCGCTCGTGGAACGCTGCTTCGGTCTCGCCCGGCCGGTCGCCCTCGGCGGGCGGCAGGTCGAGCACGTCGAACACGCGCTCGGCCGACGCCACGGCGCCCGCCATCATGGTGGGGTAGTTGGCCACCGACTTGACCGGCGACATGAGCCGGAGGCTCACGGCGAGGAACGTGATCAGCACCGCGGGGTCGAGCGACGCCGACACGCCCAGGGCGAGCCGCGTCCCGACGACCAGGATCAAGACGATCATCACGCCGCCGAACACCTCGCTCACCGGGCTCGTGAGGCTGGAGAACCGCTGGGCGCGCAGGACCCGCTTGCGGTAGCGCTCGGCGAGCCGGCGGAACCGCTCCAGCTCGAACGCCTCGGCCACGTAGGCGCGCACCAGCTTGATCGAGGCGATCATCTCTCCGACGTGGCTCGTCACTTCCCCGCGCTCCGCCGCGAGCTCGCGCGAGCGCCGCCGCAGCCGGTTGAGCATCGGCCGGATGATGACGAGCAGCGCCGGGGCGAGGAGCAGCGCGAGCAGGGTGAGCCGCACCGACAGACCGAACAGGATCACCACGTACACGCCGATCACGACGGTGTTCTGGAGCAGCGACGCCAGCGCCGCGCTCACCGCCGTCTTCACCTGGTCGGTGTCACTGATGAGGCGCGCCACGAGCTGACCGGCGCGGGTGCGCTGGAAATAGCCCAGCGGCAAGGTCTGCAGGTGCTGGAACAACCGGACGCGCAGGTCGCGGACGACGCTTTCCTGGATCGACACGCTGCCGAGGGACGCGAGGTACTGCATCACGTTCTTGAGGAGCAACGCGACGAGCAGCACGACGACCACGTTGCGGAGCGCCACGTCGGGCGCGCCGGCGTGGAGGAACGGGCCCGCGATCCTGTCCAGCACCGCCTCGACCTGCGATCCACCCTCGGCCGGGAGTCCGGCGCCGCCGAACAGGGCGCGCAGGAACGGGATGAGGAGCACGAAGGTGAACCCGTCCAGCACCGACGACAGGACGGTGGCGGCGATGCTGGCGGCGAAGAGCGCTGTGTAGGGACGGAGCAGCGACAACAGCCGGGCGCCGCCCCCGCCCCCCCTGCCCAGCCCCATTCAGCGCGCTCCGCGCGGGGTGAGGAGTGCCACCGGCAGGATCATCTCCTCCGGCGTCGCGCCGCCGTGCAGGAACGAGCCCCGGTAGCGCGCCTGATACTCCCGCAGCTTGGTCGGATAGACGAAGAACCGGTCCCCGGTGGCCACCAGCATCCGTACGCCCAGGCCCATCGCCGGCAGCCCGTACGCCTTGAGGTCTTCGACGGTGATGGCGGCCTCGGGCTCCTCGGCACGCAGGTCCTCGCCGAACTTGTAGCGGAGGTTCGCCGACGCGTCCCGCTTGGCGTAGACCGTGGCCGGCGTCTCGCAGTGGATGGAGCCGTGGTCGGTGGTGAGGAGGACCCGCACACCGCGGCGTTCGGCTTCCTGCAGCGCCGCCAGCACCGGCGAGCGCTCGAACCAGGTGCGGGTGAGGCCGCGCAGGGCGTCGGCGTCGCGCGCCACCTCGTACAGAATGGCGTTCTCCGAGCGGCCGTGCGTCAACTGGTCGATGAAGTTGAAGACGAGCGCCGTCACGCCCTCCTGGGCGAGGTGCGCCGGAAGGCGCCGCAGGAGATCGGTCCCGTCCGCGGCGGTGAACAACTTCTCGTACCGCACGGGCACCGGCCGGCCCACCAGCTCGCGCAGCTGCTCGGCGAGCAGCTCGGCCTCGTGCGCGTTGAGACTCTCCTCATCGTTCGGCGACCCCCACCACTCGGGGTGGCGGGCGGCGATCTCCATTGGAAAGAGACCGCTGAAGATGGCGTTGCGGGAGAACGGCGTCGCCGTGGGCAGGATGCTGTAGTAGTGCGACTCCTCGACGTCGAACAGCGGCGTGATCAGGTCACGCAGCACCGCCCACTGGTCGAGCCGGAGGCAGTCGATCAGCACGAACAGGACCTTACCCGTGCGCTTGAGCACGGGGACGAGGAACTCGGCGCCCACGTCCACGGACAGCGGCGGGCGGTCTCCCTCGGGATCGGCCAGCCAGCGCGGATACTGGCGCGTGATGAAGCCGGCGAAGTCCTTGCGCAGGCTCTCCTGCAGGTTGCGCAGCGCCTCCGAGAGGCCCGGCTCGTCGGCCGCGGCCAGCCGCACCTCCCACTGCGCCAGCTCGGCGACCAGCTCGATCCACTCGCGCCAGGCGAGGCCCGCGCCGCCGCCGCGACGCCCCTCGAGCTCGCGGAACCGCGTCACGAAGTCGCGCGCCAGGCGCTGCTGGCGGATGCGGTCGCCCTCGAGCAACCGGGTCACCACGGAGAGGATCTGGCGCGGGTGCACGGGCTTGACGAGGTAGTCGTCCACCTCGATGCCGATCGCGTCCTTCAACGTGCCTTCGTCGTCGCTCTGCGTCACCATCACCACCGGCATCGCGGGGTCGATGGCGCGGATTTCGGGGATGAGGTCGAGCCCGCGGCGGCCCGGCATCTGCTCGTCGAGCAACACCACGCTGTACGGTTGGCGCCGCAGCAGGGCGATCGCGTCGTCGCCGTGCGCGGCTTGCTCCACGGCGAAGCCCTGCTCCTCGAGGAACCGGCGGTGCGCCGCGAGGCCCTCGACTTCGTCATCGACCCACAGAATGCTTTTCGGACGGGGCATCTCGCGAAAGCTAGTCCGGCTGGCGAAGCCGGGCAACGCGGGACTACATTGGCCGCGTGTTGCGCGTCCTCCTCGTCCGTTTCAGCTCCATCGGCGACATCCTCCTCACCACCCCGCTCGTGCGGGCCCTGAAGCGTCGCCACGAGGATGCAGAGCTGATCTACGTCACGAAACGCGGCATGGCGCCGCTGGTCGCCGACAATCCGCACATCGATCATGTGCTCGCGCTCGAACTGGGGGAGCCGGTCGCGCATCTGGCGCGGCGCCTGCGCGCGCTGCACCCGACGCACGGCCTCGACCTGCACGGCAGCCTGCGCAGCACCGCGCTGCGGCTGCTGGTGCGCTGCCGCTGGTCGGGGTACGCCAAACGCAAACTCGCCCGCACGACGTTGATCGCGACGAAGCTCGACGTGTACCGGGGCCACGTGCCCGTCGCCGAGCGTTACTTCGAGGCGGCGCGGCGGCTCGACGTGCAGCCCGACGGCGGGCCGCCGGAGTTCTTCCTCGGCGCCGCGGCGCGGGAGCGCGTGGGCCGCTGGCTCGCCGAGCGCGGGCTCGACGGCGCGCCGCTCGCGGCGCTCGCCCCCGGCGCGGCGCACGCTACGAAACGGTGGCCGATCCCCCACTGGCAGGCGCTCGCCGAGCGCCTGCGCGGCTCGGGGTGCCGGCTCGTCGTCGTGGGCGGACCCGAGGACCGCGGCGCCGCCGTGCAGCTCGGGTCGCTCGCCGAAAGCGCCGCCGGCGAGTTCACGCTGCAGGAAACGGGAGCGTGCCTGGCGCGCGCCAAGGTCCTCGTGTCGGGCGACACCGGCGTGATGCACATGGCGACCGGTGTCGGCACGCCCGTCGTCGCCCTCTTCGGGCCCACCGTCGAGGCGTTCGGGTTCTTCCCCTACCGGGCGCGCGCCACGGTCCTCGAGGGTGACCTGCCCTGCCGGCCCTGCTCGGCGATGGGCACGGCGCGTTGCCCGCTCGGCCACCACCGGTGTCTGGTGGACCTGCTCCCCGACGCAGTCGCCGCCGCCGTCGAGGCTCTGGTCGCATGACCGCCGAGGAGCACCTCGTGGCGTTGATCGCCGAGGCGGTGCGCGGCCCGAAGCGCGACGGGCTGTTCGCGCTCTGGCTCGTGGTGCGCGCCGCGCAAGGGCTGTTCCCCCCGGCGCCGGTCAGCTCCCGGAACCACCGCCGCCGCCTCCAGGCGCTCGAGACCCGGCTCTCGAGCCTCGCGCTGCCGGCGCCGCTCAAGCGGGCGCTGGCCGCGGCCCGCCAACACCTCGAGCCCGCGACCCCCCGGGCCGCGGCCGTCGTGCTCAGCCAGCTCGTCGCCCCGGCACGCGAGGTGCTCGGGCCGGAAGCGGCGGACGCCATCGCCGTTGCCGCCCGCGCCGCCCGCGTGCATTTATAGGCCATGTCGACCCGCCGCCTGGTGAAGCGCCCGTCACTCGAATCGCTCGTCGAGCGCGTGGACGCGCAGCGTCCCGGCGACGTCACCGGCGACACGGTTCCCACCGGCTTCGCCTCGGTGGACAAGCTCCTGGGCGGCGGATTGCGCCGCCGGGACCTGATCGTGCTGGGCGGCGACATCGGCTCCGGAAAGTCGGCGCTCGCCCTTGGAATCGCGCTGCGTGTCGCGCACCAGGGCGAGGGACTGTCGGCGGCCTTCCTGTCGGGCGAGATGGACGAGGAGCGGCTGATGGAGCGGGCGCTGGCGATCGAAGGGCGCGTCGCCGTCGACGAGCTGCGCGCCGCGAAGCTGAGCGACCAGACGCGTGCGGGTGTCGGCGGGGCGGCGGTGCGCCTGCGCGACCTGCCGCTCACGATGTTGCCGCTCGCCGCCCCCGACTTCGAGACGATGGCCGCGCGGCTCGACTCCCTGCGCGACCTGAGCCTCGTCGTGGTGGACTACCTGCAGCTCGTCCCGCCGCCGGCCGGCCTCACGCGCGTCACCCAGGACGAAGATACGGCGCTGGTGCTGCGGCACCTCAAGGCGCTGGCGCTCGAACGCCAGGTCGCGCTGTTGCTCGTCGCCCAACTGCCGCGCTTCCAGCGGGAGCGCGATAACCCCCGCCCCACACTCGACGACTACGGCGTGCTGGGCGCGCTCAAACAGCACGCCGACGTCGTGCTGTCGATCTTCCGGGAGGAGATGTACCGTCCGGGCGGCGGCGTAGAGGGGGCAACGGAGCTGATCGTGGCGAAGAACCGCAACGGCCCGACCGGGTTCGTGGACCTCTACTTCTATCGGCGCTGGATGCGCTTCGAGGACATGCTGGATCCGGACCGGTAGGGGCACGGCAATGCCGTGCTCCTACCGGGCTTGCTTGATGGAATCGGCCTCGACGATCGCTCCCACCATCGTGTAGGTCGTTCCCGGCCCACCGGTATTGGCGCGCAGCGTGAGCCAGAGGGGCCGGCCCGCCTTGTCGGCGTAGATCGTCACCGTCCCGGCGCGATCGGCTTGGTCGCTCCTCAGCTCCCACCCGTTCAACGAGAGCGCCCGGCGGTACCATTCGGCGACCGTCGCCACCTCCGCGGGCGTCGTCAAGACGACCTCCGCCGCGTCCTCCCCGGCCGAAATGCTGACGAGCGACGATTGGGGGTAGGTGATCGAGCCGCGCAGCGCGCGCGCCGCGAGGGCGCGGGCCTTCTCCGGGTCGGCGCCGCGCTCGCAGGCGACGGCGAGCAGGGCGAGGGCGACTGCGATGTGGGCGCGGGACATGGGCGGGAATCGTAGCTGTGGCGTTCCTGGCTGGTCAAGTTGTAAGTTGCAGGTTGGCCAGCGTGTGGAGCAGACGTCTGTAGCTCTTGGAGCTTTATGGCGGGCCACAGCAAGTGGAAGCAGATCAAGCGCAAGAAGGCCGTCGCCGACCAGAAGCGCGGCGCCGCCTTCACGAAGGTGATTCGCGAAATCACAATCGCGGCGAAACAGGGGGGCGGCGACCCCGCGGGCAACCCCCGCCTGCGCACCGCCATCGACGCCGCTAAAGCCGAAAACATGCCGTTGGACAACATCGAGCGCGCCATCAAGAAGGGCACCGGCGAGCTCGAAGGCGTCACCTACGAAGAGGTGATGTACGAGGGCTACGGCCCCGGCGGCGCGGCGATCCTGATCCAGGCGACCACCGACAACGCCAACCGGACTGTCGCCGAGATCCGACACCTCTTCACGCGCCACGGGGGCAACCTCGGCGCGACGAACTCGGTCGCGTGGATGTTCGACCGCAAGGGTCAAATCGTGGTGGACGCGACCAAAGCCGACGAAGACGCGGCGCTGGAAGCGGCGCTCGACGCCGGGGCCGAGGACATGGTGCGCGACGGCGACGTCTTCCTGATCACCCTCCCGCCCAACCAGCTGCACGCCATGCAGGAGACGCTGAGAGCCAAGGTCTTGCCCGTGCAGAGCGCCGAAATCGCCATGATCCCGAAAAGCACCGTGAAGGTCGAAGGGGGCGAGGCCAAAAACCTGCTCCATCTCATCGAGGGCCTCGAGGAGATGGACGACGTGGCGCGGGTGTTCTCGAACTTCGACATCGACGCCGAGGCGATGGCGGCGGTGACGGGATGACGTGAGGGTCCTGGGCGTCGACCCGGGGACCGCGGTCACCGGCTACGGGGTGATCGAAACGGGCAACGGCACGCCCGGCATGGGACGACTCGTCGAGTGTGGGGTCATCCGCTTCGGGCGCGGTCGCCCGCTCGAGCACCGACTCCTCGAGCTGCACGAAGGCATCACCGACCTGATCGCACGCCACCGGCCGAGCGCCCTGGCCCTGGAAAACGCCTTCTATCATAAGAACGTCCGCACGACCCTCGTCCTCGGCCACGCCTGGGGCGTGGTCCTGCTCGCCGCCGTGCAGGCCGGCCTCGCCATCGGCCAGTACTCGCCGGCCACCGTGAAGAAGACAGTGAGCGGAGCGGGGGGCGCGGGGAAGGGCCAGGTGGCCGCGATGGTCGCGCGGTTGCTGCGTCTCAAACAGGCGCCCCGCCCCGCCGACGCGGCCGACGGCGTCGCCGTCGCCCTGACGTTCATTCTCCGCACCCCTGGCGTGGGAAGGGGTGAGGCGTGATCGCGTACGTACGCGGCCGCCTCACCGCGAAGTCCGCCGACCGCGTCGTGATCGAAACGGCCGGCGGCGTCGGCTACGAGATCGTCGTCCCGCTCGGCGTGATGGAGCGGCTGCCGGATCCGGGAACGGACGTGACGCTCGCCACCGAGCTGGTGGTGCGCGAGGACGGCTGGTCGCTATACGGTTTTCTTGACGCATCTGAACGACGGTTTTTTCAACGATTGACCAGCGTTTCCGGCGTCGGCCCCAAACTGGCAGTGGCCGTGATGTCGGCGCTCGGGGTGGAGCGCGGCGCGCGGGCGGTGCGGGAAAAGAACATCGCCCTGCTGTCGTCGGTGAGCGGGATCGGGAAGAAGACCGCCGAGCGGCTCGCGCTTGAATTGAGCGACAAGGTGGATGAGTTTGTGGAGACGCCGCCCGGGGGGGGGAGGGGAAGCGGAGCGCCGCTCGCGACGGGCGCGGAGGCGGCGCTCAAGGCGCTCGAGCGCCTCGGCTACGCCTCCGCCGAAGCCGACCGCGCCCTGCGCCGCGCGTTGTCCGGCGACGGCGGGAGCGAGTCTGCCGGCGAGACAGAGACGCTGGTGCGGCGCGCCCTGCAGATTCTCACCGCCCAATGACGCCCGAGGAGGGACCGACCATCACCGCCGAATGGATTTGCACGCGCTGCGGCTCGACGAACCGCAAGCTGGTGCCCGCGGCCGCCAAGCGGGCGGATGACGAGTGCGTCACGTGCCACACCCGGCACGAGATCGAAGCGGACGCGCGGCCGGTGCGCTGGCGCGCGCGATCGAAATAATGGCGCGCAGCGAGATCACCACTCCCGAAGCGCTCCCCGACGAGCGGCTCACCGACGCCGCGCTGCGCCCGTCGTGCCTGGACGAGTTCGTGGGCCAGGCGAAAGTCAAAGAGTCGCTGCAGATCGCCATAGACGCGGCGAAGCAGCGCAAGGAGCCGCTCGACCACGCACTGTTCTTCGGGCCGCCCGGGCTGGGCAAGACGACGCTGGCGCTCCTCATGGCCAAGGAGCTGGGCGTCGCCATCCGCACCACCTCCGGTCCCGTGCTCGAGCGCCCCGGCGACCTGGTGGGCATGCTCACCTCGCTCGCGGCGGGCGACATCCTGTTCATTGACGAGGTGCACCGCCTGCGGCCCGCCCTCGAGGAGTTCCTGTATCCGGCGATGGAGGAGTTTCGCGTGGACGTCCGCATCGCCGACGGGCCGCACGCCCAGACGATCCCCATGCGGCTCGAGCGGTTCACCCTCATCGGTGCGACCACCCGCTTCGGCCTGCTGACGCCGCCGCTGCGCGCGCGGTTCGGCCTGGTGGAGCGGCTGCACTACTACCCGCCCGACGATCTCGTCCAGATCATCACCCGTTCCGCGGGGATCCTGGGCGTCCCCACCGACGCGGCGGGGGTCGCCGAGATCGCGCGCCGCAGCCGCGGCACGCCGCGCGTGGCGAACCGCCTCCTGAAGCGGGTGCGCGACTACGCCCAGGTGCGCGCCGCCGGCAAGATCACCGGCGCCGTCGCGCTCGAAGCGCTCAAGCGACTCGACGTGGACGAATTCGGCCTCGATGACATGGATGCGCGGATCCTGAAGACGATCATCGAGATGTTCGAGGGCGGCCCCGTCGGCGTGCAGACGATCGCCGCGGCCGTGGGCGAGGACCCGGGCACGCTCGAGGAAGTGTACGAGCCGTTTCTGATGCAGCAGGGCTTCCTGGCCCGCACGCCGCGCGGCCGGTGCGCGACCGGCGCGGCGTATCGGCACTTCGGGTTCGTCCCGCCGAAGACGACTGAGCAAGCCAACATCTTCGATGCATAAACCCCGGGCCACCGGCCCGGGGTCAGCCGAACCGAACCCGTCCACACCGGCTGACCCCGGGGCGGCGCACCGGGGTTATCGAGCCTCCGACTTCGACTACGATCTTCCAGCCGAGCTGATCGCTCAGCACCCGCTTCCCGACCGGGCCTCGAGCCGCCTGCTCGTGCTCGACCGCGCCACGGGAGCGATCCGCCATCGCGCGTTTCGCGACGTCGTCGACCTGATCCCTCCGGGCGACGTGCTCGTCCTCAATACGTCGCGCGTCATCCCCGCCCGACTGCATGGGATGCGGGATGCGGGAAGCGGGACGGGCGGGGGCGGCCGCCGCACGGAACTCCTCCTCGTTCGCCCACTGCCCGACGGGACCTGGCTCGCAATGGGCCACCCGGGCGGGAAGCTCAAGCCCGGGCGGCGTGTGGTGTTCGGGGACGATAGCGCGGCGGAGATCGTCGAGATGCTGGGCGGCGGGCTGCGCCGCGTCCGGTTCGTCGGGGCGCTCGACGGGCGCGCCACGCTCGCCAAATACGGCGAAGTCCCCCTGCCGCCGTACATCCGCCGCGCGCCGACACCCGCGGACCGCGAGCGCTACCAGACCGTGTACGCCGAGCACGACGGCAGCGTGGCGGCGCCGACGGCCGGGCTGCATTTCACGCCGGAGCTGCTCGACCGGTTACGCGCCAAGGGTGTCACGATCGCGCTGCTCGATCTGCACGTCGGGCCCGCGACGTTCAAGCCGGTGGAGACGGACGACCTCGCGGCCCACACGATGTCGCCGGAGGCGTACGACATCCCGGCGCAGACGGCCGAACTCATCAACGCGACCAAAGCCGTGGGGCGTGGGACGTGGGGGGTAGGGACCACCGTGGCGCGGGCACTG
>DASYQX010000128.1:0-25276 GCA_036004985.1 Gemmatimonadales bacterium
GCGGAGCGAGACGCCGTCGATCTTTCCCTTCACTTCCGGCAGGACGAGCCCGGTGGCCTTCGCCGCGCCCGTGGTGGTGGGGATGATACTCAGCGCCGCCGCTCGCGCCCGCCGCAGGTCCTTGTGGGGGAGATCGAGGATCTGCTGGTCGTTGGTGTAGCTGTGCACGGTGGTCATGAACCCGTGCTTGAACCCCCAATTGTCCATCACGACCCTCACGACCGGGACGAGGCAGTTGGTGGTGCACGAGGCATTCGAGATGACGTGGTGTTTGGCCGGGTCGTACTTGGCGTGATTCACGCCCATCACGATCGTGATGTCCTCGCCCTTGGCCGGCGCCGAGATCACCACCTTGCTCGCGCCGGCCGTGAGGTGCTTCGCCGCCGTGTCACGGTCGGTGAAGCGCCCGGTGCTCTCGAGCACCAGCTCGACGCCCAGCGCTTTCCAGGGGAGCTTCTCGGGTTCCTTGATAGCGGACACCTTGATCTCGCGCCCGTTCACCACGAGCGCGTCGCCCTTCGCCTCCACCGTACCCGGGAAGCGGCCGTGAACGGAGTCGTACTTGAGCAGGTGGGCCAGCGTCTTGGTGTCGGTGATGTCGTTCACCGCCACGAACTCGAGGTCTCCCTGTTTGGCCAGCGTCGCCGCCCGGACCACGTTGCGCCCGATCCGACCGAACCCGTTGATCCCGACACGCACTGCCATCGCGTAACTCCTAAGTGAAATCCGGAATGACCGCCCGCCCAAACGTGAGGCCGTACACCGTCCGCGCCCCCGCCTGCTCCAATGCCCGCGCCGCCTCCGCGAGCGTCGCGCCGGTGGTGAAAACATCATCAACCAGAATCAAGGTCCAATGTCCAATATCGAATGTCGAATTTCGAAATTCATTATTCGATATTCGACATTCGACATTTGATGTTGCAAACGCCCCCGCCACATTCGCCAGGCGGGTCTCCGGTGTCAACGCCGTCTGCGTGGCGGTCTCGCGCACGCGCGCGAGCAGGCCGGCCGCCACGGGGAGTTGCCGGCGACGGCCCAGCGCCGCGGCCAGCGCGTCGCTTTGATTGTAACCACGCTCGCGCAGGCGTTTGCGGGCGAGTGGGATGGGGACCAGCACCGACGGATCGTCGGCCGGGAGGGCCACGCGGGCCATCGCGTCCGCCAGGTCGTCGGCGATGCGGGGCAGTCCCCCGTACTTGAGGGCGTGGACCGCAGCGCGGGCACCGTCGGCCAGCCAGACTGCCGAGCGCACGGCGCGCAGCGCGGCCGGCCACTCCGCGCACAGCCGACACGGCCCGAAATGAGGTTCGGGCTGGCCGCAGCGCTCGCACCACGGCGGCCGCACGGGGCGCCAGCGGTGGCGGCAAACGGGGCACACGAGGCGGCCCGCGTCGCGCTCCACGAGCAGGCCGTGACACAGGAGGCACTCCGCCGGGAGGAGGAGCTGCTCGACGGCGTTACGCACGCAGTGCGCGCGCGACCGCCGCGCGCATCACGTCGACCGGCGCGGTGAGGCCGGGAAAGAAGCGGGCGAATGCGGCCGCGCCCTGCCGTACCAGGACCTCGCGGCCGTCGCACGCGTTCACGCGGCGCGCCCGCAGGGCGCGCACCCAGCGCGTCTCGCCGCGGGTGTACACGAGATCCAAGCCCACGCGCACTCCCAGGAGATCCTTGGGATCGAGCGGCAGCGGGTCGCTGTCCGCGAGGCCGAGCGGCGTCGCGTTGATCACGGCGTCCACCTCCAGTGGCCCGTGCGCGGCGTCCGCCCGCGTGCCAAGACGGGTGGCCCACGCCGCGAACTGCCGCGCCCGCTCCGGATGGCGCGACCGCACCCAGAGGGCCGCGCCGGCCGCTGCTGCCGCTACCGCCACCGCCCGCGCCGACCCGCCCGTCCCCAACACCAGCCAGCGGCCTGCCGTCGCGCCCAACTCGCCAAGCGCGGCCTGCACCGCCGGCACGTCGGTGTTGTCGCCCACCAGCACGCCGTCCTCGGCCCAGAACGTATTGCACGCCTCCGCCCGCAAGCAGGTATCCGTTTTCCGCGCGACGCAGCGTTCCGCCGCCGCCTTGTGCGGCACCGTCACGTTGCCGGCCCCGCCGGTCGCCGCCAGGGCCTGAAGCACGGTGGGCACCGCCGCGGCCGGCGTGCGCAGCGCCACGTACACCGCGTCCACCCCGAGGGCGCGGAAAGCGGCGTTGTGCATCAGGGGAGAAAGGGAGTGGGCCACCGGGTCCCCGATGACCGCGAGGAGCCGGGTGCTAGCGCCGATCTCCACGCTGCCCCTCTGTGGCCAACCGCTCCGCCACGGCGGCCACGAGGGCCTGAAGCTCCGCGCAGGTGTCGCGATAGACGTCCAGGTCACCACCGAACGGATCGCTCACTTCGGCCTCGTCCCCCTCCCGCCCCGCGTACTCCCCGAGGACGAACACGCGCCCCTCACCCCCCAACTCGTCCACGCGCGCCCGGTGGTGACGGGCCATCGTGAGGATCAGGTCGGCCTGCTCGACCAGCTCGCGCGTGAGCAGGCGGGCCCGGTGCCCGGAGAGATCGAGGCCCCGCTCGAGGCCCACCAGGTACGCCCCTTCGGACGCCGGCGCGCCATCCCACGCGCCGGTGCCGGCGGAGGTCACCGTGACGCCGTTGATGTTGCGCTCCCGGAGCGCGCGCGCGAGCAGGGCCTCGCCCAGCGGGCTGCGGCAGATGTTGCCGGTGCAGACGAGCAAGACATGTTGGATCACGGGGCGAGATGTCCCACAGCGCGGCGCAGCTCCGCCGTCGTCACGGCGCCTTCGCGCACCAGGCGCGCCGGCCGTTGTGTGCAGTCAACCACGGTGGAGGGCGGCCGGTTCCCCAATACGCCCCCGTCGAGGACCAGCAAGCGTCCCGCGGCGACCGCCGGCGCGAAATCGCGCACGATCGCCCCGGCCCCCGGCGCGGGCTGGCTGCCCGGCACGTTCGCCGACGTGGAGGTCAGCGGCTCCCCGAGCGCCGCCACGAGTCGCGCGACGGCCTGATGGGACGTCCAGCGCACCGCGATTCCCCCCTCGGGGCCCCGCAACAAATCGGGGAGGCGTCCCGAGCCACCGGGGAGCACGAGGGTCAGCGGCCCGGGCCAGAAGGCCCGCGCCAGCGCGTCGGCGGAGGCGTTGAACGCCAGGCCGTGCGCTTCGGCCATCCCGCGGTCGCTGATCAGAAGAAGGAAAGGCTTCCCCGCCGGTCGCCCCTTCAACGCCGCCAACGCGGCCACGTCGGCCTGCACCGCGCGCGAGCCGAGCCCGTACACCGTCTCGGTGGGGTAGGCGAGCAGCCCGCCCTGCTGGAGGTGCGCCACGACGGGCGGGATGGCCGCGGCGGCCTCCGCATCGGTACGGAACGGAACGGGGTTCACCGCAGCTCACGCGCCAGCGCCTCGGCGAGCCGGAAGTCGTCGGCAGTCGTGACCTTGAGGTTGTGCGGCGAGTCGGTCACGACCTCGACGGGAAACCCGGCGCGCTCGCATACCTCCGCATCGTCGGTGGGGACTCCGTCCCGCGCGCCCAGCTGCGCATATGCCGCGTCCAGCATCGGGCGCGGAAAGCCCTGCGGCGTCTGCGCCCGCCAGATCCGGTCGCGGCCCACCGTGCGGGCGATGCGGGTTCCGTCCGCGACCTCCTTCAGGGTGTCGCCCACCGGGACGGCGGCGACGGCGCCCACGCCGCCACGCGCGCGCCCGATCACGACGTCGATCGTGCTGCGGCTGACGAACGGCCGCGCGGCGTCGTGCACCAGCACGACCGCCGTCTCGGCGGGCAGGGCGCTCAGGCCGGCGCGCACGGAGTCGGCGCGCTGCGCGCCGCCGGCCACCAACGTGAGGCGCTCGCCGCGCAGCTTGCCGAGCCACTCCGGCGGGCGCTCCACGTAGGCCGGCGGCAGGGCCACGGTCACGTGCAGGACTGCCGGATGTGAGGTGAAGGGCCGCAGCGCGCGCAGCAGCATGGGGACGCCGAGGATGGGGCGGAACTGTTTGGGCTCGCCGGGGCCGGCGCGGACGCCGGCCCCCGCCGCTACGACGACGACCCCGACGTCAGGCGGCGAGGCGGCGGGCGAGCTCACCGATGCTCTCCAGCCCGATCAGGTCGAGCGCTCCGCCGCCGCTCGCACCCTGGGTGACGCGAGAGCGCGCCGAGAGGAAGACGCGGCGGAATCCCTGGCGCGACGCCTCCACCAGACGGCGCTCGACGCCGGCGACGGGCCGGATCTCGCCCCCCAAGCCCACCTCTCCCAGGAACAGCGAGTGGGTGGGAACGGGCCGATCCGACACACTCGAGACGAGCGCGGCGAGCACGGCGAGGTCGGTCGAGGGTTCGACCAGGCGCACTCCCCCGGTGACGTTCACGAACACGTCCAGCTCGCCGAACCGGAGCCCGCCTCCGCCGCGCCGCTCCAGGACGGCGAGCAGCAGCGCGAGACGGCGGTGGTCGAGCCCGGTCGCCACGCGCTGCGGCGTCCCGAACCCGGCCTTGGTCGCGAGGGCCTGCACCTCGACCAACATCGGGCGCGTCCCCTCCATCAGCGCCGTGACGGCCGATCCCGAGACCGCGCTGCTGCGCCCCGCGAGGAAGGCGGCCGCCGGGTCGGCCACGGGCTCGAGGCCGGCGCCCGTCATGCGGAAGACGCCGATCTCGTCCACCGAACCGAACCGATTCTTCACCGCGCGCAGGATGCGGTGGTCCAGCGTGCTCTCCCCCTCGAAGTACAGCACGGTGTCCACGATATGCTCGAGCGTCTTGGGGCCGGCGATGCCCCCGCCCTTCGTCACGTGCCCGACGAGCAGCACGGCCGGCCCGCCTTCCTTGGCGAAGCGCATCAGGCGGGCGGCGCACTCGCGCACCTGCCCCACGTTGCCCGGCGCGCCGTCCAGCTCTTCGGTGTAGGTCGTCTGGATGGAGTCCAGCAACACGACGCGGGTGCCGAGGGTCGCGGCGTGGTGCAGGATCGCTTCGAGGCGGGTCTCGCCGAGCACGTGGATGCCGCCCGCGTCCTCGCGCAACCGGTTGGCGCGGAGGCGCAGCTGGTCGGGCGACTCCTCACCGGAGACGTACAGCGTCGCCAGCCCCTGCGCCTCGAGCCGGGCGGCGCACTGCATGAGCAGGGTGGACTTCCCGATCCCGGGCTCGCCGCCCACCAGCACCACGGAGCCCGGGACGATCCCGCCGCCCAACACGAAATCGAACTCTGCGAGGCCGGTCTTCCACCGCTCCACCGCAGCCCCCGCCACCTCCGACAGGCGGACCGGCGGACTGGCAGACGGGCTGAGTGCGGGTCCGACTGCCCGACCGCCCGACCGCCCGACCGCCTCTTCCACCAGCGTATTCCACGCGCTGCAGCTCTCGCAGCGCCCGCCCCACTTGGGCTGCTCAGCGCCGCACTCGGTGCAGCGGAAGATGGACCGGCCCTTAGACACCCGCCAGCTCCGACGGGGCGTCGCGCTGGGAGAAGTTGTCGAACCGCGTGTATTCTTTCTTGAAGTGGAGCTTCACCGTCCCCGTCGGGCCGTTGCGCTGCTTGCCCACGATCACTTCGGCCAGCCCCTCGATGCTCTCGTTCGTCTTCGGGTCGACGGGGCCATCGTAAAACTCCTGGCGATAGATGAAGCACACGACGTCGGCGTCCTGCTCGATGGCGCCGGATTCGCGCAGGTCGGACAGCTGCGGGCGGCGGTGCTCCCCGCCGCGCTGCTCCGGGGCCCTCGACAGCTGCGAGATCGCGACGACCGGGACGTCCAGCTCCTTCGCCAGCGCCTTGAGCGAACGGGAGATGTACGAGATTTCCTGTTGCCGGTTCTCGGCGTCGCCGGGCCCCTGCATCAGCTGGAGGTAGTCCACCACGACCAGCGCGATGTCGTGCTCCGCCTTGAGGCGGCGCGCCTTGGATCGCATCGCGAGCGGGGTGAGGGCCGCGCTGTCGTCGATCCAGATGGGGGCCGTGCCCAGCAGCCCCGCGGCGCGGGCCAGCTTCGGGTAATCGTCGTCGCGCAGCTGCCCCCGGCGCAGCCGCTGGGCGTCCACCAATCCTTCCGAGCAGAGCAGGCGCTGGACCAGTGCGTCCTTCGACATTTCCAGCGAGAAGATCGCGACCGGCACACTGTGCTCGATCGCGGCGTGCTGCACGATGTTCAGGGCGCACGCGGTCTTGCCCATGGACGGACGCCCCGCGATGATCACGAGATCGGCCCGCTGGAAGCCGGCGGTGAGCCGGTCCAGGTCGAGGAACCCGCTGGGCACGCCGGTGACCGACCCCGCGCCCGCCTGGAGCTGCTCGATGCGCTCCATCGTGGGCCAGATCAGTTCCTTGATCCGCGTGAATTCTTCCGAGCGCCGGAACTGGGCGACCTGGAAGACGCGGTGCTCCGCGTTGTCGAGCGCTTCGCCCGCCGTCCCCCGCCCCTCGTAGACGTCCTGGATGATGCTGGTGGCCGCTTCGACCAGGCGGCGCAGGACGGACTTGTCGCGCACGATCTTCGCGTGGTAGTCGACGTTCGCCGCGGTGGGCACCACGTCGATCAGGGTGGCGACGTACTCCATGCCCCCCGCGCGGTCGAGGTCGCCGCGGCGCGACAGCTCGTCGCGCAGGGTGACCGGATCGATGACGTCGCCCCGTTCGGCCAGGCCGAGCATGGCGCGGAACAGGAGGCGATGCGCTTCCCGATAGAAGGTGCTGTCGTCGAGCAGCTCGGCGGCCTTGAGGGCCGCGTCCTGGTCGAGCAGCATCGCGCCCAGCACCGCCTGCTCCGCTTCGTTGCTCCACGGAGCTTGGCGGCCGGCGAACTCGGCGGGGCGCTCAGCCGTCGAGGAGACGGCGGGCGATACGGACGTCATCCCAGGTCGGTCGCTTCCAGTTGGGGTTCCGCAGCAGGGCGGCCGGATGATACGTGACGATCACGGGCATACCGCGAAACCGGTGCACCTGGTTCCGCAACGCGCCCAGGGACTGCTTGGTGTTGAGCAGGGTCTGCGCCGCCGTCCCGCCCATCGCCAGGATCACCTTCGGCTTCAGCAGCTCGAGCTGCCGGAACAGGTACGGGACGCACTGAGCGATCTCGTCGTACTGCGGCAGACGATTGTCCGGCGGCCGGCACTTCACGACGTTGCAGATGAACACCTGCTCGCGCGGGAAATCTATAGCGGCGAGGATCTTCGTGAGCAGCTCCCCCGCCTTGCCCACGAACGGCCGGCCGGTCGCGTCTTCGGTGCGGCCCGGACCTTCGCCGACCACCACCAGGCGGGCATCCCCGGGTCCCTCTCCCGGGACCGTGTGCGTGCGGCTCTCGCACAACTTGCATTTCGTGCACTCGGCCACCAGCGCCGCGACGTCGGCGAGCGTGTGCGCTTGCTGGACGGGGTCGCTCGCGAAGAGATCGTCGCTGGGGGGATCGAAAGAGATCCCGGCAGGGGGGAGATCGGACGTCGGGACACGGGAAACGGGAAACGTGGGCTCGTTGGCCATCGCCACGTTTCCCGTGTCCCGTTTCTCGTTTCCCGGCCTCCCGGGCAGGATCACCGCATCTCCGCCGAGAAGCCGCTGCTGTTCCAGATATTCCCGCGCCAGAGTCCGCCCGTCGCTCAAAGGGCCTCTTGCACCACGTCGAGGATTCGTTCGGCCACGTCGCGCTTGGGCAGGAGCGGCAGCTCCACCTGCCGGCCACTCTTGCCGATGACCGTCACGCGATTCGTCATGACCTCGAACCCCGCGCCGGGCTCCAGCGCGTCGTTCAGGACCACGAAGTCGAGCGCCTTATCTTGCAATTTTTCGCGCGCCCGCGCCAGGCCGTTCCCCGTCTCGAGCGCGAACCCGATCACGACGCACCCCGCGGGCCGCTTGAGCGAGCGGAGGATGTCCGGCGTGGCCTCGAGCTCGAGGCTCAGGGCGCCGTCCTGCCGCGCGCGCTTCGAGGCGGCCGCGGTCTTGGGTCGGTAGTCGGCGGGGGCCGCGGCCATGAACAGCGCCGCGGCGCCCTTCATCAGGGCCTGCACGGCACGTTGCATTTGCTCCGTCGTCTCGACGCGGTGCGTCACCACCCCGCCCGGAGGCGCCAGCTCCGTCGGCCCCGTCACCAGCACGACGTCCGCGCCGCGCGCGTATGCGGCTTCGGCGAGGGCGTACCCCATGCGGCCGCTCGACGGGTTGGTCAAGACGCGCACGGGGTCGAGGTGCTCTCGCGTCGGGCCCGCGGTCACCACGACGCGTTTGCCCGCCCACTTCCCGCCTTCGCGCCCGATGACGCGCGCGGCGGCCGCGAGGATCGTCTCCGGCTCGCTCATCCGCCCCGGCCGCTCGCTCGGCCCCTCGGCGAGGGCGCCGACTTCGGGACCCACGAACTGCCAGCCGCGCTTGGCGAGGATCCGCAGGTTCGCGGTCGTCGCCGGGTGCGCGTACATCGCGTCATTCATCGCGGGGGCGACCAGCACCGGGCCGGTGCGGACGAGCAGCAGCGTCGTGAGCAGGTCGTCGGCCATGCCCATCGCGGCCCGGGCCACGAGGTGGGCCGTCGCCGGGGCGACGATGACGAGCTCGGGCTCCTTGGCGAGCGCGATGTGGGCGAGCGACCGGTCTCGGTCCCACAGCGACGTCAGGACGGGACGGCCCGTGAGCGCCGCGAACGTCACGGGCCGCACGAACTCGGCGGCGGACGCCGTGAGCACGACGTCCACCGTGGCGCCGGCTTCGGTCAGCCGCCGCGCCAGGGCGCAACTCTTGTAGCAGGCGATTCCGCCCGACACGCCGAGGACGACGTGACGGCCGGCGAACGGCATCAGCCCTCCTGGCGCCGCCGCCGGACCAGCCGGTACTTGAGATTGCCGCGGACCAGCTCCTCGAACGCCCGCGTGGTCAGCTTCTGCTCCCAGTCCACCGACCGGTCGCGCGGAAAGTCGTTCACGTAGCGCGCGAACTTCGCGGCCACGAGTACACCCAGGTACTTGTTCTGTGTCTGGCCGGCCACTTCCGCCGGGGTCACGATTCTCATTTAGCTGCCCTTTGCTTTCTAAAAGTGGTCCGAAGGGACTTCACTCGCCGCTTCAAGAATCTCGACAGCCGGTCCAGCTGCGCCCCGAGGTCCAGGTGCCGGCTCGTCCGCAGCTCCTCGGCATCGATGATGTTGCTCAGCTGCCGAACCGCCGTGCGCAGCTCGTCATTGACGACGATGTAGTCGAACGACTCCGCCTCTCGCAGCTCCTCGATCGCCCGCTGCAACCGCTGCGCCAACGACTCGCGGGACTCGCTCTTGCGCCGCCGCAGGCGATCCACCAGCACGCTCGGCCTGGGCGGCAGGACGAAGATACTGATCACCCGTGACGCGTCGTAGGCCCGGCGGACTTGTCTCGCTCCCTCGATCTCGATATCGAGCAAGACGTGCCGCTTGCGCCGATGGACCCGCTCTACTTCCCGCTTCAGCGTGCCGTACCACTCCCCGGCGTACTCGGCACACTCCACGAATTCGCCGCTCCTCCGGCGCCGCGCGAACTCCTGCCGGCTGATGAAGTAATAGGCCTGGCCGTTCCGCTCGCCCCGTCGCGGCGCGCGGGTCGTCGCCGACACCGAAAACCCCACGTCATCCCGTGCCTTGACCAACGCCAGTGCGAGAGTCGTTTTCCCCGCCCCCGACGGCGCGGACAGGACGATGACGAATGGCCCTGCCCTCACTCCAGGTTCTCCAGCTGCTCACGGAACTTCTCCAGCTCCCCCTTCATCGCGATCACCGCCTGGGTGATCGCCGCGTCGTTCGCTTTGGAGCCCATCGTGTTCACCTCGCGCAGCAGCTCCTGCGCCAGAAACCCGAGCTGCTTCCCCACCGCGGCGTCCGCCGCAAGCGCCTGCCGGCACGCCGCCACGTGGGTCCGGAACCGTACCAGCTCCTCGGTGATGTCCACCCGGTCGGCGAGCAGCGCGATCTCGAGCGCGGCGCGCTGCTCGTCCAGCTGCACGCCCCCGGTCAGTTCAGCCACCGCCTGCTTGAGGCGCGCGTGCTCGGCCTTGAGGCGTTCCGGAGCGCGCCGCTCGATCGTGGCCGCGCCCGCCTCGAGCGCGTCGAGCCGCGCCGCCAGCTCCACGGTCAACGCCCGCCCTTCCCGCTCGCGCATCGCCACCACGTCGCGGGCGGCCCGCTCGACGATCGGCTGCACGTCGCCCCAGGTCGCCGACGCCGCTCCCCCGTTGGCCAGCGACATCACCTCGGGCTGGCGCGCCACGAATGCCAGGTCGACGGTGCCCTTGAGCTTGAGCCTCTGCTTCAGCTCTTTCGCCGCGGCGAGCACCTGCCGCGCCCGCGCGAGATCCACGGTCAGCCCGGCGTCGTGCGCGGGCGGCTCGAGCCACCGGGCGGTCACCGCCACGTGGCCCCGCTCCAGTAGCTGGCGCAGCCGGTCGCGCAGCTCGCCTTCGATGCCGGCCAGCTCTGCCGGCAGCTTGAACTGCGGGTTGAAATAGCGATGGTTGACGGTGCGGATGTCCACCCGCAGCCGTCCGCCGAGGACGCTATCATCGGCAGAGCCGAAGCCCGTCATGCTTCGTGGCACAAACGTTAAACGTAGCCGGGCGAAGAACTTAGGTCAATGGACGACCTAGTTCGTGAAGAACCAGCGCGCGCCGTACATCTGGACGCGTTTGGGATAGCCCAGACCTTCGACGTAGCTGCCGCGCATGCCGTTGTTGTTGCGGATGATCCAGAAGAGCGTCGCCCCCACGAGCTGCATCTCGACGTTCGTCTCGACGAAGGTCGCGCCACCCATCCGCCGTTGGACGACGCCGGCGCTGTCCTTCCCCCCGAGTCCCCACCGGGTCCACGATTCCACCGCCACCTCGCCCCGCAGCGCGAAGATCCCGCTGCGGAATACGCGCCAGAATTTCGAGTAGAACGTCGCCGAGATCCGCGCGTGGTGCGGGGGCTCGAAGTCTCCCCCCCCGACGACGGGGTCGAAGTACCAACCGGACAGCTCGACGCCCGCGAGGGGGCGCAGACTGGCGTGGGCCGCGACGAACTCGGTGCGCGGCGTCGGCCCGAGCGAATCGACGGTCTTGATGCTTGCGGCGAAGCCGAGCGGCACAAAGGGATCGCGTCGCCCCCGGCCCACTTCGATCAGCACGCGCGGATGCTCCCACCGGACCCAGGCGGCCACGTCGGTCGCCTCCTGGCGCACGGTGTCGGTACTGATGAGCGGTGCCTGGACGCCGCGGCTCCACGCGAGCTCGGCGCGGGCCGAGACGCCGAGTGGGAGCGCCAGACCCGCTGTAGCGTGGGCGCGATCTGCCGACCGGCTGCCCACGTAGGTCGCGTGCCGCGCCTGCGCGGCGAGTGTCAGGCCGGGCACGGGGATCACGCCGGCCCGAGCCTCGAGCGCGCCGGGGACGCCTTGTCCGATGCGCGCCGCGACGGCCGCACTCGCACGCCGCCACGTGTGGCTCGCTTCCAGACTGCCCTCGAAGAACCATCGGTCTGGAGTCGTGGTGTCCTTTTTGGCGACGCTGCTCGCGACCGTCCCCAGCAGGCGCGACCCGAGCCCGTCACTGCGCGCGCCGTAGAACACACGCACGACCTGGTCGCGCCGCTCCTGGCGCCAATCGTCCACGCGGCCGTCGCTCGACGCCCGGCGGTGCCAGGTACTGCTCAGGAGCTGGACGGAGGCCCCGAGCCGCCCGCCCGGCGGGATGTACTCGGCCTGCAGCCACACATCGGTGCTGCTGAATTCCGTCGTGGTGCCGGGGCTCGCACCGATGCTGTTGACATCGGCCAGGAGCGACAGGCCGAGGCCCGAGCGGCTGCGGGTGGCGTACCCGCCACGGTAGCCCGCGATGTCCTGGCGGCCCGTCGTGATCCCGATCTGGGTGACGGGGACCGTGGAGCGCGCCCGCGCGGTGACGAGATACACCTGCAACGCCGCCGGAAGCACGATGACGTCCACCCGCTCGAGGGGCGCGAGCGGGATGCGCGCGGGATCGAGATAGACGGAATCGCGCCCGATCGGCAGGTAGGGGACGCCGTCCCAGTAGACCTCGAGGGCAGCCGGCCCGCGGCCGCCGTACAGCACCGGCTCCGCCTGCCCGAACCAGCCGCCGCGCGCCACGTAGACGCCCGGGATGTGCGCCAGCAGGTCGCTGAGTGAGCGCGCGCCGGTGAAGAGGAGCGAGTCGGCCGTGAACGTGTAGCGCGATCCCGCGGGCAGCGGGCCGGCGGCGATCGCAGCCGGGAACGGCGGGAGCAGGAGGTGGACGGTATCGCGCGCCGTGGTGTCTCGGGTGGCCGTGGTGTCTCGGGGGAGGGTGTCGGCCTGGGCAGCGGCGCTCGCCGCCGCGGCGCCGGAGAGGGCCGCGGCGACCAGAGTCGCCCGGATCAAGCGCCCGCGCGCTTGAGGAGGAACTCGGTGAACAGACGCACGCCCACCGCCGTCGGGCCCTTCGGCTGCGTGGACCCTTCGCCTTCGGTGTACGCCGTGCCCGCGATGTCGAGGTGCACCCAGGGGAATCCGTCCACGAACTCGCGCAGGAACCACCCGCCCGCGATCGTCCCCGCCGACCGGCCGCCCGAGTTCCTCACGTCGGCGATCTCCGATTTCACCAGCTCGCGGTACTCGTCCCACAGCGGCAGTGGCCAACAGCGCTCCCCGGCGCGCTCGCCCGCGTCGCGGACTTCCGCGAGAAGCGCCTCGTCGTTCCCCATGATGCCGATGGCATGGTGTCCCAGCGCCACCACCACGGCGCCGGTGAGCGTCGCCGCGTCCAACACCGCGGCGGGCTTGAAGCGGCGCGCGTACGACAAGGCGTCGCACAGGATCAGCCGTCCCTCGGCGTCGGTGTTGATGATCTCGATCGTCTTGCCGAGATGGCTCTTCACCACGTCTCCCGGTTTTACCGCCGTGCCGGAAGGAAGGTTCTCCGTGGCCGGAATCAGCCCGACCACGTTGATTCTGGGCTTCAAGCGCCCCAGCACTTCGAAGGTGCCGAGGACCGCCGCGGCGCCCGACATGTCGAACTTCATGTCCTCCATGCTCAGCGCCGGCTTGATCGAGATGCCGCCGGAATCGAACGTCACACCCTTTCCGATCAGTGCGACGGGCGCCGCGTCCGAGCCCTCGTGCTGCAATGCAATGAAGCGCGGCTCCTCGGCGCTGCCCTGCGCGACGGCGAGCAGCGCCCCCATCCCTTCCTTCTTTAACTGGGCGCGATCGAGGACGGCGAGCGTGAAGCCATAGGCCTTCGCGAGCTTGCCCGCCTGCTCCGCGAGGTAGGTCGGCGTGCACAGGTTGCCGGGCTGCATCTGCAAGGTGCGGGTGAACCGGTGGCCCGCCGCGATCGCGTCGCCCACCTGACGACCCGCCTCGGCGTCCGTCGCCTCGGCCGGGTCCACCAGGACGGTCATGGCCTCGACCTCCGGCTTGGTATCTTCACCGGGCTGCTTGAGCTCGGTGAATTGCCAGCCGCCTTGCGCCACGCCCTCGACCGCGACCTGCCCCAGCTCGCTCGCCCCCACGCCCCCGCGTCCCTCCGTGGCGACGGCGAAGGCCAGGGTCTTCGTGCCGAGCTTGCGCGCCCGTTTCCCGGCGACGGCGGCCGCGCGCCGCAACGCATTGCGCGTGACCTCACCGGGTTTGCCCAACCCCACGAGCAGGATCCGCTGCGCTTTGGCTCCACTTCCCGCATAGACCAGCAGCGTTTCGTCGCGCTTGCCCTTGTAGTCGCCCGCGTCCAGGGCGCGGCTCAGCACGCCACCCGCCGCGCGGTCCAGGTCGGCGAGCGAGGCGGGCAAGCTCGTGCCCTCCGGGACCGCCACGGCGAGCAGCGGGGTCTCGAACTGGGCGATGGCTTTGGCGGCGACTGCGCTCTTCATGCGAGGCGCTCGATGATGCCGTCGGCAAACGCGGAGGTCGAGACCTCCGTCGCGCCCGGGCGTTGGCGCGCGAGGTCGTAAGTTACGCGCCCATCGGCGATCGCGCCTTCGAACCCGCGCACGATGGCCGCGGCCACATCCTTCCACCCGATTTCCTCGAACAGCATCGCGCCCGAGAGGATGACCCCGCCGGGATTCACCTTGTCCAGGCCGGCGTACTTCGGGGCGGTCCCGTGCGTCGCCTCGAAGACCGCGAATCCGTCCCCCACGTTGCCCCCCGGCGCGATCCCGAGCCCGCCCACCTGCGCGGCGCAGGCGTCCGAGAGGTAGTCGCCGTTCAGGTTCGGCGTGGCGAGGACGGAGTACTCGTCGGGACGCAGCAATAGTTGCTGGAACATCGAATCGGCGATCCGGTCCCGGACCACCACCCTGCCCGCTCCCCGCTCCCCGCTCCCCGCCTCTTTTTCGGTGATCGTCCGGTCTCCGAAGCGCTCCTTCGCGATCTCATATCCCCAATCGCGGAACCCACCCTCGGTGAACTTCATGATGTTGCCCTTATGCACCAACGTGACCGAGGGGCGTCCCGCGTCGAGCGCGTACTGGATCGCCTTCACCACCAGGCGCTGGGAGCCAAACTTCGACATCGGCTTGATGCCGATCGCGCTCTGCTCGCGGATCTGGGCGCCCATTTCCTTGGTCAGGAACTCGCGCACCCGGTTCGCTTGGTCGCTCCCCGCCTGATACTCGATCCCCGCGTACACGTCTTCGACGTTCTCGCGGAAGATCATGACGTCGAGCTTGTGAGGCTCCCTCACGGGGGCGGGGACGCCGCGGAACCAGCGAACCGGGCGGATACAGGCGTAGAGGTCGAGCAGCTGGCGCAGCGCGACGTTGAGCGATCGGATCCCAGCGCCGACCGGCGTGGTGAGCGGGCCCTTGATGGCCACGCGGTGCTCGCGGATGACGGCGAGGGTCTCGTCGGGGAGCCAGCTCCCCACCTGCCTGAACGCCTTCTCGCCGGCGAGCACCTCGCGCCACGCCACGCGGCGCTTGTCGCCCGACGTGGCGGCCACCGCGGCGTCGAACACGCGCACCGCGGCGCGCCAGATGTCCGGTCCGGTGCCATCACCTTCGATGAACGGGATGGTGGGATGGTCCGGCACGACCCAGCGGCCGTCTCGGAAATCGATGCGTGCAGGAGCGGCGGTAGTCAGGGCTGCACCAGCCCCCGCGCGAACGTACTGCGGTGTGGCTCCGGCAGCGCGGCACCCTGCCGAAACAGGCCGCGTCCGGCCCAGCAGGCGTCGCCGTCCGATGCAGCCTCGAGGCCGCTGAGCACGTCGCCCATACGATTCTGCTCCGAATCGGGGAGCGACGCGACGGCCGCCTCGACGCTGCGAGTGAGCGCCGCGGAGGTCACCTCGTGGGCTTTCCGCTGCTCGAGTTGGGCAACCTGGGCTTCGACGAGCAGCCCGATCCAGTCCTCGAGGTCCGGCCCTTGCAGCTGGGTCATCGCGAGCGTCATCTGGCTGCTGCCGGCATTGCCACGCACGATGGCGGCGCAGATCACGGTATCGGACGCCTCCATCATCGCCGCCATGAGCTCCATGCGCCGGATCAGCGTGGAGTCGTCCAACCGCAGGAGCCCGTTGGCGACGAGCGACTGGACGCTGTCCCCGGAACCGCGTGCCAGCGCCCGCAGCGTGTTGCGGATCTCGGGCGTGGGACTGCGCTGGTCGATCTGGCGGAAGAACGACTCCTGGATGGCCAGGGTCTGCTTCACCACGCGCACGGCGTCGCCACAGGCGACTAGGCCGGCGGCAGCAGCGACGACAAGGAGGCGGTAGCGCATGCCCAAGACTATGCGCGCCGCAGGTGGGTTGCGCCAGTCGGCGGTGAAGGCGTAAACTCAGGCTCGATGCGACGTCGGTCGTTGGTACCCACGCTGTTGGTCGCGGCGGCCGTCTGGCTCGCCGCCGGGCCGGGCGGCGTCACGCTCCGGGCGATCGCGGCGTGCTGGCATCATCAGGCGGCGCACGCGACGCATGGCGGTCACGCACCGCAACTGCCCCCCGGTAGCCCCTGTTTCTGCGACGAGATGACCGGTGGCAACGATGTGCTGGTCTCACCCGAACTGCCGACGCCCGCCGCCGTCCCAGACTTGATCGTTGCCCTCGTGCAGCAAGTACCCTTCCCTCTTCCCCCTTCCCCTTTCCCCGGTTTCAACCCGACCCCGATTCCGCCTCCTCCGAACCCGCTCGCCTGACGCGGGCGGCCTAGCCGTCGCAGTTCCCTCACAACCGTTCGGAGGAGTCCATGCGCAGTGCGCTTATGTGCGCGCTGTCCTGCGTGTTGGCGGCCAACGCCGCCGCGCAGGAGCGCCAGGTGACATTCGAAGAGCAGAAGGCGGCTACCATCAGTGGGTTCGCCGTCGGGCTCGCTCAGTACGATCGCAACTTGGGCCGCAACACGGCCGGCGCGACGAAATTCGCGCTGAGCGTGTTCCGGCCCTGGTCCGACAATGTCTACTTCTTCGGGCAGCTCACGACTCACGTCGCGCAGCACGACACGACACCGCCCCACACGCACGTCGAGATCGACAATCTGATCGTCAACTGGACGCCCCCCGGCGCCAGCGCCGTCAACGTCGCGTTCGGGCGGTTCGACGCACCGATCGGGTTCGAGCGCGACGACGAGCCCTTGAATCTCATCCCCACCGAGTCGTTCAACTTCGAGATCGCCCGGCCGGCAAAGCTGACCGGCGCGATGGTCCGCTATGCGATGAGCCCCCGTGCCACCCTGGGCGTCTTCGCCGCCAACGGGTGGGATCAGGAGCTCGACAACAACAGCGGCAAGACCGCGGGCGCCCGGCTGCAGTTGTTTCCCACGGAAGGGGCCGCGCTGGCCGTGAACGCGCTGTACGGGCCGGAAGCGGACGGCACGAACGCGGGCCAGCGGATGCTGCTCACCGCCGACGCCACGTTGCAACCGGTCGCGCGACTGATCGTCGGGCTCGAGGCAAACCACGGCAGCCAACGCGCCGCCGGCACCGGCCTGAAGTGGACCGGGGCGCTGGCCACCGTCTTCTGGCGCTTCGGTCGGACAGTGGGGCTGACGGTGCGTGGGGAGGTCTTGGACGATCCGGACGGCGCCGTGACGGGAACGGCGCAGACGCTCCGCTCGCTGACCGTGTCGCCCTGGTACTTCTATCGGGAAGCGCAGGAAGGAGTCTTCTCGAGCATCGAGAACACCAGCTTCCGCCTGCCGGCGTTCGCCATCCGGCCCGCGATCCGGTTCGACGGATCCACGCAGCCGTTCTTCGAGGATGCAGGCGGTGGCCTACGGCGATCCAACGTGAGCGCGGTGGTGGAGCTGGTCTACGTCTTCTGAGGTGGAGGCGACGATGGGCTACGAGCTACGGCACGCCGACACGCGGGTGAAATGGCTGGTGACCTGCCTGCTCGCGACCTTCGGGGTGGCCTATCTGTTCGGCGGATGGATGGTGGCGCTCTACGCTGGCTTCACGCCGGCGGGGGTGGCGCAGACGTACGCCGGGCCGGGGATGGCGATGCCGATGCCGCCGGACTCAACGGTCGTCGTCGAGCACCCCATGACGATGGCGGGGTTCGCTCAGGCGGACGTGCACGAGGTGGACCTGAACCTGTTGATCCAGGACACCCACGTGCACGTCCCGATGTACGGAGTGATCGCCGCCGTCCTCTCGCTCGTGGTCCTCGGCCTCGCGCTTCCCAAAGGTTGGCATCTCGGACTGATCGCACTGCTGTTCGCGGCGCCCTGGCTCGACTTCGCGGGGATGTGGCTGACGAAGCTGGTCTCGCGCGATTTCGCGTTTGTGACGGTGCTGGGCGGCTGGGCCATGGGGCTCGGCTACCTCATCGTGGCGGCGGTCGCGGTACGGCAGATGTGGTTCTACAGGAAAGGAGCTGTGTCATGATCTGGCTCGCCCGCACCGCCCTTGTCGCGGCGGCGTTGCACATCACGCCCACGGTGATCCTCGTCAACCGCCCCGAGGCCGTCGCCCGCCTCGCGCCCGGCGCCGACGCCTTTTTTGCCCGCGAGTTCCATCTGAGCGAGGCCGATGCTCATCGGCTGCACGCGGCGGTGGATTGGAGCCCGGAGGACGGGGTGCTCACGTTCTACGCGGCGAAGCGCGGCGGCTCCCCCGTCGGAGCGTTTGTCTTCGTCCGCGTGGATACTCCGCACGGCCCCCTGGAGGTGGCGGTGGGGTTCGATGCCGCGGGCACCGTCCGTCGGGTCGAGGTCACCAAGGCTACGGTGGAGACGAAGCCCTGGATGCTCGAGGCGCTACGCGCCGGGTTGACCGGAACTTACGCCGGACTGCGCGCCGGGACCGCGCCGGGTGGAGCGTTGGCCGTGCGCCCCAAGGTAGGGTCGCTGCCCACCTACATCGCCGGAGAGGTGGATAAGGGTGTGGCCCGCGCCTTGGCGGCGTACGGGATGCTCTACAAGTAACCTAGAGCGGCAGGCGTGGCGCGCCCGTGCAGGTGCGGCCGTCGAACGTGATGAACACCTTGTAACGACCCTTGGGCGTGCTGAAGAAGACCGTGCCGCGCGGGTTCCGCTCCGACACACCGTCGGGATTATTGGCGGTCACGCCCTTGTGAGGACAAGCCTCACGGGGTGCATGGGAGATGATTACCCCTTGGTCAAGTGGCAATGAAGTGCGATACGTAAGTTGGCGCCCTTGACTGTGTCGCGTGCACGCCACACACTCTCGCCAGCGTTCAGTCCTAGGGGGCGAAATGACTCAACGAGCAGAACTCCGTACGCAACGGGGGATGGTCGACAGCGCGGGGAGGGCCGTGAAATCGCGCGGCTCGCTGGAGGCCGACATCATCATCGCGAACGCTCCGGACCCGGTGTTCGTGTCCGACCTCGAAGGCAAGATCCTGCAGGCGAATGACGCGGTTTCCCAACTGCTGGGGTTCCGCCAGGACGAGGTGCTCGAGCAGTCGCTGTCGCGCTTCATCACCCCCGAGGAGACTCGCGAATTCACGGCGGCGCTGCGCGAAGTGGTGGAACGCGGCGTCATGCGGAACGTGGTGCTGAACCCCCGGAGCGCGAGCGGCGAGGTCATCCCCACGAGCTTGAACGCCTCCGCCCTGCGCGACCCGGACGGGCGGGCGATCGGCGTGATCGGCATCCTGCGCGACATGCGGGAGCTGGATAAGGCCCGGGCCTACGCCGAGAGCTTGATCAAGAATGCGCCCGATCCCGTGTTTGTCTCCGACCTCGAGGGGAAGATCCTGCAGGCCAACGATGCCGTGTTCGCCCTGCTCGGCTTCCGTCCCGACGAGCTGATCGAGCAGTCCCTCTCGCGCATCATCACGCCCGAGGAAACCCGCGAGTTCCTTGCGGCCCTCCGAGAGGTCGTGGAGCGCGGCGTCACGCGCAACGCCCGGCTCAACCCTCGGAGCGCGAGTGGCGAGGTGATCCCCACGACGCTCAACGCCTCCGCCCTGCGCGACCCGGACGGCAAGGTGATCGGCGGCATCGGAATTCTGCGCGACATGCGGGAGCTGGACAAGGCCCGCGCCTACGCCGAGAGCTTGATCAAGAACGCGCCCGATCCCGTGTTTGTCTCCGACCTCGAAGGCAAGATCCTGCAGGCCAACGACGCGGTTTCCCAGCTGCTCGGGTTCCGCCAAGACGAACTCCTCGAGCAGTCGCTGTCGCGCTTCATCAGCCCCGAGGAGACACGCGAGTTCACGGCGGCGCTGCGCGAGGTCGTGGAGCGGGGCGTCACCCGCAACGCCCGGCTCAACCCCCGGAGCGCGAGCGGCGAGGTGATCCCCACGACGCTGAACGCCTCCGCCCTGCGCGACCCGGACGGTAAGGTGATCGGCGCCATCGGGATTTTGCGCGACATGCGGGAGTACGAGCAGGTGGTTCGCGACCTGGAGAAGTCCAAGAGCGAGCTGCAGGAGAAGATCTTGGATCTCGAGAAGTTCGAGGAAGTGGTCGTCGGCCGCGAGCTGAAGATGATCGCCCTCGAGAAGGAGCTGGAGAGCGTGCAGAAACACGTCGCCGGGCCGAGGCCCGGGACTGCCTGATGGCGATGCCGGGCAGCGTGATGGTGGATCCCAGCGCGGCCCCGGGGGCGGAGAGCCGACTCCGCGCGCAAATCGCGACGCTGGAACGCCGTCTGCGCAAGCGCGATGAGCAGCGCCGCGCGATGCTCCACATCATGGGCGACCTGAACGAGTCCAACAAGCGCCTCGCCAACCAGCGGAAGGCCATGCTGCACATCCTGGCCGACTACGAGCAGGACCGCCGACGACTGGCCCGGCAGACGGAGCGGCTCGACAACTCGCGGCGGGCCGTGCTGCACATCCTGCAGGACTCGCACAAGGACAAGTTGCGTCTCGAGGCCAGCCGCAAGGCCATGATCCACATCATGGGGGACCTGCGGGAGACGACGGGCGAGATGCAGCGGCGCGAACAGGAGCTGCGCGACAAACAGGAGCAGCTCGTGCAGGCGGGAAAGCTCGCCACGCTCGGCGAGCTCACCACCGGCGTGGCCCATGAGCTCAACAATCCTCTCAACAACATCGGGTTGTTCGTGGGCAATGCCGTCGACTTGATCGAGCTCGCGGTGACGGAGAAGGGGCAGATCGTCGGCGAGCTGCGCCACGCCATGCAGCAGGTCAGCAAGGCCACGGAGATCATCTCGCACCTGCGCACCTTCGGGCGGGCGGCCCCCGTCAGCCGCGAGCCGATCTCCCTGCGAGAGGTGATCGGGCGGGCGCTCTCTCTTATGCGGGAGCAGCTCCGGCTGCGCCAGATCGAGGTCACGGTCGATCTGGGTCCGGAGGAGCCGGTGGTCGTGGGGAATGCGATTCAGCTGGAGCAGGTGTTCATCAACCTGTTGACCAACGCGCGTGACGCGGTGGCCGAGTCTCCACGCAAAGAGATTCGGATTTCGGCTGCGGCCGGCTGCGGGGCTGTGGAGGTCACCTTGGCCGATAGCGGGCACGGGATTCCGCCCGGGCTGGAGCGGCGGATCTTCGATCCGTTCTTCACCACGAAAGAGGTTGGCAAGGGCACGGGTCTGGGCCTCTCCATCACCTACGGGATCATCAACGAGCACGGCGGCACGATCTCGGTCGTGAGCCCGCCCGGCGAAGGCGCCACGTTCCTCATTCACCTGCCCCTCGCCCCATGATGCCGCCGTTGAGCGTCCTCATCGTCGACGACGACCCGGCCTTGCTGCAGGCGCTGCCCCAGGCTCTACGGCTGCGGATGGGCGGGGTGACGGTGGAGACGGCCGACTCCGCGGCGGCGGCGCTGGAGCGGATCGGCGCCCAGGACTACGACGCGATCGTCACGGACATCAAGATGCCGGGGATGGACGGTCTCGCGCTCTTGGCCGAGATCCGGACGCGCCGGCCCGACACGCCCACCCTGATCATCACCGGGCACGGCGAGAACGAGCTGGTGGTTCACGCTCTCCGTGGTGGGGCCTGCGACTTCATCCAGAAGCCCATCGACCGGGATTACTTCGTGGCGGCGTTATACCGCGCGATTCGAGCGCATGTGCTGAATCGCAGGGTGAAGGACCGGCGGCTGGCGCTGGAGTGCTGCGCCGAGGAACTGGAGCGGATCGTGCAGAAGCTGGAGCGCGAGCCGCGCACGCTGCCCGGGAGGGCGGAATAATGAGCCAGGGCGGCGTGCTCATCGTGGATGACGACCTGGCGCTGCTCCAGGCGCTGCCCCAGGCCCTGCGGGCGCTGATGGTCGGGGTGACCGTGGAGACGGCTGACTGCGCGGCGGGGGCGCTCGACCGGATCGCCGCCCGGGACTACGATGCGATCGTCACCGACATCAAGATGCCGGGGATGGACGGCCTGGAGCTGTTGGCGCAGATCCGGGCGCGCCGGCCCGAGACGCCCACCCTGATAATCACCGGGCACGGTGAGACCGAGCTGGTCGTGGGCGCGCTCCGCGGCGGGGCCTGCGACTTCATCCAGAAACCGATCGACCGGGATTACTTCATCGCCGCGCTGCACCGGGCGATGGAGACGCGCGACGGGAATCGCCGGGTGAAGGAACGGCAGCTCGCGCTGGAGCGCCACCTCAGCGAGCTGGAGTCGATCGTCGAGCAGCGCACGCGCGAACGGCGGCAGACAACCAAGGTCAGCGAGAGCCCCTTGAGCTTGCTGCAGGGCTCGAGCGGGCAAATGGAGCAGGTCGTCCAGCAGATCAAGCGAGTGGCCGACTCCCCGCTCACGGTCCTCGTCCAGGGTGAGACCGGCACCGGCAAGGAGCTCGTGGCTCGGGCAATCCATCAGCTGAGCCCCCGGCGCGACAAGCCATTTGTCGCGGTCGACTGTGGCGCCATCCCGGACACCCTGATCGAGTCGGAGCTGTTCGGCTACGAGAAGGGCGCGTTCACAGGGGCCCATGAGCGCAAGGAGGGGCAATTTCAGCTTGCCGGCGGCGGAACGCTGTTCCTCGATGAGATCGTCAATCTTCCTCTCCCCACGCAGGCGAAGCTGTTGCGCGCGTTGCAGCAACGACAGGTGCAGCCGCTCGGCAGCAAGCGGGCCGTCCCGGTTGCCGTGCGGATCACGGCCGCGTCGAACGTCCCCCTCGAGCGGGAGGTGCGGCTGGGCCGGTTCCGCGCGGACGTCTACTACCGACTCAACGAGTTCGTGATCACGCTGCCGCCGCTGCGGGAACGAGACAACATCCTGCAATTGGCCAATGATTTTCTCGCGGAAGCCAGCACGGAGCTTGACCGCCCCTGCTGCAGAATCTCAGAAGCGGCGGCTCAGGTCCTGCTGCGCTACGACTGGCCCGGGAACGTGCGGGAGCTCCGCAACGTCATTCGGCGGGCCAGCCTCCTCGCGTCGGACGTCATCGAGCCCGAGCAGCTCGCCGTCCTCCCGATCGATCCCCCACTGGCGACTGACCGCGCGCAAGAGCCAGCGCCGGCCGGCTCGTCGCTCAAGGAGCTCGCCCAGGCGGCGACGGTGGACGCCGAGGGACGGGCGATCCGTTCGGCCCTGCAAGCCACGCGCGGGAACAAGAGCGAGGCGGCTCGACTGCTCCGAGTGGACTACAAGACGCTGCACCTCAAGATGAAGCAGTACGGCATCTCCGCACGGCAGTTCCGGCAGTCCTGACGCTCGTCAGTCGCCCGCAGTGGTCCGCGAATTGCGCCGCTTGATCCGCGCAATGGCGAGATCGAGCGAGCGGCCGCGAGAAGAGGTGCGCTTCTCCCTGCGGGAGATCGCGGGCCGGGCGGCTGCAGAAGCGGAGCGGCAGGCGATCCGGCTGGCCCTGCGCGCCACACGGGGGAATAAGAGCGAAGCGGCGCGGCTCCTCCGCGTGGACTACAAGACCCTGCACTTGAAGATCAAGCAGTTCGGCATTTCCGCGGAACAGTTCCGGCAGTCCTAACCGTCGCGACTCGCCCGCTGGCTCCCTGGCGGCGGCGCCATGGTGTTCGCACCATAGTTCTTGCCACCGCACCAGACTCTCGGCGCGGATCTCGTCGCTCGTCCGCGCGCGCCGTCCTTCACCGTGATGACGCGCGAGCGGCGGTTTCTCTCGCCAGCACTGCCACTTAGTCGGTTTTCCGAACACCTCGCTCTCCCCTCGTGTTGAGCCGCGCCCCCGAGGTACATGAGGCGCGAGCAGGGGCACGTGCCTTGCTTGGGTTCAGAGTACTGTCGCTGTCGAGGCGGAGCGAGCCGTAGCGTCTGGGTGCTTCCTGGAGGAGACCGATGCAAACACTCCGAAGGATCGTTGCGGTCCTGATCTTCCCTGCGATCGCGTACCTGGGAGCTGCCTGCGAGCGGATGGACACGCCGACGGCGCCCAAGGCCGTCCCACCCATTAGCGCTGCGACCTATGCACCGCCGAACCATTGGGTGAATGATGATGATCCAACACCGCTCAACGGCTATGCTCCGCCAGGCACGAGTTGCGCCGATCCTGGTTATGCGACTATCAAGGCCGCATTGGCGGCGGCCGCGTCGGGCCAGGTTATCCAAGTCTGCGTCGGGATGTACACCGAGAACGATACACTCAACAAGCGCCTGACCTTGCTCGGCGCGCAAGTGGGGGAAGACGCGCGCGGGCGTGCCGACAGCGAATCGGTCGTCATACCGTTCTTCCCAGCGACTCCGACACTGGACCTTCAGGCCGGCCCGCTGGGCTCGAGCGCGCGGGGCTCGATCATCGACGGGTTCACCTTCCTTGGTGGTGCCTTCCCGGGTGGCGGTGGACACAGCGGGGCCATCGAATCGACGAGCGGTTCCATTGATTCGCTGCAAATTCTCAATAATCGCATCCGAGGATTCACCGCCGGGAGCGGTGTGTTTCTCAATAACAACGGGATCAACATCACGGTCAATCAGAATGAGATCGACGGCACGCTAAAGGTCGGTGGCGGCGGTCTCTTCCATCTGGACAGCGACAACTTCGATGGATTCTGGTTCACGGACAACAACGTCGTCAACGGCATGGCGGGGACGGGTTTCTTCGTCGATGGGAATCGCAACGTGGACAAGAGCACGCCAGGCGCGCGGGCCCCGCTGTTCAGCGGAAACCTGATCGACCGCAACGGGACGGGCGTGAACCTGGGCAGCAGGGCCTGGGGAGACGGACCGATCACGGGCAACACGTTCAGCAACAACGCGTTCGACGGCTTGCAGGCGGGTCCCAAGAGCACGAGGATCAGCCAAAACATTTTCGACAACAACGGTCGAAATGGGCTGGCCTTGACCGCCTTCAGCCTTCTACCCTCAACCGATCCCACCCGCGGCGCCCAGGGTGACACCGTGACCCAGAACTGCTTCATCGGGAACGGTTTCCCCATGGGAGGGGCGGGCATCTCCTTCAGCCCAACCCAGTTCCCAGGTACGATCTCGAGCAACGTCGTCCACCAGAACAACATCTTCGGCAACTTCATCGGCGCCCGGTATCTCAGAGCCGGGTCCGACACGGAAACCATTCACGCCGAGTTCAACTGGTGGGGCAGCTCGACTGGCCCGACCCATCCGAGCAACCTCGGCGGCACGGGCGACCCCGTCGTCGACAACGGACCCCTCCTCCCAGGAGGCATCGACTTCGACCCCTGGCTGACCTCCGCCGCGGGGGGCACGTCGTGCGCACCGCCTGCGGCACCGCCAGGGAAAGTGACCGGCGGCGGCCAAGTCCCAGTCGACATGATGGGTGGCAAGGGGAGCTTCGGCTTCAACGCGAAGAGCGACGGTGGGCTGGGGAGCGGCCATCTCAATTACCTGAACCACGCCACAGGGGCACACATCGATTGCACGGTCGACGCCGTGACGATGCTCACCGACACCACGGCAGAGTTCTCGGGCACGTGTACAAGTAACGCCGCGGCGAACGCGATGGACTTC
>DASYQX010000129.1:0-51718 GCA_036004985.1 Gemmatimonadales bacterium
CGATCCGGGATGCGGTGACGTGGTACTACCGCGCCGCGGCGCCCGACCTGCACAAGGACCTCGTGGGCTTGGCGGCTAAGGCTGGTGAGGCAGCCCGCGCCGCGGCCCTCGACGACGTGCAAGCCTGCGTCGAGCGATTGACCGCGGCGATTGACCCCGCGCTGCGGGACAAATGACGCGGCACCGCACTGTCCCCCGAGTGTCCCCCCGCCGACGCGAAACGATGCGCGAACCGCGCGGAACGGCGGGCCGGAATGTGGCCGTAACTGCTTGCCGTTCCGCGCGTGGGGTGTGATGGTATCGGACAGGCCCGGCAGGGGGGCGAGCTTAAAATCCCTTGGGGGCAACCCCATGCAGGTTCGAGTCCTGCCCCGGGCATCGAGGCTACCCTACCCCTGCCCATCTACGCGCAAGGCTCCTAGGAGAGATACCCAGATGCAAAGGATCACACCGTTTCTCTGGTTCGACACTCAGGCCGAGGCCGCGGCGAGATTCTATGTCACGGTCTTCAAGAATTCGAGGATCAAGACGCAAGCAGAAGTGGACGAGTTCTGGGGAAAGCTCTCGGAAGGCGAAGAGGAAGGGCCCTGCGGCTGGCTCAAAGACCGCTATGGTTTGTCATGGCAGGTCAATCCCACCATTTTGGGCGAGATGCTGAGCGATCCTGACCCTTCAAAATCGAAGCGAGTCATGGAAGCCATGCTTCAGATGAAGAAGATTGATATTGCCGGTCTCAAGAGAGCGTACGACCAACACTAATCCGGGACCGTGATGACCCAGCGCAGAACGCTCGCCATCCTGGTCGGCGGCGGCCCCGCCCCCGGCGTCAACAGCGTGATCAGCGCCGCCACGATCCGCGCACGCCTCGAAGGCCTGGACGTGCTCGGCGTCCGCGACGGCTTCGAGTGGATCATGAAGGGCGACGTCGAGCACGTGACCCCACTCGAGATCCCTGAAGTCAGCCGCATCCACTTCCGCGGCGGCTCGCACATCGGGATCTCCCGCGCCAACCCCACCACCGATCCCGCGCTGCTCGAAAACGCCGTCGTCTCGCTCCTGCGCCTCGACGTCTCCGACCTCATCACGATCGGCGGCGACGACACCGCCTATTCGGCCCTGCGCCTCACCCAAAAAGCGGCGGGCCGCATCCGCGTCGTGCACGTCCCCAAGACGATCGACAACGACCTCCCGCTCCCGCCCTACGTGGACACGTTCGGCTTCCAGACGGCGCGCCACTATGGCGTGGACATCGTCAAGAACCTCATGGTCGACGCCAAAACCACATCGCGTTGGTACTTCGTCGTCGCCATGGGCCGCAAGGCGGGCCACCTCGCGCTCGGCATCGGGAAGGCCGCAGGGGCGACGCTCACGCTCATCCCCGAAGAATTCCCCGGTGGCGGCGTCCGGCTGAAGACCGTCACGGATACGCTCGTGGGCGCGATCATCAAGCGCCTCTCCGACGGCCGCCGCGACGGCGTGGCCGTGATCGCCGAAGGGCTGGTGCTCCACGTCGCCCCCGAGGACCTGGCCGGCTTGGAGGACATCGAACGCGACTCGCACGGCAACGTCCGGATCGACGAAGTCAACCTGGGCGAGATCCTCAAGACCCAGGTGACGAAACGGCTCAAGGAGTTCAGCCTCAAGACCACGATCGCGGCGAAGAACATCGGCTACGAGTTACGCTGCGCCGATCCCATTCCGCTGGACATGGAGTACACGCGCGATCTGGGCTACTGCGCTGCCAAGTACCTGCTGGAAGGGGGGAGTGGCGTCATCATCTCGATTCAGGCTGGGCGCTTCGTGCCCGTCCCGTTCGAGGAGCTGTTGGATTCGGCGACGGGGCGGCCGCGCATCCGGCTGGTGGACATCAAATCGCATCGCTACGCCATCGCGCGACGCTATATGCTGCGGCTGCGGCGCGACGACTTCGACGACCCGCACGAGCTGGCGCGGTTCGCCGCCACCGCCGGCGTGAGCCTCGAGGAGTTCCGGAGCCAGTTCGCGTATTTGGTGGAAGCCGAGCCGCCGCCGATCAACATCGCCGTCGAGAGCTCCTAGGGCACGAACTGCAGCGTCGCTCCCCACCGGGAGCTGCCCTCGGCGCCGAACAGCGCGACGCCCAGTTGTCGCGCGATTTCGGCCGGCTTGAGCTCGGCGTTCACCTGGCTCGCCGCGGCGCGCAGCGCCGCGACCGACTGCGGGGCGTCGAACGCCACGACCAGGTAGTACTCCTCGCTCAGGCGCTCGCCGCGCCGCGGGAACGGCGCCGCGGATTCGACCGTTTCGAGCGTCCACCTGCATCCCCACGTGTATCGGCTCAGGGAGTCCGCGCCCTGCTGGGGCGTGTACTCGATGCAACGGCGCACCACCCGCTGCTGGGGGCCCGGCGCCGCGCCGATGCGCCTCGTTTTTGAGGCTGGCGCGAGCAATTCGACCTCGATGCGCCGCGCCGCCTGCGCGGCGGTGGTCGAATCGGGATAGACCACGGTGAGCGAGTTCTTCCCCGAGCTGTTAATCAAACGCAGGACCGCGATGTGCCCCGGCCGCAGCAGCTCGACGGTGAAGTCGTAGCGGCCGAACTCCTGCCATGGGACCCCGGGGACAAGGGTGGGATCGTTGCCCAGCGGCTGCCGCGTGCCCCCCCCCCCGCCGGTCGCGCAGCCGAGCAGGGCACTCGAGATCAACGTGAACGTCCAGCGGCGCACGGCGGCCTCCGGCAAGGCGTGTATCTGGACGTATGCCCATCGCGCCCCCGCTCCGCAAGTGTGGAGCGGGGAGGCCTCGCCCCCTCTTGCCACCCCCCATTCCGCGTTGCAACGTCAAGCCGGCAGGGCCTTGTAGTCCTTCCCCCTTCCTGGAGGCCATGCATATGACCCGTCCAACTCTTGTCTGGAGCACGCTGGCGTCAGGACTTGCGCTGGCGCTCGCCCTCCCGTCCGCTGGTTTCGCGCAAGGCACGGCCGGCGTGACGGGACGCGTGGTCGACTCGACCAGCGGCCAACCCATCTCCGGCGTTCGCGTCAACGTGGTTGGCTCGGCGGCTGGCGCGATGACCGACCTGAGCGGGCGCTACACCCTGCAGGGGCTGTCCGCGGGGACCGTGACGTTGCGCGCGCAGCGGATCGGTTTCGCGCAGCGGGATCGGGAAGTCATCCTCATCGAAGGCGGCACGGTGACGGCGGACTTCGCGCTCGTCGCCAGTGCGACGGTCTTGCCGGAGCTCGTCGTCACCGGGTATGGCACCGACACGCGGACGAACCTGAGTACGTCCGTGGCGTCGGTGCGCTCCGCGGACCTCCAGGGCACGCCGCTGGCTGGCGTAGACGCGGCGATCCAGGGCCGCGCGGCCGGGGTGCAGGTGGTTCAGAATGCCGGCAACCCGGGCGTCGGCGTCACCGTGCGGATCCGCGGCTCGGCGTCCATCTCGGCGTCGAACCAGCCGCTGTACGTGATCGACGGCGTCCCGATGCTGCGCGACGACTTCTCGCAGCTCGACGTGGGCGGCCAGGACGTCAGCTCGGTCACTGGCATCAACCCAGACGAGATCCAGACGGTCGACATCTTGAAGGACGCCGCCGCCGCGGCGATCTACGGGTCGCGCGGGTCGAACGGCGTGATCATGATCACGACCAAGCGCGGTACCGTCGGCGCCGCCAAGTTCACGTTCAATTCGTACGTCGGCTCGCAGAGCGTTCCTAAGGGCAGCCGGTGGGAGCTGATGAACGCCAGCGAATACATCACGTACATGAATGAAGCGGCCGAGAACGACGGGTATGGACCCGGCTATTTCAGCGGGATCTGTGGCTGCGACCCCGCGACGGTCGGCCCTGGGACCGACTGGCAGGCGGCAGTGTTCCGGACCGCGCCCGTCCGGACGTTCACCCTCGGCATGAGTGGTGGAAGCGACCGCGTGAGGTACTACGTCTCGGGATCTCAGTTCCAGCAGACCGGCGTGGTGTTTGGTTCCGGCTACAGTCGTCAGTCGGGACGCGTGAATGTGGATTTGACCGCGTCCGACCGTCTCCAGTTCCGCAGCTCGCTGACCATCAACCGGGAGGACAACGACCGCAACGAGAACGACAACACGATTGCGGGCGTCGTGACCAACGGGATCGCGGAGCAGCCCTGGGTCCCGGTACGCCGCGGCGACGGCAGCTTCACCACGCCCCCGGACGACAACCTGGAATACGCGAACCCGTTGGCCATCGCCACCTACGACTTCTCCGAGTCCCGGAGCTTGCGCGCCATCGGCAGCGTGGAAGCGATCTACACGCTGCGGAGCGGCTTGACCCTGAACGGGCGCGTGGGCATGGACGTCTTGAACCTGCGCGACTTGCGCTGGTACTCGCCCCGGGTCGGCGGGACGTATGCCGAGAGCGTGAATGGCGAATCGATCATCGGCAACACGACGGCCAACCGCTACGTGCTCGAGGGCTTCCTCGGCTTTGACCCCTCCATCCGCCCGGACCTGGCGCTGTCCCTGCTCGGCGGCGCGAGTGTGGAGTGGAACGGGTCGGAGCTCGACTACCTGGACGGCATCGGCTTCGCGCACGACGAGTTCCAGTACCCGGGCAACGCCGCCACCATCTCCGCCTACGATGGGAGCTGGACGGGGCACAATCTGGTCTCGTTCTTCAGCCGCGCCAACGCGACGTTCCACAACCGGTATCTCATGACGGCGAGCATCCGCACCGACGGCTCGTCGCGCTTCGGCTCGCGCAACCGGTACGGCGTTTTCCCCGCCGCGTCGTTCGGGTGGAAGCTCACGGACGAGCCGTTCGCGGCGGCCCTCGCGCGCCGCGGCGACTTGAAGCTCCGCGTCAGCTTCGGCCTCACGGGCAATCAGGATATCTTCGACAACTTCGCGCCGCTGCCGCGGTTCGGGCGCGCCAACTACGCCGATGTCCCGGGGCTCGCGCAAAGCAACTTCGGCAACCCCGACCTCCGCTGGGAGGGTACGCGCGAGGCCAACGTCGGCTTCGATGTGCGGCTGTTCGGCGGGCGGGTCACGGTGATCGGCGACTGGTACAAGAAGAACACCGAAGACCTGCTGCTGAATCGCCCGATCACGTCGACGAGCGGGCAGACGACCGTGTTCGAGAACATCGGCAGCATGGAGAACCGGGGCTACGAGCTGACCATCAACACCGTGAACCTGACGCCTGCGGGTAGAGACGGCCTCCGGTGGTCCACCGACTTCAACATCACGTGGAACCGCAACCGGGTCACCAAGCTGTTCCGCAACGAGCCGTTCCCGGTCGGCCTGTACAGCGTGAGCCGCGTGGAAGTCGGGCAACCGATGTCCGCGTTCTACACGCTCCGGTTCCTCGGCGTCGACCCCGCGACGGGGGACGCCATCTTCGACGACATCAACAACGACGGCACCATCAACGCCGACGACCGCGTGTTCATCGGGAGCCCCCAACCCAAGTACTGGGGCGGGATCACGAACGAGCTGTCGTGGCGCGGGTTCGACCTGCGGACGTTCCTGCAGTTCACGCAGGGCCATATGATCTTCAACGCGATCAGCGTCTTCGCGCGCGACGGCGGCTACTACCACGACAACAAGTTCAAGGACGTGCTGAACCGGTGGCAGCAGCCGGGCGACATCACCAACGAGCCGCGCGCGAGCTACGACGGCACATCGGGATTCGCGGGCCAGATCTCGAGTCGCTACTTCGAAGACGGCTCCTACATCCGGCTGCAGGACGTCACGCTCAGCTATCGCCTCCCGGCGCAGTGGGCCTCCGCCGTCCGGATGGCGGACGCGCGGATCTACGTGTCCGGGCGCAACCTGCACACCTGGACCGGCTACCCCGGCTATTCGCCGGACGTCAATAGCAACGGCTCCAGCTCGAATACCGCGCTGGCGACGGAGTTCTACGCCTATCCGCCTGCCCGCACGTTCATGGTGGGGGTCAGCGGCGGCTGGTGACCGGCGCCTGCAAACGGAACTCTATGAAGCCTATACTGGGGGCTTTCATGAAACTGAACCTGCTGCGGCCGGTCCTGCTGCTCGCCCTGGCGACCGGCTGCGAATCCGTGCTCGATGTGAAGCCGATCAATCAGGTGCCCGAGGAGGCGGCCATCATCAACCCCGCGACCGCGCGGGCCGCGGTGGCCGGAATGTACGACGCCCTCCAAGGCGGCAGCTACTACGGAGGAACGTTCCTGGTCTTCAGCGACCTGTCCGCCGAGGACGTGCAGCACACCGGCACGTTCACCTCCTGGCGCCAGGCCGACCAGAACGCCCTGACCGCCGACAACACGGCGATCGAGCCCCTTTGGGACGCGTTGTACCGGACGATCGGACGGGCCAATATCGTTATCAAGAGGGTCCCGACCGTGTCGGGGCTCGGTGCCGCGGAGCGCGACCAAATGCTGGGTGAGGCGTACTTCCTCCGAGCCCTCACCTATCACAATCTCGTGAAGCTCTGGGGCGACACCGCGCCCGCAGGCCTGGGCGTGCCGCTGCGCCTCGAGCCGGCCCCAGACATCCCCTCCGCGTCGGCCATCACCCGCGCCACCACGGGCGCGGTCTACACCCAAATCCTCGCCGACCTCGCGCAGGCGCAGACCCTGATGTCCGTGGTCAAGAACTCACGGCAGGCGTCGGTCGGCGCCGTGCGGGCAATCCGGGCGCGCGTGCTCCTCTACCAGAAGAACTGGGCGGCGGCGGAGGCCGAGGCCGAATCGGTCGCGACGATGGGCTATGCACTCGCACCGGTCTATGGCGACCTGTTTACCCCCGAGGGCAACGACACCCCGGAGGACATCCTCCGCGTGAACTTCACGGCCGTCGAGTTCAACCTGATGGGTTGGTACTACCGTGCGAAAGGGGTCTACGGTGGGCGGCGGGAAGCCGGCCCGACGGCCGCGTTGCTCACGGCCTATGACCCGGCGTACACGGGGACGCCCGCGTCGTACAACCCCGTGGACTTGCGTGGTCGGTGGAACGTAGCCTTCACCACCACCGGCATTGCCTTCGGATCCAAGTACCCCACGGGCGTTGGGGCTGAAGATCTGCACGCGATTCGGTTCGCGGAAATCCTGCTGATCCAGGCCGAAGCCGAGGCGCGGCAGAACAAACTGGTCGAGGCGGAAGCGTCGCTCACGCCGATCCGCACCCGCGCCGGCCTGGCCGCGGCCCGCATCGATACCCTCCCGCAGGCCCAGGCGATCGACGCGATCCTGCAAGAGCGCCGGCTCGAGCTGGTGTACGAAGGGGATCGGTGGCCCGATCTGGTGCGCACCGGCAAGGCTGCGGCGCTGCTCGGCATTCCGGGCTTCCAGACGCTGTATCCGATTCCGTTGAACGAGCTGGACGTCGCGCCGGGCCTGGTGCAAAACCCGGGCTACTGACGACGGTCAGTGAATGATTAATGGAAGAGGGGGGGGCCCCGCGCCCTCCCCTCTTCCTCTGTCCGGAAGATGTCAAGCGCGGCCCCCCCCGCCCCCCTCCCCCCCGTCCCGTGCAACCTTTTCCGCGCACCGTGCGTCTTACCCCCTGAAGCCGAGCGCCAGGGCCGGCCCGGTTGGCGGGTGAGTCCGATCGGCGCTTGAGACGAATAGGAGGGGGTATGCGCGGCATGACGATCTTGCTCGCGACGGTACTGACTGTGGGGTACGGCTACGCCGCCCAAGCCGCCATGACCGCCGACCGCGTCGAGACGATTCGGCGCGTCGCCGGACCGGCCGAATCCCTCGCCCCGACGCCCGCCGAAGCGGCCAGCCGCGTCTGGTACGGCGGGATGCTGGCTCCCGTGACGGTCGAGGTCAGCGCGACGCCCGCGCTGGAGCGATGCGCCCTGACCTAACCGCGTTCCGCCCTGCACCGCCGCCGCCCGCCGGCTCACCCTGGCGGGCGGTCGTGTTTCTGGGGCCGGGGCGAGCGGGAGGGGGAGGGGGGAGGGGAGCACGAAACTTGACAGATAGGGGATTCGTAGCAACACCTATGGACATGCCGCTCGACCAGTCCAACCCAGTCGGTCGCTTCCTGCGCACGTGGCGCCGTGAGATCGTTCGCGGCGCTGTGCTGTTCGGACTGGTCGTCGTCGCCGGCTTGGCGGTCAGCGGCGTCCACGTGGGATTCCCCGCGCCGTGGAACGCGCTGCGCTCCTTCAGCGGGTTCGATGCGGGGGAGGGCGATCCGTTCGGGCCCGGCCGCGAAATTGGCGATCGGTGGGAGTGGCGGGGTGTCGTGAAGCCGACCCAGACAGTCTGGATCCGCAACACCAACGGTCCCATCGAAGTGGTCGCCGGGACGGGCTCCACGCTCGAGGTCATCGCCGAGAAGAGCTGGCGACACTCGCAGCCATCCGGCGTCGAGATCGTTCCCGTGCAGACCGAGGAGGGCGTCACGATCTGCGCGCTGTGGCGGGCACGCGAGCGGCGCTGCGCCGACGGCGGCGACTACCACCTCGGCGGCGTCCGCCGCAACGACGTGGCCGTGCGCTTCACGGTGAAGTTGCCGCGCGGCGTCAGAATCGACGTCTCGACGGTGAACGGCGAGGTCGGGATCGAGGGCGCCGCGGCCCCCGTCGAGGCCGCGACGGTGAACGGCCGCATCGTGGCCCACACCAGCGTCGGCCCGGTGAAGGGCACGACGATGAACGGGAGCATCGAAGCCAGGATCGACGCCCTGACCGGCGGCGACGTCGAGCTCGAAACCATGAACGGCAGCATTACGGCGATCCTGCCCGACAAGCTCAACGCCGAGCTCGAGGCGCAGACGATGAACGGGCGCGTCGACACCGACTTTCCGCTGCAGGCCACCGGCAAGATCAGCCCGCGGCACGCGCACGGGACGATCGGTGCCGGAGGGCTGGGTCTCAAGCTCAGTACGGTGAACGGGTCGATCGCGATCCGCCGCGCGAGTACCGCGGCGACGCAGGCCGACTCCAGTCGCGCTCAGTGGACGCCCCGCCCGGTCCGCCGGACGACAGTCCGCGTCCAGAAGGCGCCGACCCCACCGCCGCAGCCGTAGCGTCCGCCCCGCCCCCCCCGCGTCACTGGCCCAGGTACCGGGCCACTTCCTGCGGAAACGTCCGCACATCGATGGGCTTCGTGATGTAGCCGTCGAACCCGGCGGCCTCCGCACGCGCCCGATCTTCCGGCATCGCGTGCGCCGTCAGGGCGACCACCTTCCACGTCGGCGACGGCAGCGCCTTCAGCTCCTCGAGCACCGCGAACCCGTCCCGCCCGGGGAGCTGGATGTCGAGCAACACGAGCGCCGGCGTGGGATCGTGCGTGCGCACCACCTCCGCCACGCGGTCGCCGTTCGGCAGGCCGATCACCTGGTGGCCCTTCAAGGTGAGCAGGGTCGACAGGAGCTTGAGATTGTCCGGCTGATCCTCCACCACGACGATCGTCGCCACGCCTAGCCTGCCTGCGGGAGGGGAAGGGTGAACCAGAACGTGCTGCCTTTGCCGGTCTCGCTATCGACGCCGATGGTCCCGCCGTGCAGCTCGACCAACCGCCGCGACAGCGCCAGTCCCAGCCCCGTGCCTTCGTACTTCCGGCTTGCCGATGCATCGAGCTGCACGAACTCCTGGAACAGCCGCGCCTGATCGTCGGGCGCGATGCCGATCCCCGTGTCGGTCACGGCAATGCGCGCGGCCGCCCCGCCGTTCACGGTGGCGGCGCGCACCGTGATGCGGCCGCCGTCCGGCGTGAACTTGATGGCATTGGAGAGCAGGTTGAGCAGCACCTGGCGCACCCGCCCCCGGTCGGCGAGCACCCGCAGCTCCGCAGGAGGCTCCTCGACCACGAGGGCGTGGCCGCGCTTTTGCGCCTGGGCGTGCACGCTGCCCGCGGCCTCGCTGAGCAGCCCTGCCAGCTCCAACGGCTCGGGGCGCAGCTCCATTCGCCCCGCCGCGATGCGCTGCAGGTCGAGTAGCTCGTTGATCAGCTCCAGCAGGTTACGCCCGTTCCGGGCCACGGTGTCCAGAAAGTCGCGTTGCTGCTCGGACAGGGGCCCGAGGTCCTGGGTGAGCAGCAGGTCGGTGAACCCGATGATACTGTTGAGCGGCGTGCGCAGCTCGTGTGAGATGTTCGAGAGGAACTGATCCTTGGTGCGCATCGCCGTGTCGAGCTCGGCATTGAGCTCCTCGAGCCGCCGGGCGGTGAGCCGGATCTCGGTCGCGAGACGGCGGGTGTGGTGGTGCGCCGACTCGCGTTCGCAGGCGATCGCGAGGTTGGGCGCCGCCTGGTCCAGCGCCGCCCGTTCGTCGTCGCCGAACTGGCCACCCGGCACGACGCACAGCACGCCGACCAGCTTGCGCGCCGACCGCAGCGGCGCCAGCACGAGGCCGTAGGGCACCGGGGCGGTGAGGTGCAGCTGGAAGCGCACGGCATGCACCGCTTCGCCGTGATACAGGACGGCCTGGCCCGCGTCACCGATCAGCTCGCGCATCGTGGTGCGCGAGACCGGATGGGGCTCGATCCCGCGCGCGGCCGTGGGGGACCACGCGTTCGTGTCGTAGCCGGGCTGATACAGGGCGATCGCACTGGCCCGCGTCGCGCCCGCGATGATGCCGAGCGCCTGTCCCAGGCCGGTGGCGGCCTCGTCGGGCGGGGCGTTGAGCGCCGCCAGCAGCTGGGCGAGGTATTCGTGGAGCTGCTCGCGCCACGCGAGGGTGGCGGCCATCCGGTTCACGCCCCGGGCGATCATGCCGAACTCGTCGGGCTCGTCCTCGGGCACTCGCTCGCCGAAGTGCCCCTCCGCGACGCGCCCGAGCGCCGTGACCACGCGGCCGAACGGCGTTGCCAGCCGGCGCCGGTTGTACCAGAATCCGAGCCCGAGTACGACCAGCATGGCGACGAACAACACCGACGCGGCGAGCGCGGCCTGGAGCGCGTCGTCCCCGGCGTCGACGGCGAGGTCCTGCACCGCGGCCAGCTCGGCGGTCACCGCGGGCGACGCGCGGACCCGCTGGATCCGGTCGAGGCGCTGAGCCAGCTCGACCATCGCCGTCTGGGTGGCGCGCGCGCTGCGCCAGGTCGCGACCTGCGTGATGAGCCCGACGAGGGCCACGGCGACGAACGTCGCCGCGAAGAGGCGCGTGATGCTCGGGGCCGCCCGCATGGGGCTCCATAATACGCGGGCGGCGTGTAGCTTCCAACCCGTGCGGCCCCACACCCTTGGCGTCATCGGGCTCGGCGCGATCGGCGGCTCCATCGCCCGCCAGGCGAAACGGGCGGGAGTGGCGGCCGTGGTCGGTTGGTCGCCCGAGCCCGCCGAGCGGGCGGCCGCCGTGCAACAGGGCGCCCTCGATGACGCGCCGCCCCGGCCCGCCGACGTGGCGCGCGTGGCGGACGTGCTCGTGCTCGCCGCCCCGCCAGCCGCGAACCTCGCCCAGCTCGACGCCCTCGCACCGCACCTCTCCGCCGCCGCCCTCGTCACCGACGTCGGCTCGGTCAAGCGCGCCATCGTGGGTCTGGCCGAGGGACTCGGCGTCGGCGCCCGGTTCGCCGGGAGCCATCCCCTCGCCGGGACACATCGGCGCGGGTTCGAGGCCTCAAGCGCCGACCTGTTCCGCGGCGCGGTGGTGTACGTGACCCCCTGCGGCGGCACCGCGGGCGCCGGTGCCGCCCGGGAGATCGCGCACTTCTGGAACACCGTGCTCGAGGCGCACCCGGTGGTGCTCGACGCGGCGCGGCACGACGCGCAGCTGGCCGCGACGAGCCACCTGCCGCAGGTCGTCGCGTCGCTGCTGGCGCATTTTCTCGCCCAGCACGCGCCGCCCGGCGCGAGCCTCGGCCCCGGCGCCAAGGACACGACGCGCCTCGCGGCCAGCGATCCGGTGCTCTGGACGGAGATCCTGCTCCTCAATCGCGACGAGGTCCTGCCCGCGCTCCGCGCCCTGGAGGAGCCGCTCGGCGCGGTCGAGCGCGCGCTCGAGGCGGGGGATGCGCCGGCGTTGAATGCCTGGCTCGCGCGCGCCGCGGAATGGCGGCGCCGCGTCGAGCCGTGAAGGTGCACGGCGTCGTCCGGCCACCGGGCGACAAGAGCATCTCGCACCGCGCGCTCATGCTCGCGGGCCTAGCGCGCGGCACCAGCGCCCTCACGGGTCTGCTCACCGGGGACGACGTGAAGAGCACGGCGCGCGTCCTGCGCCAGCTGGGGGCCGAGATCTCGTCCATCCGCGACGATGGCACGGTGACGGTGCGCGCATCCCGCATCACGCATCCCGCATCGCCATTGTATTGCGGCAACTCAGGCACCACCGCGCGCCTCATCCTCGGGATCCTCGCCGGCCAACGCTTCGCGGCGCGGTTAACGGGTGACGCGTCGCTGCGCCGCCGGCCGATGCGGCGCGTGACGGAGCCCCTGCGGGCGATGGGTGCTGAGATTGCCGAGGAACGGAAGAGCGGCGATGGGCTGCCGCTGCGGATCCAGGGTGGGCGCCTGCACGGCCTGGTATACACGAGCCCGGTCGCCAGCGCGCAGGTGAAGAGTGCGTTGCTGCTCGCCGGACTCACCGGCGGCGTGCCCGTGACGATCCGCGAGCCCTATCGCTCGCGGGACCACACCGAGCGGCTGTTCGCGCATCTTGGTTTGAGCATTCACGAACGGAACGGCGCGATTGTGTTTGAACCGGCCGTCCGGCCGTCTGTCCTTCCGGCCGTCCAGTTGTCCGTTCCCGGCGACACGTCGAGCGCCGCGTTCCTGGTGGCCGCGGCCGTCCTCGCCGAGGGCGGCGAGCTACTGATCGAGAACGTGGGCGTGAACCCCACGCGCACGGGCTATCTGGTGGTGCTCGAGCGGATGGGCGCGCACGTCGAGCGAGTCAGTTTGCGCGACGCCGGGGGCGAGCCAGTGGCGGATCTGATCGTGCGGCCGGCGGGCCTCGTGGGCACCGAGGTGACGGCCCCGGAGATCCCGACGCTGGTGGACGAAGTGCCGGTCCTCGCGGTGCTGGCCAGTCGGGCCCGTGGAGAGACGGTGTTTCGCGAGGTGGGCGAGCTGCGGGTGAAGGAAAGCAACCGCCTGGAGCTGCTCGCGGCCAACCTGCGGGCCGTGGGCGTGGCTGCGGAGGCACGCGGCAACGACCTGCACGTCGCCGGGACCGCGCAGCCGCCGCGGGGACGCGTCGAAACCGCAGCCGATCACCGGCTCGCGATGGCGTTCGCCGTGCTGGGCACGGTGCCGGGCGCCGACGTGCGGCTGTCGGAACGGCGATCGGTGGCGATCAGCTATCCGGGATTCTTCAAGGACCTGACGCGCATCGGGGACACGGGAAAGGGGAAACGGGAAACGTGACCCTGCGCGTGATTGCCATCGATGGACCGGCGGCGTCAGGAAAGTCGTCCACTGCCGCGCTGGTGGCCCGACGCCTAGGCTGGGCGCATCTCGATTCGGGGGCGCTGTATCGGGCGCTCACGTTGGCGGCGCTGGACAACCTCGGGGAGCGGGGAGGGGGGAGCGGGGAGCTCTGGTCTGCGCAAAGGATTGTCGCCCTAGCGGAGGAGTTGCCCGTGCGGCTGGTGCTGGTGGGAGATGTGTTCCGGCCCGAGGTCGCCGGGGTGGACGTGGAGGCGGCGATCCGGAGCGACCGCGTCACGCGGCACGTTTCTGCGGTCGCGGCGATGCCCGAGGTACGGACCTGGGTGAATGCCCAGCAGCGGCGCGCCGCGGCGGACCATCGGGCTGGGGGGGGGGGAGGCGGGGGGATCGTCGTGGACGGCCGGGACATTGGCACGGTGGTGTTTCCGGAGGCGCCGCTCAAGATCTTTCTCACCGCCGCTCCCGACGAGCGGGCCCGCCGCCGGCTGTCGCAGCGGGGTGATGCCGCCGATGCCGATCAGGTGCAGCGCGAGAGCCAGACCCTGGCGGCCCGGGACCACGCCGACTCGACGCGGGCGGTCGCCCCGCTGCGGCCGGCCGCCGACGCGGTGCTGCTCGACTCCACGGCCCTGACGCTGGAGCAGCAGGTGGCGCGCGTCGCGGAACTGGCGCGGCAGCGCTTCCCTGGGTAGGTTTCGCGGTTTCCGTTCCCGGGGGGAGTGTCCGGGATTAGGTCCAAACCCACAACCGAACCGGTGTACCGCATGCTGGTAGAAGCGCACGACGTGGAAGACTCCGAGGCAGAAGGCCCCGCCAAAAAATCCTCTCACTCTCAGTTGCGCGTCCGCTCCGGCCTCGACGAGGAGTACTCCTCCGACGAGATCGCCAAGATGACGGAGCTGTACGAGGGGACGCTCAGCAACATCGAAGAAGGTGAGATCGTCAAATCGAAGGTCCTGCGCGTGACCGACACCGCCGTCATTCTCGACGTCGGGTTCAAGTCGGAGGGCGCGGTGCCGATCGACGAGTTTAAGGACCCCAAGAGCCTCAAGGAAGGAGACGAAGTCGAGGTCTTCCTCGAGCACCTGGAGGACCAGGAAGGCGCGGTGGTCCTCTCGAAGAAGAAAGCCGACTTCATGCGGGTCTGGGAGAAGATCCGCGAGGCGCACGAGCGGGACGAGGCCGTCTCCGGCACGCTGGTGAAAAAGATCAAGGGCGGTGTGGTGGTGGACTTGATGGGCGTGGACGCGTTCCTTCCCGGCAGTCAAATCGCGCTGCGCCGGGTCCCCAACATCGACGAGCTGCTGGGCCAGAGCTTCGAGTTCAAGATCATCAAGTTGAACAAGCGGCGCCGCAACATCGTGGTGTCGCGCCGCGTGCTGCTCGAGGCCGAGCGCAAGACTAAGCGCGACGTCCTGATGAAGGAGCTGTCGGTCGGCCAGGTGCGCAAAGGCGTCGTGAAGAACATCACCGACTTCGGCGCCTTCATCGACCTGGGCGGCGTCGACGGCCTCCTGCACATCACCGACATGAGCTACGGCCGCGTGTCGCACCCCTCGGAGCTCGTGCATATCGGCCAGGAACTCGAGGTCAAGGTGCTCGACATCGACTGGGAGCGGGAGCGCATCTCCCTCGGCTTGAAGCAGCTGCAGACCTATCCCTGGCAGAACGTCGCGGCGAAGTACCCCGTCGGCACGCGGGTGCAAGGCAAGGTGGTCTCCATTACCAACTACGGCGCGTTCGTCGAGCTCGAACCGGGCATCGAGGGCCTGGTCCACATTTCCGAGATGAGCTGGACCCGCAACGTGCGCCATCCGTCGAAGATCGTCTCCATCGGCGAATCGATCGAAGCGGTGGTCCTCAAGGTTGACGAGACCGAGGAGAAGGTGTCGCTCGGGATGAAGCAGACGGAGCAGGATCCCTGGATGGCGCTCCCGCAGAAATACCCTGTCGGCACCCGCCTCCGCGGCAAGGTCCGGAACCTCACGTCGTTCGGCGCGTTCGTCGAGATCGAGCCGGGCATCGACGGACTGATTCACATCTCCGACATGTCGTGGACCAAACGCGTCCAGCATCCGTCGGAGGTCGTGAAGAAGGGCGACGAGGTCGACGTCCTCATCCTGAACGTCGACGCCGAGAACAAGCGGATCTCGCTCGGCCTGAAGCAGGCGCAGGAGGATCCCTGGCTGCGGATCGGCGAGACCTATCCGGTGGGCACGGAGCTGCGGGGCCGCGTGATGCGCCTCATGGACAAGGGCGTCGTCGTGGACCTGAACAACGACATCGAAGGGTTCGTGCCGATGTCGCAGCTGGGCATTCCGGACATCTCGAGCCCCGCCGATGCCGTGAAGGAAGGGCAGGCCGTGGAGCTGAAGGTGCTGGAGGTGGATCCGATCCATCATCGGATCGTGTTGGCGGCCACCGGGTTCCCGAAAGAAGACAGTGTTCAGGAACCAGCGAAGCAGGATATGCCTCAGCTAGACGCCTAGACGCCGAGACGCCTAGCGGGTTCTAGGGGTGAGGGGTCAGGAAGCCTTCCTGACCCCTTTTTCCTGCGCACCGCTAGGCGTCTAGGCGACGGGGCGTCTTCTCGAATATCTTCTCCCCCATGTCCATGCGAGAGAAGCTCGAGCTCCTGCAGCAGAAGCGCGCCGAATCCGAGCTGGGCGGCGGCGCCGAGCGGATCAAGACGCAGCACGACAAGGGCAAGATGACGGCCCGCGAGCGGCTCGACGTGCTGCTCGACCCGGGCAGCTTCGTCGAGCTCGACCGCTTCGTCACGCACCGCGCCACCGACTTCGGGCTGGCCGACCAGAAGATCCTGGGCGACGGCGTCGTGACAGGCTGGGGCCGCATCGAGGGGCGGCTGGTCTACGTCTTCTCCCAGGACTTCACAGTGTTCGGCGGGGCGCTGTCCGAGGCCCACGCCGAAAAGATCTGCAAGGTGATGGACCTCGCCATGAAGAACGGCGCGCCGGTGATCGGCCTCAACGATTCCGGCGGCGCGCGGATCCAGGAGGGTGTCGCCTCGCTCGGCGGCTACGCCGACATCTTCCTCCGGAACACCCTCGCCTCCGGCGTGGTGCCGCAGATCAGCGCCATCCTCGGTCCCTGCGCCGGCGGCGCCGTGTACAGTCCCGCGATCACCGACTTCGTGTTCATGGTGCGCGGCCTCTCGTACATGTTCGTCACCGGCCCGAACGTCGTGAAGACGGTGACGCACGAGGAAGTGGACTTCGAGCGCCTGGGCGGCGCCGACGTCCACGGCGCCACGTCGGGCGTCGCCCACTTCGTGCACGACTCGGAGCTGGAAGCCCTCACCGCCATTCGCACCCTGCTGTCGTTCCTGCCGGCCAACAACCTGGATGGTCCGCCCCTCCGCCCGTCCGACGATCCCGCCGACCGGCGCGATGAGGCGCTGCTCGAGGTCGTCCCCGACGAGCCGAGCAAGCCCTACGACATGCACGACGTCATCCGCCGCGTCGTCGACGGCGGAGAGTTCTTCGAAGTCCAGCGGGACTATGGGGGGAATCTGTTGGTGGGCTTCGCGCGGCTCGGCGGCCGGCCGGTCGGGATCGTGGCGAACCAGCCGGCCAACCTGGCGGGCGTGCTCGACATCGCGGCCTCGCTCAAAGGGGCGCGGTTCATCCGGTTCTGCGACGCGTTCAACATCCCTTTGGTGACGTTCGAAGACGTGCCGGGCTTCCTCCCCGGCGTCGCGCAGGAGCACGGCGGCATCATCAAACACGGCGCCAAGCTGCTCTATGCCTACTGCGAGGCCACGGTCCCGAAACTCACCGTGATCACCCGCAAGGCGTACGGCGGCGCGTACGACGTCATGAACTCGAAGCACATCCGCGGTGACTACAACGTCGCCTGGCCGACGGCGGAAATCGCCGTGATGGGGCCGAAGGGCGCCGTCGAGATCCTCTACAAGGGCGACGAAGCGACCGAGGAACGGGCGAACGAGTACCGTGAGAAGTTCGCCCACCCCTACGAGGCGGCGGCGCGCGGCTACCTCGACGACATCATCGATCCGCGCGACACCCGGCCCCGGCTGATCGCCGCGCTGACTACCCTGGCAGCCAAGCGCGACCGGAATCCGCCCAAGAAGCATGGGAACCTTCCTTTATAGCGGGGTGCTGGCCGCGCTGGTCGTGCAGGCGCCGGCCGCCGACTCGCTCCGCGCGGGCCTGTGGACCCGCGTGGCCGCCGACTCGACCGACGGCAGCGCGTGGATCGAGATCGGGCGCAGCTACGCCCAGCTCGCCGGCGGCTACCATGCCCACCGCGGCGCGGCCGACACGGCGTGGCTCCGGGCCGTCCTCGACACCGCCGACCAGGCGTTCGGTCGCGCGATCCAGTGGAGCGCCGGCACCCGCACGGCCGATTCGGCGAAAGTGTTTCGGATGTACACCTGGGGCGCGAAGGCCTACCTCGCCTGGGAACTGGGTGGCAGCGTGGCCGCGACGACCGTCTGGCAGTCGCTCCCCGAGACGCTGCGCTTTCCGCCGGTGCTCGAGGAGCTGGGCGAGAACCTGCTGCGCGCCTGCCCCCGCCACGGCGTCCTGCTCACCGCCGACGACGCCGACACGCACGCGGCCTGGTACATGCGGTTCGCGCGCGGCTTGCGTCCCGACGTGCTCGTCCTACCGCTGGCGCGGTGGCGCGCCGACAGCGTGTTCCGCGGCCGCGTGCTGCGGGAGCTCCGCCTGCGCGGCGCCACGCTGCGCACGTTCGCCGAGCGCCGCCCCGTCTGCGCCACCATGGCGTTCGAGCGCGCGCCCGACGTGCCGGGGATCCGGTGGGCCACCCGCCCGCTGGTGTGGGTGGCCGGGCCCGAAGCGAAAGGCGATCGCGTCCCTCCGCAGGATTTCGTCTTCGCCGCCCTCCGCCTGGCCGTGGACCAGCACGAGGCGTGGGGCGCGCCGGCCCTCGCGCTCTACCGGCGCGCCGCGGGCAAGACCTCCGGACTGTGCGGCAGCCTCCGGACCTACGGAGTGCGCGACGAGGTCGGGTGCCGGTGAGGCCGACGTCACGACGCCAAGACGCCAAGACGCCACGTCCCACGACACGTGGCGTCTTGGCGTCCTGGCGTCGTGGCGTCATGCCCCTGTGATCAAGCGCGTCCTCGTCGCGAACCGGGGCGAGATCGCCCTCCGCGTGATCCGCGCCTGCCACGAGGAAAGTCTCGAGGCGGTGGCCGTCTATTCGGAGGCCGACCGGCTGGCGCCCCACGTGCGCGCCGCCGACGCCGCCGTCCTGCTCGGCCCCGCGCCGTCCGCGGAGTCGTACCTCAGCATCAAGCAGCTGATCGCCGCCGCCCGCGACGCCGACTGCCAGGCGGTGCACCCCGGCTACGGGTTTCTCTCCGAGCGTGCCGCCTTCGCGGAGGCGTGCGCCGACGCGGGGCTGGTGTTCGTGGGACCGCCCCCCGCCGCCATCCGCGCCATGGGCGACAAGACCGAGGCGCGGCGCCGCATGCAGGCGGCGGGCGTGCCGGTCGTCCCCGGGACCGCGGCGGCGGTGCGTGACGCCGCCGAGGCGCGACGCGAAGCCAAGCGCATCGGCTACCCCGTGCTCCTCAAGGCGGTGGCGGGCGGTGGCGGGAAGGGCATGCGGCTCGTCCGGGCGGAGCCCGAGGTCGAGGCGGCGTTCCAGAGCGCCGAGGGCGAGGCGCAGAAGGCGTTCGGTGACGGCGCCGTCTACGTCGAGAAGTACCTCGAGCGGCCGCGCCACATCGAGATCCAGGTGCTCGCCGACCGGCACGGCCGCGTGGTGGCGCTGGGGGAGCGCGAGTGCAGCATCCAGCGCCGGCATCAAAAGCTGATCGAAGAAGCGCCTTCGCCCGTGGTCTCGCCGGCGCTCAGGCGCCGCCTCTCGGAAGCTGCGACCGCGGCAGCGGGCGCGGTCGGGTACGTCAGCGCCGGGACGATCGAATTCCTGCTCGTAGCGCAAAGCACGTTCTACTTCCTCGAGATGAACACCCGCATCCAGGTCGAGCATCCCGTGACCGAGCTGGTGTACGGAGTGGACCTGGTGCGCGAGCAGCTCCGCATCGCCGCCGGCCAACCGATGCGGGTGCACGCCGGCCTGTTGCAGCCGCGCGGCCACGCCGTCGAGTGTCGCATCACCGCCGAGGACCCGTTCAACGATTTTCTCCCCGCGACGGGCATCCTGCAGTACCTGCGGACGCCGGCGGGGCCGGGCATCCGCTGGGACGGCGGCGTCGAGGCGGGCAACGAGATCACGCTGTTCTACGACCCACTCCTGGCCAAGCTCGTCGCCTGGGGCGAGACCCGCGAGGTCGCGATCCAACGCATGCGCCGGGCGTTGCGCGAGCTGGTCATCGTCGGGCTCCCGACCGCGCAGGCGTTTCACCTACGCGTGATGGACGACCCGGATTTTCTGAAGGGCGACGTCGACATCACCTATCTCGAACGGGTGGGCCAGCGGTTGCTCGCCGCGGCCCCGCGGCCGGGGCTGGAGCGCGCGCTGGCCGTCACCGCCGCGCTGCTGGCGGACGAGCAGCGCGCCGCCTCGGGTCCGCCGGCACCGTCCGACCGTCCGTCCGTCCGACCGTCCGCGTGGGCGGAGGCGGCGTTGCGGGAGGGGTTGCGCGAGGACCTCCGTGAGTGACGTCGTCACGATCACCGGCATCGCCGCGGGCGGCGACGGCGTGGGCCGCTTGGCCGACGGCCGGGCCGTGTTCGTACCGCGGACCGCACCCGGTGACCGCATCCGGCTCAAGGACCAGAGCCTCAAGCTGCATCGCCACTACGGCCGCGCGGTCGTGGGCGAGATCGAGGGTGCCGGGCCGGCGCGCGTCACGCCGCCGTGCCCCCACTACTCGCACGATCACTGCGGCGGCTGCCAGCTGCAGCATCTCGCCTACGACGCGCAGCTGGCGGCCAAGCGGGCCATCGTGGGCGACGCGTTACGGCGCATCGGCAAGCTCGACACCCCCGACCCGGAGATCGTCGAGGCCGTTGAGGAGTGGCGCTATCGGGCCAAGATCTCGATGGAGGTGAAAGACGTCGGACGGTCCGACGGCCGGACCGTCGGACTGCACCCGTACGACCGTGCCAACTTCGTCTTCCCCCTCACCGACTGCCACATCGTGGATTTCCGCCTGATGACCCTGTGGCGCGAGCTCAAGGCGCGGCTCGAGCTGCTCCCAGCCCGACTCACTCGGCTCACCCTGCGGCTCGACCGCGAGGGACGGCGGCACGTCATTGCCGAGTCGGCGGGAGAGCCATGGCTCGACGCCAGTCGCTTGAGCGCCGCGCTCCCGGATGTCGTCTGTTGGTGGCAGCCCGCCGAGGGTGCCGCGCGCGTCATGGCCGGCCCGAAGACCGGGTTTCCCGCTACGGCCTTCGAGCAGGTGAACCCCGAGATGGGGATCCTCGCCCGCAACTGGGCGGTCGAGCAGCTGGGTGAAGTCCGGGGCCGGACCGTCTGGGATCTTTACGGCGGAATCGGGGATACGGCGGCGCTGCTCGCGGAGCGCGGCGCGAGCGTGGTGAGCGTCGACGCGGACGAGCGGGCGGTCGATTGGGCGCGCGCCCGGCCCACGGCGGCGCCGGTGCGGTTCATCGCCGGGCGCGCCGAGGACGTGCTCGCGAGCCTCCCCGCGCCGCACGCCGTGGTCGTGAACCCGCCACGCGCCGGCCTGCACTGGGACGTCACCCTGCGCCTCACCGCGGAGCCGGTGGACCGGCTCGTCTACCTGTCGCGCGATCCCGCCACCCTGGCGCGCGACCTGCACCGGTTGAGCGTCAACTACCAGGTGACGGCAGTGCGTGCGTTCGATCTTTTTCCGCAAACGGCGCACGTGGAGACGGTCGTGGTGCTGGAGGCCGCGTGAGAGTCGGACGGTCGGACGGTCGGACGGCCGGACGGTACCTCGCAGGGCACGTGCCGACCGTCGGGCCGTCAGGCCGTCGGGCCGTCGCCTCATGAAGTACCACGTCACGATCCGCGGCCGCTCGTACGAGGTCGACCTCGAGGGAAGCCACGTCGCCGTCGACGGCGAACGGCTCGAGGCGCACGTCGCGGCCGTTCCCGGCACGCCCTTGCATCATCTCTTGCTGGCCGGCCGGTCGTGGACGGTCGCCGTCCAGCACCTCGGGGCGCTCCGTTGGGCCATGGGGGCGGTGGGAGAGCGCTTCGAGGTCGAGGCGGTCGACGAGCGGACGCGCGAGATCCAGGCGCTGACGGCGCGCGGGCGCGCGGCCGGCGGCGGCAGCGTCGTGAAGGCGCCGATGCCCGGGCTCGTCGTGCGCGTGGAGGTGGCGGCCGGCCAGCGGGTGGAGCTCGGAGCCGGGCTGGTCATTGTGGAAGCAATGAAGATGGAGAACGAGCTGCGCGCCCCGCGGCCCGGCGTGGTGGAGACGGTGCATGTCGCCGCCGGTCAAGCGGTGGAAAAGGGCGCGCCGCTGGTCACGCTGGCGCCGGTCCCGAACGTCCAACCCTCGGGTTGACACGCCCTTACGCCCCGGGTATAGTTCGCGCTTGCCAAAACCCGGGCACGCAACAGGCATGAAGACGTACACGCTGAAGCCGCAGGAGATCGAGCGTCGCTGGTGGGTCGTCGATGCGGCCGGGCAGCCGCTCGGCCGGCTCGCGAGCCGCATCGCGCAGGTCTTGCGTGGCAAGCACAAGCCGACGTTCACGCCGTACGTCAACGGCGGCGATTGCGTCATCGTCGTCAACGCCGAGCGCGTCAAGCTGACGGGTCGCAAGGTGGAGCAGAAGCGGTACTTCCGTCATACCGGCTACATGGGGCACGAACGGTTCACGCCGGTCCAGAAGCTGCTCGGGAAGCACCCGGAGCGCGTCATCGAGAAGGCGGTGTGGGGGATGTTGCCGAAGACCACGTTGTCGCGGCAGAAGGTGAAGCAGATGTTGAAGGTGTACGCCGGTCCGGCGCATCCGCACGCGGCACAGCAGCCGGCGCCGCTCGTGGCGGTGGAGGCCTGATGACCGTCGCCCCTCCCGAGCTGCGCTGGCATGCGATCGGGCGGCGCAAGCTCGGCATCGCGCGGGTCTATCTGACGCCGGGCTCGGGGAAGTGGAACATCAACGGTCGCACGCTGGGGGACTACTTCCCCCGGCCGTCGTTGGTGAGCCACATCCAGCAGCCGTTCACCGCCACGGACACGCTCGGCGCGTTCGACGTGCGGGCCAACGTGAACGGCGGCGGTCTGACGGGCCAGGCGGGGGCGTTGCGGCTCGGGATCGCGCGGGCCCTGGTGCTCGCCGACGACCGGCACCGCAAGAAACTGCGGGAGCAGGGCCTCTTGACCCGCGATCCGCGGGCGGTCGAGCGCAAGAAGCCCGGCCGCGCGGGCGCGCGCAAGCGGTTCCAGTTCAGTAAGCGGTGAGTGGTACGTGGTGCGTGGTACGTGGTGACTACGAACTACGCACTACGCACGACGCACGACGCACGATGTTATCACTCACGTCGCCTGATCGCGCGACCGGGTCCCCTGCGGGGGTGTCGAGCGAGATGATGGCGGCGGCGGAGTCAAAACCCAAGAAAGGGAGTGCATGACCCAGCCTCAGTTGCAGGACTTGCTGGAAGCGGGGGTTCATTTCGGCCATCAGACCCGCCGCTGGAATCCGAAGATGCGGCGCTTCATCTTCGCCGAACGCTCCGGCATCTACATCATCGATCTCCAGAAGACGCTGCGGCAGCTCAACGAGGCGCAGGAGCTGCTGCGCGGCGTCGTGCTGAAGGGCGAGGGCGTCCTGTTCGTGTGCACCAAGAAGCAGCTGAAGGGCATCCTCGAAGCCGAGGCGCGGCGCTGCGGCGCGTTCTACGTCACCGAGCGCTGGCTGGGCGGCACGCTCACGAACTTCCAGACGATCAAACGGCAGATCAAACGCCTGAAAGAGCTCGAGCAGGGCGCGGCGGACGGCGAGTTCGCCAACTACACGAAGAAGGAGCAGCTGCTGTTCGACCGCGAGCGCGTGAAGCTCGAGAAGAACCTCGCGGGAATCAAGAACATGGGCCGGCTACCGGGCGCGCTGTTCGTCGTGGATGCGAAAAAGGAGCGGATCGCCGTCGCCGAAGCCAACAAGCTGGGGATCCCGGTCGTCGCGATCGTGGATACGAACGCCGACCCGGACCTGATCAGCGTGCCGATCCCGGGGAACGACGACGCGATCCGCGCCGTCTCGCTGATCACCGCGGCGATCTCCGACGTGATCGGCGAGGCGCGGCGGCAGATGCCGCTGCGCGAGGCGGCCGAAGAGGGCGAGGGCACCACCTACTCGACCGAGACGGGGGTGGAGGCGGAGGCGGAAGGCGACCGGAAGAAGCGGCCCGCGCGGCGCAAGCGGCGGCCCAAGCCGGAAGCGATCGCCGCCCGGCTGAAGTCGGAGGACACGCCGGCCCCGGCGGAATCGAGCGGCGGGGGCGAGGCCTAGCCCGGACCGTTGGGTGATCAACCGACCGCCGCCCCGGCGCTACGGCGCGAGGGCGGCGTTTTTATGAGGAGTGAGGAGCGTGACGACTGTGAAAGAGATTCCGGCGAAGCTGGTGGCCGAGCTGCGCGCCCGCACGGGCGCGGGCATGATGGACTGCAAGAAGGCGCTCGAGGAGACAGGCGGCGATCTCGAGAAGGCCGTGGACGTGCTGCGCAAGAAGGGCGCGGCCAAGGCCGACAAGCGCGCCGCGCGTGAGGCCTCGGAAGGCCTCATCGGGTCCTACGTGCATCACGACGGCCGCATCGGCGTGCTCGTGGAGGTGAACTGCGAGACCGACTTCGTCGCCCGCACGGAGGACTTTCGGGCGCTCGCCAAGGATCTGGCCCTGCACATCGCGTCGGCCAAACCGCTCGCCGTGCGCATCGAAGACGTGCCGGCCGAGCTGGTGGAGCGCGAGAAGCGGGTGTACGAGGGCCAGGTGGCCGAGCAGAAGAAGCCGGAGCAGATCCGCGCCAAGATCGTCGAGGGCATGCTCAAGAAGTTCTACGAGGACAACGTCCTGCTCGAGCAGAAGTTCGTGAAGGACGACAAGCGGACCGTCGGCGATCTGGTGAAGGAAGTCGCGGCCAAGACCGGCGAGAAGGTGGACGTGCGGCGGTTCGTGCGGTTCGAGCGGGGAGGCGCCTGAGTGGCGGCGCACCTCGCCTACCCGCGCGCCCTCCTCAAGATCTCGGGGGAGGCGTTCGCGGGCGGCGCCGGCGCCGGCATCGACTTCGGCGTCATCGAGCGGGTGAGCGACGAGCTCAAGGCGGTGCACGGCCTCGGCGTCCAGCTGGGGCTGGTGGTGGGGGGCGGGAACATCGTGCGCGGCGCCACCGCCAGCCAGCAGGGGATGGACCGCGTCTCGGCCGATTACATGGGGATGCTCGCCACCGTCATCAACGCCCTCGCCCTGCAGGACATCCTGGAGAAGAAGGGCGTGGACACCCGCGTGATGACCGCCATCCGCATGGAGGAGCTGGCCGAGCCCTACATCCGGCGCCGCGCGGTGCGGCACCTGGAGAAGGGCCGCGTCGTCATCTTCGCGGGCGGCACCGGAAACCCGTACTTTTCGACCGACACGGCCGCGGTGCTGCGCGCCCTGGAGATCGAGGCGCGGGTCCTCTTGAAGGCCACCAATGTGGACGGCGTGTTCACCGCGGACCCGAAGAAGGACCCCAAAGCGAAGTTCCTCCCGACGCTGTCCTTCCAGGACGCTCTGGTGAAGGGCTACGCAGTGATGGACGCCAATGCGTTCGGGTTGTGCAAGGAGAACAACCTGCCCATCGTGGTGTTCAACATCAACCAGCCCGGCGCGACGGCCAGGGTGCTGGCCGGCGAGCGCGTCGGCACGATCGTCCAATGACGACCAGCCTGGCGGACCTCGTCAAACACGCGAAGCAGCAGATGGACAAATCGGTCGAGGCGGTGAAGCGCGAGTTCTCGACCGTCCGGACGGGCAAGGCCACCACGGCGCTCCTCGACCTGGTCCGCGTCGAGGCGTACGGGAGCGAGATGCCGTTGACGCAGGTGGCGAGCGTCGCTGCGCCGGAGCCGAAACTCCTGACGATCCAACCGTGGGACAAGGGCCTGCTCAAAGCCATCGAGAAGGCGATCCTGGCGTCCGACCTGGGACTCACCCCCTCCAACGACGGCAACATCATTCGCGTCCCGCTGCCCGCCCTCACCGAGGAGCGGCGCAAGGAGCTGGTGAAGGTCATCCACAAGTTCGCCGAAGAGGGCCGGGTCGCGATCCGCCATGCGCGCACCGAGACGATGAACAAGATCAAGAAGACAGAACACGTCTCGGCGGACGACCAGAAGCACGCCGAGAAGGACGTCCAGAAGATCCACGACGAGCACCTGAAGCTGGTGGACGCGGCGGTGAAGGCCAAAGAAGCGGAAATCATGGAAGTGTGATGCTGCCGGGGCCGATTCCTCGCCATGTGGCGATCATCATGGATGGCAACGGGCGCTGGGCTGCCGAACGCCGGCTGCCGCGGCCGTTCGGCCACCGCGCCGGGATGAAGGCGGTGCGCGAGACCGTCGAGGGAGCGATCGAAGCCGGGGTGGAGACGCTCACCCTGTTCGCCTTCTCCGAGGAGAACTGGCAACGTCCCCCGACCGAGATCTCGGCGCTCATGGATCTGCTGGAGGAGTACATCGCCCGTGAGGCGGCGGAGCTGAAGGCGCAGGGGGTGGTGGTGCACGTGCTGGGCGACCGCTCGCGCCTCATTGCGAGCGGCCGGGAGGCGGTGGAGCGCGTCGAGCGGGAGACAGCCGCCGGGACCAAGCTCTCGCTCAACCTCTGCATCTCTTATTCGTCGCGCGGGGAGATCGCCCGCGCCGCGCGGCTCCTCGCCGAGGAAGTGCTCAAGGGCACCAAGAAGCTCGAGGACCTCGACGAGGAGGCGATCCGCGCCAAGCTGTACACAGCTCCGTGGGCCGATCCCGATCTCCTGATCCGGACCTCGGGCGAGCAACGGCTCTCGAACTTCCTCCTGTGGCAGCTCGCCTACACCGAGTTGTACATCACGCCCGTCCTCTGGCCCGACTTTACGCGCGACACGCTGTTCGAAGCGATCCTCGACTATCAGCGGCGCGACCGCCGGTTCGGTAAGGTCACGGCGTCGCCCTGATGGCGAGCAACCTGGCGCAGCGGATCGCCGTCTCGGCAGTCGCCATTCCGTTGGCGGTGGGGGCGATCTGGCTGGGCGGCTGGCCGCTCGCCGCCATCCTCGCCGTGCTCGGCGTGCTGGGCACGCGGGAGGTGTACGACCTCGCGCGGCGCCAGGGGATCGAGGCCCTGGATGCCACCGGCTGGCTGGCCGCCGCCGCGATCCCGCTCGCCACCTACTGGGCCAAGGGCTCCGAGGAACGGTGGGCCGAGCCGGCGCTGTACGTGGGGGCCCTGTGGATCATGACGGCGCTCGTCGTGGCGATGATCCGGCGCGGGCCGACGGGCCGGCCGCTCGCCGCGGTCGCGGTCACGCTGTTCGGGTGCCTCTACGCTTCGGGACTGCTGGCGTTCCTGATCCCGATCCGCCACGGTGTGAACGCTGCGCACCGGCCGTTCGCGTACCTCTGCCTCGCCGCGTTTCCGCTCGTCATCACATGGATCGGGGACACCTGCGCGATGGCCGTCGGCGTGCGCGTCGGCGGCCCCAAGCTGGCGCCCATGCTCTCGCCCAACAAGACACGGGCCGGCGCCGTCGGGGGTCTGGCGGGCGCCGTCGTCACTGCCCTCGCGCTTGGACTGCTCGTTCTGAACCACCGGGGGTGGAACTTCGCCGTCTGGCAGCTGATCGCCGTGGGCGTGGTAGTCGGGCTGGTCGCCCAAGTGGGTGACGTGGCCGAGTCGCTGTTCAAGCGCGAGGCCGGCGTGAAGGACTCCTCGTCGTTGATCCCCGGGCATGGCGGCGTGCTGGACCGGCTCGACTCATTGTACTTCGTGGTCCCCGTGGCCGCGGGGCTCTACAAGCTGTACGGGGTGATATGAGCCTCGGCGTCGCCATCCTCGGTTCGACCGGCTCGATCGGTTGTTCCACGCTCCAGGTGCTGGCGCGCCAGCGGGAGCGGTTCCGCGTCGTCGCGCTGACGGCGCACTCGAATGGCGACCTGCTCGCCAGTCAGGCCAAGGAGTGGAAGCCGGAGTTCGTCGGCCTGGTCAACGGCGGGATGCGGGATGCGGGATGCGAGATACGTAAAGGCTCGGATTGTCTAGTCGAGGCGGCGACGCATCCCGACGTCAGGATCGTCGTCAACGGGATCGTGGGCGCGGCGGGGCTCGAGGCGACGCTCGCGGCGCTGCGCGCGGGCAAGCGGGTCGCCCTCGCCAACAAGGAAACGCTCGTGATGGCGGGGGACCTCGTGACGCGCGCCGCGCGGGAGGGCGGCGGGGAGATCGTCCCGGTGGACTCGGAGCACAGCGCGGTGCTGCAGTGCGTGACCGGCCGGCGGCCGACGGAGCTCGCGCGCCTGATCCTCACGGCGTCGGGCGGGCCGTTCCGCACCTGGGAGCCGGCGCGCGCGGCGCAAGCGACGGTGACCGAAGCGCTGCGACACCCGACCTGGAAGATGGGGAAAAAGATCACCATCGACTCGGCGACGCTGGTCAACAAGGCGTTGGAGGTGATCGAGGCGCACTTCCTGTTCGGCGTCGGCTACGACCAGGTCGACGTCGTGGTGCACCCGCAGTCCGTCGTGCATGCCTTCGCGGAGTTCGTGGACGGGTCGGTGCTGGCGCAGGTGGGGTTCCCGACGATGGAGCTGCCGATCCTGTACGCGCTCACCCACCCGGAGCGCGTCCCCGATAGCGGCGCCCGGCGGTTCGATCCGGTCGCCGCCGGTGATCTGACGTTCGAGCCGGTGCGGCCCGAGCTGTTCCCCGCCTACGGCCTCGGGCGGGCCGCCGCGCGCGCCGGCGGGACCGCGCCCGCCGCCTTCAACGCCGCCAACGAGGTAGCCGTGGAGGTGTTCCTCCAGGAGGGGCTTCCCTTCGGGCGCATCGCGGAGGTCATCGCCTACGTGCTCGAGCGCCACCGTCCCGCCGACGCGGCGTCGCTCGACGCGGTCATCGCCGCCGACGCCGAAGCGCGCCGCCTGGCCCGGGAGGCTCTGTGCTCGTGACGGTGGCCGCGTTCCTCATCGTGATCGGCGTCCTGATCTTCGTCCACGAACTGGGACACTTCCTCGTGGCCAAGGCGGTCGGCGTCCAGGTGCTCCGGTTCTCGCTGGGTTTCGGCCGGCCGCTGCTCCAGTGGCGCCGGGGCGAGACCGAATACTGGGTCTCGTGGATTCCCCTGGGCGGTTACGTGAAGATGGCGGGCCTGGAAGACGAAGGCATGGCCGGGGAGCTGGAAGGTGGGAAGAGCGAGGCCCCGGTGGACCCGGCGCGGGCGTTCGACCGCAAGCCGCTGTGGGCGCGGTTCGCCGTGATCCTCGCGGGCGTGACGATGAACTTCCTGTTCGCGGTGGTCGTTTACGCGGGTCTGGCGTACCAGGGGACGCTCGACTCCGACCTCATCGCCACCACACAAGTGGACACGGTGCGGGTGAGCGAGTTGCCCGCCGTGGCCACACCGCTCGCGGTTCTCCGGCGCGGCGATCGCATCACACACGTGAACGACGACAGCGTGCGGACGTGGAGTCAGCTCGTCGAAGGCCTCCTCACCGCCGATAGCCCGGTCCGGTTGCGGGTAGCCGGCCGCGCCGAGCCGATCGTGCTCGATCTGCCGCCGCCCACGTCCAGGGACACGACGGACCGGTTCGCCCTGGTGCGCAATCTGACGGTCTACCTGCCGCCGGTGATCGCGACGGTGTCGCCCGGGAGCCCGGCGGCGCAGGCGGGCCTCCAGTCGGGAGACCGGCTCGTGCGCGTCGGGAACGACACGATCGCGTCCTGGAACGACTTCGCCCGCGTCGCCCGGGCCAGCCCGGAGACGCCGCTCCAGCTGGTGGTGCTGCGCGGGGACACGCTGCGCACGGTCACCGTCACGCCCGAGCGGCGTACCGATCGGGACCCCATCACGAATCAGGAGCGATCGTACGGGATGATCGGCGTCGGGGCGGTGCGGCCCACGGCCACCGCGTACGGCGTGATCGGCGCCGTGGGCGCTGGATGGGACGAGGCGATGCAGCGCACCGGGCAGATCCTGACGTTCCTCAAGCGGCTCCTGCTCGGCCAGGCGTCGCCGCGCGACCTGGGCGGCCCGATTACCATCGCGCAGGTCTCCGGGCAAGCGGCGCGCGTGGGCCTCAATGTGCTGCTCGGGTTCATGGCGTTCCTCTCGATCAACCTGGCCGTCTTGAACCTGCTGCCGATCCCCATCCTGGACGGCGGCCAGTTGACGTTCCTCGTCGCGGAAGGGGTGCGACGCAAGCCGCTCTCCCTCAAGTTGCGCCTGCGGCTGACGCAGCTCGGCTTCGCCGTGATCGCCGTGCTCATGCTGTTCGTCATCGGGAACGAATTGCTTCGGGTGTTGCAGCGTGCCCTCAGCTAGCGAGGCCTTGGAGGACTATCTCGCGGGTCGCCTCGAGGCCGAGCGGCTCGTGGCGGCGGTGACGGAGGCGTACTACCGGGAATCGGGACACGAGAAACGGGAAACGTGGCGGCCCCTTATCGAAATTATCGAGCGGGCGCATCCGGGCGTCGTTGAGCTCACGCGCGGCAGCGAGCGTCCGGGATTCGGCGTGCGGCTCGCGGAGCGACCTTTTCCCAAGGAGTACGACGCGCAGCTGCGTGCGGCGGCGGAGGCAGTGCTCGCGGGATACGTCGCGGACACGTTTCCCGTTTCCCGTGTCCCGTCTCCCGGCCTTCTCGCCCGCCTTGCCGCCGCGATCCGGCGCGCGTTCAGCGCAGCAACGTGACCACCAGTCCCACCAGCACGATCAAGCCCACGACGACGGCGCCCAGCACGAGCCACGGCCTGGAGCCCGCGTCCGGCTGCGTGAACGCCTGTCGCTGCGATGTGCCGATCGGCGCGACCCCCCCCCCCCCGGCGGTGGGGCGCTGGCGCTGCTCCACGGCGTCGAGATCGGCCAGCAGCTCGTCGGCGCTCGCGTAGCGGTCGTCGGGGTGCTTGGCGAGGCACTTCAGCACCACCCGTTCGAACCGCTTGGACAAATCGGGCCGCTTGCGGCGCAAGGACGGGGGCGGGTCCTCGACGTGCATGCGCGCCAGCTCGAACCAGTCGCTCGAGCTGAAGGGGACCTCCCCCGTCGCCGCCTTGTAGAGCGTGACGCCCAGGGCGTAATAGTCCGCCCGCGGGTCGAGGGGGGCGCCCTGCGCCTGCTCGGGAGACAGGTAGTGCGGCGTGCCGACCGTCATGTTCACGCCGGTCGACGCCACGTATCCGGACACGGCCCGGGCGATCCCGAAGTCGGTGAGCACGGCGGTGCCGTCGGAGCGGATCAGCACGTTGTCGGGCTTCAGGTCGCGGTGGATGACGCCCTGGCCGTGGGCGAAGGCGAGGGCCGTGACGATGTCCCGGGCGAAGCGGACGATGACGTCTTCGGGCAGGGGGCCCTCGCGCGCGATGCGCGCGCCGAGGCTGTCGGCGCACAGATCCATGCCGAAGTAGACGTGGTCGCCGGCCTTCGCGACCGCGCGGATGCGGACGATGTGGGGGTGCTGCAGCTTGGCGGCGGTCTCGCTCTCGTTGCGAAAGCGCGATTCGAACTGGGGATCCCCGGCGTAGCGGGGCTTCAGGACCTTGACGGCGACGGGGGTGCCGTCGAGTTCCCGGCCCACGAACACCCAGGCGAAGCCGCCCTGGCCGAGCAGCCGTTCGAGCTGATAGGGCCCGAGGGTTTGCCCCACGAGGTCGGTGGCAGTCTTCACACTGGGCCTCTCGGCGACTCGGCGTCGCGGCGGCTAGAGCAGCGCACTTTACAAAGGGTTCGGAGGGCTCTAACTTACGTAGCTAACAACGATTAGGGAACTAGACTCGATGTACGACAAGACGACGCCGGTCAGGAAGTACGGGCTGCACGACCGCGACTCCGGCTCCGCCCGAGTCCAGGTTGCGCTGCTCACCGAGCGGATCAACAGCCTCACCGAGCACTTCCGAGTTCACGCGAAGGACTACCACGGGCAGCGCGGCTTGTTGAAGATGGTCAGCCGCCGCCGCCGCCTGCTGGAGTACCTGAAGCGGACCGACCTCGTGAAGTATCGGCAGCTCATCGAAGAGCTGGGCCTCCGCCATTAATCGCTAAACGGCGTCGCGCAGGGCGCCCCGGGAAGAGCACGGGGCGCTCGGCGTATTCTCCAGTGCTCTAGACAGGCAACATGGTGAAGCACGTTGAGCGTAATTTCGCCGGCCGCACGCTGAAGCTCGAGGCCGGGCGCCTGGCCAAGCAGTCGGCCGGATCGTGTCTGGTCCAGTTCGGCGAGACAGTCGTGCTCGCGGCGGTGACCGTCTCCGACAACATCGCGAACCTGCCGTACTTTCCCCTCACCGTCGAGTACCGCGAGAAGGCCTACGCCGCCGGCAAGATCCCCGGCGGCTTTTTGAAGCGCGAAGGCCGCCCGTCCGACGAGGAAATCCTCTCGGCGCGCGTCACCGACCGCTCGATCCGGCCCCTCTTTCCCGAAGGGTTCAAGAACGAAGTTCAGGTCTTCATCTACGTCCTCTCGGCCGACCAGGAGAACGACGCCGACGTGCTCGGCGTGACCGCGGCCTCGGCGGCGCTGACGATGTCCAAAGTGCCCTGGAACGGCCCCATCGCGGCGGTGCGCGTGGGCCGCGTGGAGGGCGCCTGGATCCTGAACCCGACGTTCCAACAGCTCGAGTTCTCGGACGTCGACCTCATCGTATCGGGCTCGAAGGACTCGATTGTGATGGTCGAAGGCGGCGCCCTGGAGCTGACCGAAGCGGAGATCGTCAAGGCGCTGGACGTGGCCCACAAAGGGATCCGCGAGCTGCTCGACGCCACGGGCGAGCTGACCGCCGACATGCGGCAGCCGAAGATGGAATGGACCAAGACGGAGCCGCCGCCGGAGCTGGTGGCGCGCGTGAAGGCGCTGGCCGAGCCGCGCATCGCCGAGGCCCTGAACCTGCCCGAGAAGGCGGAGCGAGCGCAGGCGCTGGGCGCGCTCAAGGCGACGATCCAGGAGCAGCTCGCCGCCGAGTTCCCCGACAACGCCAAGGAAGTCGGGCACGTCCTCGAGGACATCGAGTATCGCACGATGCGCGAGCAGGTGCTCACCGCGGGCGAGCGCGTGGACGGGCGCGACCTCGACACCGTCCGGCCGATCACCTGCGAGGTCGGGTGGCTGCCGCGCACGCACGGCTCCGCGCTGTTCACGCGCGGCCAGACCCAGGCGCTGGTGTCCGTGACGCTCGGGACGACGCGGGATGAACAGCGCATCGACTCGATCGACGTGGCGCAGGAGACGACGAAATCCTTCATGCTGCACTACAACTTCCCGCCGTTCTCGACCGGTGAGGTGAAGCCGATCCGGGGCACGTCACGGCGCGAAGTGGGGCACGGGGCCCTGGCCGAGCGCGCCATTCAGGCGATCCTGCCCCCGTACGAGCAGTTCCCCTACACCCTCCGCATCGTGTCCGACATCCTGGAGTCGAACGGCTCGTCGTCCATGGCCACGGTGTGCGGCGGCTCGCTGGCGCTGTTCGACGCGGGGGTGCCGGTCAAGTCGGCCTGTGCCGGCGTGGCGATGGGGCTCATCAAGGAAGGGAACCGCGTCGCGGTGCTCACCGACATCCTCGGCACCGAGGACGCCCTGGGCGACATGGACTTCAAGGTCGCCGGGACGCGCGAGGGCGTCACCTCCATCCAGATGGACATCAAGATCGAGGGCCTGGACTTCAAGGTCATCAGCGAGGCGCTCGAGAAAGCCAAGAAAGCGCGCCTGCACATCCTCGACATCATGCAGCAGGCGATCCCGCAGCCGCGCTCGCAGCTCTCCAAGTACGCGCCCCGCATCATCACGATGCAGATCCGCCCCGACAAGATCGGCGACCTGATCGGTCCCAAGGGCAAGACGATCCGCGGCATTCAGGAGCAGACGGGCGCGGAGATCAACGTGGACGACACGGGCCTCGTCACCATCTCGGCGGTCGGCGAGGGGGGCGAGCGGGCGCGCGACATGATCGCGGGGCTCATCCAGGAGCCCGAAGTCGGCAAGGTCTATGAGGGCGTCGTGAAGAGCACGACCGCGTTCGGGGCGTTCGTCGAGATCATCCCCGGCGTCGAGGGCCTGCTCCATATCTCCGAGCTGCAGCACGGCCGCACCGAGAAGACCGAGGACGTGGTCAAGCGGGGCGACCACGTCAAGGTCAAGCTCCTGGAGGTGGACGAGCGCGGCCGCATGAAGCTGTCCCGGAAGGCGCTGCTCGAGAAGCACTAGGCCACCGATGGAGACCGTCCGGCTCGACCGGGAGATCCATCGGACCACCGCCCCCAACGGCGTCACGGTGCTCAGCGAGCGGGTGTCGAGCGTCCGGTCGGCGGCGGCGGGCGTCTGGGTGCGCACCGCCAGCGCGCACGAGCCGCGCCCCAAGATGGGCGTGTCTCACCTGCTCGAGCACATGGTGTTCAAGGGCACCGAGCGGCGCTCCGCTCAGGAGATCGCCCTGGCCCTCGAGGCCCGCGGCGGTTCGCTCGACGCCTACACCTCCCGCGATTCCACCGCCTATCACGCCCGCGTGCTCGACGCCGATCTGGCGCGCGCCCTCGACGTCATCACCGACCTCGTCCGCCGGCCGCTGCTGCGGGACGCCGATCTGGAGCTCGAGCGCAAGGTGATCCTGGAGGAGATCAGCACCGTCCTCGACACCCCCGACGACCAGGTCTACGACCTCCTCTACGAGCAGCTCTGGCCCGACCACCCCTACGGGTTCCAGATCCTCGGGACCCGGGAGACCGTCAGCGCCCTGGCGACCGACGACTTGAAGCAGCTGCACGGGCGCGCCTACTTCCCCGGGAACTGCGTGATTGCGGCGGCGGGAAACCTCACCCACGAAGGGCTGCTCGAGGAACTGGCGAAGCAGGGGTGGTTCGAGCGGGGAGCGGGGAGGGGGGAGCGGACGGCGCGCACGGCGCCGGCGGCGGCGCCCGTGCCCCCGGCCGTCCGCGGCGCCGTGCGGCATTTCGAGAAGGACACGGCGCAGACGCACATCGTGTTCGCGACCGACACCGTCCCCTACGCCGATCGGCGCAAGTACGCGCTGCTCGTCCTGGGGAACATCTTCGGCGGCGGGATGTCGAGTCGCCTGTTCCAGCGGATCCGCGAGGAGCTGGGGCTGGCGTACGCCGTGTACAGTTTCACGTCGTTCTATCGGGCGATGGGGGTGGCGGGAGTGTACGTGGGCACGCAGCCGGCGCGCGCCGCCGAGGCGACGGCGGCGATCCTCGAAGAGTTCGCGCGGCTCGCACGCGAGGGACTCACCGGGACCGCCCTCGATGACGCCAAACAGCAGACCCAGGGCCAGCTCGTGCTGTCTCTGGAGAGTCCTACCGCCCGGATGTATCGTTTGGCCAGCACCACCGTCTACGACGAGCCGTACGTGAGTGTGGACGACTTGCTGCGGACCGTCGCGGCCCTGACGGAAGACGAAGTCGCCGCCGCCGCCGGCGAATTCTTCGCACCGGAACGGCAAACCGTGGTCTCGCTGGGACCAAGGGACAAGACGCCAAGACGCTAAGACGCCAAGACGACAAGACGACAAGACGCCGAAGGGGGAACATGATCGTCGGAGTCCCGAAGGAGATCAAGACGGCGGAGAACCGCGTGGCGCTGGTTCCGGCGGGGGCCGAGTCGCTGGCGGGCGACGGGCACACGGTGCTCGTGGAGCAGGGGGCCGGACTGGGCTCGGGGTTCCCCGACGCGGCCTACACCGCCGTCGGGGCTCAAACGGCCACATCCGCCGATGACGTCTGGGCCCGGGCTGACATGATCCTCAAGGTCAAGGAGCCGACCGAGCCCGAGTGGCCCAAGATGCGGAAGGGCCAGGTGCTGTTCACCTACTTTCACTTCGCCGCCTCGGAGCCGCTGACCAAGGCCGTGATCAAGTCGGGCTGCGTCGCCATCGCCTACGAGACCGTCCAGCTGTCCACCGGCGAGCTGCCGCTGCTCACGCCGATGAGCGAGGTCGCCGGCCGGATGGCGGTGCAGGAAGGGGCCAAGTACCTGGAGAAGGTGTTCGGGGGAAGCGGCATCCTGCTCGGCGGCGTGCCCGGCGTGCTCCCCGCCGAGGTCCTCATCATCGGGGGCGGCGTGGTGGGCGCCAACGCCGCGAAGATGGCCGCCGGGCTCGGCGCCCACGTCACGCTGCTCGACGTCTCGCTCGACCGCCTGCGCTACCTCTCGGATGTCCTCGCCCCCAACGTAGACCTGTTGTACTCGAACCGTCACAACATCCTCGAGCAGCTCAAGAAGGCCGACCTGGTGATCGGCGCCGTGCTCCTGCCGGGTGCCAAGGCGCCGAACCTCGTCAAGCGCGCCGACCTGAAGCTCATGAAGCCGGGCTCGGTGATCGTGGACGTCGCCGTGGATCAGGGCGGCTGCATCGAGACGATCAAGCCCACGACACACGACCATCCGACGTACATAGTGGACGGCATCATCCACTACGCCGTGGCCAACATGCCCGGGGGCGTGCCCCGCACGTCGACACTGGCCCTCACGAACGCGACGTTCCCCTATGGCAAGCGGCTGGCGAAGCTGGGCTGGAAGCAGGCGTGCCGGCAGGATCCCGCCCTCTTCCTGGGGCTGAACGTGATCGAGGGGAAGGTCGTGTATCCCGGGGTGGCGGAGGCGTTCGGGCTGCCGCTGGTCGATCCCCAAACCCTGGCGACCTGAGGATGATCCTGAGTTCGTGACGAAGCTGCGTCGAGCCATGGCGGTGGTCGCGTTGTTGGCGGCCTGCAGCGAAGCCGGCACCCCGCCGCCGCCGCCGCCTCCACCGCCCGAGCCGCGGTTCGGCAAATGGTCGAGTGTGAGTCCCGCTCCGATCGTGCAGCTACACCTCCATCTCCTCGTCAATGGCAAGGTATTGAGCTGGGGCCACGATGGCGATCCGCAAGTCTGGGACCCGGCCACCGGCTCGTTCACCGCGGTGGCGTCCCCGTCGCTGTTGTTCTGCGCCGGCCACGACTTTCTCCCCGACGGCCGGCTGCTCGTCGCCGGCGGGCACATCAGCGACGTGCACGGGCTGCCGAACACGAACGCGTTCGATCCCGCGACCGAGACGTGGGAGGCCTTGCCGGACATGGCGCAGGGCCGATGGTATCCCACGAACACCACGCTGCCGAATGGGGAGGTGCTGACGGTGGGGGGCACGGACTCCGCCGCCGTCAACGTGCCGGTCCCCGAGGTCTGGAACGGCACGGCGTGGCGGCGGCTCACGTCGGCGAGTTTCGACGTGCCGCTTTATCCCCGCATGTTCGTCGCTCCCGATGGGCGCGCGTTCTACGCGGGCGACGGGCAGCAGTCGCGCTATCTCGACGTCACCGGCACGGGCAGCTGGACCTTCGGCCCGCTCCGCAAGTTCGGGACGCGCGACTACGGATCCGCCGTGATGTACGAGCCGGGGAAGATCCTCTGTGTAGGCGGCGGCGATCCGCCGACGAGTACCGCCGAGATCATCGACTTGAATCAGCCGAATCCGACGTGGCAGTACACCGGCTCGATGTCGCTGCCGCGCCGGCAGATGAACGCCACGCTGCTGCCGACCGGGGACGTCCTCGTCACGGGCGGCACGACGGGCAGCGGGTTCAACAACCGCGACGGAGCCGTGCTCAGGGCGGAGCTGTGGCATCCCGCGACCGGTACGTGGACGACGCTGGCGAGCAACGCGGTGGTTCGCATCTACCACGGGACCGCGCTGTTGCTGCCGGATGCCCGCGTGCTGTACACCGGCAGCGGTGATGCGAACGGCGCCGTGGACGAGCTGAACTATGAGATCTATTCGCCCCCCTACTTGTTCAACGGGCCGCGCCCGGCGATCACGGGCACGCTTGCTGCCAGCGTCGGGTACGGCCAGACGCTGGTGGTCGGGACGCCGGACGGCCCGGGGATCGCGAAGGTCACGTTCATCCGGTTCAGCTCGGTGACGCATGCCTTCGACCAGAGCGCGCGTCTCGTGCCCCTGAGCTTCTCGACCGTCCCCGGTGGGCTCTCGGTCACCCTCCCCGCGAGCGGCGCGGTCGCCCCGCCCGGCCCGTACATGCTGTTCCTGGTGAACGCGAGCGGTGTGCCTTCCGAAGGGCGCATCATGCTGTTGCAATGAAGCTCCGCGGCGGATACATCCTCGCGGCCACGTGGGTGACGATCGCGGCCGCGGGGCTGTTCCTCTATTTCTTTCGGCGCAACGCCATTCAGGGCGAGCTGCACAGCGTCTTGGCGTTTTCCCTGATGGGCGCAAGTCTTGTCTACGTGCTGCTGGGCACGGTCCGTGCCCTGACGCTCATTCCCTCGACCTACCTGGTCATCGCGGCCCTGCCGTTCTTTCCCCCTTTTCTCCTGTTCGGCCTCAGCCTGATCGGGATTCTCTCGTCGTCCGCCATCGTCTATCTGCTGGCGGCGTCGTTCGGGTTCGAGGAGCGGTTCGAGAAGGGGAAGCACCACGCCCAGGTCGCGAAACTGCGGGCGGCCCTCGAGCGCCACGAGCTGCCCATCATCATCGGCTGGAGCTTTTTCCCGCTGGCGCCTACGGATCTCATCTGCTATGTGTGCGGCGTCCTGGACATCAACTTTCCCAAGTTCCTGCTGGGGATCCTGCTCGGCGAGGGGGCCCTCTGCGCCCTCTACGTCTTCGCGGGCGACTCGGTATTGCGCGTGCTCCAAGTGAGACCGTAGGGGTGCCGTCGCCACAACGCTTCGCGCGCTTGCTTCCCGGCGGTTGCACGGTCCAGATTCACGGGACCAGGAGGCCATCGTGTGGAGTCATTCGGTCTTGATCGCCCTGCTGGCGTTGGGTGCGGGTCGCGGCCTGAACGCGCAGCGGCTCAGGCCTTCCATGTTCCCGTCCGCCGCCCCCACCTTCGCTGCCGCCCCCTCTGCCCGGTCCTCGGCCGCTCGACTGTTCTATGACGAGTCCGCCGCGGCACTCTCACGACGGGGAGCGACGACGGGCGCCCTGATCGGGCTGGGCGTGGGAGTCGTTGTTGGTTTCCTCACCTGGAGAATCGTCGAAGGGCCGTGCGAGCCTGATGGTTGTCGGACCTTGTTCATCGCCGCTGGCGCTGTTTCAGGTGTGGTGATCGGTGGCGTCATCGGAGCGCTGACCGGCTCCAAACACGAATGAGCAAGTCCCAACTCCCCGAGCTCTACAATCAAAACGACGTCGACAACGCCCGGACCAAGGGCCAGCTGATCGGCTGGGTCCAGGGAGCGGGCGCAGCCGTCGCAGGGATGCTCCTGCTCGGGGTCGTCGGCTGGATTCCCACGATCGCCATCGTCGGAGTCGGCGGTTTCGCGGCTTACAAGCTGCTGTCCGGTCTCTCAAAACGAGGAAGGTCCTGATGACGAACCTGCTCGCTCTGTGGCTCCCGATCCTGCTGTCGGCGGTGATCGTCTTCGTCGCCAGTTCGATCATCCATATGGCGTCGCCCTGGCACAAGGACGACTACCCGAAGATTCCTAACGAAGACAAAGTGCGGGACCTGCTCCGCCCGCTCGCCATCCCGCCGGGCGACTACATGGTGCCTCGCCCCTCGAGCAGAGAGGAAATGCGCTCGCCGCAGTTCGCCGAGAAAGTGAAACAAGGGCCCAACCTGATCGTGACGGTCCTGCCGAGCGGTCCCTGGTCGATGGGGAAGAACCTCACCCTCTGGTTCTTGTACGCGGTCGCCGTCGGGATCTTCGCCGCCTACGTGGCCGGGCGCGCGCTGCCGCCTGGGACGGCGTACCTGCAGGTCTTCCGCTTCGTGGGCGTGACGGCGTTCATCGGATACACTGTGGCGCTGTGGCAGATGTCGATCTGGTACAACCGGTCCTGGATCACCACGATCAAGGCTACCGTGGACGGGTTGATCTACGGATTGCTGACCGCCGGGACGTTCGGATGGCTGTGGCCAAGCTAGGACCGTGTGGCGAAACGGTGTCGGGGGAGCGCGACGACGGGTTGGGATTGGTGCAGGCCGGGCTCGCCGTGGGGCGCTGAGTCCGGCCCGTCTCCGGCGGGGGTGCCGAAGGTCCTCGTTGGTGTGCAACCGCGCCAAGCGCGCGCGTCTCTTCCTGAGACTTCTTCCAGGAGGACGACGCCATGATCCCTCGCCTCGTTGGATCCACGGTCATTCTGATTCTCGGTACGGCTGCGTCGGCGCTTGGGCAGGGTGTGCCGCCCTCCCGCGCCACCCTCCCCGCCTTCCGTTCAGACCAGGAAATCGTCAGCTACTTCCGGCAGCTTGCCGTCGAGCGCGAGCATCGCGAGTGGATCGCCAGCAAATGCCAAAATGGAGTGACGCTGGCGCGCGCCAAGGGCGCCACCGCGGTCGTCACCGGCACGGTGGCTGACCAATCAGGCACGCCCATCAGCGGCGCGAGCGTGTCCCTCGGGCCCAGCAACGCGGCCGGCGCGAGCGGCGCTGACGGACGCTACCGGCTCGTGCCCAGTCCGGGGACGTGGCAACCGGGAGACACCCTCACGCTGGTGGTGCGGTCGATCGGTCATCGGCCGGAGCGCCGGGCGTTCACCCTCGCGCCCGGCGACTCGCTCGAGGTGAACTTCGGCCTCTGCTCCGACGCGCTGTTGCTGCAGGGTATCACCGTCGCTGCCGCGCAGGCGGTCACTATCGATGGGTTGGCGTCGATCACGAATACGCAACACGCGGGCGTCGACGAGGGTGACATCGTCAAGCTGCACGGCAACCATCTCATCGTGTTGCGCCGCGGCCGCCTGTTCACGGTCACCCTCGGGCGCCGCGAGCTCGGGCCGACCGAGGCCGTGGACGCCTTCGGTCCGGGCATCGATCCGGCCTACACCTGGTACGACGAGCTGATCGTCTGGGGCGACAAGATCGTCGTGATTGGCTACAGCTACGAGCGCGGGGGCACGGAGCTTGGCGTCTTCCGCATCGGCCCGACGGGGCGGCTGCGGCACCTGGACACCTATCACCTGCGGTCGAACGACTACTACTCCTCGCGCAACTACGCCTCGCGCCTCGTGCACGGCAAGCTCGTGTTTTACGCGCCGATGTATCTCGAGTGGGACTGGGACGATCCCCTGGCCGCCCTGCCTGCGATGCGGCGCTGGGATCCCAAGGCCGAGGGAGGTGGACGATTCGAGCGAATCGCCGCAGCGCGCCGCGTCTATCGGCCGGCGGGTGCGTCGCTCTCATCGGATGACGTGACCCTGCACACCGTGACCTCGTGCGATCTCGCGCGCGAGCCACTCACGTGCGAGGCGACCGTGATGATCGGGCCCCCAGGGCGGGTGTTCTACGTGTCGCCGGAAGCCGTCTACGTCTGGCTGAGCGAGTGGCGGCGGTGGCGCTCCTGGCCCGGGGGCGCGGCGCCAGCCCTCCTCGCCCGGCTGCCGCTCGACGGCTCGAGTCCCAGTGCGCTCGGCGTGGCCGGCGCGCCGACCGACCAGTTCTCGTTCCTCGAGAGCGGTGACGGGTACCTGAACGTGCTCGTCCGCTCGGAGGCATGGGGTGACGCGATGTGGGCGCCGGAATGGGCCGACGGCGCGGCGGCATTGCTGCGCGTACGGCTCGCGAGCTTCGGGGACGGCTCCCAAAGCGCGCCCGCCGCGCAGTACCGTCCCCTGCCCGCGCCAGGGGAACGCGCGACCTTCCAGAACAGGTTTGTCGGCGAGTACCTGCTGTACGGGACGGGCAGCGGGTGGATCGACCAGAAGCGGAACAGCGCAACGCTCTTCGTCGTCCCGTGGAAGGGCGGCGCCCTGAGCCGGTTGCCGCTACCCCACGGCGTGGACCGGATCGAAATGATGGGCGCGGACGCGGTGGTCGTCGGCGCGGACGAGCAGGATCTCCACTTCACGGGCATCCGGCTAACCGACGCCGAAGCGGGGGGACCCCACGTGGCGCAGGAATACCGCCTGGCGAACGTGTCGCAGGGCGAGCTGCGGAGCCACGGGTTCTTCTATCGGGCGGACGGCACCGACTCAGGCGTGCTGGGGTTGCCTGTGCGTGGTCCCGGCCGCCCGGGCTACGAGCACCTCTTCGAAGGGTCGGCATCGGTGCTGTTCCTCGCGAACCGCGATGGCCGCTTCCTTCCCCTCGGCGAGCTCGAGGCGCGAGCGCAGCGCGACAGGCAGGACTGGTGCAAGGCGTCGTGCATCGACTGGTACGGCAACGCGCGGCCGATCTTCATCGAGGACCGCGTGTTCGCGCTGCTCGGCTACGAGCTGGTCGAAGGCCGCATCCGCGGCGGGCGCATTCGGGAGCTGTGGCGCCTCAGCTACGCGCCACAGGCGGCGCGCACGGTGCGCCGCTGACAGGGGTTGCCGGCGGCAGGGCGAGCGCGCAGCTTGCAACGCGCTCGCCATGCCGCCCTCCGCCACGGCTCCGGTCCTCTGCTACCACCGCATCGGCGGCCCGCTCGAGCTCGGCGTCACTCGGGTCGGGCGCTCGGTGTTCGAACGACAGATGCGCACGCTCGCCGAGGCTGGCTGGCGTACCCTCTCGCTCGCCCAATTCGCCCGCGCGCTCCCCACGCCCCGCGCCCCACGCCCGTTTTTGTTGACGTTCGACGACGGCTACGCCTCTCTCGCGGAGCACGCCTATCCCGTCCTGGCCGCCCTCGGTTTTACCGCGACGACATTCCTGATCACCGACTTCGTCGGCGGGACGAACAGCTGGGATGTCCGGTACACCTGGCGCCGGCTTCAGCATCTCGACTGGCCCGAGATCGAGCGCTGGCGGGCCCGCGGCTTCGAGTTCGCGTCGCACGGCGCGGCCCACCGGCGCCTCACGTGGCTCGACGAGCGCGCGGCCGCGGACGAGCTCGGCCGCTCCCGCGAGACGCTGGTGCAACGGCTGGGACCGAAGGCGGGGATGGCGGTCGCCTATCCATTTGGAGCGGCGGACCAGCGGGTCGAGCGGCTGGCGGCCGCCGCGGGGTACGAGCTCGGCTTCGGCGGCGTGCGCGGGAACGCCGGCAGCCGGCTGCATCTCCCCCGCGTGCCGGTGTACATGTGGGACGTGGGGGACACCCCGTTCGGGCTGCGGGGGGATCGACTCGGAGCCGTCGGCACCTTCGCGGCGCACCTGGCGAATCGGTGCGCGGTGGGGACGTCGATAATGCGGGGGCTAGGGGCTAGGGGCTCGGGAAGTTCCTCAGACCCCAGGCCCGAGCCCCCAGCCCCTAGCCCCTAGCCCCTAGCCCCTAAATGAAGTACCGCGCGGCCACCGGAATCAGCTGCGGATGCTTGACGAGCGCGTGCGCGAAGATCCGCCCCAGCGTCCGCTTTTCCCGCGGGATCCCGTTGGCCGTCCTGGCCAGCTCGTCGAAGAACCTGTCGTCCAGGGCGCCAAGCGCCTCTTTGATGCGATAGAACTTCAGGTGATGGTCGCCCAATAGCTCCATCCACGCGTCGTGGTAGGCCGCCAAGCGACGAGCGCTCGTGTCGCCCTCGCAGATCGCGGCCGCGGCGGTGCGGCCGGCCAATCGTCCCGCTTTCATGGCGTTGACGATCCCCGCCCCGGACAGGGGATTGACTTGGTGGGCGGCGTCGCCGGCGATGAGCACGCCGTCGGTGTAGGGGCGCGTGATCGTCGTATGGACGATCACGCCGCCAACGGTCTGGCCCGTCCGACGGCCGTTGGGGTAGCGACGCCCGATCCAGGCGTCCAGGTATTCGCGGGCGTTGCGCCCGTCCGACTTGAGCGCCACGATGCCGAGCCCCACGTTGGCCACGCCGGCCCCCTTGGGGAACACCCAGGCGTAGCCGCCGGGCGCGACCGCGTCGCTGAACTGCAGGTACACGGCGTCGGGATCGAAGTCGATCCCCGACACCACGTACTGCGCGCACGACTCCATGTCTCGCGCCGGAACGCGGGTGTCGAGCCCGGCCCAGCGCCCCACCATCGTCTCCACGCCGTCCGCGCCGATGACCACCCGCGCCCGGTAGGTCTCGGGTCCGCGGCCGTTGTGCACCGCCACGTGCCAGCGCCCGTCGGGCGCCCGTTCCATGCCGCGGGCGTCGGTCCCTGTGAGGACTTCGGCGCCCGCCGCGGCCGCTTGGGCGGCGAGAAACGCGTCGAAGCGCGTGCGGTCGAGGATCCACGCCACGGCGCTGTAATCCACGACGACCTCCGTGTCGTCGGGAGACACGAAGATCACGCGGGTGATCTTCCGGGACGCCCAGGCGGCCCCGTCCGGGTCCGCGAACTCGCGCAGCCCCGCATCGCCCACCCCCTCGGCGCAGCGGACGGGTGACCCAACACTTGGGTCACGTTCCAGGAGGACGACGTCGAGCGCCGGGTCGGCCGCTTTGGCCTCCCAGGCCGCCACGGCACCCGCAGGCCCCGCGCCCACCACCAGGACGTCGATGTCACGCATAGGCGACCATGGCCAGGGCGCCGACGGGGCAGGGGGCGACGCACTTGCGGCACCCGGTGCAGCTTTCCCGGTCGATCGTGAGGACGTTGGCGTCGAGGTGAATCGACTCCGGGGGGCAGAGGGGGAGGCACAGGCCGCACCGGTCGCACACCGCGAGGTCGACGACGGCGATTTCGGTCGGCGTGACGCGACGCATGGCGGAACGCTACCCGCCCCGCTCAGGAGCGTCAAGCTTCATCCTTGCTTGGGGTTACGCATTTCATTACCTTCAGTTGCTCGAAGGCGCCCGCCTCACCCTTTCTATAGACGACACGTGCCGCTACGCTGGCCAAACTTCAGAATCGGAGCCTGGAGCCCGGCAAATGAGATTGCCGTCGATCTGGGCACCGCCAACACACTGATCTACGTGAAGGGCGAGGGCATCGTGCTCAACGAGCCCTCGGTCGTCGCGATCGAGAAGTCCACCGGCAAGATCAAGGGGATCGGGCTCGAGGCGAAGCGGATGCTCGGCCGCACGCCCGACGGCATCCTCGCGGTGCGGCCGCTCAAGGACGGCGTGATCGCCGACTTCGACGTGACCGAAAAGATGCTGCGCTTCTTTCTCAAGACGATCATCGACCGCCACCTGTTCCGCGTGAAGCCCAAAGTCATCGTGTGCGTCCCTTCCGGGATCACCGAAGTGGAGAAACGGGCGGTGCGCGATTCGGCGCAATCGGCCGGCGCGAAGGAAGTGTACATGGTGGCCGAGCCGATGGCGGCGGCGATCGGCGTGGGGCTCCCCGTCGAGACGCCGACGGGGAACATGGTCATCGACATCGGCGGCGGCACGACGGAGATCGCGGTCATCGCGCTCTCAGGCATCGTATCCGACACGTCGATCCGCACCGGTGGCGACGAGCTGGACCAGGCGATCGTCCAGTTCATGCGCAAGAACTACAACCTTCTGATCGGCGAGCCGACGGCGGAGCAGATCAAGATCCAGATCGGCTCGGCGTCGCCGGTGGGCGAGGAGCGCGAGATGGAAGTGAAGGGGCGCGATCTCGTCTCCGGCATTCCGAAGATCGTCCGCGTGCACTCGAGCGAAATCCGCGAGGCGGTGCAGGAGCCGATCCAGCAGATCGTGGACGCGGTGCGTCGCGCCCTGGAGATTACGCCCCCCGAGCTGGCGAGCGACATCGTGGATCGGGGCATCGTGATGACCGGCGGAGGCGCGCTGATCCGCGGCCTCGACGTGCTGCTGCAGCAGGAGACCGGCCTGCCGATTCATCTCGACGAAGACCCCATGACCTGCGTGGTCCGCGGGACCGGCCGGATCCTCGACGATCCGGAGAAATACCGCAACGTCCTGACGACGTAGGCCGATGGCCCTCGGAGTTGATCGCTACGCATCACGGGCCGACACCCTGATTTTCCTGGGGTGCGTGGGCCTGTCCCTGGCGGCGATGAGCCTGTCCAACACCTGGCGCGATCCCATCGCGCAGAGCCTGCGCCAGACCGTGCTGTCGCCGTTCCTCGCCCTCCAGCAGCAGGCCGGACTCCTCTCCGCCGCGCGGGCCCGCTACGACGCCGTGGTCGCCCAGCGCGACTCGGCCGCCCTCGCCGCCACATTCCTCCCCGAGCTCCGCAGCGAAAACGTGCGGCTGCGCGGTCTGCTGGGCCTCGGCGCTCGCCTGGGATGGGGCTACGTCCCTGCCGAAGTGCTGCACCAGCCCGAGCCCACCAACCCCCTGACGTTCGTGGTGTCCGCGGGCCGCAAGGACGGGGTGCGACCGCTCGCGGCCGTGGTGAGCCCTGAGGGCCTGGTGGGCCTGGTATCCGCGGTGGACGCCCAGACCAGCGTGGTGCTCAGCTGGGCCCACGCCGAATTCCGAGCCAGCGCGATGGCCGCGGACGGCAGCGTGGCCGGGATGGTGTCGCCCCACGGCGCGGCCGGGCCGGGCGTGTGGCTGCTCCAGCTCCAGGGCGTGCCCTACCGGCAACAGGTGGCCGACGGCACGCTGATCCTGACATCGGGGTTGGGGGGCGTCTTCCCCCGCGGCATTCCGATCGGCACCGTGGTGGGCCTCGCGGGGGAAGCGAAAGGGTGGGAGCGGACGTACCTGGTGCGGCCCGCGGTGCATCCCGCGGCGCTGTCGCATGTGATGATCCTCATCAGTGCGCGCGGCGCCGGCGCCGATCTCCGCAGCGTCTTCCAGGTCGACTCGGTGCGGCCGTGAGAAGGAGCGACCGCTACCGGCACCTCCTGATCCTGGCGACGCTGGTGGTGCTGCAGTTCACCGTCCGAGACCGGCTGGGCGGCGATCGGATCGCCCCTGATTTCCTGTTGCTGGCCCTGCTCATCTACACGATCCGCGCGCGGCCGGGGCAGAGCGCGGCTGCGGGATTCGTCGTCGGCCTGCTGCGCGACGCGCTGACGCCCGTGAGCTTCGGGGCGGGCGCATTGGCGCACACGCTCATCGGGTATCTCTCGTCCTGGGCGAAAGCGGTGTTCTTCGCGGAGAACGTGTTCGTCAACGGCTGTCTCTTCTTCGCCGGCACCTGGCTCCGCAACCTGGCCTTGCTGCTGGCGTCGGGGCGGTTCGAGAGCACGCAGCTCGGCTGGGAGCTGCTGGTGTGGTCGCCGCTGCAAAGCCTCACGACTGCCGCGGTCGGGATCGTCGTGCTCTTGCTCTTCGGTCGCTGGCTCGCGATTCGGGTCGCGGCATGACTACCTTCCACCCGCATCTCCTCGAGCGCCGGCTCGGCGTGGTGCGGCTCATCGTGTGGGCGGTGCTGGGGGTGATGGTGCTGGCGTTCTTCCGGACGCAGATCCTGGGGCACGGGAAGTACCAGCTCCAGTCGGAGACGAACCGGCTGCGTCCCATTCCCCTTCCGGCGCCGCGCGGCGTGATCTTCGACCGCAACGGCAAGGTCCTGGCGGAGAACGTCCCGGGGTACACCGTGTCCCTCCTGCCCGGGCCGGAGCCGAATCTGCGCGCCACGCTGGCGCGGATCGCGCCCTTCGCGAAGCTCGACGCGGTCGCGATCGACCGCGTGCTGCAGCGGGCGCGCCGGGCGCCCTACCAGCCCGCCCTGGTCCTCGCCGACGCCCCGTTCGCCGTCGTGTCGGCGCTGGAAGAGCGACGGGTCGAGATCCCGGGTCTGCTCATCCAGAGCGAGCCCAAACGCTCGTATCCCGACACCTCGGTCATTGCGCACCTGGTCGGCTACGTCGGCGAGGTCACGGAAACGGAGCGCAGCACGCCGCGATTCGCGCCCGTCCGGCTCGGCGGGCTGGTGGGCAAGGATGGGCTTGAGCGCGAGTACGACGACTCGCTGCGCGGCGCCGACGGCCTGCGGTTCGTCGAGGTGAGCGCGGTCGGGCAGATGGTGCGCGAAGGCGCCGCAGCGCCCACCCTCGAGCCGGTGCCCGGCACCGAGCTCCATACGACGATCGATCTCGAGCTCCAGCGTTACATCGCGAGCATCTTTCCCGCGGGGCAGCGGGGCGCGGTCCTGGCCATGAACCCCAATACCGGCGAGGTGCTGGCGCTGTACAGCGCCCCCGGGTTCAACCCCAACCGGTTCGTGGGCGGCGTGTCGCCGGATTATTGGCGCTCGCTCAGCGAGAGTCCGGCCACGCCGCTGCTCGATCGGGTGATCCAGGCCCGCTATCCACCGGGCTCGACGTGGAAGCTCGCGGTGGCCTCGATGGCCTTGAAGCGCGGCATCGTGACCCTCCGCAGCCGGATGCCGATCCCGTGCCGGGGCGGCCTGCAGTACGGCAACCGCTTCTTCCGCTGCTGGGCGGCCGAGGGACACGGGGACCTGACGCTCGCCGAAGCGATCGCGCAGAGCTGCGACGTCTACTTCTATCAGCTGGGCATCAAGCTCGGCGTCACGTCGCTGCTGGAAGACGCGAACGAATGGGGATTCCGCAGCCGCACCGGCATCGACCTCCCGGGCGAAGTCGCGTCCGAGTTCCCGACGGGCCCCGAGTATTACGATCGGCTGTACGGGGCCCGGCAGTGGACCGCGGCCGTGGCCTTGAACCTCGCGATCGGACAGGGTGAGAACGCGCAGACGCTGATCGATATGGTGCGCCTCTACCAGATGCTGGCGAGCGACGGGCGCGCGCGCACGCCGTTCGTGGTGCGCCCGGTCCGTGGCGCTGCGCCGCTCGCGCTCGACCTGACCCCCGATCAGCTCGCGGGGCTGCGCCTGGCGATGATCGCCGTCGTCGAGCAGGGGACCGCGCGCGGGTCACGCCTCGCCAGCCTGCGGATCGCCGGGAAGACGGGGACGTCGCAGAACCCCCACGGCCCGGACCACGGCTGGTTCATCGGATTCGGACCCGCCGAGAAGCCGGAGATCGTCGTGGGCGCGATCGTCGAGTTTTCCCAGCACGGCACGGCCGTCGCGCCGCTGGTCAGCCGCGCGATCGCCCACTACCTCGGGCTCGACGAGAGCGTGGCCGCGACGCTGCGCGTGACCGTCCCGACCGACTCGGCGCCGCAGCCGTTCCAGCTGCCCGTGCTGCCGCGGCTCGACTCCGTGCGCCCGATCCTGCCGCCGATCGACACGCTGCGTGTTATCCCGCCTCCGCCAACTCGATAGGCCGCTGCTCGCGGCGGTGTTCGCGCTCTCCGCGTACGGTCTGGCGACGCTCTATTCCGCCGGCCAGACGGAGGTGCCCACGTTCGTGGCGACGATCTGGCAGCGGCAGCTCGTGTGGCTGGCGCTCGGCGCCATCGTCGCGTGGCTGATGTTCCGCACGTCACCGCGCGTGCTCGAATGGGCGACGCCGTTCGTGTACGCCATCGCCGTATTCCTGCTGGCGGTCACCCTGCTCTTCGGCACGGGGGCGGGCACGGCGGCGGGCAGCAAGTCGTGGATCGCGATCGGCGGGATGCGGTTCGGCCAGCCGGCGGAGCTGGCGAAGGTGGCGGTGATCCTGATGCTGGCGCGGTGGCTCGCGGGGCTGCGCGAGCCCCCGGCCACGCTGCGCCAGCTGATCCCGCCGTGCGCCATCGCGGGCGCGCCCTGTTTCCTCGTCGCGCTGCAACCGGACCTGGGGAGCGCCATCGTCTTCGTCGCGCTCCTCTTCTGCATGCTGTTCTGGGCCGGCACCAAACCGTGGCTGCTGCTGCTGCTCGCCTCGCCGGCGATCGGTCTGGTGCTCGCCTTCTCCACGGTCGCGTGGGGGTTGTGGATCGCGGCGCTGTGCGGCCTGCTGCTCTGGTGGCGCCCCTATTTCTGGGAGGGGCTGGGCGTCATGGCGGCGAACGTGGCGATGGGCGTCTTCGCGCTGCCCTTCTGGAACCGGCTGGCCCCCTACCAGCAGAATCGCCTGCTCGCGTTCCTGAACCCCGAGGTCGATCCCCGGGCGACCGGGTGGCACGTGATCCAGTCGAAGGTCGCGGTGGGCTCGGGCGGCTTTTTGGGGAAGGGCTTCACGGAGGGCACCCAGAAGCGATTGGCGTTCCTGCCGGCGCAGCACACGGACTTCATCTTCTCGATCGTCGGCGAAGAGCTGGGCTTCGTGGGCGTCGTGGCCGCCCTGGCGCTCTTCGCCTCCCTGGTGTTCGTGCTGCTGCGCATCGCCCGCCGGGCCACCGACCCCTTCTCCAGTCTGTGTGTCTTCGGCATCGCGGGCATGCTGTTCACCCACATCCTCGAAAACGTAGGCATGACGATCAACCTGATGCCCATCACGGGTATCCCGCTGCCGTTCTTCTCGTACGGAGGGTCGTTCCTGCTGGCCTGCACGCTGGGAGTCGGCATCACGCTGCGGGTGGCGTGGGAGTCGCGCCAGTCCGGCTACGCCGAACTCTGACAATGACTTAGCGGCTCGGGGCTGGCGCCGTCCCCCGGCCGTTCCCAAATTGTCCGCTTCCCGGCCCCCCCTGGTCCGCATGGCTTGGTTTAAAAAAGAACGCAAACCGCGCACGTCCGAACGGGTCCGGCTGGAGATCCCGGCCGACGCCTGGGAGAAATGCGACGAGTGCGGGCACATCGATATCAAAGAGCGCTTCATCCGGGCGCTCAATGTCTGCCCCAACTGCGGGCACCATCGCCGCATCAGCGCACAGGAGTACATCGACCTGCTCGTGGATGAGGGGTCGTGGCACGAGCTGTTCGTCGGCCTCAAGTCGGCCGATCCGCTCGGGTTCGACAGCTATGCCGAGCGGCTGCAGGCGGCCGTGAAGAAGGCCGGCCCGCTGGATGCCGTGCGCACCGGCTACGCACGACTGCATGGGACGCCGATCAGCCTAGCGGTGATGGACTTCAGTTTCATGGGTGGCTCGATGGGATCGGTCGTGGGCGAGAAGATCGCACGGCTCGCCCGGCGCGCGATTGACAAGCGCAACCCGCTGATCATCGTGTCGGCGTCGGGGGGCGCGCGGATGCAGGAGGGCGTCCTGTCCCTGATGCAGATGGCCAAGACGTCGGTAGTCTTGGCCGAGCTGCAGGCGGCTCGGATCCCCTTCATCTCGATCCTTACGAACCCCACGACGGGCGGCGTCTCCGCGTCCTACGCGATGCAGGGGGACGCGATCCTGGTGGAGCCGGGGGCGGTCGTGGGATTTGCGGGACCGCGGGTGATCAAGCAGACGATCGGCCAGGATCTCCCCGAGGGCTTCCAGACGGCCGAATTCCTGCTCGAGCACGGCATGATCGACGCCGTCGTCCCGCGCGGCGAGCTGCGGGACACGACCGCCCAGCTGCTGCGCCACATGACGGGCGCGCAGCCGGCCGAGGCCGCCGACTGAAGTTCGAAGCCGCCTGTCAGTTCCTCTTCGCGCGACAAGCCGGCCGCATCAAATGGAGCCTCGGTCCCACCGAGGGTCTGCTCGATGCGCTGGGCCGTCCGGAGCGCCACTTTCCGGCGATTCACGTCGCCGGGACGAACGGGAAGGGCTCGACCTGCGCCTTCCTCGCCGCCGACCTGCGCGCCCGGGGATTCCGCGTGGGCGTGTACACCTCGCCCCACCTGGTGTCGCCCCGCGAGCGCGTCATCGTCGACGGGGTCCCCATCAGCGAAGCGGCCTTCGCCGAGTGGACCAAGCAGCTCAAGCCGCACATCGAGCGCCTCGACGCGAGCTTTTTCGAGGCCACCACGGCGATCGCCTTCGCCGACCTCGCCGCGCGCGGGGTGGACATCGCCGTCGTGGAGGTCGGGCTCGGCGGACGGCTGGACGCGACCAACGTGATCACACCGCTCGTCAGCGTGGTCACCAAGATCGCGCTCGAGCACACGGACTATCTGGGACACGACCTGAAAGGCATCGCGCGCGAAAAGGCCGGGATCGCGAAGCCGGCGGTACCGTTCGTCACCGGCGAACCTGACGCCGAGCTGCGCGTGGCGCTGGTGGCGGAGGCGGAGCGCCGCGGGGCGGACCCGGTCGTGCTGGTCGACACCGCGCGACCGCTGCCGCCCGGCAGCTCGCTCGGCTTGAGAGGCAGGCATCAAGTTGCCAACGCCTGGACGGCGCTCGCGGCGCTCGGCCAGCTGCGGGCCCCTTTCGGGCCGGTCGGCGAAGCGATGCCGCAGAGCTTTGCCGGGGCCTACGTGCCCGGCCGGTTCGAGGTCCGAGGCAAATGGCTCTTCGACGTCGCGCACAACCCCGACGGCATGCGAGTGGTCGTCGACGCCATTCGGGACTCCGATCCGCCCCGCCCGTTGCACGCCCTCGTGGGAATCCGGAACGACAAGGACTGGCGGCCGATGCTCGAGCTGCTCGCCCCGGTCGTGGACCGCTTGGTGTTGACGGTGCCGCCATCGATCCCGGTGATGCAGCGTTGGTCGGCGAGCGACTTCGAGGGACACGTCGGCCCGAAGGGGTCATTCGCCCCAGACTTCGACCAGGCACTGCGTGACATCCAGGACGGAGCGGCGACGATCCTGGTGACGGGCTCGTTTCACACCGTGGGCGATGCGCTCGCCCGCTTGCCCGGCTTCGCGCCGGTCGGCTAAATTGTTG
>DASYQX010000130.1:0-25561 GCA_036004985.1 Gemmatimonadales bacterium
CGTCGTGAAGGGAATCCGGAACTCGGCGTACCAGCCGCCCGAGTCGACCGAGGTGGCGACGGTCCAGGTGCCGTCCCAGTTGAGGTTGAAGCCTCCGAGCGACCCGGCCGTCGCCCGCGTCTGGCCGGGCAGTTGTATGCCGCCGCCTTCGCCTTCGTTGACGACTTGCGCGTCGTACTCGATGGCCGCCGGCGTCGTGGTGAAGACGAAGCCATTCTGCCGGTCTTTATACGTGTCGAGGAGGATCCCGAAGTAGTCGCTTTTCGAGATGTCGCCGTCGCGCACCCGCTCGCCCGCCACGATGCCGGCGGGGTCGCTGTCGTATAACCAGGCCCCGATGTACAACGCCTGGCCATCGGTGATGATGCGGACTTCAGTGCGTTCGGTGACCGGCGCGCCCTCGTGCAGCTCGCGTTGAATGAAGCCGGCGACGGGCGTGGCTTGCTGCCAGACTTGGTCTGTGAGGCGACCGTCGATGACGGGCGGCGTGATGGCGGCGTGCGCGGTAGCAGTCGGGGCCGCCTGACCGGCACCCAAGGAGGGGGGGAGCGAGAGCAGAAGGCTCATCGCCAACAAAGTCTTCACCATTGGCTGGGAATTCTAACAGCACCAGCATCATCTCGTCGACATCCAGATATCGAAGTTCCCGAAGCCCCCTGGCCGAGACCAACGTCCGACCATCATTCGATAACGAAGGCTGAAACTCGACGCGCCGAGCGCTTGGCCGATCGGTGGAGACTACGCGTTGCTGCGGCACGAGGCCGTGGGGATCCACGGCCTCGGTCCTGCATCACCAGTTTCCGTCCTAGCGTAGCTGACCGCTCAGCTTGGCCGTGCGAGCGGCTCCGTCACCACGAGACGCCTCATGGCCGCCACACCGTGATATCATCGATCCAGAGGTGCTCGACCTTGGGTCCAGAGGACATGTAGTTGACTAGCCGGACGCTGTTCAGGTTCAAGCTGCTCGTGGTCCGCCAGCACATGTTCTGGATGCTGAGCTTCTGGACGCCTTCAATCCACAGCTCTTGGCTGCCATTATCGTACTGGGTGCCAACGCACGAGGGGCCAGCCGTGTTCATTTTGACATGCATTACGACGCTTTGCCACTGGTTGGGAACGAGCTGGGTCTTTGGTAAGGTCTGGTAGAAGTCATTCCCAAAGCAGTTCGGGTTGAGCACCGGGTCGTAATCCAGCGGGCACTCCATCTCCGGCCAATAAGTATAGAAGTGCAAAGGCTTCAGCGTTGCGTCGTTCTGGACGAACTCAGGATCGAGGCCGGCGTAGAAGCGATCCGTGCCAGTGGGCTTGTGCCCAGCGTTGCCGGTGCAAGGACTAAAAGTCCCGTTGCCGCAGAGCACGAACATGTGTAGCCCCTTGAGCTCATTGAAATTCTCTTCAAACAGCACGGAGAACTTGACGTAAATCTCGTCGACGCCCGCGATGGATCGCGCCAGCTCGCCCCACGTGGCATATGTGCCTGTCGTGCCGAAGAGCACTTCCAGGGAATGAGTTCCGGAATGAATCCGTAACGGATCAGTCGAGACGCTGTAGCGGCCATTGCCGGCGGGCACCTCCTTCCAGAGGGTGGGGTCGATTCCGTTCTCAAAGCCCTCTTGAAAAATGATCGTGGCCGTCCCCGTCTTCTTCACGTCCCCACTGGACAGCAGGCCGCTGTGGTCGTACTGGAACCCCGGCGTAAAGACGACCATCCGCAAGTAGTCCAACCCGCTTCCCGCCGCCCCGTTGTCACACGTGGCCACCTGGAAGTCCACCAGGTCGCCAGTGTCCAGCCGGCCGGTTCCCCCGAACGTCGCCCCGCGCGTCGGGTTCGCGCAGTCGAACGCCCAGTCCCGGTAAGCCGTAATTCTCGTAAACGAGTCCGTGGGGTCTACGGTGAGGCTCGCCGGTGTTACCCCGTCGCTGCGCAGGGCGGCCCAGTCGCGGTAGAAGACCCGGCCAGTCAAGTCCGCCGTCACATCAAAGTCGAAGTCCTGCAGGTCGCTCCCCGGCGTGGGGCTGCCGGGCCCCAGTGTCCCGAGGCCGCTGTCTTTAGGCGTGACCACGCTAACGGCAAGGTTCGGGGCTCCAATAGCGGAGTGCACCGGCCTCGAGGGGTCTTCGCACCCCGCAGCGACCAGTGCCGCAGCCAGGCCCAGGAGGGACACAAAATGATTCCGTGGAAACCGGCGTCTCGCTTGCATGACGCACCCCCTTCGTGGAGACCAGCCAACATCACCAGCGCCCAAAAAGGCCGTAGAAGTCGACTCGCAGGGGGTCAAAGCACCTTGTGTGCCGTGGCGAACGAGCCTTGCGTTGCGTGGCGGCGGTGTTGTCAACTCGCCACGAATCGTGTTAGTGACGCGACAGATTGCTTCGGGCTTCCCGCGGCTCGCCGTGAACGCTTGCAAAACGCTTGCAAGCCTCTGGGATCGACGCCAAAGCGTAAGCGAGGCGCGAGGCCCGGGAGGGGCAACGAGAAGGGCCGCAAGCGTTAGCGCCGCGGCCCTCGAAGTTGCCCCTCCTGGGATCGAACCAGGACTCTCCTGATCCAGAGTCAGGCGTGTTGCCAATTACACCAAGGGGCACCGTTACTCACTGAGCAACCGCTACGCCAGCGGGCTCTCGGAACTCACCCTGCCCCGGCCCGCCCGCTGACCCGCCAAGCCACAAGACGCCATGCTGCAAGAACGGCAACTCACCGAACACCTCTTGCAACTTGGCGTCGTGGCGTCTTGGCGTCTGTATGGAGCTGAGGGGGCTCGAACCCCTGACCTCCTGGGTGCGATCCAGGCGCTCTCCCAGCTGAGCTACAGCCCCGGGGGATTACAAACTAAACCCCCGGCGCCCCAGCGGACAACCGCCGAGCGACCGCCTTGACCGCCGCCTTTGCCTCTTGACCGTTAGTTTGTAGCCCATGGCCGCCCTCACCATCACCCTCCGCGCCACCATCCCCGCGCCCATCGAGCGCGTGTTCGAGCTGCTCACCGACCCCGCCCAGATCCCCGACTGGCTCCCGGGCTGCCAGTCGGTCGAACCGCCGGCCCCGCTGCGCAAGGGCTCGCGCCTGCGCGTCGGCTTCGGCACCCGGGCCGCGGTGTTCGAGGTCGTGGAGCTCACGCCGCCGCACAACTTCGGCTGGATCGAGCGCAAAGGCCGCCCCGGCAACCACCTGTACTTCAACCTCGGCTTCAGCGGCGGCTCGACGAACCTCGCGATGAAAGCCATCTGGGAAGCCCACGGCCTCTGGTCCCGACTCTTCGGAGAGCTGTCGCGCCGCAAGGATGCGAAACGGTTTTTCGAGGGCGTGGTGAATAACTTGCGACGGATCGTGACGAGCTAATCCGCGTACGGGACCTGGATCTCCAAGCCGTCCTTCGCCACCATCACGTTCGGAAACACTTCCTTCGCTTCCTTCACGAGGTCGTCCGCGCTCACGGAGTAGCGAGCCGAAACGTGGCACAGCACGAGCTGCTTGGCCTTCGCCGCGAGCGCGACTTGCGCCGCCTCCTTCGCCGTCGAATGGCCCGTCTCCTTGGCCCTGTCCTTCTCCTCGTCGCCGAAAGTCGCTTCGTGAATCAATAGATCGGCTCCCTGCGCCGCATCCACCACGCTGGCACTCGGCCGCGTATCACCCGTAAACACGACGAGCCGGCCGGGACGCTTCGGGCCGACAAAGCCCTCGGCGCTCAGCTTGCGCCCGTCCGGCAGCTCGATCGCCTCGCCGCGCACGAGTTTCCCCCACAGCGGCCCTTCGGGAATACCCGCGGCCTTGGCCTTCTCGAGATCGAAGCGCCCGCGACGCTCGTGCTCCCTGAGCGCATAGCCGACGGAACCCCCGCCGTGCTCGGTAGCGAAAATGCGCATCTCATACCCGTCACGTTTCCCGTTTCCCGTTTCCCGAATCACGTCGCCGGGTTTCACTTCCTTGATCTCAACCGGAAACGGCACGCGCTCCACCCCCAGCTGGATCGCCGCGCCCAAGACCTTCTTCGCTCCCTTGGGACCGTACAAGAAGAGCGGCTCCGGACGCCCCTGCAGACCGAGGGTCCGGATCAGGCCGATGACACCAAGGAAATGATCGGCATGAAAATGGGTGAAGAAGATCTCGGACAGCGCGAAGCTCACGCCGTAGCGCATCATCTGGCGCTGCGTCCCTTCGCCGCACTCGAACAGGAGCGTCTCGCCTTCCCTGTGAATGGAAAGCCCGGAAACATTCCGTTCGACGGTGGGGCGCGCCGCCGAAGTTCCGAGAAACGTGACGCTCAGCACGTTTCCCGTATCCCGTTTCTCGTTTCCCGGCTCAGAAGAGCTTCACTCGCACCAACCCCGGCTTCATGTATTTATCCGGATGATCTCGCAGATCCGTCAAGAGTGCAGTGAGCGCAACTGACAGCCCGTGGAGGTCGTTATACAGCGTCGAGTCGCTCGCTAGCCGCCCCAGCGTCCCTTCCCCCCGGTTCATGCGGCGCAACAGCGTGTCGATCGCGACCGTCGCGCTGCCCAAGTGATTCGTGAGCGTCGCGAGATTCGCGCTCAGGGTATCGATGCGCCGGCCGGTGGACGACGCGAGCATCGAGTCCACGCGCGACATCACGCGCTCCGTCGCCTGGAGCGTGCGCGTGGTCTGCTTGATGAACGGCCCCTCCGGCGCCTCGGAGAGGAGGTTCATGGCGCGCTGGGTGGCGATCAGGGTGTTGTGGATGTCCACCGCGAGCTGCTCGGAGACGAGCCCCGACGCATTCGACAGGAGCTCGTTCGCCCGCGTCGCGACGCCGGACGCGACGTCGGTCAGCCCCGGCGGATTGGACCCGGTGATGGCGCGGTCGGTCGGCAGGAACTCGTCGCGGCTGCCGGGATTGTAGTCAATGAACTTGGCGCCCAGGAAATCGACCGAGGCGACGATCGCGCTGGCGTCGATCTTGGGCCGCTGGTCGCGCGACACCTCGAGGGTCACGCGCACGCTCCCCACCCGCTCGAGCGCCACGCGCGCCACGCGGCCCTTTTTGACGCCCGAGACGAGCACGGGGTCGCCCTGCTTGAGCCCCGCGACGTTCGTGAACATCACGTCCACCCGCGTCCCCGACGGGCCGAACGTCTTGCCGGTGAGCCAGAACATCGCGACCAGGAACAGGGCGACGCCCACGATCACCAGCGCGCCGACGCCGACCTCCTGCTTGTAGGTGAGGTCCACTAGTTCCCTCCCTCCCCACCGCCCTCGGTGCCAGGTGTCGGGTGTCGGGTGTCGGTGATCCGCTTCTCAGGTACGCGATACTCGGGACCGTCCTCGGCACCCGAGACCCGGTACCCGATACCCGTCGCATCGGCATGGATCACGGCCATCTCCAGGTCACGCTCCAGGAATTGCTGCACCGCCGGGTCCTTCGACGCCAGGATCTGCTCGGCGGTCCCGACGGCGCGGATCTTCGCCTGCCACAAGAGCGCGATCCGGTCCGCCACCCGGAACGACCCGCGCACGTCGTGCGTCACCACCACGCTGGTCACGCCGATCTCCTGCTGCAACCGCTCGATCAGCGAGTCGATGACGTCGGCGTTCACGGGATCGAGCCCCGACGTCGGCTCGTCGTACAAGAGGTATGTCGGCTTGCCCGCGATCGCGCGCGCGATGCCGACGCGCTTGCGCATCCCCCCCGACAGCTCCGAGGGGAGCTTCTTGGCCACGTCGGGCTGGAGGTTCACGAGCCGCAGGCATTCGCGCACCCTCTGCTCGCAGTACGCCTCGTCGCTGTACTGGTCCTGGTTCGTGATGCCCAGGCGGATGTTCTCGAACACGTCCATCGAGTCGAACAGCGCGCCGTTCTGGAACACGTAGCCGATGCGGCTGCGCAGCTCGGACAGCTCCTGGCGTCTCAATGTGGGCACGGACAGCCCGTCCACGAACACCTCGCCCGAGTCGGGCTTGATGAGGCCGATGATGTGCTTGAGCAGCACGCTCTTCCCCACCCCTGAGGGGCCGAGGAGGGCCACCGTCTCGCCGCGACGGACCATGAAATCCACCCCGTCGAGCACGACGTTTTCCAGGAATCGTTTGGAGACTTTGCGCAGCTCGATCACTGGTTCGTGCCGAGGATGAGCTTCGTGAGGATCGTGTCGAACAGGAGAATCGTGACCGAGGAAGCCACGACCGACTGGGTGGTCGCCCGCCCCACGCCCTCCGCCCCCTGCTGCGTGTGGTAGCCGATGTAGCAGGGGATCACCGTCACCGACAGCGCGAACGCGTACGACTTGATGAGCGAGTACCACAGGTCGAGCGGCTTGAAGAAGTAGCGCGCCCCGTACTCGAAATCGGCGTAGGTGAGGCCGAGGGACGACGTCGCCGTGATGTAGCCGACCACGATTCCCGTCACGTTCGCCAGCATCACGAGCGCCGGGATCGCCAGCACGCCGGCGAGGATCCGAGGCAGGAGCAGGTGGGTGACGGGGGACCGCCCCAAGCTCTCCAGCGCGTCGATCTGCTCGGTGACGCGCATGCTGCCCAGCTCGGCTGCGTAGCGGGCGCCGATGCGGCCGGCGAGAATCAGCCCCGACAGCACGGGGCCCAGCTCGAGGATCATCGACTCGACGATCACCCCGCCCGCCACGTAGAGCGGCAGCTGGCCGGTGAACTGGTAGCCCGTTTGCAGCGACGCGACCGCGCCGGCGAACCCCGAGACGAGCAGCACGATGAACAGCGAGCCGTAGCCGACGGAGATCGTCTGCTCGATGGTGCGCGGCAGCCAGATGCGCCACTCGAGGATGCCGCGGACCAGGTCGAGGAGGAGGAAGCTGAAGCGGCCGGCGTGGCCCGCGGTGCGCAGCGTCCAGCGGCCGACGTGGCGGCGGAGGTCGAGGGCGAAGGGGACGCTGGTCACGTGGTGTATCTTGTGTACGCATGCCCCCCAAGTCCACCCCCGCACGCCGTAAACCCAAGAATGCACAGACGTTTACGCGCAAGCTCCTGGCGTGGTACGCTCGCGCGGCGCGCGATCTGCCGTGGCGCAAAACGCGCGATCCGTACCGCGTCGTGGTGTCGGAATTCATGCTGCAGCAGACGCAGGTGAGCCGCGTGCTGGAGTACTATCCGCGGTTTCTGGAGCGGTTTCCAACGGTGGAGAGGCTGGCGCGGGCGAAGCCGAAGGCGGTTCGAGAGGCTTGGGATGGACTGGGATACTACGCTCGGGCTGCCAATCTCCACGCGCTGGCGAAGCAGGTATCGGGTACCGGGTATCGGGTACCGGAGGATCCAAGCGAGCTGATCAAGCTGCCGGGCGTTGGGCGGTACACCGCTGGTGCGGTTGCATGCTTCGCGTATGAGCAACCGGTCGCGTGTGTGGACACGAATGTGAAACGGGTCCTGCAGCGAGTGTTCCAGACGGACGATGCCTGGGGCGTCGCTGACGCAATCGTGCCGAAGCAGGGCAAGAGGGCCTGGAGATTCAATCAGGCGCTGATGGAGCTGGGCGCGTTGGTCTGCACGGCGAGATCACCGAAGTGTCCCCGGTGTCCGGTGAGAAACGAGTGCCGGTACTGGGCCAGCAAGGTTGACTAACCCCGGGCGCAAGCCCGGGGTAAACCAACCCCCGGGATTCCTACCTCATGACCGTCCCAGCGAGCAACGCCGACAGCGCGAAAACCCCGGCCGTCGTCGCGAAGATCGCCTGCCGTCTCCTGAGTCCCGCGAACGCCTCCGGCAGCTCCCCCCGCGGATCGAGCTCCAGCCTTCCCAGCCTGGCCGCCGTGGGCGTCACGATCGCGATGGCCACGATCGCGCCCACCAGACCCAGTCCCTGCATCGCGATCAGCCAGCCCGGGACCATCGCGGTCTGGAAGAAGGGAAGCGACAGGATGAACCCTGAGAGCAGCACCAGCAGCGCGCCGGGGCCGATCAGGGCGCGGGCCACGGCGCTGGTCGCGCGGTACACCGCGAGCCGGTCGCTCGGCGCGAAGTTCTTAGCGGTGATCCCCGCCAGCATCACGGCGAGCCCGCCGCCGAGCCAGGCGACGAACCCCATGAAATGCAGGAAGAGCCAGACGCCCCTCATGAGTTGACCACCTCCGGAATCGGTTGCCGGCCCGCATAGCCCGCGTCCAGCTCGTGCCAGTGCGCGATGCGCTCCTCGCCCAGCTTCCAACACCACAAGATCTCGTGGTCTTCGAGTTTGCCGTGGAAGTCCACGAGGCCCTCCTCGAAGCCCTTGAACTCGCAGCCGATCTCCTCGAGCTCGCGCAGGTAGCCGTTGATCTTGAGGGCGACGGCGTCGATCTGGGCCTTCAAGTCGAGCTGCTCGCGCGATTCGCCCCAGTCGGGACGGGACTGGGCGGCGATGAGCTCGTACCTCGCGACCAGATCTTTCCAGGTGGGATAAATGGACGTGACGTCCTGGACGATCCGACGGACGAGGGGGAGAGTACGGTTTGCTTCGGCCAGGGTGAACAATCTTGGGGGCATAGTTTATAGGCAGCTCGGCGTCTCAGCGTCTAGGCGTCTACGTAGCCGTCTGCTCACTGTATCACAATCCCCGAAACTTCTTCGGGATGCGGTATAAACCCTACCACCTGTCCCGCACCGTCCACTACAACTATCGTCGCTCTCACGTGGTGATCCGTCTCGTCGACCTGCCTGCGAAGCTTGTACCCTGTCAGCTCTGTATCGGGTTTCACGACGGGCGTGTCCGTCCGTGCGTGATCCTGCACCGCACATTCGTTCGGGTCGTGGCCCAGTCCTACACATCTCGTCACGATGTCGCGGTCGGAGATCGTGCCCAGATAGCGCCGGTCCTTCGGGTTGTCCACGACCGGCACAACCGAGATGTTCTTGAGGCGCATCAGCGCCGCCACTTCGGCGGACGTGGCGCCGGCGGCCGCCACCACCGGATCGGCGATCATGGCTTCCTTAGCGAGCATAGAGCTAAGATGCCTCTATCCCCAGCTCGCGTGCCAGCCCCAGGATCTCCTCACGAATCGCCCGTCGCTCGACGACGAGCCGCAGGAACGCCCACCGCTTGAACAGGAACAAGCCCGCCGCGCGGGCCCGCCCGATCAGACGGTCGAGCCGCTCGAAGAAGACGAGCGAGCCGTACCCGGCGAGCGGCAGCAGGACGAGCGTGACCGCCGCGGCGCGCCAGCCCTGCAGCGCCCACCCGGCGGCGGCGGCGAGGCCCCACGTCACGGGAAAGAGCAGCATCGCCGCGAGGACTTTGCCGCTCGCGACGGTGGCCGCGTCGCCCTTCGCGACGCCCGTCGCCACGTACCCCACCGCGCGGTAAGCGGGATAGTGCACCACGGCGCCCGCAAGGGCGACGGGGAGGAGCAGCGCGAACACGAGCGCGCTTTGCGCCACGTAGCGCAGCACGCGGGCCACGGTGTAGCTCTGCGGCGTCAGATGGCGCGGTTCAACCCCCGCGGCGCCGAGCGTGGTTTCGTAGCGATCGACGCGCGCCGTCAGCGCCGTGAAGCGGTCGGGCCAGCGCTCCCGCATCAGGCGATACCCCAGCGCGAATCTCCGGCGCAGCTCGAGCTCGGCGGCGAGCGACGCCGGCGTGTCGGGGGCTGCGTCGGCCGCGGAGAAGATCCGCTGGGCCCGAGCGATCAGCGCCAGTGCCTCGACCCGCTCCGCCTGGAGCGTGAGGGCCGACAGGGCCTTCTCGATCCGCGCCGTGAGCGCGCGCACCGGCTCCGCCGGCGGCTCCTCGCCGGGCGCGAGCGGCGGCGTGAGGGCCGCGGCCGTGAACGGCTCGCCGAAGTAGAGCAGCGCGGCGCTGCGGAATGTCTGCTTGGCGCGGTAGTACAGGCCGGCCGGGACGATTGTGACCGGCGCGACGCCGAGGGCGATGCGGGCCGCGCCCGTCTTCAAGGGCTTGAGCTGCGGCTCGCTGTGCGACCCACCCTCGGGGAAGATCGCGATCGCGCCCCCACGCGCGAGCACGCGCCGCGCCGTCTCGAACGTCTCGCGGTTCTGCGACAGATCGGACCCGGCGTCCTGACGCCGCTGCACCGGGATCGCATCCATCATGCGGCAGAACCAGCCGACCACCGGCATGCGAAACAGCGGCGCCTTCGCGAGCAGCGACACTCGGCGCGGGGCCAGACACAGGAGAAATCCCGGATCGATCAGACCGTTGGGATGATTGAGCACGAACAGGACCGGGCCCTGCTGGGGCACCCGCTCGACTCCCGAGACCTCGATGCGACGGAAGAAGATCCGCAGTACCAGCGCGAACAGGATGCGAAGCGCTGTTCTCAGGTTCGCTCCCCGCGCCAAGCCGCGTACGTCCAGATCACGCCGCTCACGAGCAGGGCGACGGGAATAATGAGCACGGCGCGCTCGAGCGTGGATGCATCTGAGATGGCGCCGATCAGCGAGGGCGAGGGCACGTCGCCCAGGACATGAATCGTGAAGATGCTCACCGCCACCGCCGTCGCCCGGATCTCGGCGGGCACGACGTTGACGATCGCGGAGTTCACGGGTCCGGTGGAGGCGAACAGCAGCAGCTGCGCTGTGACGATGGCGGTCCAGTAGACCGCCGGCGCAGCCGAGGTGAGACCCACGAGGGCCAGCGGCGCGGCGATCAGGGTCGCGACGCCGGAGACCCAGAGATACGATTGCTTGGTGACGCGGAGGAGCCTGTCGCTCAGCCAGCCGCCGAGCGCGATTCCGAGCAGCCCCGTCACGATTACGACGCCCGCGAAGCCGACGGAGGCATGGGCTTCCGAGAGACCCCGGGACCGCTCGAGGAACTTCACGACGTAGAGCGCCATTCCGCCCAGCGCGAACGTGTACGCGGCGTAGCCCAGCACGGTGAACACGTAGGGCCGGTTGCGCAGGAGGGCGGCGTAGGCTTGCCGGATGGGGGGAGCTGCGCGCGCCGTTCCCTCGTCCATCGCGCCGCGGGGTGGGTCGTGGAGGCGCAGGGCGAGGAAGGCGAGGACCAGGCCGGGGGCGCCGGCGACGAAGAACGCGCTGCGCCACCCGAAGTGGACGTCCATCAGGCCGCCGATCGCGAGGCCGAGCCCGAAGCCGACCGGGATCGCCAGAAAGAACACACCGAACACGCGGCCGCGGAATTCCTTCTGGAAGTAGTCGGCGAGCATGCTGGGCGCGATCGTGCCGTAGGCCGCCTCGCCGACGCCGACGAGGCAGCGAGCTACGAGCAGGCTCGCGAAGCTCCACGCCAAGCCGCCCAGCGCCGTGGCGACGCTCCAGATCGCGACGCCAAGGGCGATGAGCCGCGTGCGCGAGCCGGTGTCGCCCAGCGCGCCGAAGAAAGGCGCCGTGAGCATGTAGACGACGATGAACCCGCTGCCCAGGAGCCCGTATTGAAAGTCGCTGAGGTGGAGCGATGAGTGGCGCAACGACTCGGAGATCGCCGCGATGATGTAGCGGTCTACGTAGTTGAACAGATTGATCAATGTGAGGACGACGAGAGCTCGCCGAGCGACGTTCAAGCGAGCGCCCGTTGGGTGGCGCTGTAGCCGGCTTCGACGTAGCGCTCGAGGTGCTCCACCGCGAACGTCGCCTCGCGCTCGGCGACGGGGCGCACGTACACCAGCCGCGGCCCGTCTTTCGGCCAATCCCGCAACGCCCGCTCGGCTTGCGCCGCCATCATGATCCGGATGGCCTCGCCATGGGCGCGGATCAGCGCCGGAATGGCGGCCGGCGGCCCCGGCGGTCGCACCTCGTCGAAGCCGGGGCCGACGTCGATCGCGACCACCACGTCGGCGGGGATCGAGCGGGCGGGGCCGAGTGGCAGCACGGCTCGCAGGCCGCCATCGGCGAGCCGGCGGCCGTTCAGCTCGAGGGGGGGGAAATACAGCGGCAGGGCGCAGGATGCGTAAAGGGCATCCTGCAGGGGCACCGTGTCGCGCAACAGGACCAATTCCCCCGAATCCAGGTCCGTGGCGGTCACCGTCATCGGGATCCGCAGGTGCTCGAACCGTCTGGCCGGTACGAGGTGGGCGATCGTTCGTTGCAGGGCGCGGCGCGGGATGAGGGCCCGCGCAAACACACCAGTTAGCATAGCTAACAAATCGAACGGGGCCACGTCCTTGCGCCGCAGGCCGAGGGAGCGGCGGCGGACGTCTTCGAACGCGACGCCGGACGCGAGTGCCGCGCCGATCACGGCGCCCATCGATGTCGCGACGATATGGTCGGGGATGAGGCCCGCCTGCTCCAGCGCCCTGAATGCGCCCGCGTGGGCGAGCGACTTGGCCCCGCCGCCGGAGAGGACGGCGACGACCCTCACCTACTCCCCACGTCCCTGATCGTACCTCCGCTCCATCACGCGACTGGCGCGCCGCTTCGCCGCCCGCTCGTAGCGCCGCTTCTCGTCGGGCGTCTCGGGCTCGATCGGCGGGACGGCGGTCGGCTTGCCCTTGTCGTCGAGCGCGACGTACGTGACGTAGCAGGAGTTGGTGTGGCGCTTCTCGCCGGTGACGAGCTGCTCGGCGATGATCTTGACGCCCACCTCCATCGAGGTCTTGCCGGCGTAATTCACGCGCGCGAAGCCGGTGATCAGCTCGCCCACGTGGATCGGCTCCCGGAAGTCGACTTTGTCGACCGACACCGTGACGCACTGCCGCTTGGAGTGGCGGATCGCGCACACGGCGGCGATCCGGTCCACCAGCGACAGGATCACCCCGCCGAACACGTTGCCCATGATGTTGGCGTGGTTCGGCATCATGAGCTCGGACATGACCGTCTCCGACTCACGGGGATGGCGCGCCTTCATTAATAGTCCACAGGTCTCAGATAGAACTCGCCGATGGCCGTCTGCGACAGCACCGCGACGGTGGGGAGCCGGCGCTTCCAGTGGGTGGATTCGAGCCGCCGCTGCACCGCGGCGACCACCGCCGGATCGAAGCCGCGCGCCACGATCTCCTCCGGCGCATACCCTCGCACGAGATAATAAAGAATGGGATCGGCCTGCTGATAAGTGAAACCGTAGTCCTGCTCCGTGCGCTGGCCGGGGACGAGGTCCGGCGTGGCGGGCTTCGAGAGAATCACGTCCGGCACCCCGACGTGCCGGGCCAGCGCCCACACCTGAGTCTTAAAGAGATCACCAAGGGGATTGACCGGCGGGGCGTCGTCGGCGTGCCAGGTGAAATAGCCGAGCAGCCGCTCCGACTTGTTGCCCGTACCCAGCGGCAGCGCCTGGTGCTTCGCCGAGAGATCGAACAGCACGATCATCCGCTCGCGCGCCATCACGTTGCCCTTGCGATGTGGATCGGCGTCGTTGCCGTGGCCGTCGACCGCCTGGGTGATGTCCACGGTGAGCGACTCGATGCCGAGCTTGTCGATCACGAGCTGCGCGTGCGACAGACTCTCGGGACTCGACGTGCGATAGGGCATCCGCACCCCGATCACGTTGTCCTTCCCCAACGCTTCTGCCGCGAGAACCGCCGTAAGGGACGAGTCGACGCCGCCCGACAGCCCCACAACCCCCTTTTGGAACCCGCGGCGCCTGACCACTTCGTCCTTCAGAAAACTGACCAGCCACTTGTGCACGAGTTCGCCATCCAGGGCCAGCGGATCGTCACTCGCCGCTCGCCCGCCAACCACTGCGACCCCATCTTTGGCGAGATGGGAGATGGGAGAAGTACCATTGGTCGCAGGGTCGAACTTCACCTTGCTCGGCTTCGGCTTCCCCAGCCCTTTGGTGAGTATCGGCAACGCATTCTGAAGATCAGCGAGCAGGGGAGAGTCCGCCCGCGCGTGCGTAAGAGCCTCGAGATCCAGGTCCGCGGTCACCAGCGCCTCCTCGAACAGCGGCCCGCGCACGACGATGTTGCCCATCGGATCGATCACCGCCGACCCGCCGGGGAACCCCTTGCCGCCCTCGAACCCGACGAGGTTCGCGAGCGCGACGAACACGCCGTGCTCCTCGGCGATGCCGCGCACGATGCGCTCCCAACGCACCATGCTGGTGGGGAGCTTGGTGCCAACGTCGTCCAGCTCACCGCCCGGCCCCCGCGCCGGCGATGCGCTGGGCACGATGATCAACTGAGCCCCACCCACGGCGGCGACGGTCCCGGCGATCGAGTGCCACGCGTCCTCGCAGATCAGGATCGCGACGCGGCCGCCCCACCCCACATCAAACGCCCGTACTCCGTCCTGGCCCCGATCGACGAACCTCTCTTCGTCGAACACGCCGTACGTGGGGAGAAAGACCTTGCGGTGCACATGACGCACCTCGGGCTTCTTTTTGCCCAAGGTCACGTACAGGCACGAGTTGTAGATGTGGTTCTGGAACCGCTCGTAGAACCCGACGGCCACGTCGATCGCCGGGCCGCTATAGAGGCCGGCCAGATCACGCGCGAGCGTCCCGGCGGTGACCGCGACCTCCTTCACGCCCCCTTCGACGAAGTAACCCGACGTCGCCGTCTCGGGGAACACCACCAGTTGTGGCTTCGGGTCGAGCTGGGTCGCCTGCGCGAGCACGCCGCCGATCCGCTCGACGTTCTTGGCGTACTCACCCTTGTCGGGACGGAACTGCGAGATCGCGAGGCGGATGGCGGGCATGGGGGAAAGATACTTATCTTTGCGGCCAGGCGATGGAGTTCGCCTCGAACCGCCCATCTCACCAGGGCTGATGACTCCTACCCACACCAGACCACGGGAGGAGTTTTTTCTTGAGCATCCTGTACATCGCGTTGGGAGGCGTGGCGGGCACACTGGCCCGCTTCGGCCTACAAGGGTGGATCCAACCGCGTGCCGGGACCTTCCCGCTCGGCACACTCCTCGTGAATCTCGCGGGTTCGTTCGCGCTCGGGTTCGTCATTCGCTATGCCACCGGCTCGACCGTCGTGTCGCCCGAGCTGCGCGGCGGATTGACGATCGGGTTCTGCGGGGCGTTCACGACGATGAGCACTTTCGGCTACGAGAGCGTTGCGCTGCTCCAGAGCGGCGACTACTGGCGCGGCGCCCTGTACATGGGCGGGACGGTGGTGGGATGTCTGGTGGCGGTGGTGCTGGGAACGGCTCTTGCCAACAAGCTACTGTGATCCGGGCGGGAGGTGAGCGAACCATGACCCAACGGTTCAAGGGCGAACGCACCCTGATGCGCATCTTCATCGGTGAGAGTGACAAGTATCAGGGAAGGCCGTTGTACGAGGCGCTGATCGAGCGGTTCCGCGTCAAGGGGCTCGCCGGCGCGACGGTGCTGCGTGGCGTCGCAGGCTTCGGCGCGAGCAGCAGAGTGCACACCGACAGGGTACTGCGGCTCTCGCTCGACCTCCCGCTCATCATCGAGATCGTGGAGACCGAAGAGGCCATCCAGAAGATCCTGCCGGACTTGGACGAGATGATCGGAGGCGGCCTGATCACGCTGGAGCGGGCGCGGGTGATCATGTATCGGCCGGGGAACGTGCGGCCGAGCCAAGCCGAGGCGCACCGCATCGAGGGACTGGAGCCGGAGGGCTAGTCGCGCCACGGCACGAAGCTCAGCCCCCAGGCGATCACCAACACGAGCACCGCCGCCACGACGACCCGCCACTGCTGCGCGGCGGCACCCACCAGCAATGCGCCGTTGATCCCGATGAACAGCCACGGAGTGACCGGATAGAGCGGCACCCGGAACGGCGCGTCGGGCGTACGCGCGCGCAGCCGGAACAACGACAGGACGGTGAAGCTGTCGATCAACAGCAGCATCGCCACCGCCAGCGCCAGCAGCTTTGTGAATTCCCCGGTCGCGGCGAGGCCGCCGGCGACCGCGGCGACGACCAGCATCGCGACCCAGGGCGTACCTCCCGCGTTGACGCGGGCGAGGGGCGCGGGTGCGAGACCGTCGCGTGCCAGCCCGAACAGCACGCGCGGCGTCACGAACACGTTGCCGTTGAGCGAGGCGAGCACGACGACCAAGGCCAGGACGGCCATCACCACGCCACCGCGCGACCCGAAGATCGCCGCCGCCACGTCGGCGGGCACGAGATTCGAGGCCGCCATCTTGTCGAGCGGCAGGACGTTCAGGAACGCCGCGTTGAGGAGGAGATAGAGCCCCGCCGCGATCGCGATCCCGCCGAAGAACACGCGCGGCAGCGTGCGGTTCGGCTCGACGACCTCCTCGGCGATCTTGGCCGCGTCCACCCACCCGTAGTAGGTCCAGATCACCGATTGAAACGCGACGGCGAGCGCTCCGAAGACGGCGAGCCCAGCCGGAGCCGATGGCAACGTACCGGACCATCCCACTCCGCTCCCGGCGGCGAACCCGATCACGACCACGCCGCCGAGCGCGAGCACTTTCGCCGTGGTCACGAGGTTCTGGACCCAGCGGCCCGAGGCGACGCCGATGAGGTTGATCGCGGTGAACAGCGCGACGAACCCCAATCCGGCCCACGGCGTCGCCGCCGCGGGCCACGCCGCCAGCCGGCCCAGGAACTCCGCCGACGCGACCGAGATCGCCGCGATCGCCGCGGGATACATCCCCACCGCCTCGACCACACCCACCACGAACCCCGCGCGCGGTCCGAACGCTTCGCGCGCGTACACGTACTTGCCGCCCGCCCGCGGTAGCCGCGTGGCCAGCTCCGCGAACACGAGGGCGCCGAGGAACGCGAGCCCGCCGCCCAGCACCCAGGCGACAAATGTGAGCCAGGGACGGCCCAACTGTTGGGCGACGAGGCCGGGAGTCCGGAAGATCCCCGACCCCACCATGATGCCGACGACCATCGCGAGGCCGTCGTAAACGCGAAGCGACCGCTTAAGCTCTGGCATCGAGCCGAAACGGTCGCTCGGGAAGGTCGGTTACGCCAGGGCGGGCTCGTATGCGGCGATGGGTTGCCATGTGGCTGCGACCGTTTAGGTTGACGAAAGCATGCGCCTCTCACTGCGATTCGTCATTCCGTTGCTCGTCGCGCTCGGCCTGCTCGGCTACGCCGTCGTCCCGCTCGTCGACAAGCTGACGTTGCGCTGGTTTGTCCGCGATCTCGACATCCGCGCCACGCTGATCGCGAACACCGTGCAGGAGCCGATCCAGGACCTGTTGCACGCCGGGAATCGCGCCCGGCTGCTGCAATTCTTCACCCGGATCACGCAGGACGAGCGTGTCTTCGCCGTGGGATTCTGTCCCACGGAGGGCGAGCCGATCGCCACTGCGACGCTGCCGCCCGCGGTCCGGTGCACCGCGTTGGACCGGTTCGCGGGGTCGGCGGGCCACCTGCTCGACAGCTCCGACGGGCCCCTCCTCGTGTCGGTCCGGCGTCTGCAGGAAGGCGGCGCGACGGTCGGGCATCTGGTCCTCGTGCACGACATGAGTTTCGTGGCCCGTCGCAGCGAGGAGACCCGGAAGTACCTGTTTCTCTTCTTCGTCGGCCTCGGGGCGACGATCGCGCTGATCACGGTGGTCATCGCCCAATTGAGCTGGCGTGGGTGGGTGCACGGCCTGCGGGCGCTGCTGCGGGGCGAGGGTCTGCTGCGGCCGTCGGACCGGCCTCCGCTGCCCGAGCTGCGGCCCATCGCGCGCGACCTGCGCGCGCTCATCGAAGACATCGGCGCCGATCACCGCTCGCGCGACGAGGACCAGATGGCGTGGACGCCCGACACGCTGCGCAGCATCCTGCGCGGCGACCTGCGCGGCCAGGAGGTCATCGTCGTCTCGAACCGGGAGCCGTACATCCACCAGCGGCAGGGCACTGAGACCGTCGTGTGGCGGCCGGCGAGCGGCCTCGTGACCGCGCTGGAACCGGTAATGCGGGCCTGCTCCGGCACCTGGATCGCGCACGGCGGCGGCTCCGCGGACCGCGAGGTCACGGACGCCCAAGACCGGGTGGCGCTGCCGCCGCCGCCGGAGCGGCCGACGTATCGTCTCCGGCGGGTGTGGCTCACGCCCGAGGAGGAAGCCGGATACTACTACGGGTTCGCCAACGAGGGGCTGTGGCCGCTGTGTCACATCGCGCACGTGCGCCCCATCTTCCGCGCCTCGGACTGGGAGCAATACGTCCAGGTGAACCGCACCTTCGCGCGCTCCGTCGAGCAGGAGGCGAGGTCTCCCGACCCCATCGTCCTCGTCCAGGACTACCACTTCGCGCTGCTGCCGCGGATGATTCACGAGGCGCTGCCGGCGGCGACGATCATCGCGTTCTGGCACATCCCCTGGCCGAACCCCGAGGCGTTCGCGATCTGCCCGTGGCGCGAGCAGCTGCTCGACGGCATGCTGGGCAGCGATACGCTCGGCTTCCACACCCAGTTCCACTGCAACAACTTCGTCGACACCGTCGATCGCCTGCTCGAAGCGCGCGTGGACCGCGAGACGTTCACCGTGTCGTATCGCAGCCAGTTGACGGCCGTCAAGCGGTATCCGATCTCCGTGGAGTGGCCGCCCTCCGGCGAGCTGCTGGAGAAACCCGTCGAGCAGTGTCGCCGGGACGTGCGGCAGCGCCACGAGCTGCCCCTCACGCACGCCGTCGGCGTCGGCGTGGACCGCCTAGACTACACAAAGGGCATCGAGGAGCGCCTGCGGGCGGTGGAGCGCCTGCTCGAGATCGAGCCGCAGTGGCTCGGGAAGTTCACCTTCATCCAGATCGCGGCGCCCACCCGCACGCGCATCGAGCACTACCAGGAGTACGAAGCGCGCGTGCGAGCGATGGCCGCGCGCATCAACGAGCGCTTCGCCGACGCCCGCCATCCGCCGATCATCCTCAAGGTCGAGCACCACCAGCCCCTGGAGATCTACGAGTACTACCGCGCGGCGCAGCTGTGCATGGTGACGAGCCTGCACGACGGGATGAACCTCGTGGCCAAGGAATTCGTCTCGGCCCGCGACGACGAGCGGGGCGTGCTGATCCTGAGCCACTTCACGGGCGCCGCCCGCGAGCTGCCCGAGGCGCTCATCGTCAACCCCTACGACACCGATCAGTGCGCCGCGGCGCTCCACCTGGCGCTCGAGATGCCGGCCGCGGAGCAGCGCATCCGCATGCGCCTGATGCGCGGCTTGATCCAGGAATTCAACGTGTACCGGTGGGCGGGCCGGATGCTGATGGATGCCGCGGGAATGAGACGGCGCGGCCGCCTGCTCGAACGCGTCACGGCGCCGGAGCCGCGACCCAGCGCCGCGGAATACCAAACGAGTCGCACTCGGTGAGCAGAAACGCCCGGAGGCTCCCGCCGCCGCGCCAGGATTGGGCCTACTTCTTCGACATCGACGGCACGCTCGTGGACCTCGCCGATTCACCGGGCGGCGTCCGCCTCGATGCCGGGCTGCGACAGATGGTGGAGCGCCTGTACCGGGCCTCGGGCGGCGCCCTGGCCCTGATCAGCGGCCGGTCGATCGCGGACATCGACGGTCTGTTTCCCGACCTGCGGCTGCCCGCGGCGGGCCAGCACGGGACGGAGCGCCGCGACGCCGCGGGTCGCGTCGCCCGGCACGCCGTGCCGACCGCGCAGCTCGAGCGGGCGCACGATCAGCTGGCCCGCGCGGTGGCCGGGCGGCCCGGCCTCCTGCTCGAGCACAAGGGCCTGTCGCTGGCGCTGCACTACCGGCGGGCGCCGCGGCTCGCCGGCTACGCGCATCGCCTCGCCCGCTCCCTCTTGCCCCGTACGGGGACGCCGTACTGCATCCAGACCGGCAAGCGGATCGTGGAAATGAAGCCGGCGGGGCGCGACAAGGGCATGGCGGTCCTGGAGTTCATGGCCGAAGAGCCGTTTCGCGGACGGACGGCAGTGTTCGTGGGCGACGATGCCACCGACGAGTACGGCTTCGAGACCGTCAATCGTTTGCACGGATACTCCATCAAAGTAGGCGCGGGCCGCAGCACGGCGCGGTGGCGTCTGCGCGACGTGCAGGCCGTGCGGGAATGGCTGGAGCGCGGACTCCCGTGACCTCACTCGATCTGGCCCTGGTGGGCAACGGCACGATCGGCGCGCTCGTCGATCCGGCGGCCGACGTCGTGTGGGCCTGTTTTCCGCGCTTCGACGGCGACCCTGCCTTCTGCTCGCTCCTGGGCGGCGCCGGCCACTACGCCATCGAGCTCGCCGACGGCGTGCGGCAGGAGCAGGAGTACGTGCTCAACACGCCGATCCTCACGACCCGCCTCTACGACCGCGCCGGCGGGTGCGTGGAGATCACCGACTTCGCGCCGCGGTTCCGCCAGTTCGGGCGCCTGTTCTGCCCGATGATGCTGGTGCGGCGGATCAAGCGGGTCGCGGGCAACCCGCGCCTGCGGATCGTGCTCAGTCCCACCTACGACCACGGGCGGGTGCCGCGCACCACGACCTGGGGCAGCAATCACGTCCGCTTCGAGGGCGCCCGCGCCGACCCGGTGTTACGGCTCACCACCGACGTGCCCGTCACCGCGATCATCGAGGCGAACGTCTTTTTCCTCGAGGACACGGTCACGCTCGTGCTCGGGCCCGACGAGACGGTCCAGGAGGCGGTGGGCGATCTCGGGGCGCGCTTCCTCGCCGAGACCGCGGCGTACTGGCACGAGTGGGTCCGGTCGCTCGCGATCCCGTTCGAGTGGCAGGACGCGGTGATCCGCGCGGCGATCACGCTCCAGCTGAACGTGTTCGAGGACACCGGGGCGATCGTCGCGGCCCTGACGACGTCGATCCCTGAAGCGCCGGGGACGGCGCGCACCTGGGACTACCGCTATTGCTGGTTGCGCGACGCGTACTTCGTGATCAACGCCCTGAACCGGCTCGGCGCCACGCAAACGATGGAGCGCTACCTGAGCTTCATCCTGAACATCGTCGCCGACGGGGACGCCGGCGCGCTCCAGCCGCTGTACGGCATCACGGGCCACGCGCTCGCCGAGGAGCGCGTGATCGCGTCGCTCCCCGGCTATCGCGGGATGGGGCCGGTGCGCATCGGGAACGAAGCGTACCGCCAGGTGCAGCACGACGTGTACGGCGCCGCGATCCTCGCCGCCACCCACGTCTTCTTCGACCGGCGCCTGGTGCGCCGCGGGGACGAGGCGCTGTTCCGCCGGCTGGAGCCGCTGGGCGAGCGCGCCGCGACGCTGTTCGATCGCCCCGATGCCGGCATCTGGGAGCTGCGCGGCGCGCCGCGGGTGCACACCTTCTCGAGCCTGATGTGTTGGGCGGGGTGCAATCGGCTGGGCCGCATCGCGGCGCAGCTGGGGCTCGAGGCGCGCGCCGCCTACTGGCAGAGCCACGCCGCTCGCATCCACGCGGCGATCTGCGAGCGGGCGTGGAATGCCAAGCTGGGCAGCTTCACCGCCACACTGGGCGGCGACACGCTCGACGCCAGCCTGCTACGCCTGAACGAGCTGGGCTTCCTTCCCGACGACGACCCCCGCTTCGCCGGCACGGTGCGCGCCATCGGCCAGCAGCTGCGCCGGGGCGACTTCGTGTTCCGTTACGTCGAAGCCGACGACTTCGGCCCGCCGGAGAATGCCTTCCTGGTGTGCACCTTCTGGTACATCAATGCGCTGTGCGTGCTGGGACAGCGCGACGAGGCGCGCGCCCTGTTCGAGAACGTCCTCGCCTGCCGCAACCGCCACGGCCTCCTGGCCGAGCACATCGATCCCAAGACGCGCGAGCAGTGGGGCAACTTCGTCCAGACCTACAGCATGGTGGGCCTCATCGGCGCGGCGATCCGCCTCTCAGTCCGTTGGGACCAGGCCTTCTAGGTTCATCACCCGAAGATGATCCACAACACGCCGAGCAGCGCGGCGAGCAGCACCGACATCCCGACGTCGATCCGCCGATCCCCGACGTCCGCCGTCAAGGCGCTCGGTGCGGCACCCGGGGTGGCGGCGCCGTAGCTCAACGTCGTCGCGGGCATCCGGGTGAGCGCGCTCACCCCCACCAGCACGAACGTACTGATCACGAAGAGCAGGACCGCGAAGTGCAGGAAGTTGATCTCGGCGATCCACGCCCACAGACTGCCGTCGGGGAGTCCGCTCTTCCCGATCCCGTTCGCCAGCTCGAGCACGAGGCGCAGGATGCCGATCACGAGGCCGCTGACGAGCGAAGCCATGGCGCCGGCGCCGTTGAGCCGTCGGAAAAAGAGGCCGAGCAGGAAGCAGGCCGCAATGGGCGGAGCGATATAGGCCTGGATGCTCTGGAGGTAGATGTAGAGCTGGGGGGAGACGTACTTCATGAACGGGATCCACAGCAGGCCCATGCCGACGAGGATCACCGTGGTCACGCGCCCCACCGCGACCAGCCTGGCCTCGCTCGCCTGCGGCCGCAGCTTGCGGTAGACGTCCCACGTCAGCAGGGTCGAGCAGGAGTTGAACGCCGACGCGAGCGAGCTCATCAGCGCCGCGAGCATTCCGGCCAGCACCAGGCCCTTGAACCCGGCCGGGAGGAGGCGCGTGACGAGCGCGGGGTAGGCGGCGTTGGCGGCGTCGCCGCGGATGTCCGTGTACAGCGCCGCCGCGATCACGCCCGGTAGCACGAAGATGAACACGGGGAGGATCTTCAGGAACCCGGCGAAGATCGTCCCTCGGCGCGCCTCGGTCACGTTCCGCGCGGCGAGCACACGCTGTACGATGTGCTGGTCGGTGCACCAGTACCACACGCCCAGGATCGGCGCGCCGAAGGCGATGCCGGTCCAGGGGAAGTCCGGGTGGCTCACCGGCTTCCACATGTGGAAGAAGTCGGGAGGCACTCTCGCCGTGAGCGCCGACCACCCACCGACCGCATGGAGGCCCACCAGCGCCAGGGTCGCCGAGCCGACGATCAAGACGACCGCCTGCATCACTTCCGTGTAGATCACCGCGCGGAGCCCGCCCAGGATCGTGTACAGCCCCGTCACGAGGATCAGCACCATCGCGCTGGTCCAGAAGTTCCAGCCCGTCACCGCGCGCAGCACCACGCCGCCCGCAAACAGCGTGACACTGATCTTGGTGAGCACGTAGCCGATGACGGACACCCAGGTGAAGTACGTCCGCGAGGCGGGGCTGTACCGGCGCTCGAGGAACTCGGGCATGGTGTACACGCCGCTGCGCAGGTAGTAGGGCACGAACAGCCAGCCCAACAGCAGGAGGATCAAGCAGGCGAGCCACTCGAAGTGCCCCACGGCGAAGCCGCTCGCCGCGCCCGTGCCCGCCAGGCCGACCAGGTGCTCGCTCCCGATGTTGGACGCGAACAGGCTCGCGCCGACCGCCAGCCATCCGATGTCGCGGCCCGCGAGGAAGTAGTCGGCGCTTTCGTCTTTCTTCCGTTTGGCCGACCACCAGCTGATGCCCAGCAGGATCGCGAAGTACGCCGCGATGACCAGGATGTCGAGAGCAGGAAGGCCGGTCATGGGGTCACCTCAAAGGTCGCCTCAAGTCCTTCGGCGGAATTCGGGCCCACGAACACGCGGAACGTCCCGGGCTCCGTGGTCAGCCGCATGCGCGCATCGTGGAACGCAAGGTCCCGGGCCCTGAGCTGGAGCACGACGGTTTTCGACTCCCCGGGGCGCAGTGTCGCGCGACCCCAGTTTTTCAGCTCGCGGACCGGCCGCGTCACGCTCGCCACCTCGTCACGCACGTAGAGTTGTACCACCTCGGTCCCCTCCCGCGCTCCCGTGTTCGTGACCGTCACCGAGACCATGAGCGAGCCGGTGCTCGGGATGCGCGCGGCGCTGAGCCGCAGGTCACGATACGCGAACGTCGTGTAGCTGAGCCCGTACCCGAACGGGTAGCGCGGCGTCACGGCCACGTCCAAGTACTTCGACGTGTACTTCTGGGCGGCCGGCGGCCGGCCGGTGTTCTTGTGGTTGTAATAGAGCGGGATCTGGCCGACTGAGCGAGGGATGGTGACGGGGAGCTTGCCGCTCGGGGTGACGTCGCCGAACAGCACGTCGGCCACCGCGTGGCCCGTCTCGACGCCCAGGAACCACGTTTCGACGATCGCGGGGACGCGCTCCGCGGCCCACTCGAGAATGAGGGGGCGGCCGTTCATCAGGACGAGGACGACCGGCGTGCCCGTCGCCGCAACCGCCTCGAGCAGCTGCTGCTGCACGCCCGGCAGGTCCAGCGACGCGCGACTCGCCGCCTCGCCGCTCATGTCGTGCCGCTCGCCCAACACGAGGACGGCGACGCGCGCCCGCCGCGCCACCGCCACGGCGTCGGCGAACCCCGCCGTCGAGGTGTCCTCGATGCCGCAACCCTGGGCGTACAGCACGTCGGTCCCCGCGGGCGCGAGTCCCTTGATGCCTTCGAGCACCGACACGACATCCTCGGGCCTGCCGTCGGTGTGCCAGGGACCGAGCGGCTCGGTCTTGCTCGCGGCGAGCGGGCCGATCACGGCGATTGACCCTCCAGTACGGGACAACGGCAACAGGGCGCGATCATTCTTCAAGAGTACAATCGCCTGCTGCGCGACGCGTCGGGCGAGCGCGCGCGCTTCGGCGGCGTTGGGCGGCACGGGCCGCAGCGCGGCGACCCGAGCCTTGGCGCGCAGCACGCGGCGCACCGCCGAGTCCACGAGCGATATGGGGATGCGGTTCGCGCGCACCAGCGCCGGCAGGTCGTCCAGGTAGATCGTGCTGACCATGTCCATGTCCACGCCCGCCTGGAGCGCGAGCCGCCCCGCCTCGGCGCGCGTGCCGGCGACGCCGTGCGGGCGCAGCTCCTCGATCGACGTCCAATCGCTCACCACGAAGCCGCGGAAGCCCCACTCGCGCCGCAGGATCGTGTCGAGCAGCCAGGGGCTCGACGTGCTAGGCACGCCGCCGATCTCGTTGAACGCCGTCATCACGCTCGCGGCCCCGGCGTCGACGGCCGCCTTGAACGGCGGCAGGTAGACGTCGCGCAGCGTCCGCTCGGAGACATCGACGGTGTTGTAGTCGCGGCCCGCCTCGGCGGCGCCGTAGGCGGCGAAGTGCTTGACGGTGGCGAGCACCGATTCCTGGAAGCCGCGCACCCGCGCCGCGGCGAGCACCGAGCCCAGGTGCGGGTCCTCCCCCGAGCCTTCGGCGATGCGTCCCCAGCGCGGATCGCGCGCGATGTCGACCATGGGGGCGTACGTCCAGTTGACTCCCGCCGCCGCCGCTTCACGCCCCGCGACGCGAGCCGCGGCTTCCACGGCGTCCGGATCCCAGGTGCTCGCCTCGGCCAGGGGGATCGGGAAGATCGTGCGGAAGCCGTGAATCACGTCCAACCCAAAGAGGAGCGGAATGTGCAGGCGCGATTCTTGGGCGGCGACCCGTTGGATGTCGCGCGCGTTCTCGGCGCCGACGACGTTCAAGAACCCGCCGATCAGCCCGCGGCGCACGAGGTCGGCCTGCGCGGGCGTGGCGCGGCGGTCGGTGGAGATCAGGTTGAGCTGGCCGAGTTTTTCTTCGAGCGTCATCGCGGCGAGGAGCGAGTCGATGTGGCGGTCGGTTGCGGTTTGCGACGCGGCGGCGCCGGCCGGCAGCGCGAGCAGCGCGGTGAGCAGGACATGGCGCGGGCGCAGCATCCGATGGCCTCCGATTGTGACAAAGGGTGCAACTCTAGCGGCGCTCCAGGACGGCGCGCATGTTATGCCGCCGAAACCCACAACCACTTTTTCCAGACGCAGGCGACCATGAATCTACGACACGTTTTAATGGTTGGCGCTGCCGCCCTGGCGCTGGCCGGACCGGCGCGCGCCCAGACCACCACCGGCAGCATCCGCGGCTACGTGAAGGATCAG
>DASYQX010000131.1:0-68476 GCA_036004985.1 Gemmatimonadales bacterium
CGAATCGTCGGTCATCCTGCGGCTGGTGCTGGGACAGGCGGGCGCGCTACGCGAGTGGCGCGCCCTCGACGCCGGCGCGACGAGCGCGCTGGCGGAGGTGGAGTGTCTCCGCACCCTCGATCGCCTCCGCATCGCCGAAGGTCTCGCCGAGCTGCAGATCGCGGAGCGGCGCGCGGCGGTCTACGATGTCCTGAACAGCCTCGCCATCATCGAGCTGACGCGACCGATCCTGAGCCGCGCGGCTCAGCCACTCCCCGTGACGCTGGGGACCCTCGACGCGCTCCACCTCGCGAGCGCCCTGGCGTGGAGCGAACACGCGAGCGGCGCCGTGCTCGCGACGCACGACGCGCGCCTGGCCGCCGCGGCCCGCGCCTTGGGAGTCGCGACTGTGGGCACCTGAGGACGGCTACCCCCCCGATCCAACCGCCTTGGCCTTCCTGGTATATTTCACCGCATCGATGATCCAGCCCACTCGCCGCTTGGCCGAGCTCGAAGCGCGCTACGGGCGCGACGCGTTCCGGCATCTCTCCTACGCGGACGCGCTCGACCTGTTCGCCGCCCTGTGGGCGGAGGCCCGGGCCCTGCAGGGCGCGGCCCTGGCGGAGAGCGACTGGCGAGACGACCTGGAGCCCGATCTCGCCGTCGCCCGCGCGGTGAATGGCCTCCCCCCGCGGGCCTGACTTCCAGACGTTCATCGCGGCCATCGCCGGGCACCTCGCTGCCCGCGACATCCCGTTCATGCTGATCGGCGGCCAGGCCGTCCTGCTCCACGGGCGACCCCGCGTCACCGAAGATGTCGACGTCACGCTCGGCGTCGGCCCGGATGGGTGGGGCAGGATTCGCGACGTCTGCGCCGACTTGGCTCTCGATCCGCTGCCCGAGCACGTGGAAGCGTTTGTCCGAGAAACATTCGTCCTGCCAGCGCGCCACGCCGAAACCGGCATGCGCGTGGACTTCATCTTCTCGACGACGCCCTACGAACGCCAGGCGATCGACCGGGCGATCCGCGTAGATGTGGTGGGTGTAGCCGTCCCGTTCGCAACGGCCGAGGACTTGATCATACACAAGCTGTTCGCGGGCCGCCCGCGCGACCTTGAGGACGCCGTTGGTGTGCTCCGCCGCCGGGGCGCCGAGCTCGATTGGCGCTATCTGGAGCACTGGGTTGCGGAGTTCGCACGCGTGCCGGGAAGGGAAGAACTGGCGCGTCGCCTCGCCGACTTGCGCCGGGAGGCTGGAGGGTCTGAGACCGGCTGAGAGCGCCTCGCGCTGGGTTGTTCGCCGGCAGGCGGCCGCCGCATGACACCGGGCGAGAAGGTGCGGCGCGTGGCCGAGCTGACGCGCCTCGCCCACGCCGCAGCGCTCGCCGGGCTCCACACCCGCCATCCGGCGGCGGACGAACCAGAGCTGCTCCTCCGCCTCGCCGTCCTCCGCCTCGGCCCCGACCTCGTCGTGGACTTCGCGGCCGGCGGCGTCGAGCCGCTCGCGGCCTGGCTCGGGCGCTGCGGGAGGAACACTAGTCCGTGGCTACGCCCCGCGATCCACCCGCGCCGTCACCCTCCTCCCCCGAATCGACACGCCGCCCAGCCGCCGCACCGCCTGCTCCGCCACCGCCGGCGCGACCTCCACCAGCGAATGCGTCTCCCGGACCTCGATCCGCCCGATCTGCCCCTTCTCGAGCCCGACTTCCCTGATCAGAGCCCCCACGAGATCCTTCGGCCCGACACTATCCTTCTTTCCGACGCCAAGGAACAGCTTGACCCACGGGGCCGTTGTTTCGAACGGCGCCTGACCGGACGTTTCCCGTTTCTCGTTTCCCGTGTCCCGTTGAATCGCGAGTAGCGCCCCAGCCACCTCCGCCGGGTCGTAGCGCTCGAACAGCGGCTCGAGCAGGGCGAGTTCCGGGTCCACGTCGCCTCGCTCCAGCCGCTCGGCGATCTCCTTCCGCAGCGCGGCCACCCGATCCTGGGCGTGGTCGGCCGCCGATCCGAGCGGTAGGACCGTCAGTGTTGCCAGGGACTTGAGATAGGCGAGCTGAGAGGCGCTGACGAGGGTCACCAAGGGGCCGAGACGCGCGAGCGCAGCGAGCTCTTCGCGGGTAGGCAGCACGGTGCACACGACGGCGTCCGCTTTGTCGTCGGGTGGGGCGACGGATCCGCCGTTCCACACGTAGGGGCGCGCAGCCCGCAGCGCATCGAGCACGTCGCGCACTGCCGCAGTCCGACGCGACGCACCGACGACCGCATACCGCGCCGAGCAGACCGGCTTCAGCGGCCGGCCGTCCTGGTCGATCGGCAAGGCGCCGACGACCTCGGCGCGGCGCGCATGGCGCTCGAGAAAGTCACTGAGGGCGGGCGGATTCCAGCTGAGCACGACGCGCCGGGCCTCGGGAGCTTCGGCGAGGAGGGCGTCCAGGCCGTCGGCGAAGGTCTCGGGCCAGGCGAGCACGACCGTCTCGACCGAGGCGAGCTTCAGGGCGGCGCGGGCGACGAGGGCGGCGAGATCGGCGGGGCTGCCGGCCAACAGACCGACGCGCCCTTCCTTTAGAAGAGCAGCACTGCGGGTGAGGCCGGTGACGGCGTGAGCACGGTACTGGAGCGGAGCAGCTTCCGCCCATTGAGCTGCCTGTTCATGATCGGCGCAAACCACGACAGTTGGACTGACCCCGGGCGCAAGCCCGGGGAACACGAGACCCCACACCTCAGCCCCCACCCTCTCCACAGCTGGGGGCATCACCAGCACCACGTGCCGACTGCGCTCCACCTTCACACGGACCTCGGTTGTCAAAGGGCGAACCGACCGGGAGGATGGTAGTTTCCCGGGCGTGGAAAGGCAACCTGACCCCGGGCGCAAGCCCGGGGGGTACCGAATCATCCGGGCGCTCGGCCTGGTCCTCCTGGTCGCGTGTCCTCTGGGCGCGCAATCCCCGCGCCCCCGCGCCCGCGACCTCGGGATCGTCGTCGGCTCTCTCCCCCCCGGCCCCCTCAACGCCATCACCGATGTCGCCGGCGTGCGCGTGGGGCACACGACGATCGCGCGCGGCGATTCCTTCAATACGGGCGTGACGGCGATCCTGCCCCACAGCGGTAATCCGTTCCGCGACAAAGTCGCCGCCGCGATCGTGGTGGGGAACGGGTTCGGCAAGCTCGCCGGCTCGACCCAGGTGAACGAGCTGGGCGAGCTCGAGTCGCCGATCGTGCTGACCTGCACACTCTGCGTGCCGCGCGCCGCCGATGCAGTGCTCACCTGGCTGCTCGGCCTCCCCGGCAACGAAGACGTGCGCTCGGCGAACCCCGTCGTCGCCGAGACGAACGACGGCTACCTGAACAACATCCGCGCGCGGCCCATCACCGAGGCCGACGTGCTCGGCGCGATCCGCGGGGCCGCCGAAGGCCCTGTGGCCGAGGGGGCGGTCGGCGCCGGGCGAGGGACCGTGGCGTTCGGGTGGAAGGGAGGGATCGGTACGGCGAGCCGGCGGCTGCCGGTGCCCCAGGGGGGATGGACGGTCGGGGTGCTGGTCCAGTCGAACTATGGAGGCTCGCTGAGGATCGTCGGCGTGCCGGTAGGCCAGGCGTTACGAGAAGCGGGAAGCGGCGATGGGAGCATCATCATGGTCGTCGCGACCGACGCGCCGCTCGATCACCTGCGCCTCGAGCGGCTCGCACGACGCGCGCTGGCGGGGCTCGCCCGGACCGGCAGCTCCATGAGTAACGGAAGCGGAGACTACGTGATCGCGTTCTCCACGTCGCGGCCTTTGCCCGCCCCGACCGCCCCGACCGCCTTGACCGCCCCGCTCGAGGTCGTCACGAACGACAGGATGTCTCCGCTATTCCAGGCCGCGATCGAAGCCACTGAAGAAGCCATCTACAATTCCCTGTTGCGGGCGGAGACGGTGCGGGGCTATCGTGGCGAGGTGCGCGCCCTGCCGATCGACTCCACCCTCGCGATTCTGAAGCGCCACGGAGCCATTCGTCCATGAGCGAGGGCCTCTCGCCCAACCTGCAGCACCTCGAGACGTCGGCCACGATCGCCATCTCCGCCGAAGCCAAGCGGCGCAAGGCGGCGGGCGAGGACGTGATCGATCTCGGCGCTGGGGAGCCCGACTTCCCCACGCCGTCCATTCCCGCCGACGCCGGCGTCCGGGCCATCAAGGACGGACACACGCACTATCCCCCGAACGAGGGGATCCTGGAGCTACGCTCGGCGGCGGCGACGCACCTCTCGCTGCTCTCGGGCGGCCGGCCAGTGAATGCCGACCACATCGTCGTGTCGAACGGGTCCAAGCAATCGCTGTTCAACGCCTGCTTCACGCTGTTTGGTCCGGGGGACGTCGTGGCCATCCCGTCGCCCGCCTGGGTGTCGTACCCGCAGATCGTGCACCTCGCGCGGGCACGCCCGGTGCTCGTGCCGGGCGACCCGGAGTGGAGTCTCAAGGTGAGCATCAAGGACCTCGAGCGGATGCTCCCCGGGGCGGCGGGACTGATCCTCTGCTCACCGTGCAACCCCACCGGCGGGGTGTACACGCACGGCGAGATCAAGGCGATCGCGCAGTGGGCGCGCGACAAGAAGGTGTGGGTGATCGCCGACGAGATTTACCGCCGCATCCACTACGGCCCCGGCCCCGCGCCGTCGTTCCTCGATCTCCCCGACGACTTGCTCGAGCGCGTGGTCGTGATCTACGGCGTGAGCAAGGCGTACGCGATGACGGGATGGCGCATCGGCTTCGCGCTCGCTCCGGCGAAGGTGGCCAAAGCGATGGCTGCGCTGCAATCGCACACAACGACCGGCGCCAACCATCCGGCCCAGTACGCCGCCGCCGCCGCGATGGCCGACGAGCGCCTGGAGCAGGACGTGGCGCGAATGGTGGCGGAGTTTCGCAAGCGCCGCGACCTCGTGGTGGCCCGGTTCCGCAAGGACCTCTCCGGGTCCGAGTTCGTGGACCCGCTGGGCGCGTTCTACTTCTTTTTCCGGGTGGACTGTTTCGGCAAGATCAGCGGCACGGAGTTCTGCACGCGGCTCATCACCGACAGCGGCGTGGCCCTGGTGCCGGGCGCGGCGTTCGGGGACGACCGCTGGGTGCGGCTCTCTTACGCGGCGGCAACGGCCGACATAACTCAGGCGTTGGACCGGATTGTCGGGTTCGCCAAGAAGCTCGGTGATTGAGTGAGGTTTACTGACCCCGGGCGCAAGCCCGGGGTTTACGGACAAGGACCCCACCGTGGTTCGATTAGTCGAGGACGGATAGTCGCCCGGTGGTTTACTGACCCCGGGCGCCAGCCCGGGGTACCGAGGAAGGATGGTCACCCGGTCGGGTTTTTGGTGATCCCCGGGCTTGCGCCCGGGGTCAGTAAGGCATGGGCTTAGAGTTTGGCCGGCCGATGGGACATGACTTCGATCCCGTTCTCCGTCATCGTGCAGTCATCCTCGATCCGCACACCCCACTTGTTGAGCTGGTAGATCCCCGGCTCGATCGTAAACACCATGCCGGGCTCGAGGCGGGTCTCATTGCCCTCCACGAGGTAGGGCGCCTCGTGGCCGTCCATGCCCATCCCGTGCCCCAGGCGGTGGGTGAAGAACTGCCCGTAGCCACCGTCGGTGATGACCTTGCGGGCCAGGCGGTCCAGCTCTTGGCACTGCGTGACCAGCGGCCGGCCCGCCTGCATCGCGGCGGTCTGCGCGTCGTGTACGAGGTTGTAGACCTTCTTGAACTCGTCGGGCGGCGCGTCTCCGAACCAGATCGTGCGCGTGATGTCGGAGGTGTAGCCCTCGATCCGGGATCCGGCGTCGATCAGCACCACCGTTTCGCGCGCCAGCTTGCCCGCCGACGGCCCGCCGTGGGGGAGGGCGCTCGATGGACCGAATTGCACCAGCCCGCCTCCCGGGGAGCCGCGACTCGCCATCTCGCGGGAGAGCAGCTGGGCGACGTCGCGTTCCGTCATGCCGACGGCCAGCTGGGCGAACGTGGCGGCGATGGACGCCTCGGTCGCGTCGATCGCGCGCCGGATGAGGGCGATCTCTTCGGGGCTCTTGATGATGCGCAGCCGCTCGGTGACCGAGGCGCCGTTCACGAACTTCCAGCCGCCCAGGCGGTCTTCGAGGTTCAAGAAGACGTGGTAGCGTGTCTCGGGCTCGACTGCGGCGACGCCGGCGTGGCGCGGCGGCTTGAACTGCGCCCCGGCCGCGCCGACTTTGCGCCAGGGGTTCTCCTGCTCCTCCCAGCCGCGCACGTCGCCGATCACGCTGTTGCGCTTGATGCGCTCAACCTCGAACGACGGGCACACCAACGCCGGCGTCCCCACGGCCGGGACCATGAGGAGAATGAGGCGCTCGCTCCGGCCCGGATTGTAGCCGGCGAAATACTGGAAGTTCGTGCCGGGCTCGAGGACGAGGAGGTCGAGCTTTTGCGTCTTGAGCTCGGCCTGCAATCGCTCGAGGCGGCGCGCGAACGCTTCGGGACCCAGGGTGGGGCCTTGCGAAGGCGGAACGCGGAACGGGGAACGCGGAACAACGGATCCCGCCGCGATCGCCCCCGCCACGCCCAAGAACTCGCGTCGTTCCATCGTGCTGCTATATTACCCGGCTTCTATGCAATTCGAAACCCGCATCCAGCCGCTCGACGGCAAGCTCCCCAAAGTGAGCTACCGCTGGGATCCCGAGACCGACATCCTCACCGTCGCGTGCAAGGGTGCCGCGAAGGGGCACGGGATGAACGGGACGGTGGACCTGGAGGGCGCCGACGGGTCGTTCGTCGTGATCGATGTGGCCGGCGGTACGCTGCGCGGGGTGGATGTCGTGACGTGGCCCGACGACGTGAAGACGGTCGCGTCGCTCGCGATCCCCGCGGCGGCGAAGGACGCCCAGGTCGTCTTTCCTCAGCGGCAGTCCCAACCCGGCGTGGCGGCGGTGGAGGTCGACACTCCGCTCACGGTCGAGAAGAACCAGGCGGAGACTGTGTTCCACATTCGTGTGGGGCGGCAGCGTCCAGCGACCGTCGTGCGCGTGGCGGACCACCTCCTGGTCGAAGTCGACAAGCAGTCGCGGCTGGCGGGCCTGTGGCTGCTCGACGTCCCGCCCTTCCCCAACGTCGAGGCCACCGCCTGAACGTGGACGAGCGGTACCAACGCTACGTCGAACAGCTGTTCGCCGTCGAAGATCCGATCCTCGCCGCCATCCGCGAACGCCACGTCGCCGCCGACCTCCCGCCCATCCACATCTCGGCCGACGAGGGCAAGCTGCTCCATCTGCTGCTGCTCGCCATCGAGGCGACTACGGTGCTGGAGCTCGGCTCGCTCGGCGGCTACAGTGGCGTGTGGCTAGCGCGCGCGCTGCCGCCCCACGGACGGCTGACCACGATCGAGAAGGACCCGCGCCACGCGCGGCTGGCGCGGCAGGCGTTCGCTGAGGCCGGCCTGGGAACGCGGGTGCAGCTGATCGAGGGCGCGGCGCTCGACGTGCTGCCTACGCTCCCCGCGGGGTTTGACGCCGTCTTCCTCGACGCCGACAAGGAGCCGCTGCCGCAATACTTCGAGTGGAGCATGCGCCTGCTGCGGCGCGGCGGGCTGCTGCTCTGCGATAACGCGTTCTTCCATGGCGCCGCCGTCGACGCGCAGGATCGCTCTCCCGCGGCCGAGGGCGTGCGGGCCTTCAACCGGCTGGCGGCGGGCGACCCGCGGCTGGTCGCGACCCTGGTTCCGGTGCGCGACGGCCTGGGGGTGGCGCTGAAGGTCGGCGACTGACGTGGTATCCTTTACACGATCCCGGGCGTCGCGACTCCCTGCGGCTCCCGCAGCAGTTAGTTAGCATACCTAATCACTCTCGACGACGGATGCCACCGCCGCCCATGATCGACAAAGCCACTCCCGCACCGGTCGGTCGCGTGGTTGCGACGGAGCTCAAGCCCGCCACGCCGCACCAGTTCCACTTCTGGACGGCGAACGAGACCAGCATCGGCATCGGGGCGATCGTGAGAGTCGAGGGAGCAGGCCGCGTCGTGTACGGGGTGGTGACGGATGCCTTCGCCTGCTCCGACCCTGCCTCGCCCCTCCACTGGACGGCCGCGGTTTTGCGGCAGATTCCCGAAGAGCCGCTCCAGCCGGTGCCGCTCGGCCCCGTGTTCGTCACGGGCGACGCCGACGTCGCCCAGGCGCTCAGCATGGACGGGTACCTCACCACTACCGCGATCCCCGTGGGCCTCTACAGTTCCGGCGGCCTCGAGGCACCGGTGTACCTCGACGCCGACTTTCTGCTGGGCCCCGAGGCGGCACACCTCAACGTCTCCGGCGTGTCTGGGCTGGCGACCAAAACGAGCGCCGTCGAGTTTCTGCTCGCGTCCATCTTCAAACATTTCTCGCGGGGCACCGTCGCGGCCGTGTGCTTCAACGTGAAAGGCCCCGATCTCTGTTTCCTCGACCAGCCGGGCGAGTTGAGCGACGTAGACCGGCGGCGCTACGAGCGCCTCGACATCCCCGCCGAGCCCTTCGAGCGCGTGCGCTACTACGCTCCCTTGAAGCCCGACGGCGTGAATCTGAACACGCTGCGAACCCACCCCGACCTGGTCCAAACCGTGGAGCCCCTGACCTGGGGCCTGGCCGAAGTCGTGGACTTTGCCGAGGTCTTGCTGAATCGCGACGACATCGACGCCAAGGCCGATGCGTTCATCGATTTTCTGCGCGACCGGGTGTTGGGGAGGCCGTTTGACGACGGCTTCGGCAACGAACACAAGGTCCAGACGTTCGCCGATCTGGACCGGCTGTTCCGAGCGATCTTCGACGGCCTCGAGCTGACGGGGGGCGGCCGCGGCGATACCTGGCGCACGCACCACGTCGCGACGATACGCAAAGTGCGCAACCGCCTCTCGAACATCTCCACCCGTTGCAAGGGACTCGTCACCGATGACGGGCCGTCGAGCGACCTGCCGTGGGGGGAATTCGAGGACCGCACGGTGTACGTGATCGATGTCGCCAACGTGGACCCGCTGGGTCAAGACCTGGTCTTCGCCCGCGTCGTCTCGAAGCTGCGCGAGCATCTCGAACGGCAGGAGCTCGGCGTGGATGCCGTGGTCGTGTTCGTGGACGAGCTCAACAAGTACGCGCCGGGCGACGGGCCCGAGACCTACGTGAAACAGATGTTGCTCGACATCTCCGAGCGGGGGCGCTACCTGGGGCTCGTGCTGTTCGGGGCCGAGCAGTTCCGTTCCCAGGTCCATCGCCGCGTGGTGGGCAACGCCGGCACGCAGCTGTTCGGCCGCATGGACATGGACGAGCTGGCGACGCCCGGCTACCAGGTATTGTCTCCCGCGATCAAGATCAAGCTCGCCACACTGCCGGTGGGCGAGTTGATGGTGCGGCATCCCCATTTCACGCAGCCGATCTTTGTGCGCTTCCCCAAGCCGCCGGTGCTCAGGGGGCGGGACGGCGTGGAGCGGTTCGCGCCGGGCGCCGACCTGCCGTTCGAGGATGCGGTGGCGCGCCAGCTGGTGCGGCTCGACCGCCGGGTGCGGCCCAACCAGGTCAAAGACCTGATCGCCGACCGCACCGAGGACGACGTGCGGCGCGCCCTGGCCGCCGTGCGCCGGACCCGCCCCGACGACGTGCTGGCGTTTTTCCGCAAGGCGCTGGGCGGCCGCGTCGCGCCCGAGGCGCCCCGCGAGCGCCACGCGGTGCCGCCGTTGAACCCCATTTCCGACGAGCCGTACTGATGACTCGTCCGCGCGTGGCCGTCTTCGCGCTCCTCGTCGCCGCGTGCGGCGATCGCGGCGCCACCAGCGACGCCAAGATCACGCTGCGCTACCATCCGCCGGCGGGCGCGGTCTATCGCTATGCTCTCGAGCAGCACCACACGATGAACATGGAAAGCGGACCGCTCGCCGGGATGGGGGCCCAGCAGGTCACCCTGCGGATGCACTTCACGCAGGCCGTGACGGGGCCGGTTGCTGGCGGGATCGAGGTGCACCTGACGTTCGATTCGACGCAGATGGAGCTGCCCGGCGTACCGCCCCAGATGATTGCGGCACAGCTCGAGCGGACGCGCGGGCTCCACAGCACCGTGCTGTTCGACGAGCGGCTGCAGATCGTGCGCACCGACGGCCCGGCCCCGGACCTTTCGCCCGAGCTGGCCGCGCAAATGGGCGCGGGCGTCAAGGCGGTCGCGATGGCCCTGCCCGAGCAGCCCGTGGGCCGGGGAGATTCGTGGACCGTCGCGACCGACCTCCCCCTGGGCCAGCTGCCGGGGATAGCCGGCGAGAGCGCCTCCCGGACGACCCTCACCGTCCGGGAGATCCGCGTCGCCGCCGAAGACACCACGGTGTTGCTCGGCGTGGAGGTGACCTTCCCGGGAACTCCCGTTCAGATCGATGTCCAGGGTCAGAAGGCCACCGTGCGGCTCACTGGCGGCCTCTCGGGCGACCAGCTTTTTTCCCTCACGCGTGGCGCCGTCGTGGGCGGCACCTTGAAGGGCACGATGCGGATGAACGTCACGGGCGGCCCGCTCGGCCGGCAGGGGATGACCCTGTCGTCCGCGACCGAGAGCACGCTGCGGCTGTCCCCGTGAAGCTCGCCCACCTCGCCGACCTGCACCTGGGCTTCCGCCAGTTCGACCGGCAGACGCCCCGGGGCGGCAACCAGCGTGAGGCCGACGTGGCCGAAGCGTTCCGCCGCGCGGTGGACGACCTGCTCGAGCAGCGGCCCGACCTGATCGTGCTGGCGGGGGACGTCTTTCACTCGGTGCGCCCGACCAATCCGGCGATCCTCTTCTTCTTTCAGCAGCTGCAGCGGCTGCGCGCCGGCCTGCCCGAGTCGCCGATCGTCGCGCTCGCCGGGAACCACGACACGCCGCGCTCCGCCGAAACGGGCACGATCCTGCGACTCTACGAGGCCCTCGGTGTCGACGTCGCGACCGATCGACCCCGCCGCCTCACCTACTCTAAGCTGGACTGCGCCGTCCTCGCCGTCCCGCATCAGGCACTCGCCCAGCCCGAGCGCCCCGCGCTGCGTCCCGAGCCGGGCCACACCCTCAACATCCTCGTGACGCACGGACAGTGGCCCGGACTGGGCGAGACCCGCGGCACGATGGAGTACGGCGGTGCGCCGATCCAGCGTGAGGACATCGCTCCCGCCCAATGGGACTATGTGGCGCTCGGCCACTACCACGTCGCCCACGAGATCGAGCCCAACGTCTGGTACTCGGGGAGTCTCGAGCACGTGGGTCCCAACCCGTGGGGGCAGATGGAGGATGAGCGGGAGCGCGGGCGGCCGGGAAAGGGCTACCTCCTCGTCGACCTTCCCGGCGCGCGCGTCACATTCCAGCCGATTGTGCCCGTGCGCCGGCACATCGATCTCGAGCCGATCCGCGGCGCGGGGCTCGGACCCAAGCAGCTCGACGAGGAAATCGCCCGGCACGTCGCGGCGGCGCGATCGGCGATCGACGACCAGATCGTGCGCCTGCTGATCTGGGACGTGTCGCGAGGCACCGCGCGCGACCTCGATCACGCTGCGATTCGCGGGTACAAGAGTCGGGCGTTTCACTTCCAGCTCGACGTGCGGCGTCCCGAGGTCCACCGCGACGTGGGGGCGGGCGCCCCGCCCCCCGGTCGGCGCCAGACGCTGTCCGAAACGGTGCGCGAGTTCCTGGGCCGTCGTCCGCTCGACGCCGAGCTCGATCGCAGCGTCTTCGTGCGCCTCGGCGTCGAGTATGTCGAGGCGGCCGGCGCGGCGGCCGGGGAGGAACCGGCGTGAAGCTGCACCGCCTGCGGCTCCTCAATTTCCGCCAGCACGCCGACACCGAGGTGGTCTTCGGCGACGGCATCACCGGGATCATCGGCCCCAACGGCTCCGGGAAGACCTCGTTGCTCGAAGCGATCGCGTGGACCATATACGGCCAGCCCGCTGCGCGGGGCGACAAGGACTCGATCCGCAACCTGCGGGCCAAGGGGAAGACGCCCGTCAAGGTCGAATTGGAGTTCGGCCTGGGCGCGCACGAGTACCGCGTGGAGCGAGGATTGAGCGGAGCCGAGCTGTATCAGGACGGCGCGCTGGTCGCGAACTCGCTCAAGGAGGTGACGGCCAAGCTGCAGCGCGCGCTCGGCATGACGCACGAAGAATTCTTCAACACCTACTTCACGAGCCAGAAGGAGCTCGCCGTGCTCGCGAACGCGAGTCGCGCCGAGCGGGGGGCGTTTCTGTCTCGCGTCCTCGGTTACGAGCGGTTGCGGCTCGCGCAGGAGCGCGTGCGCGAGCGCCGCAACGCGCTGAGCCACGAAGTGGAGGGGCTGGAGCAGAACCTGCCGCCGCAGAGCGAGCTGCAGGCGGAGCGCCGCGGGGCCGAGCAGCGCTTGGCCGCCGCGCGGCGGGCGGCGGCCGACGCGGAGACGGCGCGCCGCCGGGCGCAGACGGCGTTGACCGAGGAGGAGCCCCGCTGGCAGGAGTGGGTCACGCGGCGCGAGCGCACCCTGTCGCTCGAAGGCGACCAGCGCGTAGCGGAGCAGGCCGTGATCCTGGCGCGCCAGGAGTTCCAGCGGCTCGACAAGGAGCTGGCGGCGGCGTTGGCGGCGCGGGAGGAGCTGCGCACGCTCGAGGCGGAGGTCGCGCCGATCTCGCGCCTCAAAGCGGAGCTGGCGGAGCTCGACCGGCTGCAGAAGGAGGAGGCCGCGCGGCGGGCGGAAGCCGCGCAGCTCGCCGAGCTCGCCCGCTCCGTGGCAGCGCTCGACCGGCGCATCGGGGAGCTCGCCGGAGCCGCCGCGGCCCTGGAGCGCGCCGAGCGCGAAGCGCAGGTCCTGGGCGAGCGCCTCGAGGCGGCCGACCGGGCCGCCGAGGAGCAGCAAGCGGCCTGGGTGCGGGACAAGGAGTACTCCGTCACGCGGCGCAACGAGCTGCTGAAGCAGTATGACGAGGTGAAGGAGCAGCGCGACAAGATCGAGCTGCTCGGTCCCGAGGGCGAGTGCCCGACCTGCCGGCGTCCGCTGGGCGCCGAGCACGCCGCCGTGCTCGGCGTGCTGGACCGGCAACGCCAGGCGATCGTGGAGGACGGCAAGTACTTCCGCCAGCGGATCGAGCAGCTCGCCCAGCCGCCCGACGCGGTGGCGCGCGCCGAGGCGGCGCGCGACGCGCTGCGCGAAGAGAGCCGGATCGCGAGCGAGCGGGCCGGCGGCCTCCAGGCGCAAGTGGAGGAGCGCACCCGTCTCGCGGCCGAGCGGGTGCGCGCGGTGGCGCGGGCCCAAGACCTCGAGCGGCGGGTGGCGTCGCGCCCCATCGGCTACGACGCGGCGCGGCACGACGCCGTGCGCACCGAGCTCGCGCGGCTCGATCCCGTCGCGCTGCAGGCGGCCACGCTCGCCGCGCGCGCGGAGCGCGCCGAGGTCCTGGTGAAGGAGGCGGAGCTCGCGGAACGCGCGTTATCGGCGCGCGAAATGCAGGCGAAACACCTCGCCGACGCCGTGCGGGCGGAAGGGTTCTCCGAGGCCAAGTTCAAGGCGGCGCGCGAGCGGCACGATCGCTCGACCCATGCCCTGCGCGCCGCCGAGCTGTCGGTGGCCGAAACGCGGGGCGAGCTCGTCGCGGCGGAGACGGCCGTCCGCGAAGCCGATCGCCGGGAAGGCGAGCGCGCCGCCCGCGAGCGAACCATCGGCGCGCGCAAGGCCGAGCTGCGCCTGCACAACGAGCTGGACCGGGGCTTCTCCGATCTGCGCGCCGACCTGAACGCCGCGATGCGGCCCGAGATCGGCGAGCTGGCCTCGGCGTTCCTCGCCGACCTGACCGACGGCCGCTACGACGAGCTCGATCTCGACGAGGACTACCGCGTGATCGTCCTCGACGACGGCGTGCCGAAGCCGGTGATCTCGGGCGGCGAAGAGGACGTCGCCAACCTGGTGCTGCGCCTCGCCATCTCACAGATGATCGCCGAGCGCGCCGGCCAGCCCCTGTCGCTGCTCGTGCTGGACGAGATCTTCGGCTCGCTCGACGAGACGCGGCGCCAGCACGTCCTGGGACTGCTGCGCCGCCTGGGGGACCGCTTCCCCCAGGTCATCCTCGTCACCCACATCGAGCAGGTGCGCGACGGGTTGGACCGCGTGATCCGCGTGGCCTATGACCCCGCCGCCGGCACGAGCGTGGTGCGCGACGACACCGCCACTCTGGGGACGGCCGATGCGAGCGTGGCTGCCTGAGCGCCGGGTGGCCGGGCCCGAGCCCGCCACCGAGCGCGATATCGACGAGCTGAACGGCGTCTTCGCCGACGCCTTCACCGACCGCTACCGCCGCGACGGCCTGGTGGGCGTCCGCGTCCCACAGCTGAATCCGCTGGTGTGGCGCTACGCGCTGCTCGACGCCGGCGACGGCGCCATGGTGTGGCGCGACGAGCATGGCGACATCGCCGCCTTCAACGTGGCGCACCGGGCCGGCTCGGAAGGGTGGATGGGGCCCCTCGCGGTGCGCCCCGACCGCCAGGGCTCCGGGGTGGGGAAGACCATCGTCCGCACCGCAGCCGACTGGCTGATCGACCAGGGCGTCACGACGCTCGGTCTCGAGACGATGCCGCGCACGGTGGAGAACATTGGCTTCTACGCGCGGCTGGGCTTCGCGCCGGACCACCTCACCGTCACGCTGATGAACGAGATCGCCACGCGCGGCCACCCGGCGCCGGTGCTCCTCTCGCGCCGCCCGGCAGCCGAGAGAGACGCCACGATCGAAGCCGGACGCCGCCTCGTCTCGGACCTCGTGCCGGGCTGCGACTTCTCTCGCGAGATCGCGATCACCGCGGAGCTGGGGCTGGGCGATACGTCGCTCGTCGAGAGCGAGGCAGGAGCGCTCGACGCGTTCGTGCTGTGGCACTCCGCGCCGCTCGCCGATTCGCGGACGCGCGACGAGGTGCGCGTGCTGAAGCTCGCCGCCCGCGACGAGCACGCCTTCGAGGCCGCCGTGGCGGCCACCGAAGCGGCCGCCGCCAAGGCCGGCATTCGCCGGGTGGCGCTGCGCTGCCAGACCCGCTATGCGGAGGCGTTCCGCCGGCTCGTCGCCCGCGGCTACCGCGTCCGCTGGACCGACCTCCGGATGACCTACGCCGGCTACCCCGAGCGTCACGCGGCGGCCGGTGTGCTGTTCTCCAACTGGGAGATATGACCGCGGGACTGGTCATCTTCGCGGCGACCTACGTCCTCATCGCCGTGCAGCGTCTCCCGTTTGTCCATCTGAATCGACCCGCCGCGAGCCTGCTCGGCGCCGTGGCGATGGTCGGCTTCGGCGTGCTGTCGCTCGAGGACGCCTACGCCGCCATCGACTTCGACGTCCTCGTCTTCCTGCTGGGACTGATGCTGGTCGTCGGCTATCTCGAGGTGGGCAAGTTCTTCGAGTGGACGGCCGAGTGGGTGATCCAGCGGGCGCGAACGCCGGACCGGCTGCTCCTCGGCGTGGTCGCGGGCGGCGGCCTGCTCTCCGCGTTCTTCGTCAACGACACGATCTGCCTGATGGTGACGCCGGTGTTGCTCGCGGCGCTCGGGCCGCTGCGCGTGCGCCCGACCCCCTACCTGATCGGGCTGGCGATGGGCGCGAACGTGGGGTCGGTGCTGTCCGTGACCGGCAACCCCCAGAACATGCTCATCGGGATCTGGAGCGGCGCGTCGTTCGGCGGCTTCCTGGTGCGGATGCTGCCGGTGGCGCTCGGCGGTCTCGCCCTCACCTACGGGTATCTGCGCTGGGCATTCCGCACGGAGCTCGCCGAGCCCTTCCGGGAGCCGCTCGAGGCCGTCGCCGTGCCCATCGATCGGCCCCTGGTGGTGAAGGGGCTCGCGATGTTCGGTGTGGCGCTCGTCGCGTGGCTGGCGGGCGGCTCGCTCCCGCTCGTGGCGATCACGGTGGGCGCCCTCATGGTAGCGATCGCGCAGCGGGATCCGGCGTACGCGATCGAACGCGTCGAATGGGCGCTGCTGCTCTTCTTTGCCTCGCTGTTCGTGGTGATGCGCGGGCTCGAGCACACGGGGGTCGTGGACTGGATCGACGCGCGGGCCGTCGCCCTCGCACAGGGGAGCGGCGCCTGGGGCCAGGCGACGGCCGTGAGCGGCGTGATGTTGATACTATCGAATCTGATTTCCAACGTCCCCGCCGTGTTGCTCTGGCGCAACACGGTGCCCGGTCTCGATGATCCGGCGCTCGCGTGGCGGATCGTGGCGATGAGCTCGACGTTCGCCGGGAACCTGTTGCTCATCGGCTCGATGGCCAGCCTGATCGTGGCAGAGCGGGCCGAGGCCCGGGGCGTGCGGATCGGGTTCGGCGAATTCGCCCGCGTCGGCGTGCCCGTGACGTTGCTGACCATGGCCTGGGGGATCGTCGCGCTCGTCGTGTTACGCTGACGCATGGCGTGCGCGCCACGGCCCCGCGCCGTCTCCTGCTCCTGGCCCCGAGAACGAATCTTGCTCCGTTGCCGCACGACCTCCCCCTCAGGAGTGCTGCCATGCACTGGAAGCTTGCCGCGGCCGCCGCCGCCGTCGCGCTGGGTCTCGCGGCCTGTCGCGACGCCACCACGCCAACCGAGCAGTCGCAGCAGGCCGCTCAAGCCGTTTCCGGACAGTACATCGTCGTGTTCCGCGATGCCGTCGTCGATCCACCGGGTCTCGCCCGCCAGCTCGTGCAGCTGCACGGTGGGTCGCTCCAGTTCACCTACACCAGCGCGATCAAAGGCTTTGCCGCACGGCTCCCGGCGGCGGCCGTGCGGGCGCTGGAGCTGGACCCCAACGTGGCATACATCGAGCCCGACCAGCCGTTTCACGCCGACGTCACGCAGAGCATGGATGCGAACGGCGATCCCTGGGGCCTCGATCGCATCGACCAGAGCGCGTTGCCGCTCTCGCGCACGTACAGCTACGCGTCCACCGGGGCGGGCGTCCACGCCTACATCATCGATACCGGGATCTGGACGTTGCACTCCGATTTCGGCGGCCGGGCGAACAACGTGTATGACGCGTTCGGTGCAACCGGCGAAGACTGCCATGGGCACGGCACGCACGTCGCGGGCACCACCGGGGGCGCGACCTACGGGGTCGCCAAGGGCGTCTCGCTGCACGGCGTTCGCGTGCTGAGCTGCGCCGGCATCGGTCTCACGTCGCAGATCATCGCGGGCATCGATTGGGTCCGGTCGAACCACATCAAACCGGCCGTGGCCAACATGTCCCTGGGCGGCGGGCTATCCACGGCGCTCAACACGGCGACGACCAACCTGTGGAACGCCGGGGTCTTCGTCGCCGTGGCAGCCGGCAACGATGACGTGGACGCATGCACCGCGTCCCCCGCGAGCGCGAGCGGCGCGTTCACGGCGGCGGCGTCGACCAAGACGGACGCGAAGGCGTCGTTCTCGAATTGGGGGACCTGCGTGGAAGGGTACGCCCCCGGGTCGGCGATCGTGTCGGACTTCCTGGCCGGGACGACGGTGTCGCTCAGCGGCACGTCCATGGCCTCGCCGCACGTCGCCGGCGTGGGCGCGCTCTACAAGGCCACGTTCGGCGACGCGCCCTCGGCGACGGTCTCGAACTGGATCATCGGCAATTCCACGACGGGGGTGATCACCGGCAACCCGGGCGGGACGCCGAACCGGCTATTGAATAAGCAGACGCTATAGACGCCACGACGCCAAGGTGCACGAATCAGCAGCGTGCCGTCATGGCGTCATGGCGTGCCTCTCCGGGGTCCCGGTCACGTAGATCACGGGCGCCAACCCGACCACCTCGGCGGCGTGCGGCATCCCCGCCGGCAGATCGAGGCGATCGCCGGGGCCGAGTTGCAGCGTCTCGCCGTGCACCGTGACGCGCAGGAAGCCCGACAGCACCCAGCGCGTCTCACGGAAGTCGTGCGCGTGTGTCGCGATGCGCGTGCCCGGCATGTCGGACCACCACGCGGTGACCATGCCTTCCTGCTCGAGGGCGCGGCGCAGCGTGGACAGCTGCAGCGGCCCCAGCCGCGCGTCCCACGCGGTGACGGCGAGCATTACGAGAGGAACTGCGGCGCGCCGACGAGCACGCGCCGCGCGAACAGGGTCACCGCGCCGGCATACAGGATGTGGATGTACCCCGTGGGCGCCTGCACCACGAAAACGAGCAGGAGCCAGACAAACACCATCGCGACAGCGGCGAGCAACGTGAGGTTCATGGCGGTTGACGTTTCGGGATCGAGACGTATTCTACCCTGCAGGAGCGAGGAGTCAAATTATTGAGCCAACAAGCTCGATAGTGGACCCAGATACTGCGGCCGATGTCACGCCCCCTCGATTGGGGAAGACAGACTCCGTGGTGAGGGACCTGTCATTCTCTCGGGCTTCAATAATCCTCCTCGTTCCTGTGGTACCGACCGGCCGGCCCGGGTTACACCGGTGACCGGCCGGTTGTGTTGTCACGCCGCCGGCAGATCCTTCGCTCGCGCGCGTGCACAGCAGATCCTTCGCTCGCGCGCGTGCCGCGCGCTCGCTCAGGATGACACGCCGCTGGTCGCTCTTTTGGAGAGAAGAAGTAGTTAAAGATTAAGGAGGGGGCGAGCATGTCATCCTGAGCGCCGCAGGCGCGAAGGATCTGCTTTAAGTCCACCCCGCACCGTGTCCCAGAAGTACTTCGGCGCCAGCAGCTTTTTCGCCCCCATCGCGTACCCGATCCCCAGGACGACGATCCACACCGCGTACGCGATCGCGACCTCTTGGCGCAGGTGCGGCACGAAGAACTGCAGCGCCCACAGGACGAACAACGCGGTGGCGTCGAGCCAATCGAATTCCATGTTGGCGAGCACCGCCAGCCCGAGCCCCGTCTGGAGCAGCGTGAGCACGATCTCGAGCCGCTGCTCGGCGTCGAAGTGGAAAGCGGCCCACGTGCCCGTGTGATGATAGTGCGAGTACCCGTACACCAGCGGGATCATCGCGGCGAGCACCGTCCACTGGTTGATGTTGCTCGAGACCATGTTCATCAGGGCCATGGGGGCGTGGGTGACGCGCTTCGCCCAGAAAAACGCCGAGACCTTCTCCGGGAACTCCGACAGAAACGGCGCCACCCACTGCACCAGGACGAACTGACTCACGCCGAAGACCGCCGCCACGGCGAGCATCGACTCGAGAAACGGATGCGCCGTGGCGTACAGCAAGTACCCCCCGACCGCGAACAGGCCGCCGATCGCCGCCTGGCGGCGCCAGCCGCGCTGGCGGTAGGCCCACTGCGAGACGCGGGGGGCGTCGGCCAGCTCCTCGACGTTGTGCGGCGGGTTGCGCAGCAGCACGAGCAGGTACGCCACATAGAGGGCCAGCAGGACGACCGCGTCCAGCCAGCTGAGCGACTGCTTGAGGACGATCACGATGAAGTAGAGCAACGGCGGTACCAGCCCCACGACCTCGACGGCGTGCTCGCGGTGAAGCTTGATGGCGGGGAGCCGTCGATCGGTCCCGTGACGGCCGAAAAACGCGAACACGAAGTAGATCATCGGCCAGCCGAGTCCGAGCAGCAGGCGGATGGCGCCGGTGAGGTTCGCAATCGCGAGGTGCGCGCGCTCGGGGTCCTTCCCGGCTTCCCAGGCAATCACCGCTTCCACCGCGAACTCGGGGAGGGTCTGCAGCCAGGCGAGGATGGCGAGCGCGAGGCCCTGGGAGATCAGGAACTGCGCGGCTTCCGCGCCCCAGGCAACCAGGAATGCGGAGAGCAGGATGCTGGGGAAGGTCCACAACGCCGAGAGCGCCGAGCCTCCCGCCTGCAACAGGGAGGCGAGTAGCTTTAGGAGTCGCACGGGGGCCCAAGTTAGTCTGACTGCGGAGGTCGAACAAGCGATGCCGCGCTGCGTGGTAACGCGCCGGGTGCACTTCAACGCCGCCCACCGTCTCTCGAACCCGCGTTTCTCGGAAGCGGAGAACGAGCGGATCTTCGGGGTGTGCGCCAACCCGAACTTTCACGGGCACAACTACAACCTCGACGTCTCGGTCGAGGGGGAGATCGACCCGGCCACCGGCTACGTGCTCGACATCAACCGGCTCAAGGACATCGTGACCGAGTGCCTGGTGCGGCACCTGGACCACAAGAACCTGAACCTCGACGTCCCCTGGTTCCGCGAGCTGATCCCCTCGGCGGAAAACATCGCCGTCGTCTGCTGGCGGGTGCTCGAGCCGGCGGTGAAACCCGCCCGGCTGGCACACATCCGGCTGTGGGAGACGGAGCGTAACTACGTGGACTACGACGGGACCTGACCAATGGAGCACAGCTTGCACCAAGCGCACCCGGAGCCGACCGCGACCCCCCTCGCATTCGAGACGCTCGTGCGGGAAATGCTCGAGCAGCTGGGCGAGGATCCGAAACGGGAGGGGCTGCGCCAAACACCGGCGCGGGTCGAGGCGTCGCTCAAATGGCTGACGCGCGGCTACGCCATGTCGGTCGAGGACGTGATCGGCCAGGCGGTGTTCCACGAGAAGCACGAAAGCATGATCTGCGTGCGCGACATCGAGATCTACTCGCTGTGCGAGCACCACCTGCTGCCGTTCTACGGCAAGGCGCACGTCGCCTACCTCCCCGATGGTCGGATCGTCGGGCTGTCGAAGATCCCGCGCGTGGTCGAGGTGTTCGCCCGGCGGCTGCAGGTGCAGGAACGGCTCACCGACCAGGTGGCCGACGCGCTGTGCCGCGTGCTGAAACCGCTCGGCGTGGGGGTGGTGATCGAGGCGTACCATCTCTGCATGATGATGCGCGGCGTCGAGAAGCAGAATTCGAAGACCGTGACGAGCGCCTTGCGCGGCGCCTTCCGGGACGACGCCAAGACGCGGGACGAGTTCCTGCGCCTCGTCCACGGCGGCAACGGGCTGCCGTGAGCGCAGCGGCCTCTCGCTCCCCGCTACCCCTTCCACTCACCGGCAAGCTCGCTCTCGTCACCGGCGCCTCGCGCGGCATCGGCCTCGCCGTGGCGGACGAGCTGCGCGCCGCGGGCGCCCACGTCGTGCGCCTGGCGCGCAGCCTCAGCGACACGTCGGGCGACCGGCTCACCGACGTCCGTTGCGACGTCACCCGCGCCGACGACGTGGACCGCGTCGTGGGGCGCCTGGTCGGCGAGCTGGGCGTGCCGAACGTCGTGGTGAACAACGCGGGGATCTTCATGATCAAGCCGCTGGCGGAGACGACCCCCGCCGACTTCGCCAACACCCTTGCCACGAACCTGACCGGGCCCTTCCTGCTGGCGCGCGCGCTCGTGCCGCGTATGGTCGAGCGGGGCAGCGGGCACCTCGTCACGATCGGCTCGATCTCGGATTACATCGGGTTCCCGGGGTCGACGGCGTACGCGGCAAGCAAGTTCGGCCTGCGCGGCATGCACGAGGTGATCCGCGCCGAGACGGCGCGGACCGGCGTGCGCACGACGCTCATCTCCCCGGGACCGGTGGACACCGAGATCTGGGATGCCGTGGATCCGGACTCGAAGCCGGGGTTCACGAAGCGCAAGGACATGATGCGGGCCGAGGATGTGGCCGAAGCGGTGCTGTTCGCGGTGACGCGGCCCGAGCGGATCGCGATCACGGAGATTCGGTTGCTGCCGACGATCTACACGCCGAGGAACTGAACCCATGCGGAATGCCGCAACTCTAGCCCTCCTCACCGCCGCTCCGTTCGCCACCGCTGCGGCCCAGGCCCTCGGAGCTCTCCCCGACTCCAGTGGTTGGGGCGTTCACGTGCTGGCGATCGCTCGCGCGCCGGACAGCGCGATCTGGGTAGGGACGTACGGGCAGGGGATCTTCGTGTTTCGAAAGGGAGCGGGGAGCTGGGAGCGGGTCCGCTCGTCGAGAGACACGGCCGCGCACTCGATCTCGTGGGATTTCGTGCACGCCTTCGGGTTCGGACCGCGGGGGCAAGTGTGGTACGGCACGGTGGGGAACGGGTGGGGACTGTCGACCGACGGCGGGAAGACGTGGCGCAACTGGGAATTCCGCCAGCTCGGTCCCGAGTGGCAATACGTCACGCCCAACGGGATCGTGACCCGCGGCGACACGACGTACATCGCGACGGCGGACGGGATCAAGGTCACTTGGGATGACGGGCAGTCGTGGCATGTGATCACGGACTCGTTGGGGGCGACGACCACAACAGACCCGCTCCTCGGGCGAATCCAGAATCAGTACGTGACGGGGATTCTGACACGGCCGCCCACGGAGCTGTACGTCCGCCATCTCCGCGGCAGCGCCGTCTCGACGGACGGCGGCCGTTCCTGGCGTGAGACCAAGCGCCCAAGCCGGACAGACCCCGGCTACATGAAACACATGCGCGCTATCGAGCGAGAGCTGGTGGACTTTGGCATGACGACGACCGTGTGCGGCGCTCCGGAGGTCCCGGTCGCGACGGCGTGGCTCGATCCCCTGACGATCGGGGGAGTGATGGGAACACCGTGGGGCTTGGCTGAGTGGTACGCGCACCAGGTGCGTTGTCTGACTCCGCCTTATGCGAGGTCCACGGCTGCGTCGGCGGCGCCGCCCACCTCCCTGCGCCACACCTGGTTCCGACGCCCCATTGCGCTTTCGGACCAGGCCTACATCGACCAGACCTACCGCTTCGGCTCCACGATGGGCGGCAACTTCCAGCCCCACCAGGGTGTCGAGTTCAACAACCCCGACGGCACGCCGGTCCACGCCGTCGGCAGCGGCGTGGTGGTCCACGCGGGACCGGCAGAGCAGGGAGCGCTCACCGTGGCGATCAAGCACGACAGGCGGCTTCCCGGTACCTACTACATCTTCTCGGTCTACTACCACAACTCGAAACTCCTCGTGAAAGTCGGCGACCGCGTCAAAACCGGCGACGTCATCGCGCTCGTCGGCAACACCGGCCGAGCCACGAACGACCACTTGCACCTCGAGGTGCACGCGTCGCCGTACGATTCCACTCGTCTCATCGTGGATCCCGCCGTCCGCTACCCGCCCTTCAACGCGAACCCCGAGCTGTGGATCGAGCCCCTCCCCGGCACCGGGATCGTCGCGGGTCAGGTGTGGGACTCCGCTGGGAAGCCGGTGCAGCAGGCGCGGATCTACGGCCTGGTGAAGCCGGAGCCGCAGGAGACCCCGTTCTCCTTCATCGAGACCTACGGCCCGCGGAACCACTCCGACCCGGTCTACGGGGAGCATTTCGCCATCTCCGACGTGCCGCCGGGCGAGTATGTTCTAGGCGTCGAGATCGGCGGGAAGCGCGTGTTCCGGCGCGTGAAGGTCGAGGCGGGACGGTTGACGTGGGTGGAGTTCAGACCGGAGCGCTGACCACGCACCACTCACCACTCACCACGCACGGTTGTTGATGCACATCGAGCTGACGGAAATGCTCCGCTGCCCCGAGCCGCATCAGGAAGAATTCCTGGTGCTCTCGACCGGCGAGATGCTGGGCCGCATGGTCCGGTTCGGGATCCTCGGCTGCCCGGTGTGTCACCACGAGTACCCGATCACGAAGGGGATCGCCGATTTCACGGGAAGCGTGAAACGGGAAACGGGAAACGTGGTTGCGCGAGAACCTACGTTTCCCGTTTCCCGTGTCCCGTCTCCCGATCCCCCGACCCTGCAAGCCTTGCTGGAGCTTTCCGGCCCCGGTGGCTACGTCGTGCTGTTGGGCGGGGCGGCGCGCCGCGCCGTCGGACTCGCCGGCCTGATGGCGGGGATCCACTTCGTGGGGATCAACGCGCCGCCGGAGGTCGAAGAGCTGCCGGTTCTCAGCCTGCTCCTGTCGTCAGGGAAGATTCCGCTGCGCCATGCCGTGGCGCGCGGGGTGGTGGTCGGCGCCGACCTCGCCGCGTCGCCTTGGCTCGTGGAGGCGCATCGCATCCTGCTCTGCGGCCGGCGCTTCGTCGTCGAGCACGAACGCCCCGAGCTTCCGATCGGACTGGAGAAGCTGGCCGGGGCGGAGGGGTTGTGGGTGGGGGAAAAAAAATAGGACGGTCAATGACGGCCGAGGACGGTCCAAGACGGTCCAGGACGGCCCAGGTTGCGGGCCCCTGGGCCGTCTTCGACCGTCTTCGACCGTCTTCGACCGTTTACACCCGGAACGTCACGAACACCAGCCCGCCGAGCGCCATAAACGCATACCACGCCCGTGGTGGGACGCGGGCGGCGGTGGCGGGGAGGCGGGCGAGGAAGACGCTGACGGCGGCGGCGAGAAACGCGGCGGCGAACACGTAGTGCTGGTAGAGTTCCGATTGCATCGCCGCGGGATCCATCGCCGCCCCGTGCGTGTGCCGATGGACGGGCCGGTGGATCGTGAAGATGACCGCGACGCCGAGCAGGGCTGCCGGGGCGATCCAGCGCAAATACCGGCTGGCGGGATGGGCGGGGCGGCGACGGATGAACCACTCGGTGATCGCCGGCGTCATGATGCACAGCGCCGAGAGCTTGTGTTGCAGCACGTGGGGCGACGTGAGCGCCGTCCACCAGGATTTGGGCCCGCTCATCGTCAGGAGGTGCTCGATGGGCGTCCACCACACGTTCCCCTCCGTGGGGGGCGTCCAGGACTCGTTCGAGCCCATCACGATCCACCCGAGGAACAGCCCGAGCGCGAGCCAGAGGTGGTGGCGCCACGGGGGACTGTCGGGGCGGTCGACGAACCAGGCGCCGAGCGCCGCGACGGTGATCAGCGTCGCGCCGATGTAGGTGTGGACGGCTTCGTCGTAGGAGAGGTCCGTCATCCTTCGATCGCCGCGGCGATCGCGTCCTCCGCGGAGTACGCACGGTCGATCAGGTCCTTGTACCGTTTCTCGACCACGCGGCGCTTCACCTTCAGGGTCGGCGTCAGCTCGCCCGCCTCGATGGTGAAGTCCTGCTCCAACAGGACGACCTTCTTCGGCATCTCGTACTTCGCGAGCTCGCGTAGCTGCCCCATGACCTCCCGCTCCACTTTGGCCTTCACGTCGTCGAGCGCGATCAGCTCGCGGTGAGAGCCGTAGGTCAGATTCCGCTCCTTCGCCCAGCGCTCGAGGTTGTCGTAGTTCGGCACGACGAGCACGATCGGAAACTTGCGGCGGTCGCCGTACAGGACGGCGTTCGCCACAAACTTGTTTCGCTTCACCATCGCTTCGATGGGCTGCGGCGCGATGTACTTGCCGCCCGCCGTCTTGATCAGCTCCTTCTTGCGGTCGGTGATCTTCAGGTAGCCGTCCGAGTCGATCTGGCCGATGTCGCCCGTGAGCAGCCACCCCTCGGCGTTCACCGTCTCGCGCGTGGCGTCGGGCAGCTTGTAGTATCCCTTCATGATGTTCGGCCCGCGCGCCAGGATCTCGCCGTCCGACGGCGCGATCCTGAGCTCGACGCCGGGAATCGCCCGCCCGACGGTGCCGAGCTTGATCTTCTCGAGCGGGTTCAGCGTCAGGACGGGCGACGACTCGGTGAGCCCGTAGCCTTCGATGATGGGGAGGCCGGCGCTGTAGAAGAACTTCGCGATGTCGGCCGAGAGGGGAGCGGCGCCCGAGACGAAGAACCGGATGCGCCCCCCCGTGCGCGCTCTGAGCTTCGCGAACACGAGTTTGTCGGCGATCTTCTTCTTGAACGCGAGCCCGCCGGGGATCGGCAGTCCCGCCAGCGCGTGCGTCGCCCACTCGTCCCCGGCGCGCTTGGCCCAGAAGAAAATCGCCCGCTTCACCGCGCTCCCGGACAGCGCGTTCTCCAGCACCCGCGCGTACACCTTCTCGTACAGGCGGGGCACCGACAGCACGACCGTGGGCTTCACGTCCTGGAGGTTCGCGGCCACCGTATCGAACGACTCGGCGTAGTTGATGATCACCCCGGCCTGGAACAGCGTGTAGTCGACCATCCGCTCGTAGCTGTGCGAGAGGGGCAACATCGAGAGGCAAGCGTCGCCCGGGCCGATGGGAATCATCTGCAGCACGGCCTGCACGTTCGACCAGATGTTGTGGTGCGACAACATCACGCCCTTCGGGTCCCCCGTGGTTCCCGACGTGTAGATCAGGGTGGCGAGGTCGTCGGGCCCGGCCGCGAGCGCCTCGCGCTTCCAGTCGGGGTACTTCGCGGCCGCCGCCCGGCCTTTCGCCTCCAGCTCCGCCAGCGTCAACACGCTCGTTCCGCTCGCCGCGCCTTGCTTCGCCTCGGAGTCGAACACGATCACGTGGCGCAGGCCGGGCAGGCCGGGTTTCACCTCGAGCACCTTGGCGAGCTGATTGGCGGTCGAGCAGAACGTCGCCACGGCCTCGGAGTCGCGCAGGATGTATTCGGTCTGTTTGGAGGTGAGGGTGGGATAGATCGGCACATCGACGGCGCGGGCGGTGAGACACGCATAGTCCGTCAGCGCCCACGCGGGGCGGTTCTCCGAGATCAGCCCGACCTTGTCTCCCGACTGCACGCCGAGCTCGCGCAAGCCCAGCGCGATCGCCTGTACGCGCTCGAACGCCTGGCGGTGCGTCACCGTCCGCCACGTCCCTGCGACCTTGGAGCGAAACGCGGCCGGCAGGCCGCCGTGGCGGTCCACGGTCGTGAAGAACAGCTGGTTGAGCGTTCCCTTGCTCATGGGCGGAACTCCACGACGAAAGTCACCGGACTCCCGGGCACGTCAGTCCCGTTGGGGCGTCGCACCGCAGCGCTCACCACGACCGAATCTGGGATGGGGCCCGTCGCGAGCCGCAGCCGCGCGACGGCGATCCCGCCGGTGTCGGTCCGGACGGTGGCCGTGGGGACAAATGTGACGGTCGTCGCGCCCGCCGGATAGATGGCCGCCGCGTAGGCGACCGGCCGGTTGGGCGCCCCACTCGTTCCCGCCCAGGCCTGGACCGCCAGGGAATCGGAGAGCGAATCCGGCGCGGAGACCGTGACGGTGTCCCGTACGGGCCCCGCCGCGCTGGCCGAGGTGAGCCGCGCCAACACCAAGATGCTCTGGGGGTTGGAATGCAGGCTGCCGGCGCGCGCCTGCAGCCGTCCGGTCCCGACAGCAACGGCGAAACTCATCCCCGTTTCACTGTCGACGACGGCCACGATCCCGGTGTCGAGCGAGCTCCAGTAGATCGTGGCCGCCACCGAGTCGCCGCGTCCGTTCAGGGCCCGGGCGCGCGGCTGCACCGTGTCGGTGACCTCGACGCGTCCGGAATCGGGGAGGACGATCTCGAGCGCGACGACGTGGTCGACGTCGGTGCCGAGCTGTCCGCAGGCGAGCACCGCGCCCAAGGCGAGCAGGAGGACCCGGCTCAGGGTCCTCCCCCCTCCGGGGACGGCGCGGGCGTCAGGCCCGCGCCGAGATCGCGCAGCGCCTGGGTCGCGTGCTCGATCCATTTCTGGGCGTCGGGCCCTTTGGGGGGATGGGCGAGGAAGGCCTTCAGGTGTTGGGTCGCGCCGTCGGGATCGCCGCGCTTCAGCAACAGGAAGGCGAGGCCGTAATGCGCGCCGGCGAGCCCCGTGTCGAGCTCGAGCGCGCGCCGGTAGTGGCGGATCGCCTCGTCGTAGCGGCGGGTCTTCGTGAAGGCGATCGCCATGTTCTGGAGGATGCGGGCGTCGTTGGGATGATCGCGCAGCGCCAAGCGGTACGACGTGAGGGCGGCGTCGTAGTCCCCCTGCCGTTCCAGCGCGAGCGCCTCATTCAGATAGTCGAGGCGCTGGGGTCTGAGATCCTCCGCGGACGAGCCGCCGAAGAGGCGGCGCCAGAAACCCATGGGGCGAAAATAGCTTGCGGCCGCGGACATTGGCAATGTAGCTTCCCGCACCATGCCACCCGTCCCGCCGAACCCCAGCTTCGGAACCCGCGCCGGCCGCAAGACGCCGCACGCCGTCCTCCAAGTCGACTGGCCGTTCTTCGGCGAGCTGTGCCGCGTGCTGGCGCTCAAGATCTTCCGCGAATACGACCCCGAAGTGGTCATCGGGATCGCCAAGGCGGGGGTCATTCCCGGGGCGGTGGTGGCGAGCATCCTGCAACGCGACTTCGCCTCGATCGCGATCACGCGCGACGTGCCGGGCGCCGCGCCGGTGGTCATCGCCGGGCCGCCGCGGCTCGTGACCGGGAAACGGGTGCTCGTGGTGGACGAGACGTGCGAGTCGGGGAACACATTGAAGCTCGCCCTCGCGGCGGTGCGCGAGCTGAAGCCGGCGGCCGTGAAGACCGCGGTCTCGTTCCGCACCGGCGCCTACAAGCCCGACTTCTGCGCCCTGGAGACCGAGAACTTCATCATCCTGCCCTGGGACCGCGAGGTCATCATCGGCGGCGAGATCGTCGTGCGCCCAGACTACGCCGAGAAGCTGAAAGACCTCGGGCTTTGAAGGACCGACTCGCGGCCGCGCTCCGCGGGTCCCGCGCCGACTACAGCGAAATCCGCCTCGAACGCACCTGGAGCTCCGCGGTCTCGTTCCGCGGGCGTCGGCTCGAGTCCGCCACCGTCAGCGAAGACCAGGGCGGGTTCGTGCGCGCCCTGAACAAGGGGTGCGGGTGGGGCATCGCGTCCTTCACATCGCTCGATGCGCTGCCCGCGATGGTGGCCCGGGCGAACGAGCTGTCGCGCGCCGTCCGGCTGGATGAGCCGATCCTCCTCGCCGACACCGTCCCGCAGACGGCCGACGCGGCACTCGATCTGGACGGCGACGTCCGCGGGATCTCCCTCGCCGAAAAGAAGCGCCTGCTCGAAGCCTACAACGGCGCCATGCTCGCCGTCTCGGACGCCGTGGTGGACACCCAAGCGAGCTACCGCGACGAGGTCAGCGAGGTCTGGTACGCGAATTCCGAGGGGACGGTCCTGTCGCTGCGGTGCCCTGAGGTGGTGGTCTCCGGGACGGCGACCGCGCGCCGGAACGGCGCGATCGAGAAGGGCCTGGAGTCGGTCGGGCTGCGCAAGGGGTGGCGCAGCGTCCACGGCCTTGCCGAGCGCTTCCGCACCGCCGCCGAGCGCGCCGTGAGCCTGCTCGACGCGCCGCGCGTGAAGGGCGGCGCGTACCCCGTGATTCTCGACAACGAGCTCGCGGGCGTGTTCATCCACGAGGCGTTCGGGCATCTCTCCGAAGCCGACTTCGTCTACGAGAACCCCCAGGCGCGGGCGATGATGACCCTGGGCCGCCGCTTCGGGAAGCCGGTCTTGAACGTGGGGGACAACGGTGCCGCGCCCGGCCTGCGCGGCACGCTCCCCTTCGACGACGAAGGCACGCCGACGCAGGACACGCCCCTCATCAAGGAAGGGATCCTCGTCGGCCGGCTGCACTCCCGCGAGACCGCCGCCAAGCTGGGCGAGCGGCCCACCGGGAACGCCCGCGCGATCTCGTTCCGCCACCCGCCCATCGTGCGCATGACCAACACCTACATTGCGCCGGGCGCAGGGGGAACGTTCGCGGACCTGATCGCGGACATCGAGCTGGGCGTCTACGCGTGCGGAGCCTTCGGCGGGCAGACCATGCTCGAGAACTTCTCCTTCACCGCGGCCTGGGGCCACATGATCCGCGACGGCCGGGTGGCGGAGCTGGTGAAGGACGTGGTGCTGGCCGGCAACCTGTTCCAGACGTTGGACCGCATCGACCGCATCGCTGGCGACTTCAGGTGGAACCAGATGGGCGGCGGCTGCGGCAAAGGCGGGCAGTTTCCCCTTCCCGTCACCGAGGGCGCACCGCACGTCCGCATCGAGCAGGCGCTGGTCGGAGGGGACGTGTGATCGATCGGCTGCTCGACGCCGCCCGGGGCCGGGTGGACGGTGCCGATGCGCTGTGGCGTCGGGAAGAGCGGACGTCGGTCGCCTTCGAGTCGGGCCGCCTCAAGGCCGCCGGTGTCACGGAAGAAGCGGGCGTCAACCTGCGGGTGCTCGCGGGCGGCCGGACGGGCGTCGCGGGGACGACCGCCGCCGCGCCGGACGTCGCGGCGCTCGTGGAGCGCGCCCGGGCCTCCGCCGAGCTGGGAGAACGGCTCGACCTGGTCTTCCCGCCGCCGTCCTCATCCCCGCTTCCACTGGTCTCCACCTATTCCGACGCCGCGGCCGACGCCTCCCTCGACGCCCTGATCCAGATGGGCCGCGGGCTGGTCGAGCGCCTCGAGCGCGAGGGCTGTCAGGTGAACGTGGCGCTGGAGCGCGAGGTCTCGGAGACGGCGGTGGGAAACACCGCCGGGGCGCGCGGCCGCTACCGGTCCACCGCCGTCGCCGTCAGCGCCGACGTCATCCGGATCGCGGCGGACGACGTCCTGATGGTCTACGACCAACACCTCGGCGCCGCGCTGCCGGAGGCCGCCGACCTCGACGCCCTGGTGCGGTCGATCGAGGAGCGGCTCGAGCCGGCGCTCACGGTGGTCGCACCACCCGATGGCCTGCTCCCCGTCGTGTTCACGCCCACCGGGCTCGCCGCGGTGTTGCTCCCGCTCGAGCAGGCGCTGTCGGGGAAGACGGTGATCCAGGGCAGCTCACCGCTCGGGGATTCCGTCGGCGTAGCGGTCTTCGACGTCCGCCTGTCGATCACCGACGACCCCCTCGCGCCGCAGCGCCCGCGATCCCGCCCGATCGACGACGAGGCGGTGCCGTCGCGCACGACCAGTCTCGTTGAGCGCGGGGTGGTGCGGCAGTTTGTGTACGATCTCGAGACCGCGGCGCGGGCCGGCACCCGCAGCACGGGCCACGCCCGGCGCGGGATTTTCGGGAAGCCACAAATCGCGTACACGAACCTCGTCGTCGGCGACCATCCCGTCACCGTAGGGGCGCGGCATGCTGCGCCCCTGCTCGGGGGCGGATTGATTGCCGGCATGACCGACGGATTGATCGTCGACGACCTGATCGGCGTGGGGCAGGGAAACGTGATCGGCGGCACGTTCAGTCATCCCGTGGCGCTCGCCTACCGCGTGCAGCGCGGCGAGATCACCGGGCGCGTGAAGGACGCCGCGGTGGCCGGGAACACCTACGACCTGCTCAAACGGATCGGGGGCTTCGGGTCCGACGGGCGCTGGCTCGGCTCGCGCTGGTCCCCGTCGGTGCTGCTGGAAGGTATCTCGGTCGCGCGGCGCTAGCCGGTCACCCGGACAGCGCCTCCACGTAACTCCGTCCCTGCGTCATCTGCTCGTACACCTGCTGCAGCACCTCCGGTGTGGCGGACAGGAAGCGGCAGCGGGCATCGCCGCGGCTGCGGCACTCGACCTCCATCGCCGCCACCGGCTCGCCCGAGAGGCGCCCCAGGAAGTCGGCGAGCATCCCCGCGGAGAAGAAGCACATCGGACTCTCGGCGCTGCCCGGCTCGGCCTCGGCCCAGTCGGGGGAATCCACGGCCAACGCTCCCGTGCCCACCGGGCTCATCGCCAGGGTGCCCCAGCCGGTGTGCGCGAAGAAGTCCGACAGAACGTCGTTCAGCAGCTCCGCGTCGAGATCTTCCGGCCGGCTCACGCCGGCGCGTTCCGGCAGCCACTCCGCGAAGGCGCGGTAGGTCGCTTCGCCCGCGGCATAGCCGGCTTCCTGCAGCACCGCGATGGCGTGTTCGGGAGCGTGGCTCTCGAGACTGGCATGGAGTTGGCGGAGGGCACCGCGACCGACGGCGAGCGGAGGAGGGGGGGAGCCGGTCATATGGGACGCCAACTTAGGGTTTCGGGTGAGCGCGGCGCAAGAGTTCCGCTTCGTCGATGAGCGGCACGCCGATCGCCTTAGCCTTCTCGAGCTTCGACCCGGCGTCGGCGCCGACGATGAGCGCGGTCGTCTTCTTCGACAGGCTGTCGGTCACGTGCCCGCCGGCGGCCTCGATCACCTCCGCTGCCCGCTGGCGGGAAAGCGACGGCAGCGTCCCGGTGATCACGTAGGTCTGCCCCGCGAGGGGTCCGCCGGCGGTGCCCGCGGCGACCGGCTCGGTCATGGTGAGGCCGAGCTGCTCCAGGCGCTCGACGAGCTTGCGGTTCCTCGAGTCGCGGAAGAACCCCGCGACGGCGGCGGCGATCGCCGGACCGACGCCTCGAATCGCGGCGATCTCCTCCTCTTTGGCCTTTTTCAGCCGGTCCATGGTGCCGAAATGGCGGGCCAGGAGCTTCGCTCCCTGCGCGCCCACGTGCCGGATGCCGAGGGCAAACAGCAGGGTCGAGAGGGGCTGTCGCTTCGAGGCGTCGATCGCCTTGAGCAGGTGTTCGGCGGACTTCTCGGCGAACCCGTCCAGGGAGAGCAGGTGCAAGAGATCGAGCTTGCGCCGGTCATAGAGATCCGCCACGTCGTGGATCAGCTTGGCCTCGAGCAGGGCGCGCACGGTCTCGTAGCCGAGCCCCCGGATGTCCATGGCGTTCCGCGCGGCGAAGTGCACGATGCTCTCGAGGATCCGCCCCGGGCAGGAGACGTTGGGACAGTAGATCGCCACTTCGTCCGGCGGCCGTTCCACGGCGGAGCCGCACACGGGGCATTTGTCGGGCGGCTCGTACGGCCGCTTGCGGCGCACGCCGGGCTTGATCACCGGGCCCAGCACCTGGGGGATCACTTCCCCGGCCCGCGTGACCTCCACGAGGTCCCCCTCCCGGATGTCCTTGGCCTTGATCAGCTCGAAATTGTGGAGCGAGGCGGTGGAGACCGTGACGCCGCCGATCTCCACCGGCTCGAGCACGGCGTAGGGATTCAAGGCGCCCGTGCGCCCCACGTTGATGCGGATCTCGCGGAGCTTGGTGACCTGGACTTCGGGAGCGAACTTGCGCGCGATGGCCCAGCGCGGTTCGCGCTGACCGCCGCGCGTGCCGAGCTCGGCGTACAGGGCGAGCTTGTCCACCTTGACGACGGCGCCGTCGGCTCCGTAGTCGAGCGTCGGGAGCAGGGGCTCGAGCTTCGCGATCTCCCGGTTGGCCGACGCCAGGTCGGGCACGACCGTGTGGTGCGGCTCGACCGGGAACCCCCACGCCCGCAACTGCTGCAGCAGCCCGCGTTGCGTGTCGAAGGGCAGCTTTTGGCCCGGCGCTTCGACGTGGAAGCAGAACACCCGCAGCCCGCGGGCGCGGACGACTTTGGGGTCGAGCTGGCGGAGGGCGCCGGCGGCGGCATTGCGGGGATTCGCGAACGCCGGCTCGCCCGCCTTGTCCCGCTCCCGGTTCACGCGTTCGAATTGGCTCTTGGAGAGGTAGACCTCGCCGCGCACCTCCATCTTCTTGGGCCAGCCCTTTCCGTGGAGGCGGAGCGGGAGGTCGAGCACGGTGCGCAGGTTGGCCGTGACGTCCTCCCCCAGGACGCCGTTGCCCCGGGTGGCGCCGGTCACGAACAGGCCGTCCTCGTAGGTCAGGCACACCGCGGCGCCGTCGATCTTCACTTCCAGGGTGTAGCCCGCCTGTTTCACGTCCGGCACGAGGCGCGCGTTCCGCTCCTCCCACTCCGCCAGCTCCGCGTCCGAGAAGGCGTTGGCGAGCGACAGCATGGGGACGAGGTGGCGGTGCTTCTTGAAGCCGGCGGCGGGCTCGGCGCCGACGCGCAGCGTGGGGGAGTCGGGGGTGCGCAGCTCGGGATGCTGGGCCTCGAGCTGCTGGAGCTCGCGGAACAGCCGATCGTACTCGGCGTCCGACATCTCCGGCTTGGCGAGGACGTGGTAGGCGTAGTTCGCCCGCTCGAGGATCCGCCGCAGCTCGGCGGCCCGTGCCGCCGCGCCTTTCACCGCCCCTTGGCTTCTTCCTGGATGACGGCCATGGCCACGCCGACCAGGCGGTCGAGCTCTTCGGCGCTGGCCCGGGGCAACAGGGCCTCCCCCCACGCCCCTTCGCGCTGGCCGAAGGCGTCGAGCAGGCGGCGCAGGAAGGCCAGCAGCGCGACGCGCTCGAGCTCCATGCGCTGCAGCTGCTCGCCCGTTTCGTGCTGCCGTTGCGCGAGGCGCTCGTAGCGGTGTGCGTTGCGCAGCGCCTGCGCGGTGAGCGACGCGACGACCTGCACGAACCGCACGTCGGCGTCGGAGAACGTGGGACCGTCGCGGAACGTGCGGAGGAAGATCGCGCCGATGGCCACCGACCGCCACGTGATGGGCACGACGGTGATCGACTTCACCCGGCGGCTGATCAGCTCGCCCTTCACGTGCTTCAAGCTGGGATCGTTCGCGGCGTCGGGAATGAACACCGTCTCGCCATCCTGCATGGCGCGCTTCAGCTCGGGGTAGCGTTCGAGGTCGACCACGTAGTTACGGATCGTGGGATCCTCATATGACGCCACGAGCCGCACCGACTTCCCGCCTTTCTCGCCCAGAAAAATGGAGCAGCGGTCGAGCCCGAACGACTCGCCCAGCTTGCGGGCGATGGCCTGGAGGATGTCGATGAAGTGGAGCGACCCCGACACCTCTTTGAGGATCTCGATGACGGCGAGGAGGTGTTTGCGTTCATGCTCGAGCTCGGCGATCCGCGCCGCGAGGCGCTCCGCCTCCGCGTGCGTGAGGGCCGAGGAGATGGTCATGGGCTTCCAATATAGCGCCAAGTTGCTGGGTCGCAGGCGGCGCGGTAGCTTCGGTGCCCATGCGCACGCTCGCGCTCGTCGCACTCGCCGCCGTTCCCGCGTTGCCCGTCGCGGCGCTGCAGACGCGCGCATCCGCGCCGACCGGTACGTACACCGTCGTGCCGGAGCTGCCCGGCATGGGGCGCGCGGTGGACACGGCCGCGACCGCGGCGCGCCGCCGAGCGCTGCTGCGCCGCATCGGCCGCGGCAGCGTCCTCATCCCCGCCGCGCACGAGCGCGACCTCGAAAAGGATTACCTGCAGGACAACGACTTCCGGCAGAACAACACGTTCTTCTACCTGACGCAGCTCGAGACGCAGGATGCGTGGCTGCTCCTGACCGCGCGCGGACCCGATTCCCTCGACGCGGTGCTGTTCCTCCCGCCCCGCAACCCGGCCCAGGAGCGCTGGACGGGGGTGCGCCTCGGCCCCGACAGCGTGGCCGCGCGCCTCACAGGGCTGCCGACCGTCCTCCCGACCGACTCCCTCGACGCGCGCCTGCGGAGCGTCCGCTTCTTCGGGCCGCGCCCCCTGTACGTCCCGCTCGACGGAGCCACCCGCGACGAGCGCCGCATCGTGGACCTCGTGTTCTCGGGCGCCGAGGTCAGCAACGTGCTCCCGATTGTGGACTCGATGCGCGCCGTGAAGGACGCCGACGAGATCGCCCGGCTGCGGATGGCGGTCAACATCAGTGTCGCGGGGCACATCGCGGCGATGCGGGCCGCCCGACCGGGGATGTACGAGTACGAGCTGGAGGGCGTCCTCGAAGGCGAATTCCGCCGCCAGGGCGCCGACCGGGTCGGCTATCCGTCGATCGTGGGTAGCGGGCCGAACGCCACCACGCTCCACTACGACGTCAACCGCCGCCGCACCGCGGACGGCGACCTGGTCGTGATCGACGCCGCGGCGGAATGGGGCCAGTACACCGCCGACGTGACGCGCACTTTCCCCGTGAACGGCCGGTTCACGCCGCGCCAGAAGGCGATCTACGATCTGGTGCTCGCGTCGCAGCAGGCGGCGTTCGATTCGGTGCGGCCGGGAACGACCCTGCGCGCGCTCGACGGCATCGCCCGCCGCTACATGCGCGAGCACTCGGGCACGCTGTGTGGGGACCAGACCTGCGACACCTATTTCATCCACGGCCTGGGCCATCCGATCGGGATGGACGTCCACGACGTGGGGTTTGGGCGTCCCTTCCAGCCCGGGACGGTGATCACGCTGGAGCCCGGGATCTACCTCCCGGCCGAAGGGCTGGGCGTCCGGATCGAGGATGACGTGCTGGTGACGGAGACGGGCGGCGAGTGGCTCTCGGCGGGTGCGCCGCGCACGACCGAGGCCATCGAGCGGCTGATGCGGCGACGCTAGGTCTGGTCCTTCTCGCTCTTGATGTCCTCGAGCAGCGCGGCGGCGTCTTCTTTGTACTGAGCGTCGAGCACGTCGCCGATCGGCAGCGTGGGGATGACCGTCAGCTGCTCGCGCGCTTTGGAGTACTGCCCGATGTCGGCGTACACCTCGGCCAGCTCGAGGCGGTGATAGATGTGACGGGGGTTGAGCGCGACCGCGCGCTCCAGGTTCTTCACGGCGTCGTCCCAGTTGGCCACGCCCATGAAGCCGCCGCCGAAGAGCAGCCGGGCGGCGGTGCGCTGGATGAAAGAGAGGCGCTTCACCTCGGCGTGCCAGGCGCCCAGCACGTGGTGGGCGCCGTCGTGGTTCGGGTTGAGCGCGATGGCCCTGGTGGCCTCGTCGAAGATCAGCTTGGCGAACCGCACCCGCTCCTTGCTGCCCTTGGTGCGGGACAGCCGGCCCAGGACCATGGCGAGGGCGTAGTGCCCGTCCGCGCCGAGCGAGTCGACGCGCACGGCGCGCTCCGCGTACCCCCGGCCGACGGAGTACAGGCTGTCGCGCCGCGTCTTGAGCGAGTCGGCGTTGCCCTCGATCTGCTTGGCGACGTCGGCGATGGCCCGCGCGGCCTTCCAGTTGGCCTCGTAGTTCGTGGAGTCGACGGTGAGCGCGGCCTGGTAGTGCCGCAGCGCCACGTCGGGCTGCAGCGCCGTGGTCGCGCTGTCACCCAGGTGGATGTGCTCGGCGGCGCCTTGCGACGGGAGGGGGGAGGGCGTGCCCGCAACCGCGAGCGCGACGAGCGGCGCCAGGAAACGCATGAACTGCTCCGGGGTGGAGGTGGCGGCTGAATGATCGTCGTGCCTCTGATCGAGCGCAAGCGCGACGGCGGGACGCTCACGCCTGAGGAGTGGTCGGCGCTCGTCGCGGAGTACACCGCGGGCGGCATCCCCGACTATCAGATGGCCGCCCTGCTCATGGCGGTGTTCCTCCGCGGCCTGGAGCGCGCGGAGCTCGCCGCCCTCACCGACGCGATGCTGGCGTCGGGCCAGCGCCTCGCCTTCGATGGGTGGGCCACGCCGCGCATCGACAAGCACTCCACCGGCGGCGTGGGCGACAAGGTCTCGCTCGTCCTCACCCCGCTCGTCGCCGCGTGCGGCGTCGCGGTGCCGATGATGTCGGGCCGCGGGCTCGGCCACACGGGCGGGACGCTCGACAAGCTCGAAGCGATTCCCGGCTTCCGCACCGATTTGTCGCTCGCCGAGGCGAAGGCGCAGGTGCAGAGAATCGGCGCGGTGCTCATCGGGCAGACGGCCGAGATCGCCCCCGCCGACCGCCGCCTCTACGCGTTGCGCGACGTCACCGCCACCGTCGAATCCATCCCGCTCATCGCGGCGAGCATCATGTCCAAGAAGCTCGCCGAAGGTCTCACCGGCCTCGTGCTCGACGTGAAGCGAGGCAGCGGCGCGTTCCTCCCCCAGCTCGACCGGGGGCTGGAGCTCGCGCGCACCATGATCGCGCTGGGCGAGGACCGCGGCTGCCCCACCGTCGCGCTGCTCACCGCCATGGACCGGCCGCTCGGCCGGGCCTGCGGCAACGTCCTCGAGACCGAGGAGGCGATCCTGGCGCTGCGCGGCGAAGGCCCTGCCGACCTGCTCGAGGTGACCTACGCCCTGGGCGTCGAGATGCTGCTGGCGGCCGGCGTCGAAAAGAACACCCGGAAGGCCCGCAAGAAGCTCGAGACGGCCATCGATTCGGGGCTCGCCGCGGAGAAGTTCGAGCAGATCATCGAGGCGCAGGGCGGCAACCCCAAGACCCTGGAGGACCCCGCCGTCCTGCCGCAGGCGCAGGCGGTCGAGGTCTACACCGCGCCGCGCACCGGCGTCGTCCAGCGCGTCGAGCCCCGGACGATCGGCCGCGCCATCGTCGCGCTCGGCGGCGGCCGCCGCACGGTCGACGACGCCATCGACCCCACCGTCGGGTTCGTGATCACCGTCAAGCCGGGGGACAAGGTGCTGGAAGGGGAGCCGATCGCGTCGGTCTTCGCCAAGGACGCCGACGGCGTCCACACGGGCTTCGAGGCCCTGGCGCAGGCGATCGTCATCGGAGACAAGCTGACGGAGAAGCCGCTGCCGCTCGTGTCGCACCGGGTGACGCGAGCGGGCGTCGAAGAGCTCAGCCCGCTACCCGGTCCAGTACCTCGCGCAGCTCCTCGAGCCTGAACGGCTTCTTGAGCACGGGGCGTTCGGCGCGGTTCAGCGCGTCGCGCGTCCGCGTCGAAATGGAGTCGCCGGTCGTGAAGATGATGCGCCGCTCGTCGCCGCGCCCCTCGAGCTGCAGCTCGTCGAACAGCTCGAACCCCGTGTGCGACCCGTCGAGGTGCACGTCGATCACCAGGGCGTCGTAGCGGGCGCCCGCGGCCAGGCGCGCCCGCGCCTCCTCGTAGCCGCCGACGCTGGTCGGGTGGTGGCCCAGCCGCTGGAGCAGCCGCTCCACGGCGCGCCGCACGCTCGTCTCGTCCTCCACGACGAACACGGCCAACCCGCGCCGGGCGGTGGCGCCGCCGCCGGCCGCGGCCCGCGCCGTCGCCGCGTCGTCCGCGGGCAGATCGACCACGAGGCGGGCGCCCCCGCCATCCACGTTCTGCATCCACAGGCGCCCGCCCATCCCCCGGACCAGTCCCAGACTGATCGACAGGCCGAGCCCCGTACCGGTGTCGCCTTTGGTCGTGAAGAACGGATCGAACACGCGATCGAGCAGTTGCGCCGGCACGCCCGGGCCGGAGTCCTCGATCGTCAGCGACACGAAACTGTCGACGCGCCGCGCGGTCAGGACGACCTTGCCCGGGCGGCCCGTCGCTTCGATCGCCTGCACGGCGTTCACCAGGGCGTTGAGGACGACCTGCTGCAGCTCCTGGGGATCGCCGAGCACGGTGGGCACCTGGTCGTCGATCGCCACCGTCGCCTGCACGCGCGCCCGCTTCAGGGCGTTCCGCTGCAGCGCCAGAACGCGCTCGATCACGTCCTTCAGGTCCACAGCGATGCGCTGGTGCGGGCGCTGGCGCGCAAAGTCGAGCAGCGTCTGGATCACCCGGCCGGCGCGCAGCGCCTCGAGGTGGATGATCTCGGTCGCCTCGCGCACCTCGCCCTCGGGCACCTCGGCGCGGAGCAGCTCGGCGAACGCCGCGATCGCCGCCAGCGGGTTGTTGAGCTCGTGGGCGACCCCGGAAACCAGCGCGCCCAGCTGCGCGAGGCGGTCGGCCTGCAGCAGCTTCCGCTGCAGCAGGGTCTCGCTCGAGACGTCCTCGGCGAGGAACAGCAGCCGGCTGCCACCGTGCTGAGGGTCGACGTTCTCGATGACGGCTTCCACTTCGCGCAGCGGCTCCCCGGCGAACTCGAGGGTGAGGCGCAGCCGTTGCTGGTTGCGCACGGCGTCGCGCAAGGCGGCCGCGAGCGCGGGGCGCTGTGCGTCCGGCGCCCACTCCGCCAGCCGCCGCCCGCGCGCGCCCCGGCCGTCGGTCAACCCGAGCAGCCCGACGCCCGCGGGGTTGGCTTCGAGAATCTGACCATCCACGGTGAGGATCAGCGCGGGCGACGGCAGGACGCTGAACAGCTGGTAGTACAGCCGCCGCTCGGTCTCGAACGCCGATAGGACCTGCGCGGCCCGCGACTCGACGGGAACCGGCTCCCGCACCTGTCGGAATTCCAGGATGAGGTGACTACGGGGTCCGCGCGTGACCCGGGTCTCGAACACCAGGCCGCTCAGCTCCGGGGCGCGGGACGGCCACACGTAGTCGCGCGGCCGGCCGTCGGCCAGCACGTCTTGCAGCAGCTGCTCCACGTGGGTGCCCTTCGCGGTGGGAAACGCCACCCAGAAGTTCTGCCCGAGCGCTCGCTCCGCGGGGACGCCCGTGATCCGTGCGGCTGGCGCGTTCCATTCCGCGATGGTCCAGTCGGGGGCGATGGCCACCACGCCCACGTCGAGGCTGTCGAGCAGCACCCTCGCATCCACGCGCACCAACCTCCCAAAAATGCACAGGCCCCGTTGGCCGATCGCGGGCGCAACGGGGCCTGGCTGCCTTCAGCAAGAGGTACAGGATGTGGAGTCGGGGGTTCCAAAGTCAAGCACGACTGCGTGTGTTGCGCCGACGCGACAGGTGACCGGGCTCACGCTGATATGCGGCTACTCGCGCGGCGGCTGCGATGCTCCCGGACCCCAGTCACGCACGCTGTCGGCGTCCTGGGCCTCCTGCACCTCTCGCTCGGCTGCCTCGAGCTCGGCCTGGTCGATCCCGTCGCGCGGCGCCCGGCGACCTGCGGGTCTGGCTCCGGCGCTGGGCCAGAAGAACCAGGCGAGCAACGCGAGGAGCGCCAGGAGGACGGCGACGGTGGCGGCCATCAAATGTCGAGGTTGCGCACGAACTTGGCGTTCTCTTCGATGAAGCGGCGCCGCGGCTCGACTTCGTCGCCCATCAGCGTCTCGAACAGCTGGGAGGCCTCGAGCGCGTCTTCCATCGTCACCTTGAGGAGCGTGCGCTTGGCGGGATCCATGGTGGTGTCGCGCAGCTGGTCGGGGTTCATCTCGCCCAGGCCCTTGTACCGCTGGATGAGGATGTTGCCCCGCCCCTCGGCGCCGTTGGAGAGGCGTTTGACGTAGCCGTCGCGCTCCTTCTCGTCGTAGGCGTAAAACTCTTCCTTCCCCTTGGCGACCCGGAACAGCGGCGGCTGCGCGATGTAGATGTAGCCCACGTCGATCAGGTGCTTCATCTCCTTGTAGAAGAAGGTGAGCAGCAGGGTACGGATGTGGGCGCCGTCCACGTCGGCGTCGGTCATGATGATGATCTTGTGGTAGCGGGCCTCGTCGACCTTGAAGTCTTCTCCCACGCCGGTGCCGATGGCCGTGATGATGGTACGGATCTCCTCGTTCGAGAGGATCTTGTCGATCCGCGCCTTCTGCACGTTGAGGATCTTGCCGCGGAGCGGCAGGATGGCCTGGTAGCTGCGGTCGCGCCCCTGTTTGGCGGAGCCGCCCGCCGAGTCGCCCTCCACCAGGTAGATCTCACACAACTTGGGGTCGGTGAGCGAGCAGTCGGCCAGCTTGCCGGGGAGGATGCCGGAGTCGAGGCCGCTCTTCTTGCGCACCAGCTCGCGCGCCTTCCGCGCCGCTTCGCGCGCGCGCGCCGCGCTGACGGCCTTGGCGATGATGCCCCGCGCCACGCTGGGATTCTTGTCGAAGAATTCACCCAGGGCGTCGTTCACGACGCTCTTCACGATCCCCTCGACCTCGGAGTTGCCGAGCTTGGTCTTGGTCTGCCCCTCGAACTGCGGGTTCTTCACCTTCACATGGAGGACGGTGTTCAGGCCTTCCCGCACGTCGTCCCCCGACAGGGTGAACTCCTCCTTCTTGAGGAGTCCGTCCTTCTTGGCCCATTCGTTGATGGTGCGGGTCAAGGCGGACTTGAACCCGGTGAGGTGCGTGCCGCCTTCGTGCGTATTGATGTTGTTGACGAAGGTGAACGTGTTCTCGCTGTACTGATCGTCGTACTGGACCGCGCCCTCGACCTCCACGCCCTCGCGCGTCGCTTCGAACGTGATTGGCTTGGGATGCAGCGCGCGCCGGTTGCCGACCACCCACTTCACGAACTCCGCGAGGCCGCCTTTGTAGTAGAAGGTCTCTTCCTTCTGGGTGCCCCTCCGCTCGTCCTTGAGCGTGATGGTGAGCGCCTTGTTCAGGAACGCCAGCTCGCGCAGCCGGTTGGCGATCGTGGCGTAGTCGAACCGCGTCTCCGTGAAGATCTTGGTGTCGGGCTTGAACCACACGGTCGTGCCCGTGCCCTTCGCCTTGCCCACCACCTCGAGCTTCTTCGTGGTGTCGCCGCGCTCGAACGCCATGTGGTGGCGCTTGCCGTCGCGGTCGACCCAGACCTCGAGCTTCTCGGACAGCGCGTTCACCACCGACACGCCCACGCCGTGCAGGCCGCCCGACACCTTGTAGGTCGACTTGTCGAACTTGCCGCCGGCGTGCAGCACCGTGAGCGCGACCTCCACCCCCGGCTTCTTCTCCGTCTTATGGACGTCGACCGGAATGCCCCGCCCGTTGTCGACGACCGTAATCGCGTTGTCGGCGTGGATCGTGACGGCAATGTTGGTGCAGTAGCCGGCGAGGGCCTCGTCGACGGAGTTGTCCACCACCTCGTAGACGAGGTGGTGCAGGCCGCGCGCCGACACCGAGCCGATGTACATGGCAGGGCGGCGCCGCACCGCCTCCAGGCCCTTGAGCACCTGGATCGAGTCGGCCTGGTAGTCGCCGTTGCCCTTGTCCTTGGGAGGGGGCGGGGATTTGCGTTTGGCCATGCGCTCCTAGCGTGAAAGCAGCCAGCGTATCGTCGTGATGCGGGCCTTGCCTCGTCCGGCGTTCAGCCGGGCCATGATCTCCGGAGTCATCAGCTGCAGCTCGTTCATCCACCCGCTCGTCGTCACGCGCACGAACAGCACCCCGTCTGGCGTGACGCTCTCGGGCGTAGCGACCGAGGCGATCTGCGGCCCGACCAAGCGGGGCCAGTCGGGGATCAGCTGCGCCTGCGCCACCCGGCGCGCCAGTCCGGCGCGCGTCAGGTACCCCTCCAGCGCCTCGCTCACCGCGACGGGCCGGTTGCGCTTGGGTCGGTCGGTCATGGAAGTACTACCAAAAATAGGCGGAAGTCATTGTCCTGTCAACACTTACTTAAGTCCTTGGGGTCACGGCACGACCACCACGTGGGTGTCCCGCTCCACCTGAAATCCGGCGATATCCCGCGCCCGGATCTGCACCGGGATCTGCGTGCCCGCCGTCTTCCCGGCGCCGATCAGGAACCGGAAGCGTGAGGTGAAGACCTGGTCCAACAGCCCATCCTCGCCCGCGACGACCGAGTCCACGCTGACCCACACCGAGTCGATCCCGTCGGGATCCTCGGCGCGCACCGTACCGGCGAATGTGTCCGGCGGCGTCGACGAGCGCACCGTGGTGCGGTCGAGGGTGAACGTGAGCTGGGGTGGGCCCGGCCGGGGCCGCTCCTCGAGGCACGCCGCCGCGAGCAGGAGGGTCAGCGCCCCTGAAACTTGGCGGATCGTTTTTCCAGGAATGCGCTCAATCCTTCCTTCATGTCCTGCGTGCCGGCAAGGAGCCCGAAGTGGTTGGCCTCGAGCAGGAGGCCTTCGTCGAGCGACATGTCGAGCCCCCGGTCCACCGCCTCGAGCGCGAGCCGGACCGCCAGAGGGCCCATGGCCAGGATACCCCGCAACAGCTTCTCGGATTCGGCGAGCAACGTCGCGGGGGGGACGACCTTGTTGACGAGCCCGATGCGGTAGGCCTCGTGGGCGTCGATCATCTCGCCGCCGAGGATCATCTGCAGCGCGACGCCTTTGCCGACGAGCCGGGGCAGCCGTTGTGTGCCGCCATACCCGGGCGCGATGCCGAGTTTCACTTCCGGCTGGCCGAACTTGGCGGTCTCGCTGGCGACGCGGATGTGGCACGCGAGCGCCAACTCGCAGCCCCCCCCCAACGCGAAGCCGTTGATCGCGGCGATCACGGGCTTGCCGCACGTCTCGAGACGCCGCAGGACCGCCTGCCCGCGCAGCGCCCGCGCCTTCCCGTCGAACGGGCCCTGTTTGGCGAGGTCGCCGATGTCTGCGCCCGCGACGAACGCCTTGGGACCGGCGCCGGTCAGAATCGCGCCCTTGATCGCCTCTTCGGTCGCGATGCGCTCCGCCGCGTGGCCCAGCTCCGTCACCACCTGGTCGTTCAAGGCGTTCAGCTTGTCGGGCCGATTGATCGTCACGAACGCGATGCCGTCCCGCAGCTCGAACAGCAGGGTCTGGTAGGTCATGGGGCTCTATCCTAACACGGGCCTTGCCCCGACGCGACGCCCGCAGCAATCTCTCTCGTAACTCGAACCGCCGGGCGCTCATGCGACGTGTGACGTCGTTGCTCTGCTGCTTCGTCTCCGCTGTCGTTCCGGTCGGGGCGCAGACCGTTCCCTCGACGGCGCCTTCGTCCGCCGCCGCCGTGCGGCAGGCCGTGGTGGCCGCGCGGCTGCGGCTCGATGCGGCGCTGGCCGCGCGCGATACGGCCGCGATCGCGTCCCTCCTGGCCGACGACGCCCTGTTGATCCAGCCGCACGACACGCTCCACGGCCGGCCGGCGATCGCGGCCTTCGTCGCCGGGGGTCTCGCCGCGGTCCCCGAGGTCGCGCTGAGCTACGCTCCCGAACGGATGGACGCCTGCGTGGACGGTGCGTTGCACGAAACGGGCGGCACGTACGTCCTCCTGCTGCGTACCTACGTGCGGACCGATACGCTCCGCGGACGTTACGCGGCCCGCTGGGTGACGGCGGGAGACGGGAGCGTGCGGCTCGCCACGGTGGTGCTGGCTCGGTCGCTCGGTGAAGGAGGGCAGGCGCCGCGGCTCGCGACGTGCGCGCCGGCGCAGCGCGCCGCACTGGTGCGGAAACGGTTGCAGATCCTGCTGCCCACGCCCTTCGCGGCGGGCACCTGGCGCACCGTCGGCACCTTCGAGGGGACGCTGCGGGCGCGCGGCTACGGCAGCGGACTCGTGCCGGCGTTCCTGGCCTCCCATCCCACGCGGGAGGACGACCTGCCATTCACCTTGGGCGCGCGCGTGGCGGTGGTGCCGCGCTGGTCCGTCGAGGCGACCGTCGCGATCGACCCGAAGCGCGCCGAGATCCGCGGCTTTCGGCCAGGGGACTCGTCCTACGTGAAGGCGGACTACGCGGGTCGCTACGGCGCGGTGCTCATCTCCTACGAGCGAGGGTGGGTGCGCGCCGGCGCGGGGCCCGCCCTGCTGCGGAATCGGTGGGCGATCGAGGAAGCGCAGGGCTACGACGCCGGGGCGGGCGGCTGGCAGTACACCCCTCGCGGCAACTCGTCCTACACCGAGCTCGAGCTCGGCGTGGTCGCGCAGGCGGCGGTGATGTTTCCGGTCTCGTCGCACGTGTTCATCGACGGGCGAGCCGGACTCCGCCAGTTTCCGAGCCGCACGACTCCCGCCACCGGCCGGCTCGCTCCGCTGACCGTGCGGCACAGCGGGCTTTCCATTTCACTCGGCATCGGCGGCGCCTTGTGACGTGGCGCTGACCCCGATTTCGTGGACCGCGGCCGGCGACGTGCGCCTGCTCGATCAACGGCGGCTCCCGGGCGAGGAGGTCTACTTCGAGGTCGGGACGGCGGAGGGCGTGGCGGATGCGATTCGCCGCCTCCAGGTGCGTGGGGCGCCGCTCATCGGGATCGCCGCCGCGATGGGTCTCGTGGCCGCGACGCGCCCGCTGCGCGGCGCGGCGCGGGAGGCCTTCCTGGCGCGGCTCGCGCCGCTGGTCGATCTGCTCGGCGCCGCCCGTCCGACAGCCGTGAATTTGCGCTGGGCGCTGGACCGGATGGCGCGCGTGGCGGCCGCCACGCCGGGTGACGGGTCCGCCATCTGGGAGCGGCTGCGGGCGGAAGCGACGGCCATCTGGGAAGAAGACCGCGCGATGTGCCGGCGGATCGGCGAGCACGGCCTGCCGCTCGTCCCCGACGGCGCGAAAGTCCTGACGCACTGCAATGCCGGCGCGCTCGCGACCGGGGGCATCGGCACCGCCCTCGCCCCCGTTTACCTGGCGCACGAGCAGGGACGACAGGTACACGTCTACGTCGACGAGACTCGGCCGCTGCTGCAGGGCAGCCGGCTCACGGCGTGGGAGCTGCAGCACGCCGGGGTCCCCTGCACGATCATCGCCGACGCGGCGGCGGGCGCGCTGCTGCGCCAGGCGCGGGTCGATCTGGTGCTCGTCGGCGCGGACCGCATCTGCGCCAACGGCGATTTCGCCAACAAGATCGGGACGTACGGGCTGGCGGTGCTCGCCCGCCATCACGGCGTCCCGTTCTACTGTGCCGCGCCGTGGTCCACCGTCGATACGGCGCTCGCGGACGGCGACGCGATCCCCATCGAGCAGCGGGCTGCCGAGGAGATCACCGCGGTGGCGGGCCGGCCGATGGCGCCGGCGGGCGTGCCCGCGCTCAATGCGGCGTTCGACGTGACGCCGGCGCGGTTCGTGACCGGTTACGTTACCGATCGGGGAGTGGTCCAGCCTCCGTTCGCGGCCGATCCCGCATGAGCGCGCAAAGGAACCCCATCATCTCCGTCATCGGCGGCAGCAGCTGCACACACGAGGAAGCGGTGTGCGCCACGATGGTCGGCCGCCTGCTCGCGGAGCAGGGGGCGATCATCGTCTGCGGCGGGCTCAGCGGCGTGATGGAGGCCGTCGCGAAGGGCGCCAAGGCGGCGGGCGGGACGACGGTCGGCATCCTCCCCGGCGCCGACCCCGCGGCCGCGAACGCCTACATCGACATCCCGCTCGCCACGCGCATGGGCGAAATGCGCAACGCCGTCGTGGTGCAGGTGGCGCAAGCGCTGATCGCCATCGGGGGCGGGGCGGGGACGCTGTCGGAGGTCGCCCTCGCCCAGCGGATCGGGAAACCCATCGTCGGCCTTCACGATTCCTTCAAGGGCGCCGTGGACATACCCCGGGTGGACAGCCCGGCGGACGCCGTGCGGTGGGCGCTGGAGCAGGCTCGGGGCCCGGTGGTATAATACGACCATGACTGCCGGCACGAAGTTCACCCTGGGCGCGGTCCTGATCGTCGGCTCCGTGGGCTACCTCATGGCCTCCGGGATCAAGCAAACCGGTCAGTACTTCCTCACGCCCAGCGAGCTGGCTCAGAGAGTCTCGGCCGATCCGTCCTTCTACGATTTGGGCCTCAAGGTGGGCGCGCGCGTGGTGCCCGGCACGGTCGAGAAGGAGACCGCGACCCAGACCCTGCGGTTCCACATCACCGACGGCACCGTGACCTACCCGGTGGTGTTCCACGGCCTGCCTCCCGACACGTTCACCGATTCCGTGGAAGTCGTCGTCGAAGGCCGCCTCCAAAAGGACGGCGTGATCCGCGCGAGCGACGTGCTCGCGAAGTGCGGGTCGCGCTACGAAGCGGTTCCCAAAGCCTAAATGACGCTGCTCGGCCACCTCGCCCTCTGGCTCGCCTTCCTCGTGGGCCTGTGGGGCGCGGTCACCGGCTTTGCCGGTGGGTGGGCGGGGAACGACCGGGCCGACCTGCAGCGCAGCGCGCGCCACGCCGTGTTCGCGCTGTTCGGTGCCCTCGTCGTCGCGGTGATCTGCCTCGAGGTGGCGATCTTCCGCCACGACTTCAACGTCGAATACGTCGCGGCGTACACGAGCCGCAACCTCCCGACCTTCTATCTGTGGTCCGCACTGTACGCGGGGCAAAAGGGGAGCCTGCTCTTCTGGGCGACGGTGCTCAGCCTCTTTGCCGCCCTGGCACAGCTGCTCACCGGGGCGCGCCACCGCGCCTACCTGCCGTTCGTCGCCGGCGTGACCTGCCTCGTCGCGGCGTTCTTCATCTCGGTGCTGCTGTTCGCCGCGAACCCGTTCGAACGGCTGGCGTTCACGCCCCTGGACGGGCGGGGCATGAATCCCCAGCTCCAGAACCCCGGGATGGTCTTCCACCCGCCGATGCTGTACCTCGGCTACATCTCGATCACGATCCCGTTCGCGTTCGCGATCGCGGCGCTCGCGTCCAAGCAGCTCGAGGCCGATTGGCTGGTCGCGATCCGCAAGTGGACGCTCGTCTCCTGGCTCTTCCTCTCCATCGGCTTGTTGATCGGGATGTGGTGGGCGTACGTCGAGCTCGGCTGGGGCGGCTACTGGGCGTGGGATCCCGTCGAGAACGCGGCGCTGCTCCCGTGGTTGACGATGACCGCATTCCTCCACTCGGTGATGATCCAGGAAAAGCGCGGGATGCTGAAGAAATGGAACCTCGCGTTGATCCTCGGCTCGTGGCTGCTGTCGATCTTCGGCACGTTCCTCACGCGCTCGGGGGTGATCGCCAGCGTGCACTCGTTTACCCAATCGCGCGTCGGCTACTTCTTCCTCGGGTTCCTGATCCTGGCGGCTGTGGGGAGCTTCCTGCTGTACGCGCAGCGCCTCCCGCTCCTCGCGGCGGACGCCAAGCTCGAGTCGATGGTGAGCCGCGAATCGAGCTTCCTCTTCAATAATCTGCTGCTCCTCGGCATCGCGTTCGCGGTGCTGTGGGGCACGCTGCTGCCGATCCTCTCGGAGGCCCTGTCGGGCGTCAAGATCACGGTGGCCGCGCCCTGGTTCAACGAGGTGATCGTGCCCGTCGCGCTGGCGCTGCTCCTGTTGACCGGCATCGGGCCCCTCATCGCCTGGCGCCGCGCCTCGGTGCCGAACCTGCGGCGACAGTTCGCGGTCCCGGCGACGGCCGGTGCGTTCGTGCTCTTGTGCCTGCTCGTCGCCGGCATGCGCGACGTGGGCGCCCTGCTGGCGATCGCGTTCGGTGGCTTCGTCGCGACGACTGTGGTCCAGGAGTTCGCGCGCGGGGCCAACGCCCGGCACCGCCAGTACGCCGAACCGCTCGCCCTCGCCACCGTCCGGCTCATCGGGCGGAACCGGCGGCGCTACGGCGGCTACATCGTCCACACCGGCATCGTGCTGCTGTTCATCGCGTTCGCCGGTATGACGTTCAAGACCGAGACCCAGGCGACGCTGCGGCCGGGCGAGTCGGCCGCGCTCAAGAGTCCCTACGGCTACGTCTACACCTTTACCCACCTGGGCATCTCACAGTACGACGCGCTCAACCGCAAGGTCACCGCGGCGCTGGTCGAGGTGCGGCGCGACGGCAAGTTCGTCGGGCGCCTGAAGACCGAAAAGCGCCAGCATGTGGACGGCCTCGGGCGCCCGACCTTCGAGCCCTCGACGGAGGTAGGCATCGCGAGCGGCGTGCGCGAGGACCTCTACGTGGTGCTCGGCGGCCTGGTGAACGGGACCGAGCAGGCGGTGTACCGCTTCACCATCAATCCCCTGGTGTGGTGGGTGTGGTTCGGGGGGTACGTGGTGGTGCTGGGGGGCCTGATCGTCCTGTGGCCGGGCGGTGGTTCCCCGGCGGTGCGGCGCACCCAGGCGGGCTACGCGGTGAAGCTGGAGCCCAAGGCATGACGCCAGGACGCCAGGACGCCACGTTGCACGTTGCGCGGCGCGACTTCCTGACGCTCGGCGTCTCGAGCCTCTTTGGCGTCTTGGCGTCCTGGCGTCTTGGCGCCGTGCAGGATTCTCTCGCCGGCTCCGGCCCCGCGGGGCGGGTGTTCGATCCCCGGTGGGCGGGGCGATCGATGACCCCGCTGACCGCGGCCGACACCGACGCCGCATTGCAGGTGATCGAGAAGCGGCTCAAGTGCAGCTGCGGCTGCGGCCTCGACATCTATACGTGCCGCACGACCGACTTCAACTGCACGTACAGCCCGGCGCTGCACCGCCAGGTGGTGGCGCTCGCGCAGCAGGGGAAGACGGACCAGGAAATCATCGATGCGTTCGTGGCCGAGTATGGCCAGCAGGTGTTGATGGCGCCGCCGAAGCGCGGCTTCAATCTCGCCGGCTACTTCATTCCCGCGCTCCTCGTGTTGGTCGCGGCGGGCTTCCTGATTCGCGCCATGCGTCGCTGGACGCGCGCGGCAGCTGCTGAGACGGCGTCGGCGCCCGCGCCGGGCGAGGGACTCGACGCCTCGCCGGCGGAGCTCGAGCGGCTGCGGCGCGAGCTCGGCCGCCTGCCCAGCTGATTCCCTGATGCTGGAGTTGATCATCGGCACCCTGCTCGCCGCGGGCGCGGCGTACTACGTGCTGCGGCCCATCCTGCGCCCGCCGGTCGCCGAGGAGGCCGCCGGCGTCACAGAGGGCGACGACCCGGACGACGATCTGAGTCCGCAGGCGGTGGCGTTGCGCGCGCTGAAGGAGATCGAGTTCGATCGCGCGACGGGGAAGTTGTCCGATGCCGACTACGACGCGCTGCACGCGAAGTATCAAGCGGCGGCATTGGCGGCGCTTCGGGGGGAAGCCGGAACGCGGGGCGGTCCCGCTCCGGCAGGCCAGCGGGCGCCCGCCGTCGCGGGACCGCCCCGCGTTCCGGCGTGTCCAACCGACGGTCCCCGGCCTGAGCCCGACGCCGTGTTCTGCTCCGCCTGTGGGCGACGGCTCGAGGCGGCGCCGGGGTATTGTGTCCGCTGCGGCAGCGCGCTCGACGCCGACGCGCGCTATTGCAACCGCTGCGGCGCCCGCGTCGCGGCCTGACCCGAGTCGCGCTCCACCAGCCTCTTGCGTTTCGGGGCGGCGTTTCCTATCAGTCTGCATCCCTGAACGCGAGGAACCGGTCGTGAAAGCCATCGTTCTGCGGGTCACGCTGGTCGTGCTGCTCCTGGCGCTCGCGGCGTCCACCGCAGATGCGCAGCGGCGGGCGCGCCGCCGGCCGGTGGCCATGGCCTCCGGGCCGCGCTACGGCCCGCACATCGGGTACAACTTCGACGTCGACGACCTCCTGCTCGGGGCTCAGATCTCCTGGCCGATCACGCCGCGCGTCGATCTCTATCCCACCTTCGACCTCTACCTCGTGAACGGCGGGCACGCCTGGGCCCTCAACCTCGACCTCAAGTTTCGCCCGCCGACCCGCAGCGGCGCGTGGTATCTCGGGGGGGGCATCAATTTTCTGGACCAGACGGGCGGGAGCAGCACGAACCTCAACCTGCTCACGGGGCTCGAGGGACGGCGCGGCCGGACTCGGCCCTACGTCGAGGCCAAGTTGATCCTCGACAGCGGCAGCGCGTTCCAGATTGTGGGGGGCTTCAGCTGGCGTTCGTGACGGCGGATTAGAACTCGAAGCTCTCCATCTTCCGCAGGCCGATCCGCAGAGGGATCACGGTGGCCGCCGCGCACAACGCGGCGGCCACGGCGAACCAGAACAGCATCCAGGCGTCCACCACGACGGGCCGCCCTTCGTACACGGCGCGCACGTAGGTGTACACCGCTTGCCACAGGGAAACGATCACCGCGCCCAGCAGCGTAATCGTCGCCATCATGAATACCAGGCCTCCGAACGAGGTCGGGATTTGGGCTGCGTTCTCCGTTTCGAACTGCGGATAGAGCGCGCCGAACCCCAGCGCGAGCGCGGCGATCGCGAGGGTCAGCGCACTCATCGCGATGAGGCTCACGGCCATCATGAACGGCGTCACCTTGAGGAGCAGGTTCGTGAGGCTCGTCAAGAGCAGCGCGAGCACGAGCAGAGGCACCGTACCCACCCAGTACTTGGACCAGAGCAGGGCTTTGAGGTCGAGGGGCGAGGAGCGCAGCAGCCACATCTGGCGCCCCTCGAGGGACACCGACGGGAAGATGAAACGGGCCGCGATCGAGGCCAACACGAAGCCAGCGAGACCAAGGTTCAAGAACGACACGAGGCTGACGTAGAAGAACCCGACCGGTTCGCCGCGGTGCAGCGGCAGCGCCTGGATGTTGAACAGATAGACGACCACCAGCACCGCGAGCAGGATCAACTGGCTCCACTGCGTCGTGTCGCGGAAGAAGAGCTTGATGTCCTTCAGCACGAACTCGCGCTTCGCCACGGGGAGCGGCCTCAGCAGCGTCCCGACCGTCCAGCGCCAGAACACCCCGCGCACGAACCGCTCGGCGCCTTCTTGCGCCTTCGTGTAGCCCGATGCGAACAGCCCCCGGTGGAGCGCCGCTCCGGCCACGACGAACGCGCCCGCCGTCGTCCACAACAGGATCAGCGGCAGGGGATCGACGATCTCGCGCAGGTAATTCATGATGGCCCGGCTCGCCCATTCACTGGGCAGGAACGGCGACGTCGGCGCGCGCAGCAGGGTGATGAAGTCCAGCAGGTTGCGGAACCCCTCGGGGCGCGCCAGCTGTTCGGGCCGAATCAGACGGAACAGCAGGATCACGCCTGCCGCCGCGCCCAGCGCGACGATCGAGAGCAGGTCGCGCGTGCGCCGCGCGGGGAAGACGTTGACCAGAATCAGCGTGACCGCCGAACCGACGACCGCCGGCAAGACGAGCAGCGGGATGAGCGTGAGCAGGGCGTACCCGTAGAACAGCGGGCCGGCGTGGTACACCACGCCGTACGCCGCGACGATGGGGACCGCCATCAGGGCCACCATCCACGAGGAATGCAGCAGGGTCTCGCCGAGCTTGGCGAGATAGAGGCGCAGCCAGTCGACCGGCGCCGAGACCAGGAGGTCCAGGTCTTTGGCCAGGAAGAAGCTCGACAGCGCCGTGATGACGTTCGAGAGGACGAGGATCGAGACGAACGACAACAGCGCGATCCCCAGGAGCTTGCCCGCGAGCAGCGGCCCGAGGTCCTCGACGCCGCGGAAGTAGCGGAGCATCGCGTACAGAATCCCGAACACCGCGGCCCAGAACCCCGCGCCGACCAGCGTGAGGATGACGAGCTTGCCGCCGCCGCCGGCGCGCTCCTCCCGCAGCCGCTGGAGCGCGGTGCGCCACTTGGGCTGGAGCACGTGCCAGAGCGACGGCTGCTTCACCGGTCTCCTCCCCCGAGCACCTCGGCCAGCTCGCGCGCGTGCGCGCCGCCGGTCAGCTTGAGGAACAGCTCCTCGAGGCTGGCGTCGCCGGCCTTATGCTGCTGCCGCAGCTCCGCGACCGTTCCCGCCGCGACGATCTTGCCGTGCTGGATGATGGCCACCCGGTCGCACATCGCTTCGGCCACCTCGAGCGTGTGCGTGCTCATCAGCACCGTCCCCCCCTTCTGCACGAACTGGCGAAAGATGTCCTTGAGGAGGCGGGCGGCCTTGGGGTCGAGGCCCACCATCGGCTCGTCCACGACGATCACCTCGGGCCGGTGGATCAACGCGCTCGAGATGATCAGCTTCTGGCGCATGCCGTGGCTGTAGGCCTCGACCAGCTCGTCCTTCCAGCTCGTCAGCTCGAACACTTCCAGCAGCTCGGCGATACGGCGCTCGACCGTTTCCCCTTCCTGTCCGTACAGTCCCGCCACGAACCGCAGGAACTCGGCGCCGGTGAGCTTGTCGTACACGAAGGGTCGGTCGGGGATGAAGCCAAGCCGCTGCTTGGCGACGAGCGGGTGCTGGTGGACATCGTCGCCGCCCAGCAGGACGCGCCCGCCGGACGGGCGCAGGATGCCGGCGATCATCCGGAGGGTGGTGGTCTTGCCCGCCCCGTTCGGGCCGAGGCAGCCGAACAGCGCGCCGCGCGGCACGTGCAGCGAGATGTCGTCCACGGCGACGAAGCTGCCGTACAGCTTCGTGAGGTTCTCGAGCTTGATCATAGCACCTCGAGCTGGAGCCGCCCGACCACCCGGATGAGCTCCACCTGGCGCGCGAGCCCGCCGATCGTGAAGCGCAGGTGCGCGGCGTCGGCGGGGAATTGATCGAACGTCGGATCCACCGCCACCCAGTCGCCCAGGTAGACCTCGGGCCAGGCGTGATAGTAAAAGCGGTCGTTCAGGTAGACGAGGCCCGCGGCAGTCCGCGCCGGCAGTCCCACCGCGCGCGCCAGTGCGACGTACAGCGCCGTGTGCTCGTTGCAGTCGCCGCGCCCCGCCTCCAAAACCTGGGCGGCGCTGGGCACGCTGAGCGTGACCTGCTTGCGGAGGTTGGCGTAGACCCAGTGCGTGAGCAGCTCCGCCGCCCGCGTGGGACCGCGCTCCCGGCCCACAATCTGGCGCGCCTGCGCGGCGATCCGCGGGTCGTGGACCTGGATCAGCGGCTCGGGCTCGAGCCAGGGCGTCAGCGCCGGGTCGCGCGCCGGCAGGCTGTAGCCGGCGCGCATGGCCGTGGGTCCCTCGCGGGTCACCTCGAGCGTGTCGCCGGCCAGATTCTGGCGACCGCTCGTGAGGTCGAGCCTCGACAGATCCGCTCCCGAGAGCCGAACCCGCAGGCGCTCGACGCGGGTGAGCTCCTCGCGTACGCCGGCGGCGAGCGCCGTGAGAGCGATCACGTCTCCCACGGCCGGGGCCGTGCTGCCCCGCGCCACCCGCGCCGTGTCGCGCCGCCGAAAATTCTCGTACGCCAGTTCGAACGCCGCGCGGTCCATCCTAAACCCGACCGGCGTCGTGGCCGACACGATGCGCCCCTGGGCGTCGATCCAGGTGCTGAGCTCGATCCCATTCGCCTGCTGGTCGATCCGGAACGCGCGCACCGTGTCGAAGTGCACGGGCACCCAGGTCATCGTCGTAGAGTCGATGTCGGCGCTGTCGGGCACAATCAGCGTCGACTCCGCCGCCACGCGGACCGTGACCTCTTGCTCGGCGAGGAGGAGAGGGTTGAAGAGGCGCGCCGTGTAGGTCCGCCCCGGCCGCAGCTCGCCCCCGAAGGCGAGCCGCAGGGGCAAGAGCGTCGGCAGCGTGATCGGGCCCGTCAACGGAATCCGCGTCGTCTGCGAGTCAGTCTCGGTGACGATCGTGACGCGGAGCACGCTGTCCCCCAACACGTTGCCGCGGGCCGTGAACCGGCCCAGGTCGCCGTCGAAGACCGCTTCCACCCGCGCCAGGCGGAGGGCGCGGCTGAGGACCGCGACGCTGCGGGCCGAGGTGCGGTGCAGCTTGCCGAGCGCGGGGACGTCGAGGACGAGCAGGTCTTCGACCCGGATGGAGTCGGGCAGCGTATCCAGGGTGCTGGACGCGAAGCCGATCTGCTGGCCGCCGAGGTCGAGCCGATAGAAGAGGGCGCCCGGCGGGACCGACAGCGCCGCCTCAGCGAGGCGGGCGCCGGTGGACCGGAAGAACTCGCGCTTCACCAGCCAGCCGAGGGAGAGCACCCACGCCGCCAGGATGCCGATGGCCCACTGGCGCCGCGTCATACAGCGGTAATGCGCCGCAGCGCCGCTTCGAACACCTCGCGATCCGCCGGCGTCTCCACGACAAAAGATACGTCGGTCGGAAAGGCGGCGTTCCCCAGATGGGCGTGGAGCACGGTCACCATGACCTCGGCGGCGTCCTCGATCGTGAGGTTGCCGGCGCCCGTGCCGATCGGCGGCACGCTGAGGTGCGCGAGCTGCCACTGCTGCGCCTGGTGCAGCGCCGACAGCCAGGCGCGCGCCACGCCGCCCCGGCTCACCGGCTCGGTGTCGCTGCGGATCACCGCGTGGATGACGAATTCGGCGGGGAGCTCGCCGCCGGCGGCGGTTACCACCGCCGCGCCCACCGCCAGCTCGCGACTGAGGCGCAGGCGGTCGTGGAATTCGGTGCCACCCATGGTCTCGAGGCGCCGCAGGGCGGCGGCGGTGGGGTCGAGGCGGGTCGTGGAGGGTCGGACAATCGCGTCGGCGGGAAGAAACCCCAGATCGTCCACCACCACCCGAATCACCTGCCGGTGACCTCCCGGGAGCGGCGGTACATCACCGTGGCCTCGTCGGGCCGGTTGAGGCGATCGAGCACCTTGCCGACCCCGTACAGGGCCTTCGGGTTCGCGGGCTGGAGCTCGACGGCGCGCTCGAACGCGGCGAGCGCGCCGGTGAGGTCGTCCACGTGGTTCAGCGCATCACCCAGGTAATACCAGGCGGCCGCTCGGCTGGCGTCGATCTCGACGGCGCGCTTCAGGTGGGCGACCGACTCGGCCCACAGGCCCCGCCGCGTCAGCACGACGCCGAGATTGAAGAGGGCCTCTACGTTGGCGGGGTCGTCGCGCAGCACGCGCAGCAGATCCCGCTGCGCCGCGGCGTACCGCCCCGTCGCGCCCAGCACGGCGGCGCGGTTCACGAGCAGCGCGGCGTTGTCGGGGTCGGCCTCGAGCGCGCGATCCAACTCGGCGAGGGCGCCCTCGCGGTCGCCGCGCGCGTCGAGGATGAGCGCGAGGTTGTTGCGCGCCTTCACGTGCCCCGGTTCCCGCGCGAGCAGCTCGCGGTACGCGGCGGCGGCGCGGTCCAGGTCGCCGCGGTCCGTCGCCTCGCGCCCCGCCACGTACAGGGGATCGTCGGCGACGGGGGGAGCAGGGGGCGGCCCTGGGGCCGGTGGTGGCGACCCCGCCTGAGGCACGGGAGACGGCTCTTGCGCCGGCGGGAGGGGAGGGGGAGCCGGGGAGTCCGCGCCCTGCTGGTCGAGCGACGCCCGTGCGCCCGGCGGGACATCCGCGCGGATCGGCGGCGGCAACTTCGCCCGCGCCACCTCGAGCGGCGACGCGATGACGCCGGTCTCGGTGAGGGACTCGGCTTCCTCGATCAGCTCGGCCGCCACCCGCGCCCGCTCCGTCGACGTCTGCCAGCGCCGCTCCCGCCGCGGGCGGTTCACGCGATCACCTCGCCCGTCAACCAGGAGAGGTAGAGCTCCATGCCCTGCTCCACGGGAAAGGCGAGCAGCTCCGGCACCTCGTATGGGTGCCGCTCCTGGACCGCCACGGCGAGCTCGTCCCACTTCGATGCATCGGTCTTGAGCAGCACGACGACCTCGTCTTCCTCGGTGATCGCTCCCTCCCAGCGGTAGATCGACAGCGCTCGCGGGAGCACCGTGCCACATGCCACCAGCCGGTCCGCCACCAGCCCGGTGACGAAGTTGCGCGCTTCATCGGCCGAGCCGAGGGTGGTCAGGACGAGCAGCGCGTTCGTCGGCATGGGAGGGCTAACGTAGGGAAATGACGGGGGTTAGGCAAGAGAAGGCGGCGGTCGGTGGCGGGCAGGGGCGGTCGGGGGCGGTCGGGGGCGGTCCTTCTGCTCCCGCCGTTGACCGCCCCTGACCGCCACGGACCGCCCCTGATCCGCCCCTTTACCGCCCGCGCCCCGAGAGTTGACCTGCGAACCGAACCCCCTCTATGCTCCGAGTCTATGCCGAGTGACTCGTTAGTCGTCAGAGGCGCCCGCGAGCACAACCTCAAGAACATCGACGTCGAGATCCCCCGCAATGCGCTGGTGGTGATCACCGGCCTGTCGGGGTCGGGGAAATCGTCGCTGGCGTTCGACACGATCTACGCCGAAGGGCAGCGGCGTTACGTCGAATCGCTCTCCGCCTACGCCCGCCAGTTCCTCGGTCTGATGGAAAAGCCCGACGTGGACGCGATCGAGGGACTCTCCCCGGCGATCTCGATCGAGCAAAAGACCGCGGGCGCGAACCCGCGGTCGACTGTGGGGACGATCACGGAGATCTACGACTATCTGCGCCTCATGTGGGCGCGGACCGGAACGCCGCACTGCCCCAACGACGGCTCGCCGGTCGAGCGCCAGAGCGCGTCGCAGATCACGGACCTCGTGCTCGCGTGGCCCGACGGCACCAAGGTCGAGGTGCTCGCGCCGCTGGTGCGCGGCCGCAAGGGCGAGTTCCGCGACGTGTTCGAAGCGATGAGCAAGCAGGGGTTCGTGCGCGTGCGGGTCGACGGCGAGACGCACGACCTGTCCGCGGTTCCCAAACTCAACCGCCGCCAGAACCACGACATCGCGGTGGTCGTCGACCGTCTGGTGGTGCGCGCCGCGGACCGTGCACGACTCGCCGATTCGATCGAGACGGCCCTCAAAGCGGCCGACGGCGTGGTGGAGGTCGTGCGACAAGCCGGCAGCCCGCGGTCGACATTGTTCTCGGAGCGCTACGCCTGCCCCAAGTGCGGGCTCTCGCTCCCGGAGCTCGAGCCGCGCCAGTTCTCGTTCAACTCCCCGTTCGGTGCCTGCCCCGACTGCTCGGGGTTGGGCACGCGCCGCGAGGTGAACGCCGACCTGGTGCTCGGCGATCCGAGTCTCTCGATCCTCGAGGGCGTGATCCTGCCGTGGGGTGAGCCGAGCGGCTACGTCCGCAAGGTCGTCCTCCCGACGCTGGCGCGCGTCTTCAAGTTCGACCTCAACGCCCCGTGGCAGGACCTGCCGGTGGCCGCCCGCAAGGTGCTGCTGCACGGCGCCCCCGGGAAAACGTTCACCTACCAGTACGACAGCGAGCGGTGGCACGGGTCGTACGAGGCCGGCTGGCGCGGCGTGCTCCAGCACGTCGAGAAGCGCTATCGCGAGACCGCGTCCGACGCGGTGCGGGAGCAGCTGGACCAATACATGGTCGAGCAGCCCTGCCCGACCTGCCACGGGAAACGCCTGCGGCCCGAGAGTCTCTCGGTGCTCGTGGCGGGGAAGAGCATCGGCGACGTCGTGGCGCTGTCGGTGCGCGAGGTGCTCGCGTTTTGCAGCGCGATTCCGCTGCGCGGGAACGGCCGGCCCGGCCTCGACCCGGAAATCGCGCGGCCGATCCTCAAGGAAGTCGTTGACCGGCTGCGGTTCCTGGTCGACGTCGGCCTCGACTACCTGACGCTCGACCGCTCGGCGGCCTCGCTCTCGGGCGGCGAGGCGCAGCGCATCCGGCTCGCCACCCAGATCGGCAGCCGCCTCGTCGGCGTGTTGTACATCCTCGACGAGCCCTCCATCGGCCTGCATCAGCGGGACAACGCGCGGCTGCTCGCGACGCTGAAGGAGCTGCGGGACCTGGGAAACACCGTGCTCGTCGTCGAGCACGACGAAGAAACGATCCGCTCGGCGGACCACGTCGTGGATCTGGGACCGCGTGCGGGACGGCACGGCGGTGAGGTGGTGGCGGCGGGGCCGCTCAGCGACGTTCTGCGCCACCGCGACTCCCTGACGGCGCGGTACCTGCGCGGAGAGCTGCGTATCCCGGTGCCGCCGCGCCGCCGCGCGGCGACGGAAGGGCGTGGGCTCCGCATCGCGGGGGCGCGCCAGCACAACCTCAAGGACCTGACGGTGGAGTTCCCGCTGGGACTGTTCGTGGCCGTCACGGGCGTCTCGGGATCAGGCAAATCCACGCTCGTGACCGACATCCTGTACCAGGCGCTGGCGCGCCATTTCTACCGCGCCAAGGTGGTCCCGGGGGCGCACGACGGCATCGAAGGGATCGACCAGGTCGACAAGGTGATCGACATCGATCAGAGCCCCATCGGCCGCACGCCACGGTCCAACCCCGCCACCTACACGGGCCTGTTCACGCCGATCCGCGAGCTGTTCACGTTCCTCCCCGAGTCGAAGCTGCGCGGCTACGGGCCGGGACGCTTCTCCTTCAACGTGAAGGGGGGCCGCTGCGAATCGTGTCAGGGCGACGGGCTCGTGAAGGTCGAGATGCACTTCCTGCCGGACGTGTACGTGCCGTGCGAAGTGTGCAAGGGCCGGCGCTACAACCGCGAGACGCTCGAGGTGCGCTATAAAGGAAAGTCGATCGCCGACGTGCTCGACCTCACCGTCGCCGACGCGCTCGACTTTTTCGAGCACCAGCCGCGTATCAAGTCGAAACTCGAGTTGTTGAACGACGTAGGGCTGGGGTACATCCACCTCGGACAGTCGGCCACGACGCTGTCCGGCGGCGAGGCCCAGCGCGTCAAGCTCGCGACCGAGCTGGCGAAGCGGGACACGGGACGAACCCTGTACATCCTGGACGAGCCGACGACGGGGCTGCACTTCGAGGACGTGCGCCTGCTGCTGGAGGTGCTGCACCGCCTGGTCGACAAAGGCAACACCGTCGTCGTCATCGAGCACAACCTCGACGTCGTGAAGACGGCTGACTGGGTCATCGATCTTGGTCCCGAGGGCGGTGACGCGGGTGGCCGCGTCGTGGCGGCGGGGGCGCCGGAGGCCGTCGCGCGCACGAAGGGCTCCCATACGGGGCAGTTCCTCCGCAAGGTGTTGCAGGCGGGGGACTAGTCGGTAGGTTGAACGGAGGAGGGTCAGGAGGCGCCGTGTTCAACGGTCCCGAAATCCCGATGAGCATCTTCTTCCTCGCCATGGCCGCGATCTTCGTTCTGCGCGGACCGTTCGGGAAGGCCCTCGCGGACCGCCTGGCCGGCCGCGGCGGTCACGACGAGCGCGAGGTGCAGGAGCTCCGGGGTGAGGTCGAGGACCTGCGGCACCAGTTGACCGAGGTGCAAGAGCGGCTCGATTTCGCCGAGCGGCTGCTGGCCCGCCAGGACGAGCGCGCGCTCCCCAAGGGCGGAGGCCACGCGTGAGCGAGAACGTCGTCGGGCTCGTCGCGGTCGTGCTGTTGTTCGGCGGCGGCACTCTATTTCTCCTCGCCATCTCCCCGATCGGCAAGGCGCTGGCGGCCAAGATGCTGGGCCGCAAGGCGCCGGTCGCCGACGACGAAGACGTCGCCGAGGAGATCAAGGACCTCCGACACGAGGTGGAGGAGCTGCGGCACACCACGGGACAGATGGCGGAGCTGGCCGAGCGGGTGGACTTCTTGGAGCGGTTGCTGGCGCAGCAGCGGGAAGCCGAGCGGCTCCCGCCGGCGAGGTGACGGGTGCCCGGCGAAGCAGTCGTCTTCCTGACAGCCCTGGCGCTGACCGGGTTCACGCTACTGGCGTGGCCGCTGGTGCGCGCATTCGCGGAGCGGATCCGGCCGCGGGCCGACGCGGGCATCAAGGACGAGCTGCAGGGGTTGCGTGACGACGTGTTGACCGAGCTGCGCGATATGCGCCGCGAGATTGCCGAGCTGGGCGAGCGCATGGACTTCACCGAGCGGCTGCTCGCGAAGCACGAAGCCGACCGGCTGCCGCGGGCCTGAGGCACGTGGAAGCCGAGGCGATTCTCGCGCTGGTCGTGCTGCTCCTGGCCGGGGTGGGCTCGCTGTCGTGGACGCCGCTGGGCCGCGCGTTGATCGAGCGGTTGCGCCGTCCAGCCACGCCTCCCGAGGAGGGGCTGAGCCGGGAAGTCCTCGACGAGCTGCAGCAGCTGCGCCGCGAAGTGGCGGAGCTGTCCGAACGGATGGACTTCACCGAGCGGCTGTTGGCACAGCCGCGCGACGCGGCACTTCCTAAGCCGAGGTCCTGACCGGTGGAAGGCATGATCGCTCTGATGATCCCGATCGTCGCGGTCGGGGGGTTCTTCGCCTGGATGATCTCCCTGTCCCCGGTCGGCAAAGCGTGGGCCGAACGGCTGCGGCACGGGGTGGTGCCGCCGCCGGGTGCGGCGGCGAGCCCGGAGGCCCAGGAGGAGATGCAGGAAGCGCTGGATCAGCTGCGCCGTGAGGTGGCGGAACTGGCGGAGCGAGTAGATTTTACGGAGCGGCTGCTGGGGCAGCAGCGTGGCAGCGAGCGGCTCGGCCCGCCGCGGCCGTAACGTTGCCCGCTGAAACGGACGCCACAGCCGCGGCGTAGGAGAACGCATGATGCTGCAAATCCAGACCCCGCCGCCGACGCCGCCCGGGGTGGATCCGACCTTCCTGATCAGTCAGCTGTTTCCGCTGATCGGTGCGGTGGCGGCATTGATCGTCGGGGGCGTGGTGCTGTACGCGTTCTTCAAGTCGGACCTCGCGGCTGCCATGGCCGAGCGGATCCGGGCCGGGATACACCGGCGCAAGCAGTGGAAGGGGCTCGGCGGCGAGTGGATCGATCAGCCGGGCGACAGCGTGGGCGACGAGCGGCGCGTGGCGCAGCTCGAAGAGCAAGTGGGACAGTTGCACGGCCAGGTAGCCGAGCTGGCCGAGCGGTTAGATTTCGCGGAACGGCTGCTCGCGCAGAAGCGCGAGCGCACATTGCGGGCCGGCGAGTAGCCTGCCAGGAGCGAGAGGGGCCGAATGGGCATTTTTGACCGTCTGTCCACGCTGATCCGGTCGAACATCACAGACCTGATCTCGCGTGCCGAGAATCCCGAAAAGGTTCTCGAGCAGCTGATCATCGACATGCGGAGCCAGCTGGCGAAGGCCAAGCAGCAGGTGGCCTCCGCGATCGCCGATGAGAAGCGACTGTCCGCCCAGGCGGAGCAGGAAAAGAAGCTCGCGGAGGACTGGGAGAAGCGCGCCGTCCTCGCCGTGCAGGAAGGGCGGGACGACCTCGCCAAGCAGGCGCTGCTCCGCCACAACGAGCACGTCCAAAACGCCGTGCAGCTCCAGGAAACGTGGATCAAGCACCGCGAAGAGACGGAGAAGCTGAAGGGGTCGCTGCGCCAGCTGAACGACAAGATCGAGGAAGCGAAGCGCAAGAAGAACATCCTGATCGCGCGCCAGAAGCGGGCGGAGGCGCACAAGCGCATCCAGGAGACGATGTCCTCGATCTCCGACAAGAGCGCGTTCGAGACGTTCGAGCGGATGGCGGAGCAGATCGAGCACGAGGAGCGCAAGCTGCTCGCCGCCGCCGAGGTGAACGAGGACCTCTCCGGCGATAATCTGCTGAAGCAGTTCAAGGGGCTCGAGGTGAAGGCCGACGCCGACGAGCAGCTCCTCGAGCTGAAGCGGAAGATGGGCCTCCTCCCCCCCGGCGCTGCGCCGGAGGCGAAGGCGCTCGGCAAGGGCGCCAAGGAGGCGGAACTCGTCGAGGATGACGACGCCGAGCACGGCCGCTGAGCGCTGAACCCGCCGCACCCCCACGGTTGTCGGGCGCCACGTTCGTGGCGCTCTTCATTGCGGCCCTCGCCATCTGGTTCGTCGTCCGGGTGGTCGAGGTCCTGCTGCTCGTCTTCGTCGCCATCCTGCTCGCCGTCTACCTCTCCGCGGTCACCGACCTCCTCGAGCGGCGCTTCAAGCTGGCCCGCTGGGTGGGCTTGACCTGCGCCGTCCTGGCGACCGTGGCGGCCGTGACGTTCGTCGGCGTGCTCCTCGTCCCGCCGGTGATCGATCAGACCCAAGCGCTGATCGGTGGGTTGCCGCAGACCCTCACGAACATCCAACGGGTGCTGGCCGGCTGGGCGAGCCAGTACCCGGTGTTGCGGAGCACCGACCTCGCCGATCCGTCGTCGGGCCTCGTCGCCGGCCTCGTGAACGACGCGACGGACTTCCTGCGGGGCTCGCTGCTGCCCTACGTGACAGCGGGGGGCAAGATCTTCATCGAGGGCGTGAGCGTCGTCGTGATGGCGCTGTACCTCGCGCGCCAGCCGACGGTGTACCGCGACGGCGTGATCTCGCTCGTGCCGCCCCGGCATCGCCCGATCGCGCAGCGGATCTTCGAAGACATGGCCGCCACCCTGCGCGCCTGGGTCGTGGGCCAGCTGCTCGCCATGAGCGTGCTCGCGTTCCTGACTGCCGTGGGGCTGTGGATCCTCGACGTGCCCTTCTGGCTCGCGTTTGGCATCTTCACCGGACTCGTCGCGATCGTACCGTTCTTCGGCACGATCGTGTCCACGCTGCTGCCGGCGCTGTTCATGGTGGCGACGGGAGACTGGGTGAAGGTCGTCCTGGTGATCCTGCTCGGCGTGTTGGTGCACGTCTTCGAGGCGAACTTCGTCGTGCCGCGCATCATGCAGCGCAAGGTGGCGTTGCCGCCGGTGCTCACGATCTCGGGGGTGCTCATCATGGGCACGCTGCTCGGCGCCATCGGTCTGATCGTCGCCGTGCCGGTGCTCGCCGTCACGCTGGTCCTGCTCCGCCATGTGCTGCAGGACGAGGTTTACGGCGACCCGGTCCGCGCCGAGCCCGCCGTGCTCCGCCCCAGCGGGGAGTTCCGCGTGCCCAGGACCCGCGACGCCGCGAGATGACGACGCCTGCTCACCAACACCGCTTCCTGATCATCGCCGACGGCGAATTCGGCCCCCTCACTTCGAAGACCGCGAACTCGTGCATCCGCTATTTCCCGGAGCGGATCGTCGCGGTGCTCGACCGGAAACAGGCGGGGAAGACGGTGCAGGACGTCCTCGGCTTCGGGGGCACGATTCCGGTCGTGGCGGACTTCGAGCGCGGCATCGCCCAGGGAAAGGGGGCGACCGCGGTGCTCATCGGCATCGCGCCGCCGGGCGGCCGCCTGCCGGATGAATGGCGAGGCTGGCTGCGCGGCGCGATCGAGCGCCGCCTCGAGATCTGGAGCGGGCTGCACACGTTCATCGGCGACGATCCGGAGCTCGGCCCGCTCGCCCGCGCCAAGGGCGTTCGCATCTTCGACGCGCGCAAGCCGCCGCCCAACCTGCCGATCGCCGACGGCCGCGCCGCCGAGGTGGACGCGTTCGTGATCCTCGCCGTGGGCTCCGACTGCAACGTCGGCAAGATGACGGCGCAGCTCGAGCTGCGCGACGCGCTGGTGAAACGGGGTCACAGGACCAGCTTCGTCGCCACGGGGCAGACGGGCATCTTCATCGAAGGGTGGGGCACGGCGGTGGACGCCGTCGTCGCGGATTTCATCGCCGGCGCGGCCGAGGAGCTGGTGCTCCAGGGAGCGAAGGACAACGACATCGTGCTGGTCGAAGGGCAAGGGAGCCTGATCCACCCCGGCTACTCGGGAGTCACACTCGGTCTGCTGCACGGCTCGTGTCCGGACGCGCTCATCCTGTGCCATCAGGCGACGCGCGACTACATCGGCGACTATCACGGCCGCGAGCCGTGGGTGAAGATCCCGTCCTACACCGAGATGATCGACATCCATGAGCGCGCGGCAGCGCCGGTGCACCCCACGAAGGTGATCGGGATCTGCCTCAACACGTTCGACATGGACGAGGCCGCGGCGCGCGACGCGGTCGCGCGCGCGGCGGACGAAACGGGCTTGCCCGCGACCGATCCTATCCGGTTCGATGCCGGCCCGTTGGTCGATGCGATTGTGGAGGCGGCGAGGAAGCGGAACACCGTCAAGCACGGGCGTTGAAGAGGAGCGTTGCAGTAAAACGTCCAACGACCGCGTCAAATCGATGATACTCCCGCCGTGTCAGACCGCGATACTCAGGTATGGTACTCCGCGCTGACCCCAGCCGCCTGTTGGTTTCCGAAGTCGCCATAACTGTGGCGCGCGACGCCGCCGCACTCGCCCAGACGTTCCGAGGCCCTGGAGCGTTCGCCCGCGGGGACCAACTCGTCCGGGCCACGCTCTCCGTGGTCTCGAACATTGCAGAGGGTTGCGGTCGCGGCTCCGTGCCCGACTTCCGGCGCTTCCTGCTCCACGCTCGCGGCTCTGCCCAGGAAGCCCTCGCCCAGCTCCGCCTGGTGGAGCCCACCAACCAGGAGCAGGAACGTGCGCTCCGTTCCCTCAAGAGCCGGACGATCTTCACACTCAAGCTGATCAATCGGCTCTACCGGCGACCGCCACCGGACAAGTAGAGGGGCACGCTCTTCGTTTGACGCCTTTCGGTCCACGTCGTTGTTCTACGCCGTTTTCTTGATGTGCGTCGGCGGCGATTCGGTACCAATCGCGGCCCCTTCCTCTTCTATACTGCGCCCGTGCACTTCCTCGACTGCGTCCTCGCCGAATGGGCCCTGGTGCGTCCGCGGCTGCTGCGCACCCGCTTCGGCGCCTGGCTCGGCTTGCTCGGCGCCGCGCTCGTCTGGCTCGGCAGCCGCGGCACCGATCCCCTCGCGATCGCGCTCCACGCCGGTGCCCTCGGCGCCGTAATCGGCGCCGCCTTCAGCGCCGGCACCGACGCCGACCGCGCCGCCCTCGCGATCACGCTGACACACCCAACTACTCCGCTCGCCGTCGCCTGCGGCCGCTGGCTCGCCGCCGTCACCGCGGCCTCCGGCCTCACGATCGCCTGCCTATTGGCGCTCGGCTGGGACACAGGGGCGGCCTTGGCCGGAATCGCCGCCGCCGCGGCGGTCGCCGGGTGCGCGCTGGCGGCGGTCCTCGCGATCGGGAACGGCGCCGCGATCCTGCTGTTCGGGTGCATGACGCTCGCCGGCCTCGCGCCGCCCGAAGAGTGGGTCGGGCTCACCCGACCGGGCGTCCTGCGGCTCGCCGCCGCCAGCGCCCTCGAGCTGGGCCCCGCCCTGTGGCGCTATCGGGACATCGCCACCGGCGACATGGGCGCACTGCTTCACGCCGCGGCCTGGGCCGCGCTCGGCGTGCTGCTCGCCAGTGGCGTGGCGATGCGACGTGCAAAATGACCGCCTACGCCCTTACGCTGAGCCACGTCTCCCATGCGTTTCGGCGCCCCTGGACTGGCCGGGGCTCGCACGCCTTAGAGGGCCTGTCGCTCGCGCTGCTGCCCGGAGAGATCGCCGGGCTCGTGGGGCCGCCCGGGGCAGGAAAGACAACGTTGCTCCGAATCGCGGCTGGGCTGCTCGCGCCCGACAACGGTGAGACGTGGGTCTGCGGGATCCCCGTCAGGGCCGCGGCGGCGCGCCGGCTCGTCGGCTACGCACCGGAGACGCCGGTGTTTCCGCCCGCCCTCACGGTGCGCGAGGCGCTGGGCTACTACGCGCGGCTGCACGTCGCCGGCGCTGCGCGGCGCGCCTTGGTGCACGACGCCATCGAGCTGGCGGGCCTCGCTCCCGTCGCGGGCGTGCGCGCCGCGGCCCTGGCGCGCGCGGACGTGCTGCGGCTCGCGCTCGCCCAGGCCACGCTCGGCGGGCGGCGGGTCTTGCTGCTCGACGAGACGCTCTCGGGGCTCGATCCGGTGGCACGCCGCGACCTGTGCACGCGCCTCGGGCATCTCGCCGCCATCGGCATCGCGATCCTGCTCGCGGCCCGGGACGTCACCGCCCTCGAACGGCTCGCGGGCCGGGTGATGGTGCTGTCGGGCGGGCGCATCGTGCGCGCCGGGTCACTCGCCGCGCTGCTCGCCGAACGGGTGCTCGAGGTGGTGCTCGACGCCCCTCCGCCGGAGCCGCCGCCCGGGTTTCGCGTCACGGCCACGGGGCTCGAGGCGCCGCTGGCCGGCCGCACGCCCGAAGCGGCGCTCGCCCTGTGCCGTGCGCACCGGCTGGCGGTGCGGGCGTCGCGCGTGCGCGTCAAATCGCTCGAAGAGATCGTGCTCGACGTTCACGACGCCGCGCGTTGACGCTTCCGGCGGCCGCGCCTACGTTTCGCGCACAATGCCGCTGGCCCTCTACAACACGCTCACCCGCCGCGTCGAGCCGTTCCAGCCGCTCGCGGCGCCGCGCGTCACGCTCTACACCTGCGGCCCCACCGTCTGGAATTACGCCCACATCGGAAATCTTCGGACGTTCCTGTTCGAGGACGTGCTGCGCCGCTGGCTCGAGCACTCGGGCTACGACGTATTCCACATGATGAACCTGACGGATGTGGACGACCGCACGATCAAGGCCGCCCGCGCCGCCGGCAAACCCCTCACCGAGCACACCGAGCCGTTCACGCAGGCGTTTTTCGAGGATCGGGACTACCTGCGGATCAAGCCGGCGCACGTCTACACGCGTGCCACAGAATACATGGCGGCGATGATCGCGCTGGTCGAGCGCTTGCTGGCCAATGGCGTCGCCTACAAGGGCGACGACGGATCGGTGTATTTCGCAATCGCGAAATTCCCGACCTACGGGCGACTCTCGCGCCTCGACACCCGGCAGATCAAGGTGGGCGCACGGGTCGCGAGCGACGAGTACGCCAAGGACGACCCGAGCGACTTCGCCCTGTGGAAGGCGACGGACGCCGAGGACGAGGCCGTCGGGGCGGCGTGGGATGCGCCATTCGGGCGCGGCCGGCCGGGCTGGCACCTCGAGTGCTCCGCGATGTCGCTGGACGAGATCGGCCGCCGCTTCGGCATTCAGACGCTCGACATTCATTGCGGCGGCATCGATCTGATCTTCCCGCATCACGAGAACGAGATTGGGCAGTCGGAGGGGGCGACGGGCCAGCCGTTCGCGCGTTACTGGCTGCACGGCGAGTTCCTGAACGTGCGCGGCACCAAGATGTCGAAGCGGTTCGGCAACTTTCTCACCGCGCGCGACCTGCGCGAGCAAGGCGTGGACGCCGCGGCGGTGCGGCTGCTGTTCTGCCAGTCGCACTACCGCCAGCCGATCGATTTCAATGACGAGGCGCTCGCGGGGGCGACGGAGGGGGTGAGGAGGCTGGGGGAGTTTCACGAGCGACTCAAACGGGAAACGGGAAACGGGAAACGGGAAGGGGCGCTCGCGGAGCTGGCGCAGAAACTCGAAACGGAGTTCACCGCCGCGCTCGATGACGACCTCGACGCGCCACGGGCGGTGGCGGCGCTGTTCGACTTCGTGCGCGCGGCCAACCGGCAGCTCGATCGCGGTGCCGGGGGAACGGCGCCGGCCCGCGCCGCGTTCGAACGCGTGACGGGTGTCCTGGACGTGCTTCCGACCCCCAAGGCGCTCGACCCCGAGTTCGTGCGCTGGGTGGAGGAGCGGATCGCCGCCCGGGACCGGGCCCGTAAGTCCAAGGATTTCAAGGCCGCCGACGCCATCCGGGCGGAGCTCCGGGCGCGCGGCGTAGAGATCGAGGACACGCCCCAGGGGACCAAGTGGCGGATGGTCTAAGTTCTTCCCGGCACGTCCCTTGCGGGAGCGGCCCGCCCCGTTTAAGCTACCAGTCTGTCAGATTTAGCGTTTACCAGCTGACGTAGCTCAACTGGTAGAGCAGCGGTTTTGTAAACCGCAGGCTAAGGGTTCGAGTCCCTTCGTCAGCTCACGTTGCCGAAGCGGCGCAGCGACAACCCGAACTCCGAGGAGGATGACACAACCCCGCGCGGACCGAACGCGGGGTCTGTTGTCACTGGGGGCGGGGGCGAGGGTGGTGGGGGGACGGAGCGCAAGGGTGGGGTGCCCGAGCGGCCAAAGGGAGCAGACTGTAAATCTGCCGCGCATTGCGCTACGAAGGTTCGAATCCTTCCCCCACCACTTAGGGCGCGCGGGCGTAGCTCAGTTGGTAGAGCATCAGCCTTCCAAGCTGAGGGTCGCGGGTTCGAGCCCCGTCGCCCGCTCTGTCCTGAGGGCCCGAAGGGCCCGAAGGATCTAAGGCTCGCGTAGCTCAGTCGGTAGAGCGCGTCCTTGGTAAGGACGAGGTCACCGGTTCAATCCCGGTCGCGAGCTCTTGACTGACGACTAACGACGTAAGACAAAGGCGTTGAAGAGAAATCGTAGAAGAAGGGCGTTGAAAAGAGTCGTACGCGGTTTTGTTCGACGGTTTTCGTTTTACGATCTTCTTATACGCCGTCTTTCTACGTATTTGAGGAGACAATGGCCAAGGCCAAATTCGAGCGGACGAAGCCCCACGTGAACGTCGGCACCATCGGCCACGTGGACCACGGGAAGACGACCCTGACGGCGGCCCTGACGAAAGTCTCGGCCGACAAAGGGCTGGGCACGTACGTGACCT
>DASYQX010000132.1:0-35156 GCA_036004985.1 Gemmatimonadales bacterium
GAAAAGGGCGTCAAGCTGATCGTCCACAACGAGACGTCGGGAGGCATCGAGAACTATGAGCGGCAGATGGACAGCGCCTTCGCGCTGTACCATTCGCTCGGGCTGGACGCGATCAAATCGGGGTACGTGACGGACTTCGTCGGCGAGGGGCACTCGCACTATGGTCAGTACATGGTGCGGCATCACCGTCACGTGATCGAAAAGGCGGCTCAGTACGGCATCATGTTGGACGTCCACGAGCCGATCCACGATGCGGGGGAGCGTCGCACCTACCCGAACATGATGAGCCGCGAGGGCGCGCGCGGGCAGGAATACAACGCCTGGAGCGCCGAGGGGGGCAATCCTCCGGAGCACGAGACGATTTTGTTCTTCACGCGCATGCTCGACGGCCCGATGGATTTCACGCCGGGCATCTTCGACATCCTGATCGAGCGCGGCACGGGCCGGCCGCGCCGGCCGGACGAGCCTCGCGTCCGGACGACCCTGGCGAAGCAGCTGGCGCTGTACGTCGTGCTCTACTCGCCGCTCCAGATGGCGGCGGATCTGCCGGAGAACTACGAGCACCAGCCGGCGTTCCAGTTCATCCGCGACGTGGCGGTCGATTGGGACACGACGCGCGTGCTCGAGGGGAAGATCGGCGACTACGTGGTGGTCGCGCGCCGGGAGCGGAACGGCTCCAGCTGGTTCATCGGCGCGATCACCGACGAGGAAGCGCGCACGTTCGACGTCCCGCTCTCGTTCCTGACCGCGGGGCGTCGCTACGTCGCCGAGATCTACGCCGACGGGCCGCAGGCGAACTGGCTCACGAACCCGCTGCCGGTCGCGATCTCGCGGCGGCCCGTGACGTCCGCGACACGGCTGCACGTCGTCTTGGCGCCCGGAGGCGGTCAGGCGATTCGAATTCGGCCCGCCGGGACGCGGTGAGGGGCGCCTGGGCCCGATCGAGTACCCGGGCGTCAAACCCCGCCGAGCGCGCCCTCTCAGGGCGCGTATTGGCGATCGTGCTCCTCCTCGGCGCCTGTCGCGCCGCGCCGCCCCCCCTCTTCGATCTCCTGCCCCCCGAATCGACCGGCGTCACGTTCGTCAACGCGGTGCCCGAGGCGGACACCGCACTCAACATTGTCAACTTCCTCAACTACTACGACGGCGGCGGCGTGGCCGCCGGCGACGTGGACGGCGACGGGCTGCCCGACCTCTACTTCACCGCGAACGTCGGGCCCAATCGCCTGTACCGGAACCGGGGGAACTACCGCTTCGAGGACATCACCGAGCGCGCCGGCGTGGCCGATCCCGACGGCTGGAAGACCGGTGTCACGATGGCCGACGTGAACGGTGACGGGCTCCTCGACATCTACGTCTCCGCCATGAGCTACCTCACGATGCACGGCGGCAACGTCCTCTATATCAACGACGGAGATGGGACGTTCACCGATCGCGCCGCGGAGTACGGGCTCACGCACGTCGGGTACTCCACGCAGGCCGCCTTCTTCGATTACGACGGCGACGGCGACCTCGACATGTACCTCCTCAACTACTCGGCCCACACCGAACGCGCGCCGAGTACACACCCGCAGCGCGAGCCGCGCCACCCGCGGGCCGGCGACCGCCTGTTCCGGAACGACGGCAACCACTTCGTGGACGTAAGCGCAGCCGCCGGCATCTACGGCGGCGTCGAGGGATACGGCCTGGGGGTCGTGGCGAGCGACGTGAATCTCGACGGCTGCCCCGACATCTATGTGGCCAACGACTTTCAGGAGAACGATTTTCTCTACTTCAACGACTGCGACGGCACGTTCACCGAAGGCGTGGTCACCGCGATGCCGCACACGAGCCGCTCCTCGATGGGTGTGGATGCGGCGGACTTCAACAACGACGGGCGGCCGGACGTGGTGGTGCTCGACATGCTGCCGGAGCGGGAGGACGTCCTCAAGACGTCGGCCACCGTGGAGGACGAGGCGGTCTTTCAGCTGAAGCTGCGGACAGGCTACCATCCGCAGTACGCGCGCAACACGCTCCAGCTGAACCGCGGCCGCGGGCGGTTCAGCGAGATCGGCTATCTGGCCGGCGTCGCCGCGACCGACTGGAGCTGGGCGCCGCTGTTCGCCGACTTCGACAACGACGGCTACAAGGACCTCTTCGTCACGAACGGCATCTATCGGCGGCCGAACGACCTCGATTTCATCAACTACGTGAGCAACGACTCCATTCAGGCGACGCTGCCCCCGAGCGGGGGGCCGATCACGACGGCGAACCTGGCGCTGCTCCAGCACATGCCCAACGTCCCGCTCGCCAACTACGCCTACCGCAACAACGGCGACTTGACGTTCACGAACGAGGCCCAGGTCTGGGGGCTGGCACAACCGGGATTCTCGAGCGGGGCCGCGTACGTCGATCTCGACAACGACGGCGCGCTCGATCTGGTGGTGAACAACATCAACGCCCCGGCCGGCATCTACCGAAATCGTGGGGTCACCGGACGCCATTACCTGGCCGTGCGGCTCGCGGGCTCAGGGGCCAACACGGGCGGCATCGGTGCGAAGGTCACGATCGTCGATCGAGGCGGGCGCCAGATGCTCGAGCAGATGCCCACGCGCGGCTTCCAGTCCGCCGTCGATCCCCGGCTCCATTTCGGGCTCGGCCCGTCCACGCGCGTCGACTCGCTGATCGTGGTGTGGCCCGACCGGCGCTATCAGGTGCTGACGAACGTCGCGGCCGATCAGACCGTCACGCTGGCGCAGTGGGACGCCACCGGCCGGTACGCGTATCGCGCGAGCCCGGCGGTGCTCGCGCCGACCGTCGTCGATTTCAAGCACAACGAGAACACATTCTTCGACTACAGCCGCGAGCCCTTGATGCCCCGCCTGCTGTCGACCGAGGGCCCGGCGTTGGCGGTCGGCGACGTGAACGGCGACGGCCTGGACGACATCTACGTCGGCGGCGCCAAGTGGCAGGCCGGCCAGCTGTTCCTCCAGCGGCCGGACGGCACGGTCCGGCCGCAGAACGAGCCGACGTTCCGGGCCGACAGCCTCGCGGAGGACGTGGACGCCGCGTTCTTCGATGCCGACGGCGACGGCGATCTCGACCTGTACGTCGTAAGCGGCGGGAACGAGTTCTGGGGTGAGGCCGACGCGCTCCAGGACCGCCTCTACATCAACGACGGCAAGGGAGGCTTCGAGCGGGACAGCGACGCCCTCCCCCGGCTTTCCGAGAGCGGCTCGTGCGTCGTCCCGGGGGACTTCGATGGCGACGGCCATGTCGATCTCTTCGTCGGGCGGCGCGTCGTCGCGCGCGGCTATGGCCTCACGCCTCGCAGCCATCTGCTCCGCAACGACGGCACCGGACGCTTCGTCGACGTCACCCTGGAAACGGCCCCGGCGCTGGCCGAGGCCGGTATGGTCTCGTCGGCCGTCTGGATCGACTACGACAACGACGGGCAGCTCGACCTGATCGTCGTCGGCGAATGGATGCCGGTCCGGGTGTTTCGCCAACAGCAGGGCCGGTTCGTGGATCGGACGGCCCAAGCCGGGCTGGCGGGGAGCGAGGGCTGGTGGAATACCGTGACGGCAGCCGACCTGAACGGAGACGGCCGCCAGGACCTCGTGTTGGGCAACGTCGGCCTCAACTCGTACATCCGGGCATCCCGGGACGAGCCCGCGCGCCTGTACGTCCAGGACTTCTTTCAGAACGGCGCCCTCGAGCAGATCCTGACGTTCTACAAGCACGGGGTCAGCTATCCCATCGCGGGGCGTGACGAGTTCGTCCGGCAGATGCCGCAGCTGCAGGGCCGCTACCCGTCGTACGCCTCCTTCGGGGCGAGCCGCATCGAGGATATCCTGCCCGCGTCGGAGCTGAGGCGAGCAATAGTGCTGGAAGCGCGCGTCTTCGCGAGCTCCGTGGCCTTGAGCCGGGGGAACGGCACGTTCGACCTCCAGCCGCTCCCCACCGCAGCGCAGTTCGCTCCCGTCTACGCAGCGCTCGCCGACGATTTCGATCGCGATGGGCACGCAGATCTGCTGCTCGGCGGGAACTTCTATGGGGTCCCGCCGGTGCAGGGGCGGTACGACGCCAGCTATGGGCTGCTGCTGCGCGGCGACGGAACGGGTCGCTTCGATCCGGTCGATCTGGAGACCACCAATCTGCTGATCGAAGGCCAGGTGCGGCACATGGGCCTGGTGCGGCAGGCGAACGGCGAGCGGCTTATCGTGGTGGCGCGGAACGACGACCGGGTGCAGGTCCTCCGAGTCGATCGACCAGGTCGAACAGGTAGCTCGTCTGTGGCGCGAGGGTCCGGACCGGCACGTAGCCCTTGATCCGGCCGTCTGCTCCGACGCGGAGCGGCGTCGCGCCCGGGGCGGAGTACGATCCCGCCGGCAGCACCCGATCCGTCGACGACAGCTTGGCACCGCCCAGCGGCGTCATGCCGAGGTTGGCGACCACCAGCACGACGCGTTCGTCCGTGCGGCGCAGGTAGGCGGCCACGGCGTCGTTCCCCGTCGCGAGCGGCACCAGCTCGCCGGAGCCGAGCGCCGGATTCTCCGTCCGCAGATGGATCAGCCGGCGATAGAGGTGCAGGAGCGAGCCCGTGTCGGCTTCTTGCGTTTCGACGTTGGCGGTGAGCGTGTCCGGTTGGAGGGATTCCCAGGGCCGCCCCCGCGTGAAGCCCGCCGCCGGCGCGCGGCTCCACTGCATCGGCGTGCGCAAGCGCTCGTCCGGCTTGTCGCCCGTCATGCCGATTTCCTCTCCGTAATAGACGAACGGCACGCCGGGGAGTGTGAGGAGCAGGGTCGCCGCCAGCTTGGCGCGGGCCACATCGCCGCCGAGCGCCGTGAGCGTGCGGGTCTGGTCGTGGTTCCGCAGGAACGGCGCCCAGCGCTGCGCCGGCACCGCCCCCTGCAGCCGCAGGACGGGAGCGAGGAGCTTGCTCGCCGACCCCGATCGCACCGCTTCGAGAATGGCGTCCGAGACCTCGAACGCGAAGTAGGAATCGAGCTGGTCTGGATAGTACGTGAGCAGCACGCCCGTGCTGTCCCACACTTCGCCGATCGTGAACGACCGCGGCGCAATGCTGCGGACGTAGCCCCCGAAGTCTCGCAGCACCTGATGCGTGCCGGGGGTGTTCGAGATCTCGTCGCCCACCTCGATGAGGTGGCGCACCGCGTCGAGCCGGAACCCGTCCACCCCCATCTCTTCCAGCCAGAAGCGGGCGACCCGCTTCGACTCTTCGAGTACCTCCGGATTCTCGAAGTTCAAGTCCGGCATGCCGCTCCAGAACAAGCCGTAGTAGTACTCGTCGCGGATGGGCGAGCGGTGCCAGTCCTTCCCGCCGGTCTTCGACCAGCGGAACCAGGTGCGGTGCGGGGACGCCGTATCCCGCAGCGCCTCCTGGAAAAACGGGTGCTCGCTGGACGCGTGGTTCAGCACCAAATCCACGAGGACCTTGATTCCGCGCCGGTGCGCCTCGGCCACGAACCGCTTGAAGTCCTCGTTCGTGCCGTAATCCGGCTCGATCTTGTAATAGTTGGTAACGTCGTACCCGTGATAGCTCGGCGACTCGGCAATGGGCATGAGCCAGATGCACGAGGCGCCCAGGTCGCTGATGTAGCGGAGCTTCTCGGTCAGGGCGCGCAGGTCCCCGATGCCATCCCCGTCACTGTCGTAGAACGAGCGCACGAACACTTCGTAGCACACGCCGCCGCGCCACCACGCGGGCGGAGGGCTGCCCCTCGCCTGCGCGCCGACGGGGAGGGGCGCGGCGCCGAGCAGCGCGCTGAGGAGTGCCGGGACACGGGTCACGGCGGAATCGTAGCGCGACTGTGGTCTTGACGCCACACCTGCCGCGCTCCAGAATCTCCCTCGACCCCGAATGCCTTCGGCTGGGTCGTGTGTTCCCTCCCGCTCGAGAGGAGGCGTATGACAGCACCACGGTTCATCGGCGGCGCGCTCCTGGCAGTCCTCTGGACGTCGCCCCTTCGCGCTCAAGGAACCACTGGCTCGGTCCGGGGACGCATCACCGATGCGTTCACCCAGCAGCCGCTCGCCGGTGTCACGGTCGCGGTCGGGACCCGCAGCGCCCTGACGCAGGCCGACGGCCGCTATCTCATCACGGTCGTACCCGCGGGCAGCTACACCGCGCGGGCGCGCATGATCGGGTACGCGGAGCAGACCCTCCCCGTCACGATCGGCGGCGGCGATACGGTGGTCGTCGATCTCGCCCTCACTGGCCAGGCGGTCGGCCTGTCGGCGGTCGTGGTGACGGGGTACGGCGAGCAGCGCGTCGGCGACATCACGGGTTCGGTAACGTCCGTGACCGACTCACAATTCAACACGGGCCGAATCGTGAGCCCGGCGCAGCTCATCGCCAGCAAGGCGCCAGGCGTGCAGGTGGTGGACAACAACGAGCCGGGCGGCGGCCTTTCGATCCGGATCCGCGGCCAAACGTCGGTCAGCGCGAGCAGCGAGCCGCTCTACGTCGTCGACGGGATGCCGGTCGCGTCGGGCGCGGGCGGCGGACTCTCGGTCGGTCGCGACCCCCTCAACTCGATCAACCCCAACGACATCGAGAGCATCACAGTGCTGCGCGACGCCTCAGCGGCGGCCATTTACGGCTCGAATGCGGCGAGCGGCGTCGTCCTCATCACCACGAAGACAGGCCGGCAGGGCGGGATGAACGTCGAGTACACCGCCAATCTGTCCGGTTCGTCGGTCGATCGCTTGCCGGACATGCTCAACGCAGCCCAGTTCCGGACCGCGGTGCAGACATACGCGGCCTTCAACGTCGGCCAGCTGGGCACCGCCACCACCGACTGGTTCCGCTTGGTGGACCGGACCGCCTTCGGCCAGGAGCACAACCTGTCCGCGTCGAACAGGGGCGCGACGAACAGCTGGTATCTCTCGGCGGGGTATCTCGACCAGGACGGCGTGATGCGGGGCACCACGGTGGACCGGGTCACGCTCGCCGCGAACTATCGGCAGAGCCTCTTCACCGACCGGATGACCCTCCGCGCCAACCTGCGCGGGTCCCGCCAGCACGACCTGTTTACGCCCGGCGGGGTGCTGTCCAACGCGGCCCAGATGGGCCCGACCCAGCCCATGGTCGATACTGCGAGCGCGACCGGCTACTACAACTGGCCGGGCAACACACTCGCCTCCGCGGACAACCCGCTCGAGATCCTGAACCTCGCGCGTGACGAGGCCACGACGTACCGCAGCAGCGGCAATCTCCGCGCCGAGTACAGCGTGCCGCGCATTTCGGGGCTGCGGCTCAACGTGAACCTGGGTTTCGACGTCACGTCGGCGGTCCGCGCGCAGTTCCGTCCGAACAACATTCACGATCAGATCAAGGGCACCGCGCAATTCGGCACGTTCAACCGTTACAGCCCGAGCCAGGTGAACTCGGTGCTCGAGACGTATCTGAACTACGCGACCCCGATCAGCGGCGTCCCCGGCACGTTCGACGTGACGGGCGGCTACTCCTATAGCACGCAGCACGCCGAGTTCCCCTACGTCCAGGCGGACAGCCTGACCACCAACGACCTCGGCCTCGACGGCGTGCCGCCGTCGGGGTTCCTCAGAAGCTCACTGTTCATCTCGGACTACAAGTTCGTCTCCTTCTTCGGGCGGGCGCACTACAACCTGAACGACCGCTACCTGGCGGCGGTGACGCTGCGCCGCGACGCCTCCTCACGCTTCGGGCCGGAGAATGCCTGGGCCACGTTCCCCTCAATCGCGCTGGCGTGGCGCATTTCTCAGGCGTCGTTCCTCCGCGGGCAAGACTGGCTGTCGGACCTGAAGGTACGGTACTCGTGGGCCAAGACGGGAAACCAGGCGATCGGCGACTACCTGTGGTCGTCCACGTACCAGACCAGCAGCGAGACGGCCTGCCCGCAGCTCGGGGCTCAGTACGTGTGCACCATCCGCCCGAGCGCTGTCGACCGCAACATCAGATGGGAGACGACGCGCTCCAACAACGTCGGCATCGACTTCGGTTTGTGGGATCAACGGCTCAGCGGGTCGCTGGACTACTACGTCAAGCACACCGACGACCTGATCTTCGATGTGCCGGTGTGTGGCAGCTGCAACCTGTCGAACCACGTGACGACGAACATCGGCAGCATGAAGAACAACGGGGTCGAGCTGGGCCTCAACTACAGCATCCTGGAGGGGACGGGCCGCGCGCTCGGCTGGAACGTCGCGCTCAACGTCAGCCACAACACCAACGAGCTGACGCAGATCAACCCGTACGCCGATACCTTGACGCCGACGCGCATCCGCACCGGCGACATCGCGGGAGGGGTGGGCAACACCATCCAGGTGCTCGAGCCCGGCTCCCCGGTGAACTCGTTCTTCACCTGCCGGCAGTACTACGACGCGAGCGGGAAGCCGGAGGAGAACCGCTACTACACCGTGAAGCAGAATGCGGCGGGCGACAGCACGATCACGGGCTGCGTCGGCGACCGGCGGGCCGCGCACGATCCGGCGCCGAAGTGGATTCTCGGGCTCTCGAGCTACATGTCGGCCGGGAATTGGGACATGAGCTTCACGCTGCGCGCGCACCTCGGCAACTACGTGTACAACAACGTGGCGTCGAACCTGGGCACGTACATCGAAGTCACCCGCGCGTCCCCGTACAACCTGCACTCCTCGGTGCTGGAGACCGGCTTCATGACGCCGCAGTACCTGTCGGACTACTACGTCGAGGACGCCTCGTTTCTGCGCCTCGACAACCTCTCGATCGGCTACTCGGCGACGGTGCGCGGCCAGCGGGTGCGCTTCTTCGCCACCGGCCAGAACCTGTTCACGATCACCGGCTACAGCGGCGTCGACCCGACCGCGGGCCTGAACGGCATCGACAACAACATCTACCCGCGCTCGCGCACGTTCAGCACGGGATTCAGCCTGCAGCTCAAATAGAGGACAGCGACATGAACTCCAGAGCCTGTAGGACGCTGATCATCGGAGCTGCCTTCGTCGGCCTCACCGTGACCGCCTGCACGGATACCACCGTGGAGCCGAAGAGCACGATCAGCGACGCCAACATCTTCAACAGCCCCGCATCGTACCTGGCGTTCCTCGCCAAGCTGTACGCCGGCCTGGCCGTCACGGGGCAGCAGGGACCGCACGGCGCGGCGGATATCAACGGCATCGACGAGGGGTTCTCGAACTACGTGCGCGTCCTTTGGTACGCGCAGGAGCTGCCCACGGACGAAGCCGTGCTCGCCTGGGGCGACCCCGGCGTGCCGGACCTGATCAGCTGGCGGTGGGACGCGAGCAACGACTTCATCAAGGCGCTGTACTACCGCGTGTACTTTCAGATCCAGCTGATCAACGAGTTCCTGCGGCAGACCACGGACGCCAAGCTCGCGGAGCGCGGCCACACGGCGTTCGCGGCCCAGGTCCACCAGTACCGCGCCGAGGCGCGGTTCCTGCGGGCGCTGAGCTACTGGCACGGGATGGACGCCTTCGGCAGCATCCCGCTCGTGACCGACGCCCAGCCCCTCTCGGCCACGCCCCCGCCGCAGAACACGCGCACGGAGATCTACGACTTCATCGTGAGCGAGCTGATCGCCATCGAGAACGACCTGCCCGCGCCGGGGGCCGCCACGTACGGCCGCGCGACCAGGTGGGCCGCGGAGATGCTGCTCGCGAACGTGTACCTGAACGCCGCGGTGTACACCGGCACGCCACACTACGACCTGGCCCTGGCCGCGGCCCAAACCGTCATCAGCGCGGGCGTGTATAGCCTGGATACCGTCGTCACGTTCACCGTCGCGACCCCGAATCCGCCGCTCGATCCCGCCAACGGGACGCACGTGGATACGGTGAGCACGCTCCGGGTGTTCCTCGCCGACAACGACCAGTCGCGCGAGATGATTTTCCCGGTCACGTCCGACGGCGTGCACACGCAGACGTGGGGCGGTACCACGTTCCTGATCCATGCCGCGTGCGGCGGCAACTGGATGGATACGCGCATCTACGGCACGAACGGCTGCTGGTGGGGGCTGCGCCTCAAGGCGCAGGCCTACAATCTGTTCGCGGCCAACGATCTGCGCGCCGGCGGCTTCTTCACCGACAGCCAGACCGTGGCCGTCACGAGCGTCCCCGATTGGTACAAGGGCATCGCCGCGCCGAAGTTCTACAACCGGCGGGCGAACGGGTCGCAGGGCTCGAACTCCACGCACCCGGACACCGACTTTCCGATCTTCCGCCTCTCAGAGGCGTACTTGATCTACGCCGAAGCGAACGCCCGCGGGGGCGGCGGCGACGCGACGACGGCGCTGAATTACGTGAACGCGCTGCGGACGCGCGCCGGCCTCGGCTCGTTCGCGTCGCTACAGGTGGACAGCGTCCTGGCCGAGCGCGGCCGCGAGCTGCGCTGGGAGGGCAAGCGCCGGACCGACCTGGTCCGCTACGGGCTCTTCACCGGCGGCACGTACGTCTGGGAGTGGAAGGGGAATGTCCAGGCCGGCGCCTCGACCGACGCGCACTTCGACCTGTACCCGCTCCCGGCGAACGAGCTTATCGCCAACCCGAACCTGAGGCAGAACCCGGGTTACTGAGCGGAGATTCGCGGTTCACCGGCCCGCGGCTCCGTCGCTTAGGGCGGCGAAGCTGCGGGCCGCTTATCATGAACAGTATGTCGAATCTGACGAAAGCCCTCCTGGTCGTCGCTCTGACGGCCTGCAACGATGACCTGCCGATGCCGCCCGGCGGGGGAGGAGGGCTGCCGGTCCGCCCCACCCTGCCCACCACCTACCGCCCCAGCGGCCACATGGCCGCCGGCGACGTCATGGTGCACTTGTTCGAATGGCCCTGGCCCGACATCGCCGCCGAATGTGAGAACGTCCTCGGCCCGGCGGGCTTCCAGGCCGTGCAGATCTCGCCGCCGCAGGAGCACAGCATCACGCCGAGCCACGATTGGAGCGAGCGCTACCAGCCGGTGCGCTACACCATCGCCCGCAGCCGTTCGGGAACGGAGGCCGAGTTCGCCGACATGGTGAACCGCTGCCGTACAGCGGGCGTGGGCATCATCGTCGATGCCGTGATCAACCACATGACGAACTACCCGAGCCCCGGCACCGGCAGCAACGGCTCGCCGTACAGCAAGTACGACTACCCGGGGCTCTACAGCTCCGGGGACTTTCATCCCGCGTGCGCCCTCACCAACTACCAGAGCGCGGCGAACGTACAGGACTGCGAGCTATTCTCGCTCCCGGATTTGAACACGCTGCTTCCGTCCGTGCGCACGAAGATCGCCGGCTACCTCACGATGCTCGCGCGCCTCGGTGTCGAGGGATTCCGCATCGACGCGGCGAAACACATTCAGCAAGTCGACCTGGACGCGATCTTCCAGATCGTGGACTCCACCGCGGTGGCCGAGGCACGGCCGATCCCCTACTACTTTCTCGAAGTGGTCGGGAACGGGCAGGGCGAGGCGCTCGGCCCCTACGACTACTACGGAGAGGCGTACAGCTCGGGCGGCGCGGCCGACATCACGGAGTTCACGTTCGCCGGCGTCGGCGACAAGTTCCGCGGGATCGGCGGCCAGCACCTCTCGGAACTCAACCCCGGCCAGTTCCCCGGTACCTGGGGGATGATGCCGTCCGACAAGGCCCTCGTCTTCCTCCAGAACCACGACACGCAGCACCAGTGCGGGCTCAGCTATCGCGACGGCAACGTCTTCCGCCTCGCCAACGTGTTCATGCTGGCGCAGCCCTACGGTTATCCCTCGATTCTGTCGAGCTACGCCTTCAGCTGCCCGTCGGAGAACTCGATGGGGCCGGTCTCCGACGCGAACGGCTGGACCCTGCCCGTCAGCTGCGCGGCGAGCCTGGAGGCGGCCACCTCGAGCGGGCACTGGGTGTGCGAGCACCGCGACCCCTACATCCTGACCATGGTCGCCTTCCGCGGCATCGTGGCGGGGACCGACGTGAATCACTGGTGGGATGACGGCGCGAACGCGATCGCCTTCTCCCGCGGCGACAAGGGCTTCGTGGCGATCAACGGCGGCAGCACGATGCTGACAGGCACGGTGACGACGGGAATGGCGGCGGGAGCCTATCGCGACCTCCTGAGCGCAGCGACGGTAGTCGTGGACTCGGCCGGCTCGGTCCAGCTGAATCTCGCCGCCAGGTCGGCCGTCGCGATCGATGTCGCTACCCGACTGCCATGAGGGACGCGCGCGCCGCGGCGGCCGGTGCAGGGCCGGCGTCGATCAGGCGTTTGGTGACCGGATCGACCCGCAGGTTTAGGCCCTCGAGCGACCGCGAGCCGAGCAGCACGAGATCTCCGCGCTCGCCGAACACGACCTCGTCCCAAGTCTGTACCCCCGCGACGCGGACGATCACACCGCCGGTCCAACGAGTTAACACCGTCCCATCCGCCTGGCGAAACCGCCGCTCGTTCACGCGCGCGACCCCGAGGGACTCGAGGAACGCGGCGGGGAACCACGATAGCTCCGCCACGGTGCCGATCAGCACCGAGTCGAGCGCGCGCCGGTCACTGGGGCGCGCGGGATTCGCGATTTCGACTCCGATACGAAACGTGCCCATCTCGTCGCCCATACGACCCGCGGTCGCCTCGCCGAGTAGCACCACAAAAGCGAGGCGCGTGTCAATCGCATGCGTGGTCGCCCTGCTCGCGACCCTCGCACTCGCGGGGCCGGCGGCGGCCCAGCGGGTCGCCAAGCGCGCGGTCTACGTCGACAACCAGGGTGTGATCCGCTGGCGCGACAACCGCCAGGAAGTGGCGCTGTTCGGCGCGAACTACGTCATCCATACGGCGTCCGACTACCGCGCGGCCGGCTACGTCCGCGGCGATCGCAAGAAGATGATCGACGAGGACGTAGCGCAGTTCGCCCGCATGGGCTGGGACGGTTTGCGACTGACGTTCTGGGGCGACTGGGAGGCTTCGGACAGCGCCGGCAACCTGATCGCCAACGATCACCTGGACCTGTTGGACTATCTCATCGCTCGCGCGCGGGAGCGCGGGATCTACATGCTGTTCAGCCCGATCCAGCTGTACAGCTCGAATTGGCCCGACGCGCTGCAGCAGGATCCGACCACGCCCGGATTCGGCCGCGTCTTCGGCAAGGGTCGCATGGGCACGGACCCCGCCGCCATCGCCGCCCAGGTGAATTACCTGCGCCAGATCCTGAACCACGTGAATCCCTATACCGGCGTGGCCCTCAAGGACGAGCCGGCGATCATCTTCATCGAGCTGGTGAACGAGCCGTGGCATCACCCGGAGGACCTGCAGGGCTCCATCCGCTACATCGATGCGCTCACCGACGCGGTGCGCTCCACCGGGTGCACGAAGCTCGTGTTCTACAACGTGAGCCAGGACTTCCGGATCGGTGAGGCCATCCGGCGCTCCAAGGCGCAGGGGGTGACGTTCGGGTGGTATCCCACGGGCCTGAACTCGGGCCACGAGCTGGAAGGCAACTACCTCCGCACGGCCGACACCTTCCCGGACATGCTGCGCCCCGAGCTGGCACGTCTGCCGCGGATCGTCTACGAGTTCGACAGCCCCGATCTGCGCACCGGCACGATGTATCCCGCGATGGCGCGGACGGTCCGGGCGGTGGGCGCGCAGGCGGCCCTGATGTTCGCCTACGACATGCAGGGGACGGCGTCGCGCAACCTGGGGTGGCAGACGCACTACCTGAGTCTCGCCTACACCCCGCGCAAGGCGATGAGCGCGATCATCGCCGCCGAGGCGATGCGCCGGCTGCCGCGGATGCACTCGTACGGCCCCTATCCGCTGAACACCCGGTTCGGCGACTTCCATCTTTCCTACGACGACGACCTAAGTGAGCTGGTCGCGCGCGACGCATTCCTGTACGCCGGCTCGACTCGGGCGACTCCCCCCGACCCTGCCGCGCTCCATCGCATCGCCGGCTACGGTTCGTCGCCCACGGTGACCTACGCCGGCGAGGGGATCTACTTCCTCGACAAGGTCCGCCCCGGAGTCTGGCGCCTCGAGGTCTACCCGGACGCCGTGCCCGTGCGCGACCCCTTCGAGCCAGTGAGCCCCGACAAGATCGTGACGCGCGCGATCAGCCGCGCGTGGCCCATGACGGTCTCGCTGCCGGATCTCGGCGCGACGTTCACGGTGCAGCCGATCACCGCGGGGAACGCGGCGCCCACGCGGGCCGCGGCGGGGCGGTTCACGGTCACGCCCGGTGTCTACGTCTTGGGCGCCTCGGCGGGGGGGTCCGTCGATGTCGCGACGCTGCCGGCGCTCATCGGCCAAGTGGGTTTCGCCGAGTACCACCCTCCCCCGGTCGACACGGTCCCGCTGTCCGTCCAACCGCTCGCCGCGCCCGAGTATCTGGCGGGGCGGGACGCCCGGCTCCGTGCCCGTGTGGTCGACGCAACCCCGCCCGACTCTGTCACACTCTTCGTGCGACCGTCGGCTGGCGGTTTTTACCGGGGGTTCACGATGCAACCGATGGACGGCTACGTGTACGCCACGTCCGTTCCGCCCGGCGCGCTGCGAGAGGGCCCTCAGCGATTCGTGATCACAGTCTTCAAGGATGGGCGCGCGACCACGTTCCCGGACGGCGTTTCTCAGAAGCCGACGGACTGGAACTTCGTTGTCGGCGCGTCGTGGGCGTTCAACGTGGTGGACGCCCGCACGCCGCTGGCCCTCTTCGAGCCCGGCACCGACGCGCCGCGGCTCCACTTTACCCGCATCGGTGACGCCGGGCGGCGCGGGCTGTTCCGCGTGACGCTCTCGCGGGCCACCGGCCTGCCAGTCCTCCACCTCGAGCTGCCGGTGGACACGAGCAGGTGGAGTCCCGAGGACTACTCGGCGTCGCTCGTGATCAAAGACCGCATCAAGGCCCGGGGCGATGCGATCGCGGTGGCCGCGGACCTGCGCGTTCGGTTGCGCGGCCTCGGCCCGCGCCAGGTCCTCCATCTCACTCTGATGGAGGACGATGGCACGAGCTGGACCGCGCCGGTCGGCGTGGACTCGAGCTGGACCGAGCGGGTGCTGCCGCTCGCAGCCCTCGTTCCCGGCCGCGGCGTCCTGCTTCCGCAGGGGTTCCCCGGCGCGTGGAGCTACTGGGTGGGATCAGCCGCGGGGCGCGGCGGCGCGGCCGATCGCCCCCGGCTCGACCGGCTGGAGCGCCTGCAGCTTTCGCTGCGCCGCGAAGACGGCGTCTCCGTCAGGCCGGGGACGTACGGTGTGGAGGTCGAATGGATCGCCTTGGGATTCTGAATTGCGCGGTGCCGGTGAACTCGCTCGACCAGACGTGCACCGCCCGGTCCGCCCGCGGCCGGAGCGCGATCCACACCGCGTGGCCGATCGCGAGCGGGAGGACGAAGCCGTCGTTGGCAGGTCGATCACACCCTCGGAGCGCGCCGGCCGAGTACGAACATCACGGCGCCGAAGGCCAAGAGTACCAGTCCCCAGATGAGGTTGACGTTGTAGCCCAGCGACCGCTCGTAGATGGCCCGGTCCGACAGCGCCCCGTACCCGGCCATCAGCAGTCCCACGAGGCCGAACAGCATTCCGATCGGCAGGCGGATGTCGAGGTGCATGCCGCGACCCCCTTAGAAAAAGATCACGTTTAGCACGAGCGTCATGCCCAGCACCAGGACCGCCAGCGGAACGGGCCGCCGGTACCACGGCGCGCCCGCGTCACTCGGCCGCTCCGTGAGCGAGTACACTAGGCCACGCAACTCTTCCGCCGGCCGCGGGCGCGTCACGAGGCTCACTGCGATGGTCACCCCGAAGCACACGGTCCACGCCCAGATGGCCGTCCAGAAGTTCTGGGCCATCTCGCTGGGATAGGGGTTGAGAACGGCGTCTCCACCCCCCGCCAGCCACCCGCCCTTGATTCCCGCGAGGGAGCCGCGCGGCAGCGTCAGGCCGTGGTGCAGGGCCGCGGCAAGCGTTCCGGCCACTAACCCGCCGAAGGCCCCGTGACCCGTGGTCCGCCGCCAGAACATCCCGAGGAGAAACGTGGCGAAGAGCGGAGCGTTCACGAACGCGAACACCAGCTGCAGCATGTCCATGATGTTGTTGAACTGCGTGGTGGCGTACGCCGTGGCCACCGAGAGCGTGATGCCGACCACGGTGGCCATCCGCCCCATCCACAGGTAGTGGCCGTCGGAGGCACCGCGCTTGATGTAGGCCTGGTAGATGTCGTAGGTCCACACGGTGTTGAAGGCGGTCACGTTCCCTGCCATCCCGCTCATGAAGCTGGCCATGAGTGCGGTGAGGCCCAGCCCGAGGATCCCGGACGGAAAGTAGTGGCCGAGCATCATGGGGATGGTCAAGTCGTAGTTGAGCGAGCCGTCGGCCTTGGTCGGCAGGGTAAAACCGCTCTCACCTGCCTGCGTGGTGAGGGCGAGGGCGATCATCCCCGGCAGGATGACCAGCGCCGGGAAGAGCATCTTGGGGAAGGCGGCGATCAGCGGCGTCCGGCGCGCCGCGGACATGCTGTTCGACGCCATCGCGCGCTGCACCACCAAAAAGTCCGTGGTCCAGTATCCGAACGAGAGCACGAAGCCGAGGCCCATGGCCAAGCCGAACCACTCCACGCCCATCGGGTTCGTGGCCGGGCTCCCCATGTGCTGCCAGCTTTGGGTGTACGCGCCCGGTGCGAACCCGGCCTGGGTTGCGGTAACCGCCAGCCGCTCCGAAAGCCCAGCCCATCCGCCCACGTCCCGCAGGCCCAGGAAGACCAGCGGAACGAACCCGGCCACGATCAGGCAGAACTGCAGCACCTCGTTGTAGATCGCCGAAGTGAGGCCGCCCGCGAAAATGTACAGCAGGACGACGAGGGCGCTGACCAGCACGCTCACGTTGAAGTCCCACCCCAGGAGCACTCCCAGCAGTAGCCCCATCGCGTACATGGAGATCCCGCTGGAGAACACCGTCATCGCCGCGAAGGTGATCGCGTTGAACCCACGGGTCTTCTCGTCGAAGCGCAGCCGGAGGTACTCCGGTACCGAGCGCGCTCGGGAGCCGTAATAGAACGGCATCATGAAAACGCCCACGAAGACCATCGCGGGGATGGCGCCAATCCAGTAGAAGTGGCTCGTCGCGATCCCGTACTTCGCCCCGGACGCGGCCATGCCGATCACTTCCTGCGCACCGAGGTTCGCGGACAGGAACGCCAGCCCCGCGACCCACGCCGGGATGGAGCGCCCGGACAAGAAGAAGTCCGCGGAGGATCGCTGGTACCGCCTGAGGGCGAATCCGATTCCCAGGACGGAGGCGAAGTAGATCAGCAGGATAGCGTAGTCGACGAAGGCTAGGCGGAAGGTGGTGACCACGGGAGGCTCGACCCTTCGCTAGATGAGGTAGCCCCGCTTTATCAGATGGCGCCCCGAGGCCGCGTATCCGGCCGCATCCGGCAGATACCAGTCCATCGAATCGGCGAGGCGGTCGTAGATGTTGAACAGGACGCACACGTGGATCGCGTCCTCGATGCCCTCGTCGCTCACGCCGGCCCGGCGCAGCGGCTCGACATCAGCAGGGCGCACCTCCGTCGGCTGCAACGTGAGCTTCTCCAGGAACGCGAGCGCCGCGGCCACCTTCGGGCTCACGGGCGCCGAGCGCCAGTCCTTCAGCACCGCCTCCACCAGCTTCTCGTCCTTCAGGGCCAGCGACGCGACCGCGCCGTGCGACCTCGTTCAGAAGACGCACTGGTTGAGCCGCGAGGTGAACGCGGCGAACAGCTCGCGCTCGCCCACCGTCCACTCGGACGGCCCGCGCATCACCGCCTGTGTCCAGGCGGACATCGGACGGCCGAAGAACTCGGGGCGGTAGAGCAGCGTCTTCACGACGTCGTCCACCCGGCGCCCGCTCACGAGCCGGATGAGCGCGAGCTTGAGGCGTTGCGGCAGGCGATGCCCGCGCTCCACTCTCGTCAGGCGCATTCAGTGAGGCTCCCGCAACGCCGCAAGTCCGCGCTCGAGCCGGGCCAGCGCGGCGCCGACCGCCGCGGACACGGTGAGCTCGAAGAGCGCGTCGTCAGAGTGGCCCGCTTGCTGCAGGCCCGCGACGTCGCTATCGGTGACCTTGTACGGGTGCCGGGCGACTTTGTCGACGTACCCAGCGATCTCAGCGGGTACGCCGTCTCCCCGTCCCCCCGCCCGGGCCAGGACGGCGCGGCGCTCCTCGGTCGCCGTGTCCCCCGGCGTGGTGAGCACCGCGTCAACGAGTCGCTGCGTCAGGGCGGCGTACCGCCCGGTGGGTGGGTTCATATCGGCGTGCGCTATTCTACCACCGATCGGGTTTCCCCGCATCCGGCACGAAGAGGCTGCGGCCGAAGCGCGTTTTGCCGAACTCCCCGATCAGCGCCTGCGCTTCGGGTGAGACGAAGAAGTCGGCGAGGGCGCGGCCTCCCGCCGCGTTGCCGCGCGGTGCGGTGCGTGGGTTCACCTCCATCACGTGGTACACGTTGTACAGCAGCGAGTCGCCTTCCACGAGCGGCACGAGCTGGAGCTTGGCGCGCCACGCGAGGTAGGTGGCGCGGTCGGTGAGCGTGTACGCCCGCTTCTGATCGGCCATTTGCAGCGTCGCCGCCATCCCCTGTCCCGACTCCACGTACCAGGGGCGGGAGGGGAGGTCGGGGGGTGAGGACGCTTGCCGCCACAGCTTCTGCTCCAGCAAGTGTGTCCCCGAGCGATCGCCGCGCGATACGAACACCGCCCGGCGCGCCGCGAGGCGCCGCATCGCGTCCACAGCTGCGGTCATCCCGCGCACGCCGGCAGGATCATCCGGTGGGCCGACCAGCAGGAACTCGTTGTGCATCACGAGCCGGCGACGCACGAAATACCCCGAGTCGGCGAGCGGCCGCTCCGCGTCCGGCGCGTGCGCCAGGACCACGTCGGCGTCGCCGCGGCGCCCCATCTCGAGCGCCTGCCCGCTGCCCACCGCGATCACCTTGACCTTGAGCCCGGTGCGGCGCTCGAACACGGGCAGGAGCGAGTCGAGCAGGCCGGCGTCTCGCGTCGACGTCGTCGTGGCGAGGAGGATCTCGTGAGCCTGGACGGCCCAAGAAGGCCCAGGACGGCTGAAGACGGTCGTGGCGACGACCGCGATGCAGATCGTGCACCAACGTAGGCCGTCGTGGACCGTCGTGGACCGTCCTGGCCCGACCATCACCACCGCACCTGCAGCTGGACGACGAGGCGGTCGTTCTGCAGCTGCGCCGCCTGCTCGCGAAACACCTCGTAGTCCGCCATGAGCTTGAGGTCGTCGCCGCGGATGAAGTACTGGCCGCCCAGCAGGTAGCCCGTCAGGCGATCCGTGGCCACCTGGTCGCTCGGGTCGAATTGCTCCACCCGACTCACCAGTTGCAACCGTTCCGGCCGGATGTTGTACGTCGCGAGTGCGTACCAGCCGGTCGTCCACACGTCCGTGACCCGCTGCCGCACGCGGATGTATTCGACGCGCCACGTCCAGCGGTGCGTCCGGTAGATGGCCTGGGCGTCCGCGCCGGTGCTATCGCTATAGCCCGCGAGAGCGCCGCCGACATCCAGGCCCTTCACCGGCGTGACGATGACCCGCGCGAAGTAGGCCATGCGGTTGTCGCGATTCCCCCCACGGTTCGGCCCGTCGCCGTTGACCACCGCGGCCTGGAGCACGACGCGGTCGGCCACGCTCCATTGCGCCTGAACGCCGATATCGCGCCTCGCCGCAAGGACGATGCGCGACCGCTCGGTCGTCTCCAGGATCCCCGAGCTCGTCACCGATTCCAGGGCGAACGGGACGCGGAATTGTCCGGCCGTGGCTGCCCAGCGCCGGCTCTCAACGCGCACCCAGATATCCGTGGCCGAGAGGGTCAGGGGAGAGGCCGGCGGGGTCGCCGGAGCCCCGAGGGTGCGGAGCTCCACCTGCACGCGATAGGTCGCCCAAGGAGCTGCCTGCCCCTCGACGGCGAAGCGGGCGCGGCGCAGGAGGAACGTGGCGCTGTCGCCCACGGCCTGAAACCGCGGTTGCATGTAGCCGGTGATGCGGACCGCGGCAGCGTGGCCTTCGACGGGCGTCTGCGCCGCGAGAGACGCGGCGATGACGGAGACGAGCAGCTGGAGCGCGAAACGGGGAGCCCGCCGCACGACGCCCCCAAAAGAGAGTGGGGGGCGAAGCTAGCGCCACGCGGGCTGGATAGGCAAGGCTGTGCCTATCGACGCAGGATCTTGCGGAAGGCAGCCAGACTGAGCCGGTCCACTTCGCGCCGCCACTGGGCGAATACCCGAACGAGACGGCGCGCCTCCGGCGTGAGGCGGGCCCCGCCTCCCGTGCGCCCACCGCGCGTGGTCTCGAGCACGCGCGCGCCGAGCACCCCCTCCATGCGACGCAAGCGGTTCAGGCACGTGCGATAGCTCCACCCCACCACCCGTCCCGCCGCGCGGATCGTGCCGGTGCGCGCCACGGCGTCGAGGAATCGCAGGTAGCGGGGCCCCATCAGGAACACACCGTCCCAATTGAGCCAGAGCTTTTGATGGGGCGCGAGGTGCTGGCGCAACCCGGCGCCACCGCGCGAACGCATGGCTTGCCGCCTGGGGCTCGAGGCGTCTGTATTATGGGATGAGCCGGCTGCTCGACGCTATCCGCGGCGTTACCAACGCCGCCGAGCCCCTCCCCGGCGTCGTCACCGGCGGCCAACCCGACGCCGCGCATCTCACCGCGCTCAAGGCGGCCGGGTGCGAAGTGGTGCTCGACAACCGCGACCCGATGGAGCCCCGCCCGTTCGACGAGCCGGCGGCGGTGCGGGCCGCGGGGATGGAGTACGTGCTGCTCCCGATCGTGCACGGCGCCGTGACGCTCGAGACGATGCAGCGCATGCACGACGCGGTCCGCGGACTGGGCACGCGGAAGGCGTTCCTGCACTGCTCGAGCGGCAACCGCACCGCCGCTGCGTTGATACCCTATTTCATGATCGACAAGGCCATGCCGGAAGAGCAGGCGGTGGAAACGGCGCTGGGAATGGGGCTGCGCAGCGCGGAGTTGATGGAGCTGGCGCTGGACTATGTGAAGACGCGGACCGGCAAAGACTAACGCACCCTTGCCTACGCTTTTGGCTCTTCCTTACCCCCTGCATACCGGTGCCAGTACATTCTCATTTCCGAGATCTTCCCCTCCCGCGTTTCGCAGAAGATCGCCCCCCTCGCGTCCACCTGCTCGCCGGTACGGCGGCGGCGGAAGGTGCACCGGAACTCCGTAGCGAACCACGGTCCGGCCGCGTAAATCTCTCCCGACGAAAAGCTGATCTCGGCTTGGTGCAACGGGATGTCCTTCCAGTAGGCGCTGATGGCCGCGATACCGCGGTCCGCCTGGCTGAACGGTGTCTCGAGGAAGACGGCGTCGTCCGTGAAGACCGAGGTCACGGTCCCGGCGTCACCGCGCTCCCAGCCCTTGCCGAACGTGTCGATCAGTGTGCGAAAGCCGTCGTTCATGCGCCCAATATACCCCAATCCGGGTATCAGCCTGCGGACGTATTCGGTATACCCTTATCCGAGAGGTGCCCGATGTTGAAGCGCATCCTTCCCGCCGCCACATTGCTCGCGGTGTTCGCACTGCCGCTCGCCGCGCAGCAGCCGAAGCCGGCCGCCGCCGCCGGCAACGACATGACGCTCAACGGCCAGGTCATCGATGTGAACTGCTACGTCTCGATGGGCGCATCCGGCGCCGCGCACAAGGCGTGCGCGTCGGCGTGCGCCAAGGCCGGCGTCGCGTTGGCCATCCTCGGCTCCGACGGCACGATCTACATGCCCGTCAGCTCGAAGCCCGCGGATGCGCAGAACCCGAGGCTCGAGCCGTTCGCCGAAGCCCGCGTGAAGGTCACCGGCGTCCACCGGCTGAGCCACGGCATGCACACGATCGAGATCAAGACGATCGAAGCTGCCACCTGATGCGCCGCACGCTGGGCGTCGCGGTCGCGCTCGCGGCAGTCGCCGCGTGCCGCCCGGCGCCCAGCGGGTTCACGCTCCTGTTCCTGGGCCGCTCCCCAACGGCCCGCGTCGGAAGCATCACCTGGGCGCCCGACCCGGAGCACAGCCGCCTGGTCGCACTCGACGGCAGGCTGCGCGTCGTCCGCACCATCGCCGACCCCCGACTCGCCACTCCCATGGCCGTCCAGCCCCTGCAGGGCCCCCCGGGCCCCCCCCCCCGGCTGCTCGTCACAGAACGCACCGGCGAAGGAGTCGTGTTCGACACTGCCGGCCATCCGGTGCGGGAATGGGAAAGCCCGTTCCCCGCCGCGCTGTACGCGACCGGCGGTGCGCGGATTGTCGCCTCGCGCTCGCCCTACTTCGTCCAGTTCGTCGCCGAAGACGGCGGCGATCCATTGCTCTGGCTGCTCGATACCCTCGGCAAGCCGACCCAGGGCATCGGGGCGATCCACGTCCCGGAGGTCGCCTACCTCACGCAGCTCGTCAACGCCGGCCCGGTCGCCGTGGGCCTTCCATCCGACGCCGCGATCTACTTTGCCCCGCTGGTGCGCGATGAAATCGTGAAGTTCGACTTGACCGGCGCGACGCTGTGGCGCACCCAGCGCGGTCTGTTCCGCCGGGAGACGGACCCGCACTTTCTGCCGCCGCGCGGCCGCGAGATCCGCGTCGCCCACGCCTTGGTCAACATCGCCCTCGCGATTGGCCCGAACGGCCTACTCTACGCGCTGGGAGGCGAAGACTCGGCGGCCACGCGGCTGCGTCTCGACGTGCTGGACCCCGCGACCGGCCGGATCGTCACCACGCGCATGCTCGGCGCGGCCGCGACCGCGGTCGCCGTGGACCGATGGGGCACCCTCCGACTGCTCGATCCCGATTCCTTGCTGGCGCAGGCGCCGACGCGCGGCCGCGACCCGTTCGGCCCGGCCTTCTCGCTCCCCGATCTCGCGGGTGACACCGTGCGCCTCGCCGAGTACCGCGGGAAGGTGACGCTGGTGAATTTTTGGGCCTCGTGGTGCGACCCGTGCCGCGAAGAATTCCCCCACATGGCGGAGCTGTACTCGGAGTTCGGTCGCAAGGACTTCGACATCGCGGCGATCTCGGACGATGTGGACGACGGGAAGATGCGGGCGTTCGTCCGCGAGTACCGCCCGCCGTTCCCGATCCTGGTCGGCGGCGGCCGGATGAAGGCGACCTATCACTACCGCGGGCTCCCCTATTCGGTGCTGCTGGACCGCGAGGGACGGATCATCGAGCGCATCTTTGGATTCGGCGGCGCGGCGGAGTTCACACGGCTGCACGAAACCATTGCGAAGGAGATTCGCGCCCCCTAGCCTATAGCCGTGACCCAGCCCGCTCCCCGCTCCCCGCTCCCCATCATCATCGACACCGACCCCGGCATCGACGACTGCCTGGCGCTGTGGCTGGCCCTCGCGTCCCCCGAGCTCGATGTGCGCGGCATCTCCGTCTCCTACGGCAACACGGTGGTGGAGCACGCGCACCGCAACGCGGTGGAGATCCTGCGTCGCGTGGGGAAGCGCGCGCCGATCGCGATCGGCGCGCGCCGGCCGCTCAAGCGCCCCCTCGCCGTGGCGCGGGAGACGCACGGGGATTCGGGGCTGGGCCACGCCGAGCTGCCGCCGGCCGGGGTCATCCTCGACTACGTGAAGCCACTCGACCGCCTCCTCGCCGCGCAGGCCGAGCCGGTCACGCTCGTGACGTTGGGCCCGGTGACGAGCCTCGCCCTCGCGCTGCGGACCGAACCCGCCCTCGTGCGGGCGAAGGTCGCGCGCCACATCGCGATGATCGGCAACATCGAGGCGAAGGGCAACACCACCCCCCACTCCGAGTTCAACGCCTGGTGCGACCCCGAGGCGCTCGCGGTCGTGCTCGCCGCGGAGCTCCCGACGGAGATGGTGGGCCTCGACGTCACGCGCCGGCTCGTCGTGCGGGGCAGCGAGATCGAGCGACTGCTGGAGGTCCGCGACCCCACCGCCCATTGGCTGGCGGAGGCGTTGCGGTTCTACCTCGAGTTCCACCGGGAGCATGAAGACCTGAACGGAGCCGTCGTGAACGACGTGCTCGCGATCGCCGTGCTGATCCAGCCCGACGTGCTGAAGTTCCGCGACCTGCGGCTCACCGTGGACCTCGGCGCCGAGGACAACCGCGGGCGCACCCGACCGGATCCCAAGGGATCACTCACGCGGGTCGCCCTGGACGTGCACCCCGAGCTGGTGCGGCGGCTGCTGTTCCAGCGCGTCCTGCCGTGGCTCGTGGGCGAGGCGGCCGCGGTATGAGCATGCCCGGGAAAGTCGCCGTGATCGGCGCCGGGGACATTGGCGTCGGTTGGGCGGCGCTGTGCGCCTCGGCGGGCTGGCCGGTGGCGACGTTCGACGCCAACACCGACGCCACCGAGCGCGCCTTCGCCGACGTTCCCCGCCGCGCCCGCGCGCTCGTCGCCCTCGGCCGAGCGACGCAGGGGATCGTCGAGCGCGGTCTCCTCGAGCTGACCCAGACGCGCAGCCTGCTCGAAGCGGTGCAGGGCGCCGACTGGGTGGTGGAGGCGGTCACCGAGGACGCGCTCGTCAAGCAAAAGCTGTTCGCCACGATCGAGCAGGTGGCCGGGCCCGACGCGCTCCTCACCAGCTCCTCGAGCACCCTGCTCCCGATCGAGGTGTTCGGCCGGTGCCGGCGGCTCGACCGCTGTTTGATCGCTCACCCGCTCAACCCCCCCGAGCTGATTCCGATCGTCGAGATCGTGCCGGAGGGGCGGACGTCGCCCGCCGCGGTGGAGCGCGCCACGGGGTACCTGCGCGCACTCGGCCGGATGCCGATCCTGGTGCGCAAACCGGTGCCCGGCTACGTCGTGGGCCGCATCGCGGCGGCCGTCTGGCGCGAGTGCATCGATCTGGTGCTGACCGGCGTGATCGACGTGTCGGACCTGGATCGCGCCGTGTCGCTCGGCCCCGCGCTCGGGTGGGCGTCGGCGGGGCCCCACCTCACCTATCACCTCGCCGCCGGCGACCGCGGGGTCACGGCCTTCCTACAGCATCTCCTCGCGGCGTTCGAGCGGCTGTGGGAGGGGAAGCTCGCCACCTGGCAGAAGCTCGAGCCGGCCCAGCAGCGGGCGCTGACCCAGGCAATCGAGAAGGCATACTCGGGAAAAGTCGAGCTGCTTCGGGCGGCAAGGGACCGGCGACTCAGTGCGATCTTGAAGGCGTTGGAGCAGGCTAGAAGTACGTAGGACGTGCAACGACTAGGGGCACAGACGCGCAGCGGAAAACCGGAACGAGGGGTCGGGACAAGCTCGTCCTGATCCCTCTCACCGTTCACCGCGGTGCGTCTGTGCGTCTGTGCGTCTGTGCGTCTAGTCTTTCCAGGTCCCCGTCTATTGCGCCACGAGCAGCCCCGTCCCGTACATGATCACGAGGCCCGCGGTCACTCCCATCGCGTTCAGCGGTGACCAGACGGTCTCACCCGCTTCCCTCGCGACGACCTTGTAAAGCACTCCCACCACCTGGAGGATCGCGCCCGCGCCGATCGCCAGGCACACCGTCCCGAGGACCGGGGAATAGGCGAGGCCACCGAGCCAGGCGCCCACAATCGTGGGACCGCCGGCGAGGAGGCCGGCGAGCGCGAGGGTCTTGAGCGAGGGGTTGTCCTGGGCGATCGGCGCCACGATGCCCAGGCCCTCGGTGGTGTTGTGGATCATGAACCCGACGATAAGGAACGCGCCCAGCGTCACGGCGCCCTGAGCGTACGCCGCGCCGACTGCCAGTCCCTCGCCGAGATTGTGCAGGCCGATGCCGAGGGCGATGAGGAACGCGAGGCGTAGCCGATCCACGCTTCCCCCTTCCCCCCTCCCTGTTCCCCCGAACGCTTGAAGCACGAGCCAGGTCCCCAGCGCTCCCAGGAGGACGAGCCCCGTCCCCTGGAACGCTCCCGCGACGCGCTCCGCGGTCTCGAATGCCTCGTGTAGGGCTTCGCCGGCCAGGAACAGCAGCAGTCCCGCGGTGAGGGCGAGCGCGAAGTGGATCCAGCGGCGGTCGAGCCGCTTGAGGAACGGCAGCCACAGGAGCCCGATCGCGACGGGAAGGACGCCGACGTACAAGCCGACGAGGGTGAACGTCAGGAAATACGCCGCGCCGGCCGTCGGTGTCTCGGTCGCGACCGCGATCTCGTGGTCGAACGTGATCCCCGTCGCCGTAACGAGCTTGATGTGGTGCGGCTCGCCTTCGACCCAGGGGTACGGGATGTCGATCCGCGCCCGGCCCAGGCGCGACACGGTGCGGTCGGGCGTCATGGTGTGGGTCCAGAACGCCTCGTCCACCATGACCTGCGCGACGGTGACCGGGTCAGGCCCGCCGTTGACGACGTCGAGCGTGATATGGCCCGGCGTCAGGCGCGTGCGGTCCACCGTGAGTTCTTCGACGGGCGGCAGACCGCGCGCTAGGCGCGACAGTGTGCCGCCCTTCACAACGACCAGCGACAACACGGCCAGGAGCGCCAGGGGCAGGGCGAACCAGAAGGTGCGGGAGCGGATCACGCGATCTCACCCTTTACATCAAACAGCCCCATCCACCCGAGCTCGGCGAACTCCGACTGGTGGGCGTGGAACATGAACTTCCCCGGCTTGTCGTACGTGAACTCGAGGATGTGTCGCTCGCCCTGGCCCATCGATACGGTGTCCGTGAATTCCTGCGGCACGAGCGACGTGCCGGTGCGGTACAGATGGAAGAAGTTCGCGTGGATGTGCAGGGAGTTGAGCAGGTCGAACTCGAGCACGTTCACGAGATAGATCCGGTTCAGCTCGCCGCGCCGCAGCACGATGGGCTTGGCCTGATACGCGAACGGCACCGTGTTGACGGCGTACACCTCGTTCTCGCCGTCGAAGTTCACGTCGAAGCCGTTCATGACCATCACCATCTCGTGCGCGGGCGGCCGCCCCTGTTTGGGGTCGATGATCATCGCCCCGTACAGCCCCTTCGCGATGTGGCGCTTGATCGGCATCGTGTGGCAGTGGTACAGCTGGAGTCCGAACGGGCGGGCTTCGAATTCGTAGACGAACGTGCCTCCCGGCGGCACCTGCTCGAATACCCCGTCCATCACGGCCGGATGGAACCCGTGGAAGTGCATCGTGTGGTCGTGCGTTCCGGCATTACTGAAGTGGACCCGAACCAGATCTCCCTCGGTGCACCGCAGCGTCGGTCCGGGGACCTGGCCGTTGAAGGTCCACGCGGCGTAGAACAGCCCCGGCATGATCTCGATCGTGCGGTCCACGGCGGTGATGCGGTACTCGCGCACCGTCTGGCCGCTGGGGCGCTTCGATACGACGCCGGAGTCGAACTCTGTGAGAAACGTCGTTGGGTCGAGCCCCGCGCCGGCGGGCAGACCGCCGCTCATCACGGCGTGCGGATCGACGTGGGCGCCCAGCGTCGAGGCGCTGGCGACCGACGCCGCGGATGCAGCACCGGCGAGGCCGATGAGGCTCCGCTTCAGAGCTTCGCGGCGCGAGATGCGCTTCACGGAGCCACCTCGTCGCAGAACAGCAGCAGCGCCAGCTCCTGGCCCACGACGCGCGTCTCGGTGCCGATGCGCACCGTGACGGGCCCGTTGAACGGCTGGCGCTCGAGCACCGTCAGCCGCGTCCCCGGCGTGAGACCCTGTTCGGCCAGGTAGCGGAGCCGGGCGGGGTTCTCGTCACCCACTTGGCGGAGCAACACGTCGGCTCCGATCCGCGCGTCGGCGAGGGTCACCAGCTCCGCCTCCTCGATTTCCCCCGCGGCCGTCGGGATCGGTGCGCCGTGCGGATCGTAGCGGGGGTTGCCCAGAGCGTCAGCCATGCGATCGATGAGCGTCTCGGAGACGGCGTGCTCGAGCCGCTCCGCCTCGTCGTGCACGTCGCCCCAGTCGTAGCCGAGCTGCTGCGTGAGGTAGACCTCGAGGATGCGGTGGCGCCGGATCATCTGGAGCGCCGCGTGGCGGCCTTGATGAGTCAGCTGAACACCGCGATAGGGCACGTGCTCGATCAAACCCGTCTCCGACAGGCGCTTCATCATCCCGCTCACCGAGGGCGGCGCGATCTCGAGCATCGACGCGATGTCGCTCGTCGTCGCGAAGCCGCCCTGGCTGGTGAGGTGATAAATGGATTTCAGATAGTCTTCGACCGACCGCGTGAGCGGTGGTTGGGAGTCGCGAACAGTTGCGTGCATGCCGATTCTCCCTGTCGGGCTGACAGCCAGCGGCGAACGGCTATCCGGCGTCGGTAACGCCAGTTAGATGAGTAGAGATATCGACAATTAGTGTAAGCTAATTATCAGATACTGTCAAGCGAACTTGTGGATTTTGAGAGGCTAAAAAACCAGCCGCAGGAGCGAGGTCAGGATGCGCTCGGTCATCCCCCAAATCGTGCGATTCCCCACGACATAGGCGGGGAAAGTCCGAGTCAGCCCGCGATGCTGGATCGTGACCTCCCGGCGTACGCCCGGGGCGTCCAAGGCCACAAACGCCACCCAGAACGCGTCCTGAACCTCGTCGCCCAACGTCAGGCGCGGCCGTTCGACGAGCCCGAACACGAACGGCCGAACCACGACCGGGGGCAAGACCGGCGTGCGCGGGTGCATGTCGTCGAGCACACCGAGCCGCTCTGCGATCGAGAGGTCGAGCCCGATCTCTTCGCGCGTCTCCCGGATTGCGGTGGCGAGTAGGTCGGGATCACCCGGCTCTTTCCGCCCGCCGGGAAAGGCGATCTGGCCGGACCAGGTGTCGCCCTCACGCTCGGCGCGGTGGATGAACAGGGCCTCGATCCCTTCGTTGCCGTCGCGCAGCGCAATCGCCACCGCGGCGGGGATCATCCCCGGCTCGAGCGCGACCTCCGCGGGCCGGTACGCCTGCAGCGCGCGCCGCGCCGATGCCAACGACGGAGCAGGCACCCGACGCTACGCCGAGATCTCTTCGCCGCCGTCCACGTTGATGACGTTGCCGGTGATCCAGTCGGCGCCGGGGTGGGAGAGGGCGATGATCGCGCCGCCCAGGTCGGCGGGGGTGGTGAGCCGGTGGTGCGGGTTCCGCAGCGTGGCGATCTCGATGAGCTTCTCGTGTCCCGGGATTTTCCGCAGCGCCGGCGTGTCGGTCACGCCGCCGCGCAGCGCGTTGACCGCGATGCCGTGCGGGGCGAGCTCCAGGGCGAGCTGGCGGCAGTGCGACTCGAGGGCGGCCTTGGCTGCCGACACGGCGCCGTACGTGGCGAACACGCGAGTGGAGCCGGACGACGTCATCGCGAAGATGCGTCCCCCGTTGCCCATCAGCCCGTGCTTCACGACGCCCTGGGCCCAGTACACGAGCGAGTGCGCCATGACGTCGAGCGTCATGTCGATGTTGGCTTTGTTCAGCACGTCGCCGCCGATGTACGGCTTCAGGGTCCCGAAGGCCAGGGAGTGGAGCAGGACGGCGACGTTGAGCTGCTGCTTGGCCAGCTCGGCCAGGACCTCGTTGCGTTTTTCCTCGTCGGCGGCGTTGACGTTGAAGTACTGCGTCTTCCGTCCCAGGGCTTCGATGTCCCGCCGGATCTCGGCCACGTGCTCGAGTCCGGCCTTGCGGTCGAGGTGGACGCCGGCGATATCATAGCCCGCCTTTGCGAGCGCCCGGGCGGCCCCCTCACCGAACCCGCTCGAGGCGCCCAGGATGAGGGCCCACTTCGGGGTCGTCGTCTGCGCGTGTGCCAACCGTTCCTCCGGCAATCGGTGCCCGGTATTATAGCGCAGGTGCTATGAGAAGCCACCACTTGTGGATGCTTGTAGGCCTCGGCGCCGGCCTGATACTCGGGGGGCTGGCTGCGGGACTCGCGGAGCGCGGGCACCCGGAGCTGGTGCGCGTCGCCCAAGGATTCCGGCCGATCGGCACCCTGTTCCTCAACCTGCTGCAGATGGTCGTCATTCCGCTCGTCGCGACGGCGTTGTTCGCCGGCATCGCGAAGCTCGGGCAGCTCCGGTCGGTGGCACGGCTCGTCATCCGGACGCTGGGATTCTTCTGGGGCACCGCGATCATCGCCATCGTCATCGGCTTCGCCGTCGGCTCGGTCATCCTCCCGCTCGGTCGCATGACGCCCGAAGAGCAGACGGCGCTGCGCCAGGCCGCCGTCGCCGACTCGAGCTTCATTCAGAAAGCGGCCGAGGACATCCCCACCGGCGCGCGGTTCATCGTCGAGCTCATTCCGGCGAACCCGGTCAAGGCCGCGGTGGATGGGAACCTGCTCCCGGTGATCGTCTTCGTGACGTTCCTGGCCATCGCGGCGGCCGCCCTCCCGGAGGACAAGCGCAGCGCGCTCACCGACCTCGCCGACGGGGCGACCGAAGCGCTCGTGAAGATCGTGCATTGGGTGCTGCTGCTCGCCCCTATCGGGATCTTCGCCCTCGTCGCCCCGATCGTGGCGCAGTTCGGGTGGGGTGTCGTCAAGGCGATGGCCTGGTTCATCGTGGCCGTCATCCTCGGCCTCACGATGTTCATCGGCGCTGTCTACATTCCCGCGGTCGCCGTGATGGCGCGGCTCGAACCGGGACGCTTCCTGCGCGCCGCCTTCCCCTCGATGCTGATGGGCTTCTCCACGACCTCGTCCATCGCCACCCTGCCCACCATGCTCCAGGCGGCCGAAGGCGACCTCAAGATCCCGCGCCCTCTCGCCGGCTTCGCCCTCCCGCTGGGCGCGAGTGTGAACCGCGCGGGGAGCGCCCTCTTCCAGGCGGTCGCCGTGCTGTTCATTGCCCAGCTCTACGGCGTCCCCCTCGGCTTCGGTGAGGTGTTCCAAGCGGGGGCGGCGGTCTTCCTCGCCTCTCTCACAGTCGCCAGCGTGCCCGCCGCCAGCGTCGTGAGCCTGATGCCGGCCTTCGTGGCCACCGGCCTCCCGATTCAGGGCCTCAGCATCCTGATCGGGCTCGACCGCATCCCCGACATGTTTCGCACGATGACGAACGTCACCGGGCACCTGACCGGGACTGTCGTGATCGCCGCGGTCCAGGGCGTACAATTGGAGGAATGAGCGCGGGTCGCTGCCGTCCCCGGCAACCTGCTTCCCGCAGTGCGTCTGTGCGTCTAGTAGTTGCCTATCCCAACGACTCGCCAGGCGAGGAGCGTCCCTGCAATCACACTCCCCACCGCCGATCCCACATGTAACACCGTCGCCCATCTCGTTCCCCGTCCCGCCGCCAGTCGCACCAGCCCCGCCAGCGTCACCGACACCGCCAGCATCCCCAGCATCGTCCCCGCCCCGAACGCCGCGAAGTAGGCGAGGCGCCGTTCGAGGTCCGGCGCCGCGGCGACGAGCAACACGGCGATCGCGCCGCTGCCCGCGAGCCCGTGCGCTACGCCGAAGCCGAGCGACCGGCGAGTGTCGGCTGACTGATGCGCGTGGCCGTGGCCGGCCCCGGCGGTGTGACTGTGCAGATGAAAGTGGGGTGCCGCATCGTGCACGTGCAGGTGCATGTGCCAGCGGCCGCGCGCGTAGCGCCACACGACCGCGCTGCCGAGCAGTACCAGCAGCGCCGCGACGACCAGCTCCGCCGCGGGCCAGAGCGCCGGCGGGAGCCGCAGACCCAACGCGATGACGAGCAGTGCTACCGCGCCTACCGTCGCCGTGTGCCCGATGCCCCAGGCGAGCCCCAGCCGCGCGGCGCCCCAGACTCGGCCTTGCCGCGTGGCGAGGGTCGAGACAGCTGCGAGGTGATCGGGCTCGAAGGCGTGGCGGAAGCCGAGCAGGCTGCCCACCCCGAGAACCGCTAGAATATCCGGCACCATAGCGCCCCAATCTAATGCCCTCAGTCGAGCAGAGCCTGCATCAGATACACGCCCGCTATCCTTCGGTGGACGCGCGGGTCGCGGAGATTCTCGAGCACATCCGGCAGGACTGCAAGGAGCTCGACCCTCGCGCGCGCAACGAGAGCAACGAGCGCCAGCTCGACGCTTTCGTGGACCGCGTCGCCAGCGAGTTCCCGCCGTCGTCGGGGCGCGTCCAGATCGAGCGCCAGCGCCTGTCGAAGTGGGCGGTGCGCACCACGCGCTGGAACTACCTGTTCACGGTGCCCGGCGAAAGCGCGGAGCAGGTCGTGCTCGTCGCCCACTACGACACCTGGCGCGGTCCCGGCGCCGACGACAACACCACCGGCGAAGAGATCCTCAAGCAGTATCTGCTCACCGACCTGCGCGCCGCGACGCGGCCCAAGCTCACCCACGTTTACTTCTTCGCGGGGTCGGAGGAGTGCGGGCTCATCGGCCTGTTCTCCCAGCTGCTGCTCTCCTTCGGCCTCTTCGCCGGCAACTTCGCGCTCACCTACCGCGACTGGACGATGCTCGCCGTCGCGATCGCGCTGCTCCCCCTCGCGAGCTACCGGTTCGGCGTGTCGGGGTCGCGGGAATACGTGCGCACGCTTACGCCCGAGCGGCTCCGGTTGATCCGCGCCGTCGTCTCGGTTGACTCGGTGGGTGAAGGGCGCCTCTACATCCCGCGCGAGACGATGGGCGCCGACTTCATCCGCGTCCTGATCCCCTTCGGCGACTACGACTCGCTCAACGATCTGCTCGAGGAAGCGGCGCACCTCCACGGGATCAAGTACAACAACTTCCTCGCCGGCGGGACGACCGACCACGTCTCGTTCCTCGAGGTGAACAACGGACTCGTGGCGCGCACCCGCGAAGCGGTGCGGCAGGTGGCGGCGCGGCTCGCAGGGCGGCCGTACACGCCGCCGCTCCGCATTCCCGCCACCGCGCTCGTCGCGATGCGGCCGGGGAAGGCCTCGCCGATCGTGTTCGGCGGCAAGATCCACACGCCGAACGACACGCCGGACCGCGTCTACCCGGAGCCGCTGCGCGAGACCCTGCTGATCCTCGACTATCTGTTCTACCGGATCGAGGGCGGGCCGCGCATGACGGAGCCGCGCGAGCTCGACGAGTTTCACTACGCGCGGCTCTACAAGACCGCCACCGGACACCTGGTGGCGCTCAAGGACGCCGTCGAGCCGAGCCGCCGCAATCTGAACGCGGTCTACCGCGCCCGCGTCACCTTCCAGGACGGCCGCGCCGTCGCCCAGCTGGGCGACATCCTCGGCTGGGGGGTCGAGACACACCTGCCGCAGGAGGTCCGAGAGGTCTGCGCGGACGTGGGCGAGCGTTGCGTCCCCGAGCCGGTGCGGGACTTGGAGGTCGCCAGGGGACCGGGGTCCGAGCGGCTGCGTTTCACAAGCCATTCCTCATTCGTCGACCGGCTCCGCCGAGCCTACCACGAGGCGATGACGCTCGCCCAGCGCGTGGTCCGGCGCTTCCTTTTCATATCCTTCTTCGCCCTGGCGTACGCGCTGGCGAACGTGATGAGTTGGCTGCTGGACCGCGCGTTCGACGTCTGGCCCGGCTTCGCCCTGTGGGTGGCGGACCACGTAGCGATCACCCTGACAGCCATTATCATCTTCGAGGTCGCCGTATTGCTGCACCTGATGGCGCGGCGGATTCCGGCCTGGATCGACAACGGCTACAAGCACGAGAACCGGGCGGATAACTTGGGGAGCCTCAGGCGGATAGGCGCCTAGGCGGTTGCTCTACAACCTTTTACCGGGCCTCGCTATCCAACGTGCTGCATGGCCCCACAGGCTCTCGAGGGACCTCTGACCCGGGACGAACCCACGGTCGCTGCGGACGCGGAAGCGGCGGATACAGCACTCGCGGCGAGCGGAGACGGCAGCGCTTTCGAGCGCTTGTACCGCACCCACGTCGCCCGCATCCACAGTCTGGTGCGCCGGATGCTCGACGCCGACGAGGCGGACGACCTGACGCAGGACATCTTCGTCCGGGCCTGGCAGAAACTGCCGACGTTCCGCGGGGAGTCGGCGTTCGGGACGTGGCTGCACCGGCTGGCGGTCAACGTGGTCCTGGCGCGGCGCAAGGCGGTGGGGGTGGAGCGGGGCCGCTATCGCAGCGACGAAGACGCGCTGGACGGCATCTCGGGGCGGCGCGAGACCCCGGAGATGACGGTGGACTTCGAGGAGGCGCTCAGCCGCCTCCCCGACGGGGCGCGGCAAGTGTTCGTGTTGCACGACGTGGCGGGCTATCGCCACGAGGAGATCGCGCGCATGCTCGGCGTCGTGCCGGGCACGTCGAAATCGCAGCTGCATCACGCGCGGATGGCGCTGAGAAAACATTTGGAGAGGTGAGCGGTGAGCGGGGAGCGGTACGCGGGAATTCTGAAGGGAGAGTCATATGAAGGACCAGTGGACTGACCGCCTGTCAGAGTATCTCGACAGCGAGCTCGCCGGCGGGGATCGGACGGCGCTGGAGGCACACCTGGCGACCTGCGGGGAATGCCGGACGACGCTCGCGGAGCTGCGCCGGGTCGTGGCGCGCGCCAAGTCGCTGGAAGACCGGCCTCCACGGACGGACCTCTGGCCCGGGGTGGCGGAACGGATCGGCGCGGGGAAAGTCGTCGCGCTGCCCCGCCGCCGGCTGAGCTTCAGTGTGCCCCAGCTGATCGCCGCGAGCGTGGCCCTCGTGTTACTCTCGGGCGCCGCGGTGCGGCTCGCGCTGGAGCCGCCACGGGAGCCCGTCGACGGCGGGCCGAGAGGCGGCGTGCAGGTCGTGAGTTGGCCCGGTCGCACCGACGCGGCGATCGCCGAACTGGAGAATGCGCTCGCGCAGAACGAGAGCCGGCTGGACACGGCCACCGTGCGCGTGGTGAAGGAGAACCTGGCCGTCATCGACCGGGCCGTTGCCGAGGCGCGGCGTGCGCTCGCGGTCGATCCGAACAACACATACTTGAATCGCCATCTGGCCGAGACGATGCGGCGCAAGGTGGAGCTGCTGCGGCGGGTCAACGCAATCGCCACGGCACAGTCCTAGGAGGATAGCAGCATGTTGACGACGCTCGCCGCCGCTGTACTGGCTTCGCTGGCCCCCGTGGCCCCCGTGCAAGGGCAGACCGATACGACGTTCGCCGTACCGGCCGGCGCGAGCCTTTCGGTCAATAACTTCGGCGGCGCGATCGTCGTCCATGGGTGGACGCAGAACCGCGTGAAGGTGCACGCCGAGCACAGCAGGCGCGGCCGCATCGAGGTGTCGTTGGTGGGCAACACGGTGACGGTCAAGTCGAGCAGCCGGATGGGCGCGCCCTCGGTCGTGGACTTCGACATCACCGTCCCGCAAGCCATGGCCCTGACCCTGGCCGGGACGTACGCGGAGATCACGGTGGACGGCGTGCAGGGACCGATCACC
>DASYQX010000133.1:0-5721 GCA_036004985.1 Gemmatimonadales bacterium
CTGTGCGCCCACGCCACCCTCGCGCAGCCGCGGGATGTCGGCGCAAAGCTCGGGGTGGACGACGCCGAGGTCGAGGCCGGCCAGGTCGCCGTCGTTGCGCTCGATCAACATGCTGGGCAGGTCGTTGTGGGTGTCGATCAGGGGGGCTCTCGCCAGGATCGCGCGTGCCCGGGCGAGCAGCGTCGCGTCGGTTTCCTGGGCCGCGGCGAACGGCGCGGCGAGAACGAAGAGTACGACGATACCTCGGGTCATGGGGAGTGCGCAGTCTACCACTCAGAAAGCGCGGGGCTTGGGGCCGGCCGACCGTCAGTAGTCGAATCGGCTGAGGTGGTTGTTCTGCTCCGGCGCCGGGACCGCGTTGTAGAGGCCGTTCATTGCGGTATGCGTGTGATGAACGTACGCGTGCCGGCCCGAGGCCGTCAGCCGGGCGGCGATCCCGATGTAGCTGCCGATGTAGGCGTCGCCGAAGAAGAAGTCGGCCGACGGATCCATCGGGATGAGGGTGATCAGCGCGGCCGGCGAGACGGGATCGGGGGTCGCGGCCCCGGGGCTGATCTGGCGCAGCACCACCCGGGCGCGATGATTCATGCCTCCGTCCTCCTGCGCGCTCATGTAGGCGATGTTCACGACGTTGGTGCCGTCGGTCCGGACGGCCGGAAAGTATTGATCGCCACCCCCGTCGTCCACGGTGGCGAAAGCCCAGCTCCCGCCGTTGTCGCTGGAGACCGCCATGCGGATATCGGCATCGGGACACTTGTCGCCGCCATGGATGTTGGGCACTTTGCAGCGGTCCCACACGACGTAGGTTTCGACTCCGCTCGGGTCGACCCGGTGTTCGTGCTTCGGATGAGTCGTGATCAGGAAGTTCGCCGCCGCCAGGCTCCCGCCGCCGAGGCCCCCTCCCCTCGAAGGCACGGGCTGGTCTTCCCGCACGATCAGTCTCGCGGGCGCGCAGGAAGGGACGAGGGGCGCCCCCTGTGGCACGCAGGTTACATACTTGATGTCGTACAACTGCCGGAAATCCGGGGCGGGCCCTTCCTCCACGTTGACATAGGTGACGGTGACGCCACCATCCGGCCGCACGCGGACGTGGGAAGGCTGCGTGCGACGGTCTCCACCGCTGACCACGATCGCCGGCGAGCAGGCGGAAAGGGAATTGCTGCACGCGGTGAGCACGGTGAAGACTCCGCTCAGGATGCTGAGCGAATTGCTGGTGTAGACGTCCCCCGCCCCGGGGCCGCTTCCGATGGGCCGTGGGTCCACGGCGAGGTGCGGAAAGACGTTCAACGCGTCCGACCTCGGATTGACGTCGGTGTGGACCGGCCAGCACGAGGCGGCGGCCGGGCCGTCATGGGTGCCGTCGGGACAGGCCACGGCATTGGTGAGCCGCGCCCCGGCGTTCCGAAAGAGCCCGAGCGTCGAGACGGTGAATCCGAACCGGGTGTCCACGACGAAGACGGCGTTCCTCGCCGGGTCGGCCTCGAGCGTCGTATCGCCGCCGCCGAACACGACCTCGCCGGTGAGGCGACTCGGGAACGAGGGCAAGCCCCCATCGAAATCGGGCGAGCAGGGATTGGGGGTCGCCCGGCGGTGGACATAGTAACCGGTGGTGCTGTCGCCGATGCCGCCGAACAAGCCTCGCAGATCGTTGGCGCTGCCGACAACGAGGTCCGCGCCACCGAGACCGGCCCCCGGCAGGAAATCGACGTCGGGACCGTTCTGCGCGGCAACGGCGGGGGCCACGCGCGGCTCGAGATTGAACCGCGTGCCCACGCCGCCGCCGCAGCCGGCGACGACGGCGTTGGGCGCCGGCACCGCGGAAGCGGCCGGGGAGACCGCGGCCTCCGGAGCCGGCGCGCCGTCGTTCACCGGCTCTCCGAGCCTCCGGGCGATCGCTCGGAGCATCGGGTGATTCGAGTGTTGTCGCAGTATTCGAGCCCGGGAGGACGCAAGGTAGCCGATCAGCCCGAAAGGCGGAATCGGCGCGCCGTTCGCCGTGAGCAGCGCACCGGCGGCGCGGGACGCCGTACGGTGGCCATCGCTGCCATCCTGGCTTCGTGTCGCGACGGCCGCGGCGAGGACGCATGCGATCGTGGCCACGGAGCGCGTGCGGACCGACCAGAGATGCTGCATGTCGGCGTCCTCAATAGTCGATGCGGCTCAAGTGGTTGTTCTGCTCCGGATCGCTGACGCCGTTGTAGGTGCCGAGCTCCGCGGTGTGCGTGTAGTGCACGTAGACCCGCATCCCCGAAGCGCCGCTGCGGGCCGATACGCCCAGGTAATGCCCGATGAAGATCCCCTGCAGCACCGGATCCCCATTCGGCTCGATCGGAACGGTCGTGACCACGTCGGCCGCCGTGGGCAGGTCGGGTGTCGATCCACCCGGGAGAATCTGTCGCAGCACGACCCGTGCCCGATGCTGGAACAGCACGTCGTCGTTCGTCGTGTAGTAGCCGATGTGAATCACGTTGGTCGCGCGATCCCGCGACACCCACGGCTGGAACTGGTCCTGGGCGCTGGTATCGAGCCCGGCGAAGCGCCAGGTCCGTCCGTTGTCGGCGGAGGCGGCCATGATGATGTCCGAGTCCACGCACCTGCCGACGAAGGTCAGCCCCGGATACGGAACCGCGGTCGAGACTTTGCACCGGTCCCAGACGACGTAGGTCTCCGTTCCGTTGGCGTCCTGACGATGGACGTGCCGGGGGAACGTGTTCAGCACGAACTTGTTCGAGTCCAGCGGTCCCTGCGCGTCGAACACGCTGAACGGTATGGCCTGCGTTTCCCGGGCAATCAGGGTGGCGGGGGCGCACACGACCGCCGCGGGCGCGCCGCGCGGTAGGCACGCCACGTACTTGATGTCCGCGGTCGTGGGCGTCGGTGTCAGTCCGCCCGTCTGCACGGTGTACGTCGCCGTCACCCCGCCATCGGGTCGCACGGAGACGTGCGACAGGCCGGCGTAATCGCTTCCGCTGATCGTGACGGGCGGCGAGCAAGCGGACAGGTCGTTCCGGCACGCGACGAGGAAGATCGAGGAGTGTCCCGGTCCGAGCCCGATCTCGGTGCCGGAGATGTAGACATTGCCGGCGCCCACCCCGGTCCCCAGAGCGCGTTCGTCGATGGCGAGATGGGGATATTGGTTGAAGCGGGTAAACGTCGTTCCGAGATCCACCAGCGCGTGAGTCGGCCAGCATTGTCTCGACTGACTCTCGGACAGCGTGCCCGGCGGACACCGCGCCGGGTCGGTGAGAATTGCCGCCGTGGTCCGGAAGACCCCGATCGCCGATTCGCTTGTCTCGCCCTCGCCCACCCGGGTGTCCGCGACATAGAAGCTCTGTCCGGGCGGGTACGCCGCCACCGCCGGATACCCGACGCCGACGAGCGGGTTTCCGGAAACCGGATGAGGCACGGAGGCGAGTCCGCCTTCCAGATCGACCGTGCACGGATTGGGATCCGAACCATCGGTGTGGACGTAGAAGCCGGTCTGGCTGCTGAGTCCCGGCACGCCCCGGAAATCCGGCGCGACTCCCTGTCCAGAGGTCAGCAGACGCATGTCGTTCGCGGCGCCCACGACGAGATCGCCGCCGCCCAGACCGCCGTCGGGAAGAAAATCCACCGCGGTGCCATCTTGCGGCAGTGGGTCCGGCCGCGGCTCGAGATTGAACCTCGCGCCGGCAAGGCTCCCGCACGGCAGAGCGAGCTGCGGCGTGTCCAGGGCGGAGCCGTCGGCGGGCGGATCGTCGCCCGGCGGCCTGGAGGATGCTTCGGTGCCCACGAACGCCATGGCCAGGATCAGCGACAACCGCAGCCACGGGCTCCGCATCGGATCCCTCCTGGTTTTGCGCCAGCCTAGCACCGTCGTGCGAGCGGCACCAGAAGGAATCCGGGAGGGATTGTGCGCTGATCACGTCCGCCAGGCCCGACGCGACGCCGGGCCTGGCGGAAACAAGGTTAGACCGGGGTGGGCGTCGGGAACGGGGTGGGGGACGGCTCGGCGCAGTGGCCAGGACCCGTCACCCCGTTGTTGTAGTCGTCGAGGAGAGCCGCCAGGGCCAGTCCGTCCTCGCGGACCGTCCCCGTGGGCTTCGAGCCGAGGGGATTGGCGGCGAGCCAAGCGTCAGCCGCGACCAGGGTATCGGCGATGGCGGTCGGGTCGGCGTCATTGGCTATGTTGAGCTTCGCCGCGATGAGCTGGTGGATGAGAATGTACGTGGCGTCCCCACGTGGGGGGGCCAGCAGGATCGCGAGCAGTTGCGACTTCGTATACGTGGTTCCGCCCAGGATCAGCTCTTCGACCGGCCAGGCCTCCTCGTCGTTCTTCCAGAAACCCTGCGTCAAGCTGCAGTCCGCTTGCGCGGTGACGCGATTTCCGGACTCCGAGAGGGGCACACCCGGCTCGTCGACGCCAGAAGGGGACTGCGAATAGTCGCGAGAGCACGCGCTCGCCGCGACGATCGCCACGATGCAAAGACCTTTCCTCATCGGCCCTCCTGTACCCACCCTGTTCGCGTGGGCGATCGCAACCCTACGCGGACGGCAGCGCGAAGTGAGTGCCTGCCATCACTACCTGTGCGCCCGTCGGCGCAACTCACGGCAGGTCAGCTGGCTGAGGGATCGGACGCCCCTTCGTGCGTCCGGTTAAGTCGTTTGCTGCGGAAAGGAGATTGGGTTGGTGGCCTGGGACGGAGTTGAACCGCCGACACGCGGATTTTCAGTCGCAGCCGGATGTCAGCGCGATCGGCCGGACCGTCCCGCTTCGTCCCTCATCCACACAGCCTCAGCGGCTTACCGCGCCCGCTGCTCGACCATTGGGCACGATCGGACGCCCTAGTACGGTCAACTCGTCCTTGGGGCGCGTTGAGCGAGTCATTGTCAGGCGGGGTTGGTGGCCGGGGACGGATCGGTCGCATTGGTTACCCCTGTTGCACACGGTCGTCATCGTCCACAGAAAAGGAGCCCGTGAGCTGATTGTCGAAGGTCCCTTTGCGGAGCCACTCTTCGGAGGCATGGAGCAGGATCATGTGCTGGTTCTCCCACACAAGGTAGTGCGACGCACATGCGGGTAGTGTCGTGAAGGTGGTGGAAAAGTAGAAGAGGCGTCATCATCCGGCGCAGTTCAAAGCAGTTCGACTGCGCCCGCTTGGCGGCGGGTGCCGGAGGATGACGCCATGGCGAAGGATAGCAGGGTCGAAGGGTTCGAGCGCGACAGCATCGAAACGCGGATGCGAGAGAGGATCCGGTCGGTGATCGAGGTGCTGGTGGAAGAGGAGCTGGAGCAGGCGCTGGGTGCGAGCCGATCGGAACGCCGGGAGGAGCGGCGCGGCTATCGGCACGGGGCGCGCGAGCGGACGTTGACGACGAGCCTGGGCGCGACGACGTTCGCGATGCCGCGAGCGCGCGTGGGCGAGGCGGCGGGCGAGCGGCGGGAGTGGCAGAGCGCGACGATCCCGCGTTACCAGCGGCGGACGTCCCGCGTCGATCAGGCGATCCTGGGTCTGTACCTCAGTGGCGCGAACACGCGACGGATCCGCGGTGCGCTGGCGCCGCTCCTGGGCGAGGGACCGTTGTCCAAGGACGCGGTGTCGCGCCTGGTGGGTCGGCTGGCGGAGGAGTTCCGGGCGTGGGGCGAGCGCGATCTTGCCGCGGAGAAGATCTGCTACCTGGTGCAGGACGGCTGGTACGCGAAGGTTCGGATCGGCGGCCGGCGAGCCGTGGTTCCGGTGC
>DASYQX010000134.1:0-16221 GCA_036004985.1 Gemmatimonadales bacterium
GAGGTGAGCCTTGCGACGCGGCCTGCGTCGGTTCGGCTCAACTAGGCGGACCCAAGCGTTGCCCTAGGGGAGCCTCAGGTTGATGCTTTCCCGCTTCGCGGTCGTTCTGCTCGACATGAACGGGACGTTCATGTTCGGCGGCGATCGCTTCGGTCCGGAGCAGGACTTCGCGGCGACCTACCGCGCCCTGGGCGGCCGCCGACTCGGTGCTGGGGTCGTGCAGGACGGCGTGCTTGCGTGTTTCGAAGCCCTCGGCGTGATCTATGAGGATCCGGCTCGCTACGACTCGTTTCCCGCCGTGCTGGACACGCTCCGCGTCCTTCCCACGACCCGCGACCTGCCCGAGGTCGAGCTGCAGCTGCTCGAGCGCGTCATCGCCGAGCATGAACGCGGTACGGTTTCCGAGACGTACGCGCTGGCACTCGAACGCTTGGCCGCCACGCATCGCCTCGGCGTCGTCGCGAACATCATTTCCCGCAAGGGACCCTGGCTCGACGAATTTGCGAGGGCGGGCGTGTTGCCTCTCTTTGCGACGACTGTTTTTTCTTCTGACAGCTGCAGCATCAAACCCTCACGCAAACTTTTTGAGCAGGCGTTACGCGCCATCGGGGCGCCGAGGTCCGACGTCGTCTTTGTTGGGGACAGCCTGCGCTGCGATATCGGCGGCGCCGCCGGCGCCGGGTTGGCCAGCATCTGGATTGATCGCACTGGCCGTGGCCGCCACCCCGGCGATCCCGAACCAAGCCTTGTCGTCCGGGATCTCCTGGAGCTCATCGACGCCTAGAGACCGGCGACCGCGCCTATGTGTGTCAACCAACGTTACTTTGAACCGTAGACCCAAACACGTGAGTACATGAAGGTCGTCATTCCCGGTGGTTCAGGCCAAGTCGGCACGATCCTGGCACGGTCATTCCACGCCGACGGTCACGAGGTAGTCGTACTGAGTCGGTCTCCACGCGCGGCGCCTTGGCGAGTCGTGGCATGGGATCCGGCAGCTATCGGCGCCTGGGCTGACGAGGTTCACGGCGCCACGGCGGTCATCAATCTCGCCGGGCGCAGCGTCAACTGCCGCTACACGGCTGCGAACCGGCGTGCCATCATGGAATCGCGGCTCACCTCGACGGCGGCCGTGGCCACGGCGATTGCCCGGGCGTCCGCCGCGCCGCCCGTTTGGCTCCAAGCCAGTACTGCCACGATCTACGCTCATCGATTCGACGCGCCCAACGACGAGGCAACCGGACAGATCGGTGGCGCGGAACGCGATGCCCCCGCGGCGTGGCATTTCAGTATTGAGGTTGCGAAAGCGTGGGAGCGGGCCTGCACGGCGGCGGTCGTGCCGCACACTCGCCGAGTGTTGATGCGGTCGGCGATGGTCATGAGTCCGGATCGCGGTGGGATCTTCGATACACTCCTCGGCCTGGTGCGCCGCGGGCTGGGAGGCAAGGCTGCGGACGGTCGGCAGTACATGTCGTGGATTCACGATCAGGACTTCATCCGCGCCGTACAGTTCCTCATCGGCGACGCGTCAATCTCCGGCCCCGTGAACCTGGCCGCTCCGAGCCCGCTGCCCAATGCGGACTTCATGAGGGCACTGCGCGGCGTTTGGGGCACCCCGTTCGGGCTACCTGCAGCCCGATGGATGCTGACCCTCGGCGCGTACTTCATGCGAACCGAGACCGAGTTGGTGCTCAAGAGCCGGCGGGTCGTTCCCGGGCGTCTGGCGGCCCTTGGCTTCAAGTTCGCATTTCCCACGTGGCCCGAGGCCGCCGCCGATCTGTGCGGTCGCTGGCGCGACATCGCGCGGTCGCGGTCGGTTCGCGGCCTGATAAGCGCTTGAAGCTGGTGGCCGGCATAGATTAGGGAATGAATCCTTCCGCAACGCGCCGCGGGATTCGCATCAGGTCCGGTTCCTGTGGGTTCGCACTTCTGCTGGCAGCCTGCGGTGGCGCCGCCGCTCCGGCCGTACAGGATGGCGACCTCATCTTTCACACGTCCGGCTCATCGCAGAGCGTTGCGATCCAGCGAGCCACCCACTCGCCCTACAGCCACATGGGAATGATTCTGCATCGTCGTGGACGGCCCTACGTATTTGAAGCTGTTTCCACGGTGCGGTACACGCCGTTAGACCAATGGACTGCGCGTGGCCAGGGCGGGCATTATGTCGTGAAGCGGCTGCGGGATGCGCAGCATGTTCTCACACCTGCGACAATCGCCAAACTGCGGAGCGCGGCGGAATCGTTCGAACGGCGCCCCTACGATCTCACCTTTGAATGGTCGGACACCCGCCTCTACTGCTCCGAGCTCGTGTGGAAGGTCTATGACCGCGCGGTGGGTGTACAGATCGGGAGCCTGCAGCGGCTCCGTGACTTCGATTTGTCGGATCCGGAAGTCCGAGGGCGGATGCAGCAGCGTTACGGCTCTCGAATCCCTCTGGATGAGCGCGTCATCTCGCCGGCGGCCATGTTCGCCGCCGGCAACCTGGTTACGGTGGCATCCCGATGAGCGCGCCCAGTGGACAGGCTCACGTTCGTGAGGCGGTGAGCCTCTTGCGCACGATTGCCCGCGCCGGCGCCCCTTCGTGCCCGGCCACCTTGAGCGGCAGCACGATCACATCGTAGTCGCCCGCTTGAACCGGGCGCAGGTCGAGCCCCTCCACGATGGGAATCCCGCGCCCGAGCAAGATCTGATGCGTCCTCGGCGCCGGCGCGCCGAATTGCTCCGCCGAGATGTAGTCCACGCCGACCAGCACGACGCCCGCGTCCGCGAGGAGTTGCGCCGCGTCAGGTGCGATATAGGCGAAGTCCCGATGGAACCGGGACGAGTCCATCCAGCCGCGCAGCGTGCTCCGCGTCCGAAACAGCACGCGCGTCGCGCCCCGCCAGTCGTGCCGGTTCAGCTCGGCAGCGTCGATCGCTTGCACGCTGTCGGGGATGTCGATCACCCGGGTCGGACCGATCAGGGGGTCGAGCGCCACCTGGTCGATCGGTGCGCCATTGGCGATGAAGTGCATCGGGGCGTCGATGTGCGTCCCGCTGTGCGCCCCCATCGAGTAGACCGAGAGCGTCAGGACGTCGCCCCTCCGCATCTCTTTCAGAAAGTCGAACTTCATCGGTGCGTCGCCCTCGTACACCGGGGTTCGTGCGGGATCGAGCGTCGCCGTCACATCGATCCACCCCGCCGCGCTCAGCGCCCGCTGTTCACGGGGCGCACACCCCGTCAGGAGACCGAGTAACAGGGTGAACCCCAATCCCGCCACGCCGATGATCGTCTCGGCGACGGTCCACGTCTTCAGCGTCTGCGGCACGGTCATGTTGAAGAACTCCTTGATGAGCCAGAAGCCCGCGTCGTTCACGTGCGAGAGCACGAGCGAACCCGCGCCCGTCGCGAGCACCAACAGCTCGGCATGTGTCCCCGTCGTCGCCAGCGCGATGGGGGCGACGATGCCGGCGCTCGTCGTCATCGCCACGGTCGCCGAGCCGGTGGCCACCCGGATCAGCGCCGCCACGGTCCAGGCGAGGAGGAGGGGCGAGGTGTGCGATCCCACGGCCACGTCGGCAATCGCGCTGCCCACGCCGCTCTCCACGAGCACCCGGTTGAACCCGCCGCCGGCGCCGATCACGAGGAGAATGGTGGCGGTCGGCCCGAGGCAGTCGTTGGCGAACTTGAGGATCTGATCGCGCGTGAAGTGCTGCCGGTATCCCAGCGACCAAGACGAGAAGAGCAGCGCCAGGAGCAGCGCGACGATCGGACCACCGACGAAGTCGAGCGCCGAGCGGAGCGGGCTCGCGGGGTCGAGCGCGACGTCGGCGGCGCTCGCGCACAGCATCAAGATCACCGGAAGGAGCACGGTGAAGAGGGAGACGCCGAACGACGGCGTGGAGCGCCGAAGGTCGTCCCCGCCACCCCCACTCGCGAACTGTGCGGCGATCGGATTTTCCGCGGGGAGCACGATGCGCGGCGCGATCCACGAGGCGAAGATCGGGCCGGCCAGCGCCGCCGTCGGCAGCCCGACCAGGATCGCGTAGGCGATCGTGCGCCCGACATCGGCCTGGTAGGCCTGGGCCGCGAGCATCGCCGCCGGATGCGGCGGCACCATCCCATGCACCACCGACAGCCCCGCCACCAACGGAATGCCGATCTTCACGAGTGAAAGCCCGGAGCGACGGGCAATCGTGAACACCAGCGGAACGAGCAGCACGAAGCCGACCTGAAAGAAGACCGGAATGCCCACGATGAAGGCGACGACCATGATCGCCCAGTGCACACGCCGCTCGCCGAACAGCGCGATGAGCGTGGTCGCGATGCGCGTCGCGCCGCCCGACTCCGCCATCAACTTGCCCAGCATCGTCCCCAGGGCCACCACGATCGCAATGAATCCCAAGACCCCACCGACCCCGTCCTGGAATGCCTTCACGACCGTGCCGAGCGGCATTCCGGCGGCACTCCCCATGGCGAGGGACACCGCGATCAACGCGAGGAAGGGGTGCAGCTTGAAGCGCGCGATCAAGACGATCAGCGCCACGACCGCGCCGAGCGCCAGGAGTAGCAGCTGGGTGTTCGCGCTCATGTCGCGCGCCTCACCAGGTCGGCGACGATCGCGGCCGGCGCCTCGCGGGTGTCGCACACCCACGCACGCTCGTCCGCCGACGGCTCTTCCAGAATCGCGAGCTGGCTCTCGAGCAAAGACGGCGGCATGAAGTGCCCGCGGCGGTTGGCCATGCGCTCGGCGATGAGCGCTCGACTCCCCGCGAGATACACGAAACGCACGTTCGCGTCGCCAACCGAGCGCAGCAGATCGCGATAGCTCCGCTTGAGCGCCGAGCACGAGACGACGAGGCCGATCCCCGCGCGCCGCGCCTCGCGCAGCCGGGCCGCGATCGCTAGCAGCCAACCGCGGCGGTCGTCGTCCGTGAGCGCAATCGCAGCCGACATGCGCTGCACGTTGTCCGGAGGGTGCAGCTCGTCGCCTTCGACGAACGCGACGTCGAGCGCGCGCGCCAACTGCGCCCCGATCAGGCTCTTTCCGGAGCCGGAGACGCCCATGATCACGTAGAGCCCGGTGTGGACAGTGGCCATGAAGTGGCCCAATCCTATACCACCGAGCGATTCGAGGCTATTCTGCTGGCTACGGAATCACCTTCTACTGATCAGGGGAGCGGCGACGATGCAACTGGCGATGATCGGGCTGGGCCGCATGGGCGGGAATATGGTGAAGCGGCTGCTCCAGGGCGGGCACGAGGTCATTGTGTACGACTCGAGCGCCGACGCGATGAAGGCGCACGCCGGCAAGGGGGTCAAGGCGGCGAAGGACCTCGCCGACGTGGCCAAGCAGCTCGCGCCGCGGCGCGTGGTCTGGGTGATGGTGCCGGCCGGCGCGGTCGAGACCACGCTCGAGCAGCTCGTGCCGCATCTCGCCAAGGGAGACATCGTCATCGACGGTGGCAACTCAAACTTTCGCGACTCGCTGCGCCGCGCCGCGGCCCTGAAGGCGAACGGAATCGAGTTCGCGGACGCCGGGACGAGCGGCGGGATCTGGGGCCTCACCCTCGGCTACTGCCTCATGATTGGCGCGTCGCCGGCCGCCTTCCAGCACTGCGAGCCGATCTTTCGGAGCCTCTCGCCGCCCGAGGGCTACGCCCACGTCGGCCCGCCTGGGGCCGGCCATTACGTCAAGATGGTGCACAACGGGATCGAGTACGGCCTGCTGCAGGCGTATGCGGAGGGCTACGAGATCCTGCACGCCTCTCAGGACTTCAAACTCCAGCTCGCCCAGATCGCGAAGCTGTGGAACCACGGCAGCGTGGTGCGCTCCTGGTTGAACGAGCTGGCGGAGCGAGCGTTTTCGCGGGACGACAAGCTGGCCGCCATCCGGGGCTACGTCGAGGACTCGGGGGAGGGGCGCTGGACCGTCGAGGAGGCGATGCGCCTCGACGTGCCGGCGCCGGTCATCACCTTGTCGCTGCTGGCGCGGTTCCGCTCCCGCGAGGAGGAGTCTTTCGGCGCCAAGGTGGTCGCCGCGTTGCGCCACGAGTTCGGCGGGCATGCGGTGCAGACCAAATGACGACGCGCGTCTTGGTGGCCGCATCCCTTTGGATCGCGGCTCTCGCCTGTCGGTCGTCAAGCGAGGCGACGGCCGGCATCGACTCGTTGAACGCGCGTCTGGTGCTGGCGTACCGGACTCACGACCCCCAGGCGTATGCCGCGTTGTTCACCGACACCGCGGTCTTCGAATGGCCGGCGTTCAACACTGTGCGAGGCCGCGCCGAGCTGGCGGCGATGGCGCAGAGCAACTGGGCGTCCCTGAGGGACATGGATCTCCGGTTGATCGTCGCGAATCGACGCTTCGCGCCCGATCACGCCACGGAGTTCGGCGCCTTCGAACAATCTTGGAGCGACTCGAGCGGCGCGCGCATGACGGAGTTCGGGAGGTACGTGGCCGTTCTCGCTCGGCAGGGGGATGGCACCTGGCTGATGGACCGGTTCTTCGGCTTCGAGGACTCGACGCGCCGTGGCCCTGGACACGTCCCCCAATAGGCGCCTAATCTCCCTCATGCGCGCGCGACTCCTGCTCCCTGCACTCGTGCTGGCCGTCACGGCCAACTCCGCTTCCTCCCAGACCGCCCCCCCTCTTCAGCTCCGCTGGGAGTTGGTGGGGGACAGCATCACGAACGACTGGGGCGCCTCTCGAGCGGCGTTCACGCTCACCAACCGCGACACGAAGCCGCTCCCGCCGAGTGGCTGGGCGATCTACTACAACGCCCTCCACGGGGCGGGGCCGGGAACCGTCGGTGGCGGGTTCATCATAGAGGATGTGATGGCCGACCTGCACCGCCTCGTGCCGGCGGCCGGGGGGAGCTTCGCCGGATTGGCCCCAGGGGCCAGCATTCGGATCCCGTATCTCACCGACCTCCTCCCCAACCGTAGTTTCGTGCCGCAGGGTCCCTACATCGTTTTCGATGACGCCAAGGACGTGGGCGTCCCCCTGCGCGACTACGTGGCCGCCCCTATCGAGCGCCGAGTGGTGACGCCCGAGAAGCAGTTCGCGCTCGACTCCGTGGTCCGCGTCATCCCCGCGAACGAGCTGCCACCGGTGTTCCCGACGCCGGTGGAGGTGACGAAAGGAGCCGGCTCGCTGCGCCTGACGGCGCTGCCGCCGATCGAAGCGCCCGAGGCACTCAAGAACGAAGCGACGTTCGCGGCGGAGTACCTGCGCCCCTACTTCGGCAGCACGCGGAGCGGTGGCGGCCCGCCGCTGCGACTCGAGGTCGGTCCCGTCGCCGGCCAGGCCTCGGCCGAGGCGTACTCGCTCGTCGTGGATCCCGTGCAGGGCGTGCGCATCGTGGGCGCGTCGCCGGCCGGCGTCTTCTACGGTCTCCAGTCGTTGCGCAGCCTGTTGCCCGCGCCCACACCTCGCGCCGGACTTACCCTGCCTGCGATCCGGGTGGTGGACGCCCCGCGCTTCGGCTACCGCGGGTTCATGCTCGACGTCGCCCGCAACTTCCAGCCGAAATCCGCGGTGCTGCGCACGCTCGACCTCCTTGCCCGCTACAAGCTCAACGTCCTCCACGTCCATCTGACGGATGACGAGGGCTGGCGGGTCGAGATCCCCACCCTCCCCGAGCTGACGGCGGTGGGCGCCCGGCGCGGCCACACGCTCGACTCGCGCCGATTCCTGCAGCCCGCCTTCGGCTCGGGTCCCCAGGTGGACCGCCCGTTTGGCAGCGGGTTCTTTTCGCATGCCGACTACGTCGAGATCGTGCGCTACGCGGCGGCGCGGCACATCGAGATCATTCCCGAAATCGAGATGCCGGGCCACGCGCGCGCCGCAATCAAGGCGATGCAGGTCAACCCGCAGTACCGGCTCACCGATCCGGAAGACCGTTCGGAGTACAGGTCGGTCCAGGGCTACCCCGACAACGTAATGAACCCGGCGCTCGAGTCGACGTATGGATTCATCGAGCGCGTCGTGGGCGATCTCGTCGCGATGCACCGCGAGGCTGGTGCGCCCCTCCGCAATATCCACATGGGTGGCGACGAGGTACCGGCCGGGGTCTGGGTAGGGTCGCCGGCCGTGCAGGCTTACATGCAGGCGCACGGCCTCACGAACGTGGACGATCTCTGGTTCGTCTTCTACGGCCGGGTGGAGCAGATCCTCAAGGCGCAGGGCCTCGTCCCTTCGGGCTGGGAAGAGATCGCGGTGCGCAAGACCCGGCGCGATGGGCGGCCCGCGGTGATCGTCAATCCCGGATTCGCCGAGCGCGGCTGGCGGCCATATGTCTGGAACAACGTCCCCGGTTGGGGCGCTGAGGACCTCGCCTACCGCCTCGCGAATGGCGGCTACGACGTCGTGCTGAGTCCCGTGACCAACCTCTATTTCGATCTCGCGTGGAATCCCAATCCGGAGGAGACGGGGCTCGACTGGGGAGGCTACGTCGACCTCCGCAAGCCGTTCGATTTCATTCCGCTCGACTACTACCGCAACGCCCGCGTCGACCGCCGCGGCAACGCTCTCGATCCCGCCGTGTTTGCCGGCAAGGACCGGCTCACCGACTACGGCCGGGCCCACATCCTGGGGATCCAGGGCAACCTGTGGTCGGAGACGCTGGGCGGCGACGGACGGCTCGACTACATGATGGTGCCGAAGATCTTCGGGCTGGCCGAGCGGGCGTGGGCGCCCGACCCGGATTGGGCCAGGGAGGCCACCCCGGCCCGGGCGGATTCGCTCTACCGGGAGGCGTGGTCCCGCTTGGTGAATGTGGTCGGCCAGCGCGAGCTGCCCCGGCTCGATCGCGAGGTCCCGGGGGTCAGTTATCGGATCCCCACACCCGGTCTGAAGGCCGAGCGCGGGGTGGTGCACTGCAGCGTGGAGCTGCCGGGCTTCACCCTGCGCTACACGACCGACGGCACCGAGCCCACTGTGCGCAGCCCCCTAGTCCGCGGTCCGATTCCGTTCCGCGGGACGGTCCGCGTCGCCGCGTTCAGCACCACGGGCCGAAAAGGCCACACGGCCCGCCTCACGGCTCCCTAGGCTCCGCAGCAGGTCACCAAGGAGGTCCCATGAAGTGGATCACCCGCGAGCGGCCCAAGATCGACCGTATCGCTTGCCCCTGGCTGATCGCGCGCTTCATCGACGCGACGCCGGAATTCATTTTCGCCCCCGCAGCCGATGTGCCGCGCCTCGCCCAAGAGCTCAACGCCATCCCGTTCGACATCGAGGGCGTGGAGCTCAGCCACGACGGGCCACTGTGCACATTTGACGCACTGCTGACAAAGTACCGGCTCGACGATCCGGCGCTGCAGGAGCTCGCCACGATCGTCCGTGGGGCGGACACGGCCCGCGTCGACCTCGCGCCGCAGGCCGCCGGGCTATTGGCGATCTCGCTCGGGCTGTCGCACAACTTCCGCGACGACCACGAGCAGCTGCGCCACGGCTTTGTGGTCTACGATGCGCTCTACTCGTGGAGTCGGTACGTTCGCGCTGAGACCCACACCTGGAATCCTCAGCGGGTCGCGTAACGCTCCACCGGCCGTGGAGTTTCTTGATGCAACGCCGCGGCAATGCTCTGCCCTCACTGCGAGAGCGGGCGTAGATTTGGGAATGCTTCATCGCCTCTCCGTAGGCGCCACGGCGGTAGTGATTGTCACCGTGGCGTGTGCCACCGCCGCGCCGCGGTCCCCCGCGCAAGCTCCGATCTCGCCCGCCACGCAGGCCAAGGCCCCGCCCTATACGGCGGCCGACGTGCACTTTCTGGCCGGGATGATCGGGCACCACGCCCAGGCCATCCTGATGGCCGGCTGGGCGCCCTCGCACGGCGCGAGTCCGTCGCTGCGCGCGCTGTGCGAGCGCATCGTCGTCGCCCAGAACGACGAGATCGCGTTCGCGCAGCGCTGGCTCCGCGAGCACAACGAGTTCGTGCCGCCCGCCGACCCGCGCGGCCACGTGATGCCCGGCATGGATCAGCCGATGCTCATGCCCGGCATGCTCACGCCCGAGCAGATGGCGCAGCTGGACGCCGCGCGCGGGAGCGAGTTCGATCGGCTGTTCCTCACCTTCATGATCCAGCACCACCAGGGGGCGCTCACGATGGTCGCGCAGCTCCTCAGCGCGCCCGGCGCGGCGCAGGACGGCCCGGTCTTCCGGTTCGCCGCCGACGTGAACGCCGACCAGACCACCGAGATCAACCGCATGACGCTCATGCTCGACGCCCTGAAACGGAGCCCCATGTGAATTCGAGATCCCTGCTCGCGACCCTCGCGTTGACCGTCGCGGCGTGCGCCACGGCTTCGCAGCTCAACATGTCCACCACGCCGCCCAGCCCCGACCCGCGCGTGGGACTCCGCGCCGGGTGGATGAACGCCGCCGAGGCCGCCTGGAACCTCCGCCTGGTCTCGACGACGCCGCCCTCCCGGGAGTTCATCAACCGCGCCAACCCGGGCGACTTCCAGTACATCAACTCGGACCTGACGTTTACGGGGTCGTACGTCATTCAGGGCAACTTCTCCGGCCTCCAGGTGTGGGACATCTCCAATCCCAGGCGTCCGCGGTTGCACAAGGCGTTCGTCTGTCCCGGGTCGCAGAGCGACGTGTCGGTGTACCGCAAGCTCCTGTTCGTGTCGGGTGAGGCCCTCAACGGCCGCACCGACTGCGGCACGCAGGGCGTACCCGATACGGTGAGCCACGACCGGCTGCGCGGCATCCGGATCTTCGACATCACCGACATCGCGAACCCCCGCCACATCACCGACGTGCAGACCTGCCGCGGCTCGCACACGCACACGGTGGTGACGTCGCCGACCGACACGGACAACGTGTACATCTACGTGTCCGGCTCGGCGCCGGTCCGATCTCCCAACGAGTTGGCGGGGTGTTCGGCGGCTCCCCCGGACTCGAATCCGAACACCGCACTCTTCCGGATCGAGGTCATCCAGGTGCCGCTGGCGCATCCGGAGCAGGCGCGGATCGTGAGCTCGCCGCGCATCTTCCAGGATCTGGTGCGGGCGCCCACACACCGCGACGCGCCCGAGGATATCGCGGCGGCGAAGCGCGCGGCCGATTCAGCGCGGGCGGCCGGTGGATTCACCGCGCAAATCAACGGGACCGACATCATCCTCGGCCCGGGGTTCATCCGCTTCCGCCTCGACAGCATCGTCAAGGCACGCGGCGGGACGGGCGTGCCGACGGCTGCCGACACGGCGACGCTCCGAGCCAACACCCAGACGATCGTGGATTTGATCGTGATTCCTCCCAACCGCGGGCCCGGTCCACGCCCCGGACCCACGCAGTGCCACGACATCACGGTCTACCCGGCGATCGGTCTGGCGGGCGGTGCGTGCGGGGGCTACGGCCTGCTGCTCGACATCCGCGACGTGGCCAATCCGCAGCGGATCGGCGCCGTGGCCGACTCGAACTTCTCGTTCTGGCATTCCGCGACGTTCAACAACGACGGCACCAAGATCCTGTTCACCGATGAGTGGGGCGGGGGCCTGCAGCCCCGGTGCCGCGTGACCGACAAGCCCGAGTGGGGAGCGGATGCGATCTTCACGCGGTCGGGCAACACGATGACGTTCAAGAGCTACTACAAGCTGGCGCCGCCCCAGACCGCGAATGAAAACTGCGTCGCCCACAACGGCACGCTGATCCCGATCCCCGGGCGGGACATCATGGCGCAAGGCTGGTACCAGGGCGGCATCTCCGTGTTCGATTGGACCGATCCGGCGCACCCCAAGGAGATCGCCTACTTCGACCGCGGCCCGATGGACTCGACGAAGCTCGTGGGCGCCGGGTCGTGGTCCGCCTACTGGTACAACGGCTACATCGTGAGCTCGGAGATCGCCCGCGGACTGGACATTTTCGAGCTGCGGCCAAGCGCCTTCATTTCCCAGAACGAGATCGACGCGGCGAAGCTGGTGCGGTTCGACTACCTGAACGCCCAGGATCAGCAAAAGCTCGTCTGGCCCACGAGCTTCGTCTTGGCGCGGGCGTATCTGGATCAGCTCGAACGGTCGAGCGGGATGGCGGTCGCTCAGGTGTCGACCGCGCGCGCCGAGCTGGCGCGCGCAGAGCGGATGTCGGGACAGCAGCGCCGTGACGCGTTGACCCAGCTGGCGGCGCAGCTGACGGGCAGTGGGCAGGGTCCAATGCTGGTCGTCGACGGCAGGACGATCGGCGGCGGGGTGCCCGCCGACCCCGCCAAGGTGCAGATGCTCGTCGCCGTGATCAGGGATCTCGCGACCGCGGCGCGCTGAGTCGCTGTAAAGAAGAGGGGGGCGCCAGCGATGGGCGTAGTCTTCCACGTCATTGCTGGAGCCGGCGTCGCCCACGCTGCGGCGACCAAGCACGGCCTTGCACGGCCGAGGGTGGGTTTGTTGATCCTCGGCTGCATCGCCGGCCTGCTCACACACGGGGTCCTCGACGGCTTGAAGCACGGCTATCCCATGCCCGCGACGATCGACATCGTCGCGGGCGCCGCCCTCGCCACGGCCTGGTGTATCGCCGTGCGGCCTCCTGTGCGGTTGCTTTTCGGGGTGGTCATCGCCGGCGCACTGCTGCCGGACGTGGTGGATCACACGCCGGCGATGCTCCGGTGGAAGGCGGGCGTGAGGGTGCCCCTCAACCCACTCGGGCCCATGTTTCCGTGGCATTGGCCGGAGGGTTCGGGATCCATGACGTCGGGGGCCCGCGACCCGGAGCGCAATCTGGACCTGGGCCGAAACCGCCGCGTATCCTTCGCCAACCACGCCATCGTCCTTCTCCTGTCGGCCGGCTGTGTGCTGGCCAGCCCGTGGGCGTTTCGCTGGTCGCGGGAATCCAGCAGGGGTTGACCTAACTCAAAGTCCCCCCTTAGCTTTCAAGTCTGTTTCGGAAGTTTTCCAACACGCGGCCGAGGGGTATGCCGACCATCAATCAGCTTGTCCGGCACGGGCGCAAGGACGTGGAGAAGAAAGAGAAGGCGCCTCACCTGCGCGGCAATCCGCAGAAGCGCGGCGTCTGCACCCGGGTCTACACGACCACGCCGAAGAAGCCGAACTCGGCGCTGCGCAAAGTGGCCCGCGTGCGCCTGACGAACGGGTTCGAGGTCACGGCCTACATCCCGGGTGAAGGGCACAACTTGCAGGAGCACTCCATCGTGATGATCCGGGGCGGACGCGTGAAGGATCTCCCGGGGGTGCGCTACCACATCATCCGCGGCACGCTCGACGCCGCCGGTGTGAACGAGCGCAAGCAGTCGCGGTCGAAGTACGGTGCCAAGCGGCCCAAGGCGGCCGGGCAGTGAGCCGCCGGAAGAAGGCGGTGCGGCGACCGGTGCCGGCCGACCCGCGCTACGACAGCCAGACCGTCTCCAAGTTCTTGAACAACCTGATGGAGCGGGGCAAGAAGTCGCTGTCGGAGCGGATCTTCTACCAGGCGATGGATCTGATCGAGCAGCGCACCGGGCAGCCGGGCGTGAACGTGTTCAAGCAGGCCTTGTCGAATGTGAAGCCGGCGCTCGAAGTGAAGTCCCGCCGCGTGGGCGGCGCGACCTACCAGGTGCCGGTCGAGGTGCGGCCCGAGCGGCGCACCGCCCTGGGGATGCGCTGGCTGATTCTGTACAGCCGGGCGCGCAAGGAAAAGACGATGGCGGAGCGGCTGGCCGCCGAGCTGATCCTCGCTTCGAAGGGCGAGGGCGAGACGATCAAGAAAAAGGAAGACACGCACCGGATGGCGGAGGCCAATCGGGCTTTCGCGCATTACCGGTGGTAAACGCCTAGACCAACAACTTCGGGACCCTGGCTTAAGGGATCCTGCATCGAGGGGGGCCGAAATCCCCCCGATGACAGCGGAGCGAGACCGGCCCACTCGTGGGCGTCCTGGTCGCCCCGCGTTTTTGCTGAATAAAGGAACGCAATGCCCCGCGCGACGCCGCTCGAAAAGATTCGGAACATCGGCATCATGGCTCACATTGATGCCGGGAAAACGACTACGACCGAGCGCATCCTGTACTACACGGGCCGCACCTACAAGCTGGGTGAGGTGCACGACGGCACGGCCACGATGGACTGGATGGAGCAGGAGCAGGAGCGCGGAATCACGATCACGTCCGCCGCGACGACCGCCTTCTGGACGCGCAACGGCCAGCCCTACCGCATCAACATCATCGACACCCCCGGCCACGTGGACTTCACCGTCGAGGTGGAGCGCAGCCTCCGCGTGCTGGACGGCGCCGTGACCGTGCTCGACGCGGTGGGTGGTGTCGAGCCCCAGACCGAAACGGTGTGGCGCCAGGCCGACCGCTACGGCGTGCCGCGGATCATCTTCGTCAACAAGATGGACCGCGTGGGCGCCGACTTCGACATGTGCCTGCGCATGGTGCGCGAACGCCTCGGCGTCAAAGCGGTGCCGATCCAACTGCCGCTAGGGTCGGGGGAGCTGTTCACCGGCCTCATCGACCTGATCCGCCAGGTCGAGATCGTCTACGACGACGAGACGCTGGGGAAGACGTACGTGGAGGGGCCGGTGCCCGACGCGCTCAAGGCCCGCGTGGCCCAGCTGCGGCACGAGCTGCTCGAGGCGTGCGTCGAACACGACGACGCGATCCTGCACAAGTACCTCGAGGAGCACGAGCTCAGCGAAGTGGAAATCCGCACCGTGCTGCGCAAGGCGACGATCGCCGGGCACGTCGTGCCGGTGCTGTGCGGCGCCGCGTTCAAGAACAAGGGCGTCCAGGCGCTGCTCGACGCCGTCGTCGACTACCTGCCGTCGCCGGTGGACATCCCGTCCATCAAAGGCCATCTGCCGCACCACGACGCGACCTACGCCGAGCGCCCCGCCTCGGATGACGCGCCGTTCGCAGCCCTCGCGTTCAAGATCATGACCGACCCCTACGTCGGGAAACTGACGTTCTTCCGGGTGTACTCGGGCGTCCTGAATGCCGGCTCCTACGTCTACAACAGCAGCAAGGACCGCAAGGAGCGGATCGGGCGGCTGCTGCAGATGCACGCCAACAAGCGCGAAGAGATCGAGGACGTGCGCGCCGGGGACATCGCCGCCGCCATCGGGCTCAAGGACACGCGCACGGGCGACACGCTGTGCGACGAGCAGCACCCGATCATCCTCGAGGCGATGCGATTCCCCAACCCGGTCATCTCCGTCGCCATCGAGCCCAAGACCAAGGCCGACCAGGACAAGCTGTCGATCGCGCTCCAGAAGCTCTCCGAGGAAGACCCCACCTTCCGCGTGCACTCCGATCCCGAGACCGCCCAGACCATCATCAGCGGGATGGGCGAGCTGCACCTCGAGATCATCGTCGAGCGGATGCGGCGCGAGTTCAAGGTCGACGCCAACGTGGGCCGGCCGCAGGTGGCCTACCGCGAGACCGTGCGCAAGCGAGTCGAATACGTGGAGGGCAAGTTCATCCGCCAGACGGGCGGCCGCGGCCAGTACGGCCACGTCGTGATCCACCTCGAGCCGGGCGAGCCCGGGACGGGGTTCGTGTTCGAGGACAACATCGTCGGCGGCGTGATCCCCCGGGAATACATCGGCCCGGTCGAGCAGGGCGTGAAGGAAGCCCTCGAGAACGGCGTCCTCGCCGGCTACCCGATGGTGGACGTCAAGGTGGAGCTGGTGGACGGCTCCTACCACGACGTGGACTCGAGCGAGATGGCGTTCAAGATCGCCGGCTCGATGGCCGTGAAGGAGGCCGCGCGCCGGGCGGGCCCGGTGCTGCTGGAGCCGATCATGGACGTCGAGGTCGTGACCCCGTCCGACTACATGGGCGATGTGATCGGCGACCTGTCGAGCCGCCGCGGCAAGATCGGCGGGATGACGCAGCGCGCCGACGCGCACATCGTCGCGGCCAGCGTGCCCCTGTCGGAGATGTTCGGCTACTCGACGACGTTGCGCTCCATGAGCCAGGGCCGGGCCATCTACAGCATGGAGTTCAGTCATTATCAGGAAGTGCCGAAAGCCAAAGCCGAGGAGATTGTCTCGAAGGTGAAAGGCTAGGTACCGGGTATCGGGTACCGGCTATCGGGTCGATAGTACCCGGTACCCGATACCCGATAGCTGATACCCGTGACGAGAAACGAACCAGGGGATCGCATCAATGGCCAAGGCCAAATTCGAGCGGACGAAGCCCCACGTGAACGTCGGCACCATCGGCCACGTGGACCACGGGAAGACGACCCTGACGGCGGCCCTGACGAAAGTCTCGGCCGACAAAGGGCTGGGCACGTACGTGACCT